>CAYZPA010000080.1:0-23617 GCA_964479855.1 uncultured Pirellulaceae bacterium
TCGATTCCTGCAGAATTGAGTCAATCGCCTCGCGACATTCGCCGCGCGGCCTGAATGAACGAACTGGCCTATTAAATCGTCGGATTGGCTCGCAGCTCGAGCCCGCAACCGGCTTCTCGGGCGAATCTGCAAACGTTTTCCTCAGCGATGTCGGCAGAATACCACTGCTGTTAGCGATAACGAAGTCCTTTTCGATGATCGAAAGCTGAGGCTATTCGTCGAAAGTAAAAACTTATCCGTCGAAAGCAAAAGCTTATCCGGACTTCATTTTCAGCTGCACCAGCGACGCCAACTCTTCCCAAACTACCTGAACAGCAGCGTCAACGCGGGTCTCCCCCAACGGACCATTTCAACCAAAACTGATTCCCTATTTGAATCGATTGGAAGATAGGTAATTTGCGTTTTGGGCCAGTGCGTCCTTATCCGATGCCGAAGACATAACACGCGACAGCACTGAAACGGACGGGTTCTTGGAAGTCGCTGCGCAGGATATACTCATCGCGTTCCACGTTATTTTTTTCAGCTTACTGCTCAATGAAGTACACCTTGACCCTCTGCATCACGCTGGTTCCGGTCTGGTTTTTATGGTCGGGCAAAACGATGCCCTTCATCCTGATTCTTGGCGGGCTGTCAGTCTTGCTGAGCCTTTGGATTTCGCACCGCATGGGCGTGGACGATGAGGAAGGATCTCCGCTGGCGTTGGGGTTGCGATCCTTGCCCTCGTACTTGCCGTATCTGGCAAAGGAAATCGTCGTTTCCAACATTGATGTCGCAAAAATGATCCTCTCGAAAGACATGAACCTGAAGCGAAACATGATCGAAGTCAGTGCCGATCAGAAAACGTCGCTCGGAAAAGTCGTTCTTGCCAATTCCATTACGCTGACGCCAGGTACCGTCTCGGTGAAATTGGAAGACGATCGAATCCTCGTCCATGCATTGTCGTTTGAAGGCGCCGAAGAAGATCTTTCAGGCGATATGTCGCGACGGGTGTGTGAACTTGAAGGAACTCAGATTCAGGAGCAATCCTGATGGAACATGAGTTCATGGACTACGGCTACATTGCGTGTGCATTGGCGATTTTAGCCACGATGACGCTGGCACTGATTCGCGCCATGTTCGGCCCAACGGTTTTCGACCGGGTTTTGGCTTTGAACATGTTCGGTACCAAGACGGTGTTGCTGATCTGTGTCGTCAGTTTTCTGACAGGGCGACAGGATTTCATTGACGTGGCGTTGCTGTACAGTTTGATGAACTTTATTGGCATGGTCGCGTTGTTGCGATTTTCTCAGCTTGGTTACTTTGGCGAATCCGAATCAGAGCACACGGAGGCTTCCGCATGACTTTGTTGCTGGACATCATTTCGTGGGTGTTTTTGCTGTCGGGTTCTTTTTTCGCGATCGTGGGTGGCATCGGCATTGTCAGGATGCCCGAGTTTTATTCCCGTTTGCATGGCGGTGGAATTACGGACACATTGGGCGCGGCGCTGATTTTGATCGGGCTGTGTTTTCAAATCTTGAATGGATTCATTTTGGCAAAACTGCTGATGATTCTGTTCTTCCTGATGGTAGCGAGTCCATCTTCCTGCCACGCGCTGGCTCGTTCAGCATGGTCGCAGGGCGTCAAACCGGAACTGGAAATTGACACTTACGAAACCAATCGAACCTAGGAACATCCAGAGAACACCTGAGCCTTGTCTCATCATATTGATCTTCAATACAACGAAATTTTGAATTCATGATCCTGATCGTCATCCCAATCCTTGCACTCCTTGCTGTAACCGCGGTCGCTGTTGCGCGGATTCGTGATCTTTGGGCGGCGGTTATGTTTACCGGGATTTACAGCTTCCTTGGCGCGAGCTGGATGCTGATTCTGGATGCTCCTGACGTTGCGTTTACCGAAGCGGCAGTCGGTGCGGGAATTTCAACGGTGCTGATGTTGGGCACGCTTGCTCTAACGGGCAAGACTGAAAAACCAGCCAAGTTTTCGATCATGCCGTTGATCGTTGTCGGAATTACGGGCGCCGCTTTAATCTACGGCACCTTTGACATGCCGGCTTATGGCGATCCGAACGCTCCGATTCAAACGTACCCTGATCCTTCGTTTGTCGAAAAGTCGATTGGCGACATGCACGGCTTGCCGAACGTGGTGACTGCGGTTTTGGCCAGCTATCGCGGCTACGATACTCTCGGCGAGACGGCCGTTATTTTCACCGCCGGTATCGCCGTGCTGCTGATCCTTCGCAAAAGCGATGAAGAGAAAGAAAGTGAAAAGCAGGCTGCGTCCAAAAAGAAGAAGGGGCGCAAGTAATCATGGTCTCGTTCCCAATCATTCGTGTCATCACGAAGATCATCATTCCGTACATCCTGTTGTTTGCGTTGTACGTTCAATTTCACGGTGACTTTGGACCCGGAGGAGGATTTCAGGCGGGGGTCATTTTCGCTTCGGCAATCATCCTTTACGGGCTGGTCTATGGTTTGCCAGCGGCTCAACGGGTGGCTCCTACGAAAGTCGTTGAAAAGCTGATCGCGCTGGGGTTGCTGATTTACGCGGGCACCGGTTTCGCAACGATGATGTTGCCGCTGAAGCATGTCTCCGACCCGCCAACGCAAGCCAACTTTTTGAATTACGAAACACTGAACCACGAACTGGCCTCGCATGACTGGCTGCCTTCTGGCCAGCACCTTGGGATCTTCATTGTCGAACTTGGCGTCGGTATCACTGTGACCGCCGTGATGATCATGATTTTTTATGCATTTGCAGGGCGAGACCCCAGCCCGGGTGTTAGCGGGACGAAGTGACAGTTCTCCCCAGTCGGATTTCCACCGGGGTTCATGATTCAACGATAGTAAATTTTCACCACAACAACGCGAACTCGAAAAAATGGATTTTGGACAAGCCCTCGGGTTGTACAACTACTGGATCGTAATTTTCCTGATGATGACCGGTTTCTACATGGTCATCGCCAGAGGAAATTTGATCAAAACGATCATCGGCCTGAACATTTTTCAGACCTCGGTGGTGTTGCTGTATGTGACGATGGGAAAAGTCGCTGGCGGGAAAGGCGCTCCGATCCTGCCTGAATCGGAGCTTCATCATCACGGCGATGGCCATGGACACGGTGATCATGCGAGCAACGTGCTACAGAACAGTTTCCAACCAGAGATCCAGCTAGTTGGCTTCGAGGAAAGCGTCACCGAAACTGCGACCGCTTCACACGCTCATGTCGATGCGCAGGAGCACGCTCATGAAGCGGTTTCTCACGCAGCAGAAACGCTTTACACGAATCCGTTGCCGAGCGTTTTGATGCTGACGGCGATCGTGGTTGGCGTGGCGACAACAGCGCTTGCTTTGGCGCTCACGGTTCGAATTCGCGAAGACTATGGAACCATTGAAGAAGATGAAATTCTCGAATTGGATCTGAACTCGTGATCGACTTCGCTTCTCAATTACCGATCCTGATGATCGTGATGCCGCTCATTGCGGCACCGCTGTGCATCTTGCTGGGTCATCGACAGCTGACCTACGTGTTCGCTCTGGCGGTTACGTGGGCCACGTTCGCTTGTGCCGTCGCTTGCCTTGTTCAAGTCAACCAATCGGGCCCAATCCATTACGAAATCGCAAACTGGAAACCGCCTTACGGGATTGAGTACGTCGTTGATTTACTCAGCGGATTTGTGCTGATGTTTGTGTCGGCTCTGGGAGCCATCGTTTTGCTTTACGGCAAAGCGTCGATCGATGATGAAATTCCATACTCGAAACAGTACCTGTTTTACGCGACCTACCTGCTGTGCCTGACGGGTCTGATGGGCATGTGCATCACGGGCGACCTGTTCAATGTGTTTGTGTTCTTGGAAATTAGCTCGCTGTCTTCTTACGCTTTGATCAGTCTTGGAAAAACTCGCCGGGCACCGCTGGCGGCACTCCAGTATCTGATTCTGGGGACGATCGGAGCGACGTTCCTGCTGATCGGAATTGGACTGCTGTATCAGATGACGGGCACGCTGAACATGGCCGACATCGCCAGCCGTCTGGATGTTGAACATGGACCTCGAACCACGCTGGTTGCTTTCGCGTTCATGACGATCGGGCTGTTTATCAAGATGGCGGTTTTTCCGCTGCACACATGGCTTCCGAACGCTTACGCCTACGCTCCATCGGTTGTTACTGCCTTCATCGCTGCGACGGCGACCAAGGTTTCGGTTTACGCATTTATTCGATTGATGTTTGGAATCTTTACGCCTGAGTTTGCGTTCGAAACGATGCCCCTGAACGAGGCGTTGATCGTGCTGTCGTTGATCGGGATTTTTGTTGCTTCTACTGCAGCGATTTATCAGGACAACATCAAACGGTTGCTGGCCTATTCGAGTATCGGTCAGATTGGATACATGCTGCTGGGAATTGGCTTGGTCAGCACAGGTGGATTGACCGCGGCGATCCTGCACATGTTCAATCACGCCCTAATCAAAGGCGGGATGTTCATGGCGATGGGCTGTTTCGCGCTGCGATTGCGATCGGTGAAGCTGGAAGACATGCGTGGTGCAGCAACGACGATGCCCTGGACTTCGCTCGCGTTTGCGATCGGCGGGCTTGGACTGATCGGTGTTCCACTGACTGCCGGGTTTGTCAGTAAATGGTATCTGCTTACGAGTTCCTTCGAAGCGGATCGTTGGCCAGTTGCAGCGTTGATGTTGGTGAGCTCTTTGCTGGCGTTGGTTTACGTTTGGCGAGTCGTCGAAGTGCTTTACTTCGCCGAGCCATCGGAAGCGGCGAAGAAAGCGAAACGGGCGCCCATGTCGATGTTGGTCCCTTTATATGTGGTGATCGCGGCGACGATCGTGTTTGGCTGCTGGACGGATTGGTCGGCCGGGATTGCTGCGGAGGCGGCTGAGTTTATTTTCCACGGTGGCGAGTCAGGAGGTGGAAAGTGATGACTCCTGAGAACATGATCTGGATTTCGATGCTGTTGCCGTTGGTGGCTGCGATTTGGGTTGTTGTATTCGGCAAGTTTCCGGACCTCCGCGAAGGCGGCTCGATCGGCGTTTCCATCATTCTGTTTGGGATGAATTGCCGACTGGCAGAACACGTGTTCGCAGGAGCACGCCCAACGTGGACGCTAAGCGAACCGATCCCCGGTTTCACGATTTCATTCACGGTCGAACCGCTGGGAATGATGTTCGCTCTGATCGCTTCAGGGTTATGGATTCTGACGACGGTCTATGCGATTGGCTACATGCGTGGCCATCAGGAAATCAATCAAACGAGATTCTTCACCTGTTTTGCGATCGCGATCTTCGCGGCGTTGGCGGCTGCTTTTGCAGGCAACCTGTTCACGCTGTTCGTGGCCTATGAAGTGATGACGATTTCGACCTATCCACTGGTGACGCACAACGGCGACGAAAAGGCTCGCGCGGGCGGACGAGTCTATCTCGGAATCCTGCTTTCGACTTCGGTTGCGTTTTTCATGTTAGCGATCGTGTGGACCTGGCACCTCGCGGGTACGCTTGACTTCAAACCGGGAGGCATCCTTTCGGCTGCCTACGATGCGGACAAAATCGGCAAACTTCCTCTGGCGGTGCTGCTGGGATTGTTCGCTTACGGAATCGGCAAAGCGGCGTTGATGCCGTTTCACCGCTGGCTGCCTGCCGCGATGGTGGCGCCGACTCCGGTGAGCGCACTTTTGCATGCGGTGGCGGTCGTGAAAGTCGGTGTGTTCAGCGTATTGAAGATCGTGGTTTACATTTTCGGCTACGACCTTGTTCGAGATTCTGGAATCAGCGAATGGCTGTGCTACGTCGCAGGAGCTTCAATTCTAATTGGCTCGCTGGTCGCCATGACCAAAGATAATCTGAAGGCGCGGCTGGCTTATTCGACGGTCAGTCAACTGGCTTACATCACGCTTGGCGCGGCACTTGCAACTTCGGGAAGCATCGTTGGAAGCGGCATGCACATTGCGATGCACGCGGTCGGAAAGATCACTCTATTCTTCTGTGCCGGAGCCATTTACGTCGGGGCTCATAAAGCGAACATTAGCGATATGCGTGGGCTGGGCCGAGCGATGCCGTTCACGTTTGGAGCTTTCCTACTGGCCAGCATCAGCATCATTGGCTTGCCACCGGGCGGAGGAGCATGGAGCAAGTGGTTCCTTGCAGTGGGTGCTTATGATCGAGGCATGTTGTTTCTGGTGGCGACACTGATGATCAGCTCGCTGTTGAACATCGCCTATCTGGTGCCGATTCCGATTCAGGCTTTCCTGACTCCGAAAGGGACCGAACCGCAAAAGTTTAAAGAAGCACCGATGATGTGCGTGATTCCGCTGTGTGTCACGGCCGTCGGCAGTGTGCTGCTGTTTTTCTTTGCCGAATCGATCTATGAAATATTGCTACCGATCACGACCTCTGCAGCGGAGGTGACTCAAAGATGACCGTCAAAGTAAACGAAAACGAACATGGGACGCACGAGCAAAGCTGGTTCGAAAAACCGTCCAGCATCCGCTTGATGATCATCGGGTTGGTGATTGTCTGCATCGGCCTGGTTCTGGCGGATTTGTTCTATGAGAATGATCATCCACACTTTCCCAAGTACGAAAACTTCTTTGGGTTCCAGGCCTGGTTTGGATTTCTTGCTTTCGTAGGTGCTGTTTTTCTGGGCAAGTTTTTGCGTCTGATCATTAAACGTGATGAGGACTATTATGATCGATAGCCTCAAACATCTGCCGCCCGGAACCATCATGGTGCTGGGCGCTTTACTGCTTCCGTTTTTGACGAAGCGATTTGCAGCCGCGGGCGCGTTGGCGCTTTCGATCGTCAGTTTGCTTGTCTTTTGGGCGACACCGGACGGAAACTATGGCAACATCGAGCTATTCGGCAACACGCTGAACATGGTTCGCATCGACAGTCTAAGTCGCATCTTCGGAATCATTTTCCATCTTGCCGCCATCATGGCGTCGATCTACGCCTTGCACGTGCAAGATACAAAACAGCACATCGCCGCGATGATTTATGCGGGTGGAGCCATCGCCGCTGCCTGCGCTGGCGACCTTGTGACGCTGTTTGTGTTCTGGGAACTGACAGCGTTGTCGAGCGTTGTTTTGATCTGGGCCAGCGGAAGCAGTCGAGCTTTCAAATGCGGGATGCGATACCTGATCATCCAGGTGACGTCTGGAGTGCTGTTGCTATCCGGAGCGATCATGCGATTGGGCGAGACGGGCTCGCTGACTTTCGAGAAAATGACGGTGCCTGACGGTGGTGTCATGCCGATCTCGACGATGCTGATTTTGATTGCGTTTGGGATCAAGGCCGCTTTTCCATTCTTGCACAACTGGCTTCAGGACGCCTATCCCGAAGCCACGGTAACGGGAACCGTTTTCCTGAGCGCTTTCACAACGAAACTGGCGATCTATTCGTTGGCTCGCGGATTCGCTGGAACTGAAATGCTGATCTGGATCGGCTGTGTGATGACACTTTTCCCGATCGTGTTTGCCGTGATCGAAAACGATCTTCGCAGAGTCCTGTCTTACAGCCTGAACAACCAGCTAGGGTTTATGGTCGTCGGAATCGGTATCGGATCCGAACTGGCGATCAACGGAGCGGCCGCTCATGCATTTTGCCACATTATCTACAAAGCGCTTTTGTTCATGTCGATGGGGGCAGTGATGCACCGGGTCGGAACTTGCAAAGCGACCGAGTTGGGTGGCTTGCACAAATCGATGCCGTGGACGACCGGGTTCTGCATGATTGGAGCGGGTTCGATTTCCGGATTTCCGCTGCTGTCCGGATTTATCAGTAAGTCGATGATCATCACTGCGGCTGGCGAAGCCCATCTGTTTTGGGTTTGGATCGTGTTGCTGATTGCGTCGGCTGGCGTGATGGAACACTCCGGGATCAAGATTCCGTTCTTCGCCTTTTTCGCTCACGATTCTGGCAAGCGTGTCAAAGAAGCTCCGCTTAACATGTTGATCGCGATGGGAATGGCTGCCGCGATGTGTGTTGGGCTGGGCGTGTTTTACTGGAAGCTTTACGAACTGCTTCCGTCGATGCCAATGACGGATGATGGACACGGACATGTTGCCGCTTACAAACCTTACACGACGCCGCACGTTGTGATGCAGTTACAACTGCTAATGTTTGCGGTGCTTGCTTTCGTTTTCCTGATGAAAACCAAGCTGTATCCGGATGAAGAACGGGCTGTCAATCTTGATACCGACTGGATTTACCGTCGGCTTTTGCCGGCAGGCGTTCTCGGACTTGGTGGAGCGATCCAGAAAGCGGATGGGGCTTGGCGAGCGGTGGCCGTCGGAGGTATCGGTACAGCGATCGCGGCTTGCGGCAAGTTCTTCAACGAACGTGGAGTCTTTGGACGCCCGTGGGCGACGAACACAATGGCTTTCTGGTCAGCGGTTTTGCTGGGCGTGTTCCTGCTGATCTACTACATGTGATCCCGGATGCCTGTGGCGATTCTTAGATCAAGAGCGTTGCTTCAAGGGCATTTAAACCCGGATTATTCACGATGCGTGGGCGTCAAAATTTAGAAGGTTTGTTTTGATTGGGCGCATCTTTCAAGTTGGTGGTTTCGACAGTTCACCCGCGAAGTGAATTAGTGAATCTGCAAAAACTGTCGCCACTTCAGGAGAATCACCTCAAACATCAAACCAGACGCCTGTCGTCGTGAATAATTCCGGTTAAAAGTCGGACTGCCAAAATAATCTAGCTTGCCAATAAGCAGCTTGGCTCTCCTGGGCGTTTGTCAAGTAAAAACGCCTCGGAGAGGCGAGCTACTAAGGAGAGCGTTTCTCGCCCTGTTGGTTCACGTCGGCACGACGATTCCGTCTCGATACAGTGCATTCCAATTGTACGGAATGGAGAAACTTCCATTGTTGGCAAAACTTCGACGGTTGGCGAAAGCTGAATGCTACAAGATATTTTCTTCCAGAATTGTTTCGTGAGAGGTCGATACCGAAAGAGCATGGATGTGCACTAAAATTCTCACGGAGGGATCGTTTCGTACCTTTGGAGGAACAGATCCATGCCATTCGAATACCTACACTCAATTATTGCCGTCGGCTTCATGGCCGTCTGGCTAATGGTCGGTCAATTTTCGCTCTCGAAAACTTGACGCAAAACGCCGTTTTAAACAACTTGAAACTCAATCGCAACGCGGGCCAGTGGGCCCGCGTTTTTTTGTAAGCAGGGCAAGACACTCACTTCCGACGGTCGAGGAAGTAAGATCAAGGGTGTATCGCTCTTTCATTCAATTTACTTTTCGTTTCAATGAACTTCCATTCACCTGATCAGGAAGATATTCCTGTCGCTCAAGTCGTCGACACCAACGCGAAACCTGTCCGATCGGACCTTGGCAAGATTGCGATCGTGCTTGGCATCATGAGCGTTTTTGCGATTCTGTTTCTCTCCGTGATTGTGGCCACCGCGTGGTTTGGCTGGACTCATTACGCGAGCACACAAGCTCGTTACGAAAAAGACTTCGTGAGTCCCATCCAACTGAAAGATACTCGTTGGGAACGCATTCGAAACACGCTGAAAGATCCTTCTATCGAAGTCGACACCGCGACGGTCAAGGCGATCGAATCAATGATTCGCGGAATGTACGACGATCTTCGAAACGAAAATCTAACCGCTGCCTACAAACGGATCGATCAAGAAGCTTTCTTTGATCAAATGGATCGATCGCAGCAATTCAAACTTAATCTCCCAACCCGACGAAACCTGAGTGCTGACTTCCGGGATGTGACCAGCGGGCCGGAATGGTATGACAACTTTCACATCATCTCCATCGAAGAACTGGGGGATTCACCAGCTAACGAATTCCTCGTGTATCTCTATGCCTGGGATGACAACAGCTACAACAGTAATGTTCCGATCCGGTTTTGGGTCAAACGTGACAAAAGCCGCTGGAAGATTTCCGACTGGGAAAAACTCAATCACGGAATCTCGGAAGCCACTGAATATGCCGTACTTTTCGACATCGATCAAAACGGAAACACGCTGCAGAATTACTATGACCTGCATCAATCCTGTTACGATGCCGAAGTTGATTCGGGCAATGGAGACGACGATAGCGCCAAGCAGAAACTGGATGGTATCTCAACATACGTCGACAAAAGGGTGCGGCCCTCCTCCCTTTTAAGAATAGCAAACGCCTACATTGTTGCTGGCTATACCAAAGAAGCTATCGACACCCTTAACAAAGCGCGGAACCCTGAAAGAGCACCGGGGATCTTCTACCGTTTGGCACAATGCCACCAAGCGATGGATCGCCCTGATGAAGCAATCCGACATATCGATCAATACTTAAAGATCCTTGGGTTTACCCCGCAAGCGATGAGCTTGAAAGCGGAGATCCTTGCCAGCCTCGATCGCAAAACCGAGGCGATCAACGCGCTTGAAACTTTGGCAAACACATTCCCAGAAGACCGCACGTTGCCAAGACGGCTACGAACCCTGATGGATGAAGAAACAGCCGATCGCATCGTCGGAATCGCTGGAACGCTGCCGAAATTTAATGCTTTTCTTCGTGAATCACTTTCGCAACTGTACACCTATGAAGACCGTGCGATCGCAGAAAAACTGATTTCAATCGTCAAAGAAGACTCAGGTGATGCGGCTCTTGCATTTGAAGCCGAGGCAAGCCTCGCAAACACGATGGATGATTTTTCGGCAGTCGCAAACAACTACATGCTGGCTTTGAGTGCTGCGGATTCCCGGGATGAGAAACTCCGTTTGCAGGACGAGTATGTCAACGCGATGGATACGATTGGCAGGGTCGATATCGCGCTTCAAAAGATTCCGTTTCCGATCGAAGCGATGAAAGTATTCGCTGACGCACAGTTTGCTGGTGACATGAACACTGACAACGACCAGATGGAGTCAGTCGCGTCTACATTTTGCAAATCACATCCAGAGAGCGCGTTTGCAAAATTTGCCTACGGCGCGTCTCTTTGGGCCAATGGGAAATATAGCCTGGCCGAAATCGAATTACGAAATTCGCTGCCGTTGATCGAGACGGACTCCAACCTTGATTCCGAATCCAAGAAAGACCTCGAACGTCGAATCAATGCGTACTGGCGAAATTCTCTGGTCGATTTGGGAAGAATCAAAGAGGCCTGTTTTGTAAGCGAATCGGAAGGGCCAAAATGGGAATCGGTTTCCTCCATGATCGACGACGATGACGTTCAGTCGCATCGTTCACTTCTGAAAATCCACGAATCGGAAACAAAGAAGAACCCAGAACTGAAAGCGGAAAATGACATTTTCAAAAGTCGCTCAATCGTGGACTGGGCAAATGGCGACCGCTTGGAGGCGTTTCTTCGACTGAAGAAATTTGTGACTTCGGATTTGGAGACTTACTATGTTGCTCGCAGTCTCCTTTTGAATTTCCTTTCGGAAATGAGCATGCATGAGCTGCAAAAGGCTCGATTGGCGTGGGCTCCAATGTTTATTGCCGATCGTCCAAAGGGTGAGGAGAAAACCCGGACTGCTTCCATTTTTTCGTCAGCACTGCTGCGAGCGGCGAAGGCACAAGATCGAAAACGAGTCAAGCGATTGAGTCAGTTCCTTGCGGCAGCAACAGGTGATTCCGGCAACGAGTCTTTATGGTTGGGGCAATTCGCATTGGCAACTCGTGACGATGACCTTCTTGAGAAATCAGTTCGTGAACTCAACATGAAAGATTCGGCTGTTTCGCGATACGTCCTGGAGAATTTCTATACGGCTTCCCTTCGTCGACTGCTGGCCGTTGGCAAACTGAACGCGGCAGAGAACTGGCTCAAGAAAATTTCAACGCATTCCGAATTTACACCAAGTGAGATTGTCAGTCTTTCCATGGCGATGCAGAAGAATGACGACACCGAAAGCCTGAAGATCCTTGAACGCTGGAGGAAATCTGACAATGGATTCACCGCTTACGAAATCATGAATCAACCTCGACTGTCGCGATATTTTTCAGATGAAAATCTTAAAGCCTTTCGAGAACAGAACCCAAGATCGATTTCGTACTGCAGAGCAACCGAACTTCAGTTTTTGTATCAGAATAAGCCCAAAGTTGGTTCGGTTGTCGAACAGATTGAGCAAATAATCCCGAATCTGAAGTTCAAAACTATCGAGCGAGGCGCTGGCGATGCCATTGATTCGAATGGAAGAATCGAACAGAGGATCGCATGGGATGGTGAAGATTTCATTTTTGTTTGCTGCCAAAATGGCTCACTGAAACGCAGCTACCCGCAGGCTAATGACCCATTGCCAAAACATCAGTGGGTGCTGACGGTTGGCTACCGCAATTTTTCAAACAGTGACCTTATGCGAAAGTTCGAATCACCAACATCACTTTTAAAGCTTGCCGGCGACGACTGCGTTGCCGCACACTCGCCAGCCAAGGACCTGCTGATCCGGGACGTTTCTAACTGGATCGACAAAGGCGATCGGGCACAACTTCCTCAGTTCCCTTCTGAAGAGAAGGACGCAGAATACCTGTACTTTGCATCAGCCGACGGCAAGGAAGATGATTCCCAATGGTGGAAACAGCAGAACGCTGGAAAATTGCTCGGTGTCGAAATTTTGGAAAATGGCGGCTCGGTGACCGACTATGAAATCAAGGTCGACTATTCCGTTGGATCATTGCGGCAGAGCCTCTGGTTTCCATTGGTCGATGTAAGACTGGAAGATTCCTCACTGGCTTTCATCTATCGCCAGGACAAGGAAATATCGATCTTGCCTCTGTTTCCAAAAGGCGAGCTTTGCCAAATCAGCAATTACAGCTTCAATGGTTTCCGCAAAAAAGAAGCGGAGAAATAAACCGGAATTATTCACGACGACAGGCGTCTGGTTTGCCCTTTGAAGCGATTCTCTGGACGCGTAGGCAAGTTTTGCAAGTTCGTCAATTTCACGTCGTGGGTGACCTGTCGGAACCACAAACCTGGAGCAATACCCCAATGAATCAAGCTTTCTCAATGTCGACGCCCACGCATCGTGAATAATCCGGGATAAACCCAGTCAGGCGATCCACCCCTTAAATTGCGTGTAAATCCGAGATTCAACTGCGACAATTTAGGGCTTTAACTGAAAGCTATTACCCGAAACCCAAACGATGACTTGCGGTTTAGTAGAATGTTGTAGAAGACTCCTGAGATCCATGCTCGAAGTTTCAACCCGGAAATCCGTTGAATTATCTGCCACTTGTTTCGCCTGTTATTTTCATGAACCGTTTGTCTGGAATTGCCGTCGTCACATTCTGCTTCTTTTGGCTTCTCAACGTTTCCCAAGCGGAAGAGGGAGTCAGTTTTGAAAAAGAAATCAAACCGATTCTCGCGGAAAATTGCTTCGCGTGTCATGGAATTGATGAAGCCTCGCGGCAGGCGGACTTGCGACTGGACGTACGCGAATCTGCCATCGATTCGGGAGCCCTTGTTCCAGGCGATTCCGACAGCAGCTCGCTAGTGGAACGTCTTTATGAAGAAGATCCCGAAGTGATCATGCCGCCGCCTGAATCACACAAAAAACTCAGCGACGATCAGAAAGATTTACTCAAACGCTGGGTCGACCAAGGTGGAGAATACACCAAACACTGGGCTTTGGTGGCTCCTCAGAAGCAAACGATTCCGGCTCCGAAAAATGCCGATTGGGTGCAAAACGAGATCGACAGTTTCGTTCTTTCGCGGCTTGAACAAGAAGGCCTTTCACCCGCAGAACCGGCCGATGCGACGACACTGCTGCGCCGAATCACCCTGGACGTAACTGGCCTGCCTCCAACTCCCGAAGAAATCGAATCGTTCAAGCGTGATTTTTTCGACCGCGGCGATGAAGCGGTTTCTGACTTGATCGACAATTTGATGCAACGCCCTTCATGGGGTGAACACCGGGGAAGATATTGGCTTGACGCCGCACGCTATGCTGACACTCACGGGATGCATTACGACAACTACCGCGAAATCTGGCCCTATCGTGATTGGGTGATTAAAGCTTTCAACAAAAATCAACCGTTCGATCAGTTTACGATCGAGCAACTTGCGGGCGACTTATTGGAGAACCCAACAACAGAGCAACTGGTCGCGACCGGGTTTCAACGTTGCAACATGACCACCAACGAAGGCGGCACGATTGATGCAGAAAACCGGGCGATCTATTCCGCCGACCGAGTCCAAACGTTTGGCTGGGTTTATCTTGGTCTGACCACGAATTGTTGCCAGTGCCACGACCACAAATTCGATCCGATCTCGATGAAGGATTATTACGCACTGGCGGCTTATTTCCGAAATACGACCGAACCGGCGAAGGACGGAAACGTCAAAGACGGCAAAAGCGAAACGATCAAAGTCTACTCGCCAGAGGATCGAAAAAAACTGGAGCAGCTCAGTACCGAAATCGCTGCCGCCAAATCGAACGTCGACGACTATCGAAAATCTTCCAAGCTCAAATTCGAAACATGGATCAACACGCTTTCGGTCGACAAACCATCCGACGAAGCAAATGCTGTGGCTGATGGACTTGTTCTTCGAGCAGCACTGAACGACGGAGCGGGCGGCAACCTTAAGTCGACTGGCGTTCTTGAGTGGAAAGAAGATGGAAAGATTGGTCCAGCCGCGATCCTCAAGCAAGGCAAGACGATTGAATTGCCACCTGTACCTGATTTCTCCTTTGAGAAACCGTTTAGCTACGGAGCATGGATCAATTCACCCAAGAAGCTTGGCGGCGCAGGGATCATCGCCAAGATGGATGTTGGCAAGGCACATCGCGGTTGGGATCTTTATCAGCAAAATGACCAAATCGCGGCTCACATCATCGACAGTTGGCCAAACAACGCGATGAAGGTCGTAACGAAGAAACCGGTCCTGAAATACAAACAGTGGCAGCACGTTTTTGTGACGTACGATGGCTCGCGAAAACCCGAAGGCATTCGCATCTATGTTGATGGCGTGGCTCAAGAGACCGTTGTCGAGTCCAATACCCTGAAAGAAAAAGCTTCTCTGGAAACAAAAACGCCTCTTCGCGTCGGGCAACGCAGCTCTGGTGCCGCGTTCAAAGAAGGTATGGTGCAGGATGTACGAGTATACGAAACCGAACTTTCTGCAGCCGAAGTCAAATCAGCAGGCGGCGACTACATCGAATCGTTGCTGTCGATCGGAGCGGACGAAAGATCGGAGCAACAGAATCTCGCGCTACAGAATCACTATTTGCAAAACATGGATCAAGAGTATCCGTTGCTAACCAGTGCTGTTGCCGACCTGGAAAAAAAGAAAGACAAAATCGAACGGCGCACTCCCATCACGCTGATTCAAAAAGAGAAAATGAACTCGACGCCGATGACCGCAATTCTGATGCGAGGTGCTTACGACAAACCTGGGGAAGAAGTCACGGCTGCGCCACCTTCGGCATTGCATCCTCTCCCGGCGGGTGCCCCGAACAACCGGCTGGGCTTGGCAAAGTGGGTCGTGGACTCGAACAACCCTCTGACAGCCCGAGTCACCGTCAATCGTTTTTGGCAGGAACTCTTTGGACAGGGTATCGTCGCGACCTCGGAAGACTTTGGGGTCATGGGGACGCCGCCTTCCAACCAGGAACTGCTGGACTGGTTGGCGGTCGACTTCCAGGAATCGGGCTGGGATGTGAAACGCCTGTTCAAGAAGATGCTGATGAGCTCGACTTATCGTCAGGCTGCGATTGTGACGGCAGAAAATTTGGAAAAGGATCGCGACAACTCGCTGCTTTCCAGAGGCCCTCGTTTCCGCATGGACGCAGAGATGGTTCGCGACTACGCGTTGCATGCCAGCGGTTTGTTGGAGGACAAAATGTTTGGTCCGGGCATGCGTCCCTATCAACCTGAAAATCTTTGGGAGATCGTTGGCCTGCCCGGCGGCGACACTCGCAAATACGTTCAGGACAAAGGTGAAAAACTCTATCGCCGATCCCTGTACAACTTCTGGAAACGGATGAGCCCACCTCCAAATCTGGAAGCTTTCAATGCACCCAACCGCGAAGTTTGTACCGTTCGCCGTGAACGAACCAATACGCCTCTGCAGGCTCTGGTGACGCTGAACGATCCGCAGTTTTTCGAAGCCGCACGAGTGCTGGCTCAGAATGCGATCAAGGAAGGTGGCGGCGATCAAAACGCCACCTTGAATTTCATCGCAGCACGAACCGTCTGCCGACCATTCTCCCAGCAAGAAGTTGCCATCATTGAAGATGACTTGAACGCTTTTCAGGACTTCTACCTTGAAAATCGAGGCGATGCGGAAAAAGTCATTTCCGTTGGCGAGGCACCACAAGACAGCAGCGTCGACGTGGCACAGCTCGCGTCATGGACCATGATCTGCAACCAGCTTCTCAATCTCGATGAAGTGCTCACCAAGTAAGCCCGCTTACCGCGACATCCAAACAGAGACCGAACATGAATCCGTTTGAACAATTCAAAAATCTGCAAACACGCCGTCATTTTCTTGCCGGAGGAAAACATCTTCTCGGTGGAGCAGCATTGGCGACCTTGCTCGGCGGAACGTTCGGTCGAACTGCAGCCGCTGCGAAATCTGCCTCGCCCGAAATCGGTCTACCACACTTTGCGGCGAAAGCGAAACGTGTGATCTACCTTCACATGGTTGGCGGCCCCTCACAAATGGACTTGTTCGATTACAAGCCGCAGATGTCCGAGTGGTACGATAAAGACCTTCCCGAATCGATCCGAAAAGGGCAGCGTTTGACCACGATGACCAGTGGTCAAAAACGCTTTCCCATCGCGCCGTCGAAATACAATTTTGCTCAGCGTGGTGAATGCGGCATGTGGATGAACAAGGATCTGCTGCCGAATCTTGCTCAGAAAGCAGACGAAATTTGCTGGATGAGATCCATGCACACCGAAGCGATCAATCACGAACCAGCGATCGCGGCCATGCAAACGGGTAACGAAATCACAGGTCGTCCCTGCCTTGGATCGTGGGCTTCTTACGGTTTGGGAAGTGAAAATTCGAATCTTCCGGCCTTCGTTGTTCTGGTCGCGACCCCATCGAATCGCGAACAGGAACAGGCCATTTCGTCTCGACTTTGGAGCTCCGGCTACCTTCCGGGAAAACATGCGGGCGTTCCGTTTCGAAGTGTTGGCGATCCCATCCTTTACATCAACAACCCTGCCGGCGTTCCAAGTGAGATTCGGAAACGAACGATCGAAGGGCTCAATCGGCTGAATCGTTTGAACTTTGAAGCAATCGGCGATCCCGAAACCAACACTCGAATTCAACAGTACGAGATGGCGTTTCGGATGCAGTCGAGCGTCCCCGAATTGACGGATCTGTCTCAGGAGTCCGAACACACGTTCAAGCTCTATGGAGAGGAAGCGAAGAAGCCTGGCACTTTCGCCAACACGGCGCTAATGGCTCGTCGTCTTGCGGAACGAGGCGTCCGCTTCGTTCAAATCTATCACAACAATTGGGATAACCATTCGAACATCGCTGGCCGTTTGCCGTCCCAGTGCAAGGATGTAGATCAACCGTGCTATGCGTTGCTGGAAGATCTAAAGGCTCGCGGCATGCTAGAAGACACGCTTGTGATTTGGGGCGGCGAGTTTGGTCGAACCATCTATTCGCAAGGTGGGCTTTCCAAAGAAAATTATGGCCGTGACCATCACCCGCGTTGCTTCACCATGTGGATGGCTGGCGGCGGGGCCCGTGGCGGTCAGATTTATGGCGAAACGGATGAATTTTCGTACAACATTGTCAAAGATCCAATTCACATTCGTGATTTCCACGCGACCGTTTTGCAATTGATGGGCTTCGATCACGAGCGGTTTACGGTAAAGTACCAAGGACTGGACCAGAAACTTACTGGCGTCGAAGAAGCTCATGTGATTAAGGAATTGCTCGCCTGATTCTGCATCGCTGGCTCACTCAAGACGCGGCGAAACAAGATGACAGAATCTGAATACGAAGAAATCAAGGCAACCACGCTCGCGGCATTGGCCAACGACGAACGGGACGTGGCATTCCAAACTTTGCGACATGCGTTGAATTACAACAGCGATGTCATGGCCGGCGACGTCGAATTGTTTGCCGATGCGATGACTGTTTTCGCTCGAGTATCGCAAGAGTTTGGCAACAATGAATTCAGCGCTCGGGTCGCGAAAGTCGCGAAGCATCCCGAGGATGTTCAATGCCTCTACGATCTTGGTTACGCGCTATACGAGGAATCTCTTTTTGGTATCGCAGCAGCGGTGCTTACCCGCGCCGATCAGTTAGCTCCAGCCCAGCCCGGGATCGTTTCCGAACTGGTTTGTGCTCTGGAAGGAGACGGACGCAATCGCGAAGCCGTGCGCATTCTGTCCGGATATCCGAATCTCACCAGCGAACATTACCTGTTCGCATACCTGCTTTCCTTTAACCAGTTGATGGCGGGTAACCTGACAGAAGCGGAAGCTGCTTCCAAAGCATTGGAAGGACTCGAAACCGAAGACGCTCATCCTTTGATGACGGCGAGGATCAACGGATTCCTCAACCGTGCCTCGAAAATCAAACACGCGAGCCCGCTGGATGAACATGACCTGCGGGGATGGCACTACGTTGCGAGCGGGAGCATTTTAACGACGCTTTCGCCATACGGTTTTCCCGAGCCAATGAACGGGCGTTTTGGATACTTGCAGGACAGCTTTGCGAGCTGCAAAAAAGGTTTGGAGAACTTGCAGCGTATCGTCCGTTTAAAAAGTGTTTCTCCAGCATGCATCTTTTCGCTTCCGGGCAGGGATTCGGAGATTCTCTCCATCGCCGCAAGCAAGTTTTTCAATCTGCCGTTGGAACCGTGGCCCAACAAACGCACGGATCGCCCCGGCATCATTGTGGCTTACGACATTGGCGAAGTGGATCTTGCGCCGGAATCGTTGGCCCATCACCATTCTGATCAACTACTGTACTCGCATGCCCTCCAGTGGACTTTCGCGCTGCCGGTTGCTCCAGACGTCACCACTTTGATGCATCAGATGATTGTCGCTCCGTGGGGCGCGACTACCGGGTTTGACGCTGAGACGAATCAGATGACGTCGAATGCTCCCGACGACCGCGCCCCTGCAGAGATTGCAGAAGAGATACTTGCTGCGACCTCGGACGAAGATTCGCCTTTGGCAGACGACGAAGAGCAGCCGCCCGCTCTATCGGATGACTTCATCAAAGCCGTCGGTGATTTCCCGTTGAGCTCATCTTTACGTGAGCAGATCTGGACATGTTCGCCGGTGAAGAGCGCCAAATTCAATTGATGCGTTGCGAATTTTGCTTTCCGCGAATTTCTCTTATCTCGAATTTCTCTCATCGCTTCGGTAGCACCGCGCGAATTCGCACACTCGACAGGCGCCCGAATACGCTCTCGATTCGCATCTGGCGTAACCGCTTGAGTCTATTTCGTCGGTAAAAATCGGCTTCACTGAAAGTTCCGGACCATCGCCTGGCACTGGCACAGTGATTGCGTCAGGTTCTGGAGTTGCAGCGAAAACCAATGACTGACGAACAGATTGCTGCTTGAAAACTACTTATCAAGTATGAAGAGGCCTAACGATGTCCAACAGCACAACTATCCTCTGCCCTGTCGACTTTTCCGAAGATAACGCTGCAGCGATCGAACTGGCGACCACCATCGCCAAACAAACAAATGCGACCATTCAGTTTCTCTACGCGTCACCGTTGTGGTTGGCGGAAGAGTCTCGATTTAGTTCGCAGTACATCAACCAACTGGTGGCAGAAGAAAAAAAGAAGCTCTTTGAAGTCAAACCCTCCGATCCTTCCGTCGAATTCGAACACCTGTACGTTAATGGCAATGCGGGTCAGCTGATCGTCAACGCATCCAAAGAAGCTGACTCGATTGTGATGAGCACTCATGGTCGGAGCGGCATTGCGAAACTGGTACTTGGGAGCGTCGCTTTTCATGTCCTCAGGAACGCTCATTGCCCCGTCGTTCTCGTGAAGGATCGGAAAGTCGAAAAAGAACACTTGAAGGAACGATTTGAGGACATTCACGAAAACGATCATGTGGTGTCAGAAATAATGCATCGCGTCGATCCGATCCGAGGTTCCGGTGACATCGACGATGCCCGAGCGATTCTGAACGACTCCGCAGCCACGGCGTTGCCAGTGGTTGATGATTGCGGAAAATGCATCGGCGTTCTGACAGAAACCAATCTGGAAAATTACAGAGATCTCAAAGCTCGCTACGACGCCAAAGACGAATCCGTCATCGATCAGATTTTTGAAATCGATGAATTTGGCCAACGACGAACCAATAACACTAACTTTCACACCGTGAAACGCCACATGACGAAAGATGTTGTCAGCCTTCACGGCACCGATGCAATCGAGGAGGCCACTGCCCTGTTTGATTCACGTCCAAAATTGCATCAACTTGTGATTCTTGATGAAAATGGACACCCCATTGGGATCGTCGACTGCCAACGCGTTGTCGATGCGATTCATGAATTCTCATGAACCGCAATTATTCACGATGACAGGCGTCTGGTTTGTCCTTTGAGCGATTCTCAGAACGCGACGGCAAGTTTTGCAAATTCGTCAATTTCACATCGTGGGTGACCTGTCGAAACCACAAACTTGGAGCAATATCCCAATGAAAAAATCTTTCTCCAGATCGACGCCCACGCATCGTGAATAATCCGGGATGAAAAGCAAACCTGATTGAACTCGTCGTAAATAATTCCGGTTCAAGTTTGATCCATCGATACCAAAACTCTTCATTTATCGTAACGAGGTTGACCAATGAACAAGTACACACAGGGCACCGTTGTCGTTCCGTGGGACTTCTCATCCTTTTCCGAATCCGCTTTGAAAGAGGCTTTGGAAATGGTTGACTCCCCTGCAAAGATTGCAGCGATTCATGTAACGCCCTACCCGGCCGCAACCGAATACGGTGTCATCTGGAACGCGATGCCCGAAGCCAACATCATTACGAACCTTGAAAAATCGTTCGCCGAAGCGATGAAGCAAAATGGCAACACGGACATTTCATTCGATGTAAAGTTTGGTGATCCCGGCAGCCAAATCGCCGAATTCGCAAAAGAAAAAGAAGCCAGCCTTGTGATGATTTCATCGCACGGACACACCGGACTTCCCCGTTTCTTCCTGGGGTCCGTTGCAGAACGAGTCGTCCGACTGGCACCCTGCCCTGTCCTGGTGCTCCGCGGGAACTCGCAAGAGTGATTCTTCTCGCCGGGCTCACGAAGCGCGATTGATTTGGGTATATTCCATCAGTTGGCAGGAAAATCAACGAAACGAGAACGAGCGAACATGGAAACTCTTTTTGACAGAATCGGTGGAACAAAAAGCATTGAGCAAATGGTGACTGCTTTTTACCAGCGAGTCCTTTCCGATTCGCTGCTGTCACCATTTTTTCAAAACGTCGAAATTGGCAAACTTCAAAGGATGCAAATCGCGTTCTTTACCGTCGCGTTAGGTGGAGCCGAATCGGATAAAATGCCTTCCATCGCTGATGCTCATCGTGGTCGCGGAATCGAAGTCAAACACTTGACGCGTTTCACCGATCTCCTCGTCGAGACCTTGAACGAAGTCGGCATCAGTGATGAAGACGCGAAACGTGTTTATGAACGAGTCGCAACTTACGCGGGCGATGTGCTGGGGGAGAGTTCCGTCGATGGCTAAATTGTTGGCTGAGCACCGAATATCAGCCTGCCGCAAAACTACGATCGGTTCGTTTCTCAAAATGCAGTTGCAGCCATGGAAGTTTTGAATTTGACGGCGGGTTCCCATCTTTTGAACTGATGAAACGAGCGTCGGCTACGGTCGCAGATCACATCGTTTCAAATTTTGATTCATCCACAAACGTACTTGTCGTCTGCGGACCGGGCAACAACGGCGGGGATGGCTATGTCGTTGCCAAACTTCTTCAACAACAGGGATTCGCGGTCGAAGTCTGCTCGACGGTACCGATTGATCAACTATCAGGAGACGCGGCGCGGGCGCGTGATTTTTGGGGCGGCGATGTCGATAGCGGCGATCCCATTTCCAATATCTCACAGCCGCTTGTCATTGATGCAATCTTCGGCAGCGGTCTTCGAGGCGCCGTGACCGGCAAGGCAAAGCGTTGGATCGAAGCAATCGTTGTAGCGGATGTGAAAACAGCCACATCATTTCGATTGACGTTCCATCCGGGCTCAATGGCAATACCGGTAGTGGGGAAGGAGCCATGGTTCATGCCCACGCTACCATTACTTTCTTTCGGAAACGTCCAGCCCACCTACTTCTGCCGGGACGCGAGCTTTGCGGCCACGTTTCCGTTACCGACATTGGCATTGAGCAATCGGTCCTGAGACAACTTGATGTAAGAACCTTCGAAAATACACCATCTCTCTGGCGTCAGTTTTTGCCTCAGATCGCGGTTGATCGCCACAAGTATGAACGTGGGCACACCGTCGTTTTTTCTGGACCTCCTCACGCTACCGGGGCCGCTCGACTGTCTGCGAAAGGAGCGCTGCGCATCGGTTCTGGTTTGGTCACGGTCGCATCACCACCCGAATCAGTTCCGGCAAACGCGGCTCACCTGACCGCTGTGATGATCCGACCAACGGCAACCGTTGACGAAGCAATCGAACTGTTGAATCACGATCGCACGACGGCAACCGTGATCGGACCGGCTCATGGCGTGGGAGATCGAACGCGGCGATACGTTTTGGCAGCCCTGTCCAGCGACGTCCCAACGGTCCTTGATGCGGACGCGTTGACTTCGTTTGAAAGTTGCCCCGACGAGCTATTTTCTGCGATCACATCAGCGCAACAGAGCGTCGTGCTGACTCCTCACGACGGCGAATTTCGTCGGCTCTTTGAATCGATTCCATCGAGAGCAGATCGGCTTACTCGTTGTCGACTTGCCAGTCAAAAAAGTGGAGCCATCGTTGTATTAAAAGGACCCGATACCGTGATCTCTATGCCCGACGGTCGCGCCGCGATCAATTGCAATGCTCCTCCGACGCTGGCGACAGCTGGCTCGGGTGATGTGCTGGCCGGATACATCGGTGGCTTACTCGCTCAAAAAATGCAACCATTTGAAGCAGCTTGTGCAGCTGTTTGGCTTCACGGAGAGTGCGCCAACCAATTCGGCCACGGCCTGATCGCAGAAGACTTACCAAGCTTGCTACCGAAGGTTCTCGACCAGCTGCACCGATGCGATTGAGCCGATCTCTGTTGGCGAACAGGTCAGTTTAAGAAAACACCTCGATTCAGCTCAATCCCAGTCATCAACCGGAATTGTTCACGACGACAGGCGTTTGGTTTGAAGTCGTCTTGTCGTGAAAGGGCTTAGTTCGATCTGGCGTTGCGCTGTTTCAGAGGTATTAAAGGATCTGAAAACGCTCCCAGTACACTCAGGTCGGAGTGGACAAAGTTGGCAATCAGGAAATCTATGAGCATGTGTACTCACTTGAGATCTGAAACAAATTCTATTCCTCAAGTTTGCCTTAACGTCCATCCGCTTACAGAATTACACCGTTATGAACCACCCCTTCCGCCTTCATTTTCACAAACCATATAAACGAACGCAAACTCTACCTGAGACGATACCAAGCGTGAAACGGGTGCGATCCGGCTGATGCGCCTTTGAATTGATATTGAAAAAGAACAGGCTTC
>CAYZPA010000081.1:0-23549 GCA_964479855.1 uncultured Pirellulaceae bacterium
TGGCTCCGATCGAAATCAAGGAGCGTACGGATCCATCGGGAGCTAACAAAAGCGACTGCGGTCGTCGGGCGAGCAAGAAAGGTTTCCTTTCGATTCCGCTGACGAAGTATCTTGAGTTACTCGATTGGACGGGTCGTCAGATTCGCGGCGACAAGCGTGGTTCGATCCCAAAGCATCTTGCTCCGATCCTGAGTCGGTTGGGCTACGACGGTCATGGTTGGTGCGAGTTGGTGTTGAAGTTCGGCAAGCTGTTCAAGCGTGCAGCGGGTACGGGCGAATCGATACAGCATGAGGCGGATCGAAGGTCTCAGGGCTACATGCATTCTCCGGGATCGAGCGTGTTTGTTGGATCGGGCTGATTTAAGTTCGCGTTCGCGTAGGTCGTGATTCAGGTTGCTCTTACAACCGCTACGACTGACTTCAAGGTGAATTGGGTTTGATCGAGCTGTCGAAACGACAGGGTCGGGTTTGATGCTGCGCGTCTGGGTGTGAATTGGCTTGGTGGATGCCTTGAGTCGATGTTGTTTCGTGTTTTTGATGGCTCATTGCTGCCCGGTGAAAGGCTGACGATTCAAGCCCAAGATCGATCCTTGAGCGAGTAAAGTTTGGCTGTCCCTGTTTTTCCCTGTTTTTCCCTGTTGCTCAAGTTGACGAGTCCGTTGTTCGCAACACCCGTGACGTCGACATTATTCTCAATGAAAGTGACCTTGATCGGGCTATCGCTGCTTTAGAGCAAGTCGGTTTCATCTATCGGCGAGCCGCGAGCGTTTCCATGTTTCTCGATGGACCTGATGCGAAAGCGCGGGATGCCGTGCATGTCGTATTTGCCGGAAAAAAGTCCGGGAAGAGTATCCGGAACCCGTTCCTGAGATCAACGATTACGTATTGATGGAAGAAGCTAAAACCTTGCCTCTGGTGGATTTGGTCAAAATGAAACTCACGTCTTTTCGGCGCAAGGACCAAGTTCACATTCTCGATATGATTTCGATCGGCATCATTGACGATACGTGGCTGCCAATATTCTGTCATGAATTACAAGTACGACTGCAAGAGTTGCTCGATGATCCAGACGGGTAATCGGTAAATTCGACTGCGACAGCGGTTCTCTGTTTGTCGTTGCCACTTACCCGAAAACAGATCTTCCCAGTTCAGTTCGTTTGACCCCGGATTATTCACGATGCGTGGGCGTCGACATGGAGAAAGCTCGTTTCATTGGGGTATTGCTCCAAGTTTTTGGTTTCGACAGGTCACCCACGACGTGAGATTAACGAATTTGCAAAACTTGCCTCCGCGTCTGGAGAATCGCTTCAAAGGACAAACCAGACGCCTGTCGTCGTGAATAATTCCGGTTGACGAACCAAAAAACGCGGAACCTCCGGTTTATACGAGAGTCAACCAGTGGCGCCGAAACATCTGTTCCGTTGACGACGATTGCAAATTGCTTTTCTCGAACGCGGTCGCGCTAGATTTCTTTTGAATGCCTAAAACGTTGAACGTGATTTCAAGGTGGATTTGGCCAACGTCGTCCTTAACAGCTTCAACCGGCCTGATCCCGGCTGATATCACTTTCAGTCACAATCGGTGGTTCGACCAAGTTTGAAGCCGCGCACAAGGCAAGACTTGAACACGGAAAATCACGTTACAATGATCGCTGTGGAATGCACTGACCAATGACTGGATGCCAAAATGAAAAGCCTTGTTGTTTTGATTACTTTTTCGACGCTGACGCTGACGCTAACGTTGATGGCAGATTTGTCGGCGCAGGAAACGACAAGCTTGGATCGTTCGTTAAAAGAAGCGGTTGGTGCGCGATTCAAACTGGGGGTTGGTGTCAGTCATCACGTCATTCAAAACGAAGAAGATGCGGACTTAATTCGTAAGCACTTTCAGATTTTGACTCCTGAAAACTGCATGAAGCCTCAAGGCATTCACCCCCAAGAGGATCGTTGGGATTTTGACGCGACCGATCGCTTCTTTGATTTTGCTCGCAAGAACAAACTGGAAGTCGTCGGGCATTGTCTCGTATGGGCCAAAGACGATCGAACTGACGAATGGATGATGAAAGAAGATGGTCAGCCGGTGTCTCGCGAAAAATTGCTCGGTCGAATTGAAACTCATATCAAAACCTTGGCTCAACGGTACGGTGACGCCGTAACGATGTGGGATGTAGTCAATGAAGCCATTGGTGACAGCGATGAAGGATTGCTGCGTGACTCTGTCTATTCTCGAACGACGGGCATGGACTTTATTGTGACCGCATTCAAAACGGCAAGGGCTGCTGATCCGGATGCGATGCTGATCTACAACGACTACAACGGCCACAAGCCAAACAAGCGAGGCAAACTCATCGAGTTGCTGACGAAGCTCAAAGCTGCAGGAGCCCCGATCGACGCATACGGCATGCAGGGACATTTTGAGCTTGGCGATAACTCGATTGCCGACTTGCGTGAAACATTCGATGAACTGAGAAAGCTTGACCTTAAAGTTGTCGTTTCAGAATTGGATATCGATGTCGTCAAGCGTGGCCGCTGGTGGGCGGACGGAGGCGAGCATCGCGATGAGCTCAAGACATATGATCCTTACAAGGACGGACTGCCGGCTGACATTGAAAAACAAATGGCTCAGCAATATGTGGAGCTATTCAAACTGTTTGACGAATACAGCGACGTGATCGCTCGTGTTTCGTTTTGGAATCTGCACGATGGGCAAAGCTGGCTGAACTATTTCCCTTGGCAACGCGTCAACCATCCGTTGCTATTCGATCGGGACCGACGACCAAAGCCAGCGTTTGATGCTGTGTTTGAATTGCTTTCCCGTCGATAGCCGAAATTTGTTTGGGCGGTGAAAACGTTGCTGCGCATCGAGCGAACACGTCCGATCTGCGAGCCATGATCCAGGAATCAAAATTGCCCAAGTTTCTATACCGAGCTATACTTTTGCCATGATTGAATTTAAATACACAGGCGAACAGCTTTATACACGGATGGAGCGAGCAGTGGAAAAAGTCAACGATCGTTTGCGAAAAACGGTGCGTATAGTTGAAGCTGCCGAAATACCGTATGCGGTGGTCGGTGGATTTGCTGTCCGTGCCTGGGTAGCTCAAGTGGATGAAGCCGCTGTTCGGACAACTCGAGATGTTGACATTCTGGTTCGCGAGTCGGATTTGCCCGCTTTGATTCGCGTTATGTCCGATGCCGGATTTTTCCACCGTCAAACTGCAGGATTGGACATGTTTGTCGAGCATCCTGATGCTTCAGCGCGTGATGCCGTTCATGTTCTCATTTCGGGGCGAGTCGAAAAGACGGGGGATCCTAATCCTGATGTTGAGCCTTCTACCGAAACGACGGAATTTCGTACAGTTCCGTTGCGTACTCTTGTCGCGATGAAATTGAATGCTTTTCGACGAAAAGACCAAGTACATATTCTGGATATGATTTCACTCGGTCTGATTGACGAAACATGGTTGGAGCATTACCCCATGAGGCTGCGACTACGTCTGCAAGAGTTACTCGATGATCCGGACGGATAAACTTCCGATTCAAAATACGACGGTCCGGGTTAGCCTCAGTCGAAGCGTCTAACCGTGGCGATCGCCAAAACGGCTCGCCTTTCGAAGAGACGTTTCAATAAACTTGGAACGATGCCCCAAGTCGGCTGCCGTCGACCTTTAATGAACCGGAATTATTCACGACGACAGGTGCCTTTGTTGCTCTTTGAAGCGATTCTCCGGACGCGGAGGCCAGTTTTGCAAATTCGTCAATTTCACGTCGTGGGTGACTCGACGAATCGACAAACCGGGAACAAGACCCCAATGAAACAAGCTTTCTCCATGTCGACGCCCACGCATCGTGAATAATCCGGGATGATATGTTGGGGGACGAGTCCAACGCCGTGAAGAGTTTTTGAAATGCCAAAATTCGATCGGAAGCATCGCTTTCTGGTAGGACACCCGGACGCTCACGCGTCTCGGCTCACTTTTCCATTCGAAGCAAGCAAGTGAGTCGTTGGCCGTCAGGCCTCGGGTAGCCCCTGCGACAAATGCCGCCCCTCTTTTTGCTGTCTTAAAACTCTTCACGGCGTTGGGACGAGTCCTTTACCTTCGCAGCGATCACTTTGGTTTGCTGCAAAATCTCCAGTACCGATTGGCGATCCTCAACCGAAAGGTGGTCGAAGTCGTTTGAAGTGTCGCGACCTTCCAGAATCTCTCGCAGCCGATTCAAAACAGGGAGTCGAACTTCATCAGGAAGTCCTCGAAACGATTCGGAATGAATCAGATAGCTGCACGGATGGCGAAACAGACGCGTCTTCAAATCGAATTGCCGCAGTGACCTGCCTTTGGAATCGAGCTTTCCAATCGCTTCGAACTCATCCGTGAAATTGCTGGAACCGGTCACCGGCGACGTAAGTTTCACTTCCTCACACATCAGCAAATGTTTGACAACCTTTTCAGCTGCCGAGTGGATACGCCGTTTCGCACTGTCGCTGATAAAGTCCTCGGGGCGATCCAGAATTTTGTTCATCGAGTAAGACTGATGAAGTGCTCGCCGGGTTTCGAAATTCGCAAACGTGATTGCGTTATGCATTTGCGTTTGATGTTGCAAAACCATCAAAGCGACGATGTCGCTGTGCGTCGAAAGGTATCGACTGGTCGAAAACAGGTCTTCTACCGAGTCTCGATTTGAACCGGCGGCAAGCTGTTCCTTTTCGAGCTCCGGTTCTTTTTTGTTGAAGATCGCGTTTCCCATATGCCGCATGTCACCGTGTTGCCCCGTCACGTACCAACCGCCCCAGCGATCTGAAAACGGACTGGCGTTGTCGGTGGTAAAACTACCGCGACTCAAATCCGGATGGCCAGACTTTCCGGGGTAGACGCTGCGCATGAAATATCCGGGAACGTTTTGAGTCCGATTGGATTGATGGCAAGACATGCATTTGCCCTTGTCTCGAATCAGTTTCAGGTTCGCGGTCCGTTTTTGAGACAGGGTGTAAAAAGTGGGTCCCTGTTTTGCGTCGGTGGCTGCAATTTCGATAACATCTCCGTTGCGACACCAGCCAACGTAGACGTCGTCGTTGAAGTAGAGTGCTCGCGGTTGTCGGGGTGAGATTTTATCGATCTGCAGACTGGTTTTGGAAAACACGAGGGTCTGCGAGCTGACTGGAATTTTCAGTTCAGCCAGAAGCGATTTCAAATAGCCGGTATCTTTGTCATGAGCCAAAACGGTCGTGCCGGCTGCGATCCGTTCGGCTAGCATGGCACCCGCGTCCGTGGTCTCTGCTGTCTGATATTCGACAGGTGGCAAGTCGTAGTTGATTTGGCCGCAGGCGAAGCTGGCGGTGCACAAAAGTGTCGATAAAAGAGCGATGAGCTGAATCGTCATGGAATTCGTTACCGAGGAAGCTTATCTGGTCAGAGGGTTGGCCATTGAGTAAAAATAGAGGTCGTTTGCGTATATCAACAAGTTCAGTTTGTGGAAAAACATGTTCGTTCCAGTTTTAGGCTTTTTTAGCTTGTCCTACATTTTGTGGGTGCTTTTGCCGAGCATGGTCCTGTCAGGTGGAGCTTCATGGCTGGTCAAATCGAGGTTCGCGAAGTATTCAAAAGTGCCTTGCGCTCGAGGCTACACTGGCCAAATGGCGGCTCAAAAACTGTTGGACTATGCGGGCATCACTGACGTTCGAGTGGTTCGAGTCGATGGCATGTTGACCGATCATTATAACCCGACTACCAAGCAGTTGGCTTTGTCGTCGGTCGTTTTCGATCGGACTTCCATTGCGGCGATTGGTGTCGCGACGCACGAAGCAGGACATGCGATTCAGCATGCCACCGGTTACTATCCGCTGAAGTGGCGAAGCGCCATCGTGCCGGTCGCCAATATCGGAACCCAGTTCGGCACGTGGGGAATGATGATCGGCCTGATGCTGATCGCAAGTCAATCCGTGCTTGGCCAAGGAGTCTTTGTCGTCGGCGCCGCCTTGTTTTCGCTATTCGTACTGTTCCAGTTGGTGACGCTTCCGGTTGAATTCAACGCCAGTAATCGCGCCAAGCAACTGGTCGTCGAAGCGGGAATCGTTAGCAGGGAAGAGCGTGAGGGCATCGACAAGGTACTGGGGGCGGCAGCGATGACTTACGTCGCCGCGTTTATCTCGTCGTTGTTGACGTTGTTGTATTTTCTGATGCGTTCTGGCCTGCTGGGCGGTAGCAGAGACTGACTTTTTCGCAAAGCGTTTGAACCCGGATTATTCACGATGCGTGGGCGTCGACCAGGAGAAAGCTTGTTTCATTGGGGTATTGCTCCAAGTTTGTGGTTTCGACAGGCCACCCACGACGTGAAATTGACGACTTGCCTCCGAGTCCGGAGAATCGCTTCAGAGGACAAACCAGACGCCTATCGTCGTGAATAATTCCGGTTTAACTTTTCCAGCCCGCATCATTTTTCCGGCCGAAGCCAAACGCCTGCATGCCATTAGCAGCTACAAAAAGAAAAGTCGCAGGTGAAAACTTGCGACTTTTTTATTATGCCACTGGCGACAGAAATTCGACAAACTCCTGATCGTCCCGGATGGGATCGAAATCAGGTTCGTCGTCGACCTGTTGCCTAAAAGAGGGCTTCAATTCGAACGCCTGAGACAGATACTCGATCGCATTAAGCGTTTGTTTTGTCAGCGCGAAATAGCAAGCCAGGTTGTAGTGGCAGATGGCACGTTCGGGTTCGAACTCAATCGCGATCTGCATCGATTCGATCGCCTGTTCGAGCAAGCCGCAGCGTTTGAAACACCATGCGACAGCAAGCAGACAGTGAATGTTCTCTGGTTCGATTTCCAACGACTGCTGAAAGTAGATGACTCCCTGGTCGAAACGTTCCGCAATGCGGCAAGCTTCACCCATCAAATAAACAATGTAGCTGCGGTGTCCGCGAGGTGACTTGATCGCGGAAAGCGTTTTGAGGATCCGGTCGGCAAGCGGTTGAGCCATCTCGGTGTCGATCGACAAACCGCTTTCGAACGCCGACATCAGCTCGAGGTAACCCTCGGCGGTTTGGATCGCTCGACTGATTTGCTGATTCGATTCGTTCATCTCACTTCCAACGCGGGTGGGCGGTTGTGGTACCTCAATTATGACTTGGAAGCAGGATTCATTTGCCAAAAACTGCTCCGAAGGAATGATTTCCCCAAGGATCTGCCTGTATCGATTGGTCCGAATAATCATTTACATCATGTGGCAAATAGACAACCTGAAAGACCGTCGTTGTTCTGTTTTGGCAACCTTTCCGCCGCGAATCGACATGGTTAGGCGGTTTTTTGAGCATTGGCACTCTGGGCATGCGGCTTGCGGAAAGAGACAGCTGTTCGTCTGATCTTCGTGGAAAGCCATCTGAATGTTTGAGAGATTCATAATTCCGTTTTTCGGTTCCTTCATGGCGGCCTCTGTGCTGTGCGGAGGGCTCTATTTATCGTCTCCGCCGATCGTTGACGGGACACCTGCGGCACCGTGGATACAACCAGCCGACGCGGGTCCAGAGGTCACATGGCGGCACACCTCTGATGGGTGGCAGAATTCGACGGATTGGCGAGTCGAGAAAGACGAAGCTCGCGTTCGCTTCATCGATCGAATTCATCCAGTGACGTGGACGGTTATCGTGCTGTTGCTGGCGATAGGGGCTGCGGTTTTGGTGTCGGATGACTGGAATGTAAAGCGTTTGTGGTCGAAGAAGCCGGGCGAATCAACGTTGCCGACATGAGCTTGCTGCGGTTTGCAACAGTCTGAATGATGCCGTCTTTACGTCCTGAATCTTCGTCCTAAACCGCCATGCCAGAAGGCCACACCGTCCATCGAATCGCTCGTGATCACACACAGGCATTCGCCGGACAGCAAATGATCGTCACCTCACCACAAGGTCGGTTTGAAAGCGAATCCAAAAAGCTGTCGGGTCGCCATCTGATTGCTGCGGAAGCCTTCGGCAAGCATCTGATTTACCTCTGGGGCACGAAATCGAAACCCGGAGGAGACTCGCGAAAGCCCGCTGCGATCATGCACGTTCATCTGGGCTTATACGGAAAATTTCGGCTGCATAAAAATCCGGCTCCTGACCCTCGGGGCGCCGTTCGCGTGCGGATGATTGGAGCTGAGAAAGCTTTTGATCTTAACGGGCCGAACACTTGCAAGCTGCTTTCCAAAGCCGATTTTACCACCCTGCAGAACCGCATTGGCCCTGATCCGCTACGGAACGACGCCGACCCTGAACTTGCATGGGCGAAGATAACGAAATCTCGAAAAGCCATCGGAGGCCTGTTGCTGGATCAGTCCGTCATCGCTGGCATCGGCAACATCTATCGAGCCGAGATTCTGTTTCTGTTGAACATCCACCCGGAAGTCAAGGGCAACGAACTCACAAGGGCCCAGTTCGACGACATCTGGGCTCTGTCAGTAAAGCTGCTGCAGATCGGTTTCAAATACAATCGAATCATCACGGTGGATCGAGCCAGCGTCGACAAACCGCTTAGCCGTTTGAGTCGCGGAGAGCGTCTGTTGGTCTACAAGAAAACACGTTGCACGAACTGCGGTAATCGGATTCGTTGCTGGGAAGTAGCCGCTCGCAAGATGTATGCTTGCGAGTCCTGTCAGGTGTAATCCGGGATAATTTCGTATAATCCCGCGATGAATTCCAGGAACGATTGCTCGACCCACAACGATTTCTATTTCTGCGGCTGCCCCGTGTTCAACTGTGCGGCATGGAAGGGTTCGGTCTATCCATCGTCCGCAGCCAAGGATCGGTGGCTGGGTCAATACTCGCAGTGTTTCGGTTCTGTCGAAGGCAACAGTACCTTCTACGGCATTCCCGGCCCCGAGACGTTTCGACGTTGGGGGCAGCAAACAGCAGACGGATTCAGATTTGCACTCAAGTTCCCTCGAGTGATTTCTCACGAAAAAGAACTTCAATTCGCCGAAGCGGAAACGGAGCTGTTTCTGCAAGGGCTTGAGATTTTGCAAACGGCAGATCGACTTGGAACAAGCTTCCTGCAGCTTGGACCTCAGTTCGGCCCCGGCAAGTTTCAGGCACTGCAGAGCTACCTTGAATCACTTCCGAAAGAGTTTCCCTGCGCCGTCGAGGTGCGGCATCCGGCTTGTTTCGAGCCTGCGTTTGAGAAGGACCTGAATCAACTGCTGGAGTACCTGGAAATCGATCGCGTAATTTTTGATTCGCGACCGTTGTTCTCGGCGCCCCCGACGGATGAATTTGAAATCAAATCACAGGGCCGAAAACCGCGAAGTCCGATTCGCGAATTCGTCACGGGATCACATCCGATGCTGCGACTTGTGGGGCGGAATGATGTTGCCTTGGCCGACCCATGGATCAAAGAATGGGTCCCCAAAGTCGCAAAGTGGATTCAGGACGGTTTGCAGCCCTATGTGTTTTTGCACGCTCCCGACGATGCTTTTGCACCTCAGTTGGCGTTGCGATTCCACAACGCGTTAGCGGAAATGGTTCCCGAAATCAACGCCATGGCAAACTGGCCTCATTCTGTCGAAGTTCAGCATAAATTGTTTTAGGGCATCGTTTCGGATGAATTTGGCTCCGTCACCGGAGGGGTCAGCCTCGTTGGACCAGGCCGAACAACCGGCGCGAAAAAGGGTTACAAAAACCGGCTTTATTTAGTCTTTGCAATGCAAGCTGGCGGACAGGTGCTAATTTTTAGCTGACCCTGCGATAACGGATTGATAGCAGATATTTTTTAGGGGCAGGACCTACCGAGTCCATGCACCCGCGAAGATAAAAGTATGAAACGAGTTCGTGCTTTTAGGAGATCCGTTGATGGCAAAATATTACATTCATTCCAATAAAGTTTCTTTCGTAGTCTGTGCAAACGATGCCGAAGGCGCCGCTCTTTGGGCGATGCATCGTGTGATCGACGAAAAGATCTGTGACTTCGAAGAGCAGCAATTGCTTGACGATATTTTTGCAGAAGATCAGCAAGACGAAGAACCCATCGAAGGATGCCCACAGGCGATTCCTTACGAACCGATGCTCGAAGGACTCGCTCAATTTGGCGAGCGAATTTGCATCAGTGAAATTGGAAGCGGTCGCGATGAGGCGGGTTCGCTGGAGACAGAAGAGATCTTTCGTCAGTGGCGTCAGCTGATGACTGCCGTAGATCGTTTGTTCGATCAAATGGGCTAGTGTTGGAAGTTGCAAATGACCTTGATTGGGAATCATTGAAATCTGATTCTTGCTCGTGAAAAAGCAACAATCGATGTCAAACGTCAACTCCGGTTATTTGCACTAGTGGTTTGTGACAACTCAATTGCAGGGTGAGCCGTTTTGGCGATAGCCACGGTTCGCCGCACAAAACCGGGGCTATCGCCCAAACGCCCAAACGGCTTAGGATTGAAACCCCGCTTTTTAACCGAGACAGACCACTAGATCGAACCGCGAGCAGTTTTCATGGCAACGCCTCACGGTCCTTGGACCATCAACAGCACGGCAGAAGTCTACCGAGACCCATTCGTACGATTGACTGTGGATCAGGTCATCAGGCCCGACGGCAAAGATGGGCAACACGTCGTCGTGCACATCAAGCCAGGAGTTTGTGTGCTGGCGGTCGATGAAGATCGCAACGTCTATCTGACGAAAGAGTTTCACTACGCTGTTGGCCGCGACTCAGTTGAAGGAGTCAGCGGCGGTGTTGAGCCGGGCGAAGATCCTGATGAAACTGCAAAACGGGAACTGCAGGAAGAGATCGGATTGCACGCTGAGACATGGCAATTCCTGACAACGGTTGACCCCTTCACAACCATCATGACTTCGCCCACGCGATTGTATCTGGCGACTGGACTGACAGAAGTAGAAACAAGTCCCGAGGGCACCGAGCTGATCGAGCGAGTGGTGCTTCCGCTGTCCAAAGCTGCCCAGATGGTCGAATCAGGAACGATCACTCACGCTCCCAGTTGCGTTGCTATTTTGATGGCGAATGCAACCTGTCGTTAAGCGGTTAATCGGAAAAGAAAGTAGGTCGCCTATCCAAGGCGTTGAATTTGGTAAAACAATTTCCAGTCACGTGAGCCGTTTAGGCGATAGCCTCGGTTAAAGACGACACAACCGGGGCTATCGCCCAAACGGCTCAATAATTCACAACCTCCCCGAGGCGTTGGAAAAAAAGTAGCTCGCCTCTCCAAGGCGTAAAAAAACGTCTCCGAGAGCCGAGCTGCTTTGATTAAACCCGGATTATTCACGATGCGTGGGCGTCGACGTGAAGAAAGCTTGTTTCATTGGGGTATTGTTCCCAGCTTGTGGTTTCGTCGAGTCACCCACGACGTGAAATTGACGAATTTGCAAAACGTGCCTACGCGTCCCGAGAATCGCTTCAAACGGCAAACCAGACGCCTGTCGTCGTGAATAATTCCGGTTAAAACTCAACTGGTCCCAGTTCTATTTCCACTTGAAAATCTTCAACGCTTTCAAGTCGCGAACGAACAAGCGTTCTTTGTTGACTGCCAGATGGGCCCAACTGTTATCGGCGACTGGCCGAGTGTCGACGACCTCGAACTTTTCAGGGTTGGCTTTGATCAGCATCATGTCGCCGTCGTCGCAGAGTGCCATAATTTGGTCTCCCGCGACGACAAGGCTTGCGTACTTTCCGTAAGGCTTCGATCGCCATTTGACTTCGCCAGACCTCAGATCAAAACAGGCGAATCGTTGATTCCGCAGGTGCAGGTATGCGTAGTTACCGACGACCACTGGCGAGCACATGTAGCCCTGCAAAGGAGCTTTCCACGATTCGGTGATGCTGTAGGATCCGCCGTCTTTTTCGACTTTGAAGAACTGCGACGTTCCACCGTAAGTCGAAAGGAAAACACCGCCGTCGAAGATTGTCGGTGTCACAATATTCATTCCGCGAAACGCAGGGATCTCTTGCGACCAAAGCGTGCTGCCCGTTTCAAGGTCAACGCCGTTGAGCGTTTTGCGAGTCAGAACGACTGCCTGTCGTTTGCCTGCCAACGTCGCGATCGTAGGAGATGAAAATGCGCTTCCGTTCATTCCGCCGCCGTCATCGAGCGATTGCCAAACGGTTTTTCCAGTCGCTTTCTCAAGCTTCAAAAAAGCGCCGCCAGCCTGAACGTAAACGTAATCGCCATCCACAAGAGGAGACGAAACGAATCCAAAATTCGGCAATGGACGATTCATCTCTTTCGGGAAGTCGCGTCTCCAGATTTGGGTTCCGTCTTTCGCGTTCAGGCATGCAAGGACGTCTCGCATTCCGGCCACGAAAAGTTTGCCATCGTCGTATGCAGGGGTCGCTCGAATCCAGCTTCCGTTGGACGCGGCGAAGAAGGGAACCTTCATCGCACCTTCCCATTTCGTGGTCCACAAAACGGATCCGTCGGTGATGCTGATGGCTTTAACGGCTTCTTCCGCTTTGTTGATTGTTTCGGTGACGAAGACGGTGTCTCCGACGACAATCGGACCGCTGTAGCTGGGTTGCAGTTCGATCGTCCGTTCTTCGACCAGCTTCTCTACCGACAGGGTTGCCGGAAACTCGATTCCTTTGGCAACTCCGTCTCGCTCAGGACCTCGCCATTGAGTCCAATCGGTGGTTTGCCCGATCGATGGGGCTGCGAGAGTGGCGAAAAAAGCGAACGCCGCAAGAAGTCGAATTTGCATTGGAAGAACCTGAGTAGACGGGCAAAAATTTGTGGTATCGCGGGAAGGATGAACCTTCGAAGTCATCCGCGTTGAACCGTTGAAAATAGGGGTAGGCAACGGTGCTATCTTTAATCTTGTTACAATAGATTGGATCTCCATTTTCGACGAAACGAACGTATTTTGATGTCCCGAAAACTGACCGTCGCCGTAGGCTCGCTGAACAACGTCAAAATCAATGCGGTCCGTGGCGCTTTTGATCGCCACTGGGCCGATGTCAACGTTCAAGGCGTTGGAACTGAGTCTGGTGTGTCGGAGATGCCAATGAGCGATCAGGAATGCCTCGGCGGAGCTCGAAATCGGGCTCGACTGGCGATGGAGCAACTGGAAACTGAATTCGGAGTCGGGCTCGAAGGAGGCGTCAACCAGGAAGCCGCTGGACTGATGCTGCTGGGTTGGGTCGTGATCCTGAATCGCGACGGCACCGAAAGTGTTGCTTGCACCGCCAAGATACCATTGCCAAAAATGCTGGCCGAGCGAATCCTTTCCGGGGAAGAACTTGGACCTGTTATGGACGAAGTGCTCTCCGAAACCGACACGGCGAAAAAAGGAGGGGCTTCGGGAGCGTTGACCGCAGGGCTGGTAATGCGACAGGATAAGTTTCAAATGGCCGTTGCGTACGCGTTGGCTCCATTTGTCGCGCCGCAGTTTTACGGGAAATGACATTTTGAATACTGACCCAAAAATTTTGCGACTGATGTTTCGAAGTCAGAATCGGCTAAGTCAGAGTTGGCCAAGTCAGAATCGGCTTGGGCTGTCGAGGCGTGTAAAAGCGTCGACGTTTGCATTGCTGGCAAGCTTCTTCCTTCTTTTTGCTTTTTCGAGCGTGTTCGTTTCGAGCCTTCGAGCTCAGGAAGAGCAGCCCGATCGACCTGCCGAAGAAGAACCGGAAATCAATCGCAGTGGCCGTTTGCTGAAAGTTCCATTGCCGCTCACCGGAACCGCCGCCGCAGAAACGATTCAGCAAATTCGCAGTGTCGCATCGCAAATGCCAGCCGCCGTTGCAGCGGAAGATCGTGCCATCATTGTGCTGGAGTTTGATGCTGAAGATGAATCTTCTGGTCGAGGTTCCGATTTGGGAGCCTGTATTTCCGTGGCAGAATTCCTTGTCAGTCCAGAACTAAAAAGCGTTCGAACCGTCGCTTATATTCCAGCGGCAGATCGTGAGACCGCTTTGATCGGCCACGCAATTTTGGCTGCCGTCAGCTGCAACGAAATCGCCATGGATGAAAACGCATCGATCGGGAACGCGGGCGTTGATCTGGAAAACGTGGCTCCGTACGTTCGCGAAGTCTATCGCGGCATTGCCAGCCAGCGTTTGACGCTGCCGGTTCCAATGGTGCTGGGGATGCTGGATTCGTCGCAGGCGCTTTACCGGGTGACCACGAACACTCAGACAGTTTATGTCGATGAAACCGAGCTCCCAAAAATCGAACCGGACGCGATTGAAACCAAAACGCTTTCATCGAAAGGTGAGGTCACACTGTTGTCCAGCAAGCAGTTGTCGGATTTCCGACTGATCGCAAACCGATCGTCCTCGCGAACCGATCTGGCTCGACGCTACAACATTTCGCCAACGCTGATGAACACGGCAGTCGACAACCAACGCCAGTGGCAAGCCATCGAATCCGTTCTGCCGGAATTGCTTGATAGCGGTAGCGTTTCGTGGTTGGTTCGATCTATTAAACAGGAGTTCAGCGGCGGCGCCGATTTGGTGTTTCTGGAGTTTGGTGACATACGAGCAACGGAAGACGCGGCATTGGATCTGGCAGAATTTCTGGTTTCGCTCGACAGTGAAAAGCAAAGGACGATTGCGTACGTCAGTGGTGATTGCAAAGGCTTCGCCGGTGTCGCGGCGCTGTGCTGTGACGATGTCGTTTTCGGTTCCAAAGGAAAGCTTGGTTTGCCCGACGGTGATCTTCCGGATCCAGAGCGATTGAAAACCGTTCAACGATTCATCAAATCGATTGCCGAACAAAAAGAAAAAGACTGGTCGGTGATGATGGCGGTTGTCAATCCAAGGATGGCGATTCGACAATATCGAAGTAAAGAATCAGGGGCCAAGCGTTTGATGGGGCAGGGCGAGCTGGATGAGCTTCCGGCTGACGAGGCTGCGAAATGGGTCGCGGGCGACAAGTTTGATTTGTCGAAAGGGATATCGATCGATCAGGCCAGAGATGCGGGGATTGCTTCTGACACCGAAGCCGCGTCGCGCGATGTCGTGTTCAGCATGTATCCGCTGAAATCGCCGCCCAATTCATTGCAGCCGACCGCGACCGATCGGTGGATCGAGGAGTTCGCGATGTTCCTTACGAATCCGGTCGTTTCCATGATGCTGATTTTCGGAGCGTTCATCTGCTTCATGAATGAACTGTCGGCACCGGGTTTGGGCGGGTTTGGATTCTTGGGCGTCCTGTTGTTGGCGGCATTTTTCTGGAGCCAAAACCTTGAAGGCAACGCGGAGTGGTTTGAAATCCTGCTGTTTGTGATCGGAGTCGCGTTTGTGATTGTGGAGATACTTGTGACGCCCGGTTTTGGATTGTTCGGAATCGGCGGCATTGCGATGGTGTTGGTTTCGTTGATTCTGGCCAGTCAGAACTTTGTTTTGCCTTCCAGTGACGAAGATTTTGCTCAACTGCCAAAGTCACTTTTGCCGATTTTTGGTGCGTTTGCAGGCATTGGAGTCGGTGCGATTGTGTTAAGAAAAGTGCTGCCGCACGCACCGTTCTTTCGCCGGCTAATTCTCGATACACCTGAGAAACAGGATGGTATTTTTGGTGACGAACCCGACCGGGAAGCGGTTGCCGACTGGAGCCATCTGTTAGAACAAAAAGGGACGGCTGTGACACGTTTGATGCCGTCGGGAAAAGCTCGCATTGCTGGTAAAGTCTACGATGTCATCACCGACGGTCAGGTTGTACAAAAAGGCGAGTCTGTTTTGGTGACCGAGGCAGTCGCCAATCGTGTCGTCGTCAAGAAAATTTAGATTATGGAACCGCTTACTCTTTCACTTATTTTGCTTGCCTGCGGCTATGGCGTTATCGCGATGGAATTGTTCGTGCCATCGGCGGGTGTGCTTGGAATTTTGGCGGCGTGTCTGTTAATCAGCGGGATCATCGTGGCGTTCTTTCACAGCCTTGTGTTTGGAACGTTGGTGCTGATGGGCACAGCGTTTTCGATGCCGTTTGTTTTCATGCTGCTGGTGAAAATCTGGCCGATGACGCCGATGGGCAAAGCGATTCTGATGAGCGATGAAGAGACCACCGAGGATGTCCTTCCCAAATCAGAATTCGATTCGTTGGAAGGTCAGATCGGAACGGCACAAACCAAAATGCTGCCAAGCGGAATCATTTTGATCGACGGCCAGAAATATGACGCTCTTAGTGATGGGTTCGCGATTGAAGCCGGCGACACGGTCAAGGTGATTTCGGTTCGCGAAAACCGCATCTACGTCGAGCCATTCGATGGTGACGTGAACGAAGAAGATGGTGCCCGAGCGGCAGATACTTCTGGCTTGTCCACGCCGCTGGAAGAGCTTGGCATCGAGGAAGATTTTCTCGATTGAGTCTCGCGATCCAAACCGGAATGGTTCACGGCGACAGGCGTCTGGTTTGCCTTTTTGTCGACTGTCCTAGTTTTACAAATTCGTCAACTTCACGTCGAGGCTGTGAATTTTTTAAAACAAACTCCAGTGATGTGAGCCGTTTAGGCGATAGCCTCGGTTAACGAAACTTCAACCGGGGCTATCGCCCAAACGGCTCATAAATTCACAACTTCGCCGTGGGTGAACTGTAGCAACCACGAACTTGGAACAATACTCCAATGATACAAACCTTCTCCATTTCAACGCGCACGACTCGTGAATAATCGGGGTTGAAGCGGGCGATGTGCTCATTCGGCGGGGCTATCTTTTTTGAATAGATCTTCGACGGGTTCTTTAGAGCCTTCGCTTTTTGGACGGCCAGACGAATCTTCAAAGCTGACTTTGGACGCCGCGTCGGAGACTTTTCGTTGAGCGGTTTCGAAGTCTTTCTGGATTTGGTCGAGCGATTCTTTTGGGTACAGCGAGTTCAAAAAGTTGGCTGTCGACGTCTGTCGGGCCGCATCGGTTGTCACGATGAGCGTCACAAAAGGACTGTTCTCCTTGGCGACGATCGTCGTCTCGATCGAGGCAGATTTGTCCTGAGTGAAGAGTTTTTCAAGCACGTCAGCTGTTTCCTTTGGCAACAGGTAGCTGGCTCGCAATAGCGTTTTCACTTCCTTCGCATTGGGTGGAAGTTTTGAAGTCCTTGCGGTTTGGCTGCCGAACACTCCGCCGTGAACCGCCGGTGTTTTCCAGCGATTCTGATTTGTGGATTTTGAGGCAGGCCGCATATTTTTCTGAGAAACCGCTGGACGGCCAAAGCTGTTCGAACTAGTCGCATTGAAGCGTGCGACAGGAACCGTTGGTGGCTTGACGTTTGGTTGGGGCGAGACTTGGATTTGTGCAAGCTGCGGCGTTGAAGGCGGTTTGGCGGTTGCAATTTGATTCGTCGAACCGATTGGGCTCAATTTACAGGTCGCTTCCTTGGTCGGCTTCTGCGGCTGTTTTCCGTTGGCACTTGAGTAGAAAACACCGGTGGCAACAATGCCCATACAAACAACAGCGGCAAGAATCTTCATGGCATACCTTTTCGAAAGCGGCTTCAGTTCGGAACGAAACTCGACTGGTGATTATGCCGTTTCAGCCAAGCTTCACCAACACGATTTCAGGAAAAGGTCATGCCAGCAATTCGATCCAAGGTCCGACGCCTGCATAATGGTTGGCTGATTTGGTTCGCTTGGTAGCTCGCCTCCGAGCGCCTCCGAGGCGTTTCTTGGGCACCGAAAATGCGACTCGGAAAGTTGGGCTACTGCGGGCTTATACTCCGGACTAATAATCAGTTCGCATGAAAACGATGCAGGAAATGAATAACATGACTCCCATGAATACCAACCCACTGGTCAAAGGCGACCAAGGATTCGGAGTCGGTTCCTGGAACGCGAGGTCCACATCCAGATTGGTCGAAGTGTCGGAAGAGCTTGAAAGATAAGAAACGACTTTGTAAAACTCTCCCGGTTTTGGAAACGCAAAATACAGTGGCTTGATCCCATATCGCCACGCGTTGTCCAGAGCACTGCCAGCAGGCGAATAGACATCGGTGCTGGAGAAGGAATCAAGATCGTAAGCCGTCACGCGATCCGTTCGATCCGCGACCAGCATTTTGTTGTCGTTGAAAGCAACGGCCGAGATGGAACCCTGTCCTCGGACGTTCGAGAGATACATTCTTGAATCGTCCTGCGTGTCCAGCAACCAAACCGTTTCGTTGCGATAACAAACGGCAAACCAGCGTCCGTCAGCGGAAGCGGTCACCGAATCGGCGGCGAAGCGAGAATTGGGAAGGTATCCTTTTTTCTCTTTGAGAGTTTCTCCATCGATCAGGATCACCTGCCCATTGCCCAGCACCAATAAAATGTGGTCACCTTGATAGGCAATATGGCAGCTCATGTTAGGCCGCGTTCCTGTTTCAATTTCAATCGACCGGTCAAAAGCATATTTTTCCGAATCGCCTTCGCCGACCAGTTTATAGATGCGAAGAATCTTTCGATTGTAAATCGCGATTTCTGAATTCGACCGATTCACGGCCACGAGACTTTCATTGCGGATCTCGTTTGCGGTTTGGGGCCCGATTCCGACAAACAATTCAGACGGTTGGGCTTCCGTTTTCTGATCGGCAGCATTTTCAGGTTCTTGGTCGGCCGTTTCAACCTGTGCCTCTTCCGCAGAATCATCATTCACGTCAACGTTAGATTCGTTCGTTTGAGGTTGGTACCGGTAGAATTTTCCTCGCCGCGTAGCCGCCAGAACACCTTCGTTGGTCGAGAAAAGTCGTATCGTTTCACGAGGAAAATTCCCATTGAGTTCGAATTTTTGTCCGTCATTCGAAATCAACAATTGTTGACGGTTGAACGTATCCTGATCGGTGACAAGGATCCTGCCGACGATGGTGTCTCCGTTTCGTGTGTCGGTGATCGGGCCGAGTGCTGGCGGCATACCCTCGGCTCCGCCAAATGCCTCGATGATCCCGCGAGCGACTTTTTCTTCTTCGTCGACGCCCGGCATGTCCGGTTCTTGCCACGTGTTGGAGTTGACGTCCCAAATGCTGAGTCGGGAACCCGGATTGATTTGCATGATCGAATCGGAAGTGGCAGCGATGCCCTTGATTTCCAGATTCTCCATGCGTGAGTTGAAGAAAGAATAAGTGGTTCCAACCGCGAAGCACAGCGCCCAGAATACGCCTGTGACAATGATCGCAAGGATCGTACTGCGAGTCGTCAGACCAACAAATGATGCGACGGAATAGTAGATCGCAAACACGATCACGTAGAGCGGAATACTAATCAGAACCGAACGTTCCCATATTCGGAGCCCCAACCCCATCCACAGCCACAATCCAACAAACAACAACGTCGCACAAATCGCGATAAAGATGCAACCACCGAAAAACTTAGCCAGGTACAGGCCCGTTCGGCTAACCGGTTTGCTCAACAACAAGTTCAATGTCCCAGGTTCGAAAGTCTGCGGCATGATGTTGGCAGTGACCAAAATGGCGACCAGCAAGCCCAGCGACAATACAATCTTGTCCAGAAAGAAAGGGAGCCAGTTCGTAACATTCGATGCAAACTGTTGTTGAGTTCCACCAAGCGGAAGCCAGTCGGCGTTGTAAATCCCATACCATCCGCTCAGCGACGTTGGCGAGCCGCTACGAACCGCCGACCCGAATGACTCGCTGATCAAAATGCGATTCAAACGTTGAGCCTGTTGTTCTGTCAGCTGGCCGCGTTCCAATTCCAGCAGTTCAGAAGCTTCGGTTCCGTAGCTGCGATTTTCCCAATCTTCGGCTCGGAAGAACGCATCGTCTTTGATCAACTCATTCAGTTCATCGATCAGACGATTCGAAATGCCGATCTTTTCCAGGTCGCTGCTGCTGTTGGGTCGTCGTCGACGGTTCCTGCGATTTCCTCCACCGCCGATCTTGACCGTTACGGCCGCAGAATCCTTATCTGCGTCTCCATCAGCATTATTCTTTTCGCGCTCTTTCGCTTTTTGAGTTTCCTCTTCGTCAAGCTTCGCAATTTCAGCTTTCAGGTCGTCAGAAAGCAATTCCCAAATCCGTTGAACGCCGGGGTTGTCCTCAGATTTTCGGTCCTCGTTAACTCGATTCAGCAACAGAATCGGGTCGCGAACGTCATTGCCTCTGATTCGCGTATCCATCGATTCGCGGATGTGGGCGGGCGCCAGCACCAACAGCACAAGGATGATCAATCCGAGCAAGACATACAGAACTCTCGAAGCCAGAGCGGAACGGAAAGAGTCTTTGATGATTGCCAAATAGGGACGCATGGGAATTCCGAAGTGTTTACGAATTCAATGGTGTGATTAAAAAAAGCGAACGATGGAAGTCGCAACTATTCGATCAGTTTCAGGAACGCATCTTCCAGAGAAACTTTTCGTGCCTCGAGTCCGATGATGGAGACTGAATTTTGTCGCAACTGGTCGATGGCACGATCGACCTCCGGTTGAGCATTGACTTGCACCAGCACCGAAGCCAATCCGTTTTCGGTCGATTCAACCTTGTAAGCAAACCCGTCGAACCCCTGTTTGAGCGCGTTCGGATCGCCGGTGACTCGAAACAGAAAGCCAGTTGATTCGGCGTCGCCCATCAGCTTGCCGACTTCCGAAACTTCGCCGCAGTATCGAAGGTTTCCTTTGTCCAAAATCGCGACTCGCTCGCAAATCATTTCAACTTCCTGCAGCAGGTGGCTGTTCAGAAAGATGGTCACACCGCGGTCGGCAAGGTTTCTGATAATCGCTCGCATCTCAGCGCGAGCTCTTGGATCAAGGCCATCGGTTGGTTCGTCCAGGATCAGCATCTTTGGATCGTGCAACAACGCTTGGGCCAAACCCAAACGTTGCACCATGCCTTTACTGAACTTTTTGACCAGATCTTTTTCGCGACCCTTGAGTCCGACCAGCTCCAGCAGTTCATCCCGTTTCGCCTTGATAGTGCCATTGGAAACATTGCTGAGGTTGCCCAGATATTCCAGTGCGGTGTGAGCCGTAAGGTGCGGCGCGATGCGAAGTCGTTCCGGTAAATAACCCACCATCGACCGGCATTTGCGACTGCCGGCAGGGAAGCCCATCATTGAAGCATTCCCGCCAGATTTTCGGATGATGCCCAACAACACTTTGATGAACGTTGTTTTTCCGGCACCGTTGGGCCCCAGCAAGCCAAAAATCTCGCCCTGTTCGACCGAAAAGCTGACTCCCTTTAGCGCTTTGAATTTCTTCCGCGAGATCATGCCTTCGCGATAGGTTTTTTGCAAATTGTTGGCCACAATCGCAGGCGTAGTGTCGCTCGACCCGACCATTGTGGCCACGATTTCAGGTTCGGAGCCTGTTGCTGCCGTCATGTTTTCCATGTGCTGTGTATGTTAAAGGCGGAAAGCGTTGATAATGTCGGATAATGAAGCTGGATTATAGACCAGTGAGCCCGGTTGGCGATTCCCAATCACGGCCCTATGTTTCAGCAATTTGTAAAATTAGGCTCACGAAGCTGAGCTCTTCATCGATACTCAGCCCACCCCGCTGAGGTTTCACCATGTCGGAACTAACCAAAACAATCCTGTTCGAAACGTCGCCCTACGGCACCCTTGACGGAATCGTCGAGCATGACGAGCGAGCGATTTACTTCTACCTTAATGGGCGACAGGCCGCCGATCCAGCGCAGGATCAGGACCGTTTTGGAACGCGAGCGTGTTGGGTGCGGAACCTGCAACGCGGCCCGTTGGTGATCAGCGAGCAAGAGATGCAGTCGGGCATTCCGCCAATGTTGCCTCGAAACGACTGTGTCGATGCGGCGCCCGGCAAACTTCCCGAAGCCGATGATCTGCGAATCGTCTGGTTCGAAGAAGGAAACGGAGCCGCGTTGATCGAAACGGATCGCGAAACCGGCGAATCAAAAACCATTGCCGTGATTCCAACATGGAGCGGAGTCGATGGGTTTCATGGATACGCTGCCGGATGTGCTCATCCGAGTCCGCTTTGTTGGCCCATGCCGGACAATGAAACGTTACGTTTGAGGATCCACCGCGCAGAAGAATTCTGGAGCCAGTTCACTGAATCGAATTCACCATTCGCAGCATTGCAGCAGCAGCTGTTGGAAGTTTTCGGAAATCATTTTTCCAAACGCGTCGAAGAAAAATACTATTCGATCGATGGAGGAAAATTTCCTCCCCGTGGACTGGCGCGTTACGAAAGCGAACAGGAAACGATTCTGGTGACCGTCGGAATGTCGTTGTGCCCTCAGCCAGCTGTTGAATTGTTCGTCGATGATCCTTCCAGTTTTCGGCGCATCGAACTGGGAGTGAAAATCGCTCACACCGATGGTGTCGCCAACGAATCAACGATTGAACAAGCCATGTCAAAGCTCAGTTCATTTGCGGGCTACCCGTGGAGTCAATGGACATGGCTCGGCCCCAAGCACACTTTGGCTTGGCCGCTGCAATCGGGAGGAAATGCTGAGCTAAATCGGGATGAGCAAATCAAGCTACCGAAATTCCGCGAGGATCCGATTTCCCTGTTGTGGATTGGTTAATGGTGTTCGTCTTTTCGACTCGTTCATGCAAGCCGGAATTACTCACGACGCCTGTCGTCTGGAACAATTCCGGTTCAAGGGTCGTCGGGTTCCTGATTCGTAGATTGAGAATTCTTCGTTACCTGAGTGTTCTTCGTTGTGTGAGACTGCTGTGCTTGCGGCGTTTGAAAGTGATTTTTTGAAATGACCTCTATCGATGGCGAAGGCTTGGTTCGCGGGCCTTCGGTTCGCATCGCTCTAGAAATTGCGTCCTGCTTTATTAGCGAGTCTCGTACCTGAATCACTCGAAGTACGAGTGCGACGCGATTGTTGACTTTCAGTTTCTCATGGAGCTGTTCGAGATATTGTCGAACGGTTCGGTACTTGATGCCGAGCGATTTTGCGATCGCTTCGCGAGTCAACCCATCAAGCAAACGTTGACAAACCTGCAACTCTCTATCGGAAAGCGACAGGTTGTTCGCAATCAAAGGCCAGTGCGCCTCAGAGATCAGGTTGTGATCTGGTGCCTCCCCCCACTGCCAGCTTTCATCTGTTTCGTTCAAAGCTGCGGCTCCGATGGCCTTGCTGATGAAGGTGAGTAATTTCGACGCCCATCATGATGAAGAAAACAAAGGTGCCCGATATCGGACGAACTGGCGATTGGTAACGAATGTACAAAAATAACAATAAGTAAATCGATTAAACGCCAGTGTGATTAATTGAAGGCTATCACTCTTCCATCAAAACTATTGAATCGTTGTTTGCACTTGCTGAAACAATAGTGATCCAGAATTATTCACAACGACAGGCGCCTGTGTTGCCCTTTGAAGCGATTCTCCGGGCGCGGAGGCAAGTTTTGCAAATTCGTCAATTTCACGTCTTGGGTGACCTGCCGAAACCACAAAGTTGGAACAATACCCCAGTGAAACAAGCTTTCTCCATGTCAACGCCCACGCGCCGTGAATAATCCGGGATTAGACTGACTCAGACTGCAAATCAAAAAGCACTCTTGCTGCTTTGGGCTGCTGAGTTGACGCGGCCATTCCGATCAAACAATAAATGGAATGGGTTTCGCAAAAGCAATCAGCAAATAGACGATTGCTTTTTGACAAAGATTCTTCGAATTCCTGTTTGAATTCTGGCTTGCATCCAATTGGTGTAGTTTCGCAAAACACCATTAGCGACCAAGCCAAAG
>CAYZPA010000082.1:0-22880 GCA_964479855.1 uncultured Pirellulaceae bacterium
CCACGCATCGACGGTCAGTTGATCGCCAACCCAGACTCGCAATCCGTCTTCTGGAATTATTCGCAAGATTAGTTCATGCGTTGCGGTGTGGTCGGTTTGGAGGTTCGATTCCCAGCGAGCTGAAAATCCATCGCTGTTGGCAGTGTTGTCGAGCGGTGATCGTTGTCCCCAGTCAAAATCGATTAATGCATCATGCTGGACAAATGCAGTGGAAGAGTTCGGCGTGCCGCTGGCGAAGTAGCTTCCAACGAAGCCGGCATCGGCTGCGAGTAGTTGTCTTGGTTCAAGCGATTCTCAAGTCGATACGGGCTGCTTGCGACGTTGTCTGCTGGCAACGCTTTTGAAAACCAGTTGGTCGAAAAAATCTTTGAACACATTGAATCCTTCGAGTTCAAAAGAAACAGAACAGGAATCGAAAACAGGGCAGCGACAAAAAAAGCGGCGAGACGAGTGATGCTCGTCCCGCCGCCATGTTTTGGTTGAATCTGTGAACAGCAATGCCCACTGGATTCAATTACTTTCTACGGCGAAACGCCAAGCCAAGTCCAGCCAATCCAAGGATCGCCAATGATGATGGCTCTGGAACGGCTATCGCTGCAGCGTTAATCCGTACGTAGTCGATTTCATACCCTTCGCCGGCAGCACCGCCAACAGGATCGATACGAATCTGTGCAATGTCTGCTGCTCCGAAAGCAGAGATATCAAACTCCGCGGTCAAGAAATCGCCGTCTTGTGTCAACAAACCACTTGAGATCGGGTTAAAGTCAGCGTCCGTTCCTGGCTCAAGACCAAAAAATGTTCCACCTGCGTTGTAATCCTCAAGTGATTCAACATTGCCGTCGATGTCAAGTGTGCGGAAACGAAGCTCGACAGTAGTCCAATTTGTGAACTGCGTGGTATCTAAAACGATATCTGGGTTGTGCAAAACGCGCAAATCGGTCGTGGTTGCCGTACTCGTAAGAACACCGGTTCCGTCGCCCAGCGTTTCCTGGCTAGTACCACCGGTGCCGCCATTTGCTCCATTGTGCTGCCAGTCCTCGGTGTCTCCGGGGGTATTAAATTCGAAGCCGATCACTAAATCAGCTTGTGCCGCATGAGGCATGGCGAACATCGCAACCGCAGCGGCAAGCATAAAAAATGTTTTTTTCATAATTACTTTCTCTCCAATGATGGCAATCTCTGTGATGGCATATGAGCCGGAAGTGTCACTGACTGGGTCACAACGCGATCGTTAAACCCGACGAAACCAGTAAGCCTTATTATGCTATTGACAGATCAGAACAAATGAGAATTTAATTGTCGTTTCGCGACAAATTGCGGGATTGCCCTCGCGATACACTAAGGTGTCGACCAGTGAATTACGGTTTCGTAAGCTAACAATTGCGAGGTGCGGGTTTGTCGCAAAAGGGAAAACCAATGTCAGGGTTGTCCTGTGTTTTAGATCTATACTGACTCCATCGGACGGACCCTCATCGCATTCTGCGAACCGCGATGCAACGAGGCAAACGAACCCGGCACCTTGGCTCAGTCCTCGGAGGCCGCTTTGCGACACGGTTTAGGAACACAAATGGCCATCAAAACCACCTCAGTTTTTCCACGTGCATTGATTTTAACATCGCTTTTTTGCGTTGCAAACTTTTTTGTAAGCTCTGCTCAGGCTCAACTGACGCTCTCTGCGGACATGGTGCTCGACGACAACGCTCTCTTGATGCCGTCGGGATCTCGATTCAGCCGATCGATCAACGGCAGGACTCACCAATCGGAACCGCTCATCACCTTCGGTGGTTACCAGTTCGCAACCTGGTATCACAATGGCGCAAACAATGAGCAGGATATCTTTTTGGCAAGGCGAGATCTATCGGATCCCAGCAACACTTGGCAAGCTTTCGATACCGGTTACGACTTGCGTAACGGTGATGAAGATGGTGACGGTACTGGCGCCGGAAGTTGGGACAGCCACAACGTCATCGGGATGGGTATCTCGGGCGACGGTCGGATCCATCTGGCTTATGATCACCACGTAGATAACCTTCGATACCTGACGACTCGGGGGACCAACGTTGCGACGATTTCCAATTCTGATTGGGCTCGTCGAACGACTGGCTCAAGTGATCTGAACGATACGTTTTTTGTCCCTGGCGGTGAACGAGCGAAGTTCAATGCTCAGGATTCGGGAACCGTTTCAGGGATCACCTATCCCCGGTTCGCCAATGGAGCCAACGGTGATCTTGTAGCTACGTATCGAACGGGTGGCAGTGGAAATGGAGACACTCATTTCATCAGCTACAACAGCGGAACGTCAGCCAATTCTAGCGGAGTGCTGAATCAGCGATGGGGTGATTCTCATGAGGTCATCGATGGCAATGCGGGCACGTATTCAGATGCGTTCAACAGCAACAACTCGAACAGTCGAAATGCTTACCTCAACGGTGTTGACGCTGGTCCGGACGGCACGCTGCACATGACGTGGACTTGGAGAGAAAGTTCACAAGGTGCAAACCACGACATCATGTACGCTTACAGCGAAGATGGCGGCAACATTTGGCGAAACAACAATGGTGTCATTGTCGCGAACAAGGACACGGGCCAAACCATCAACTTGAATTCACCTGGAATCAATATCGCCAATCTCGATCGAACGCAGAGTTTGATGAACCAGCAGGCTCAGACGGTCGACGCCGAAGGTATCGTTCACACGCTGATGTGGCATCGACGCGACGACGGAGTCGACGGTGAATTTGATTGGGTTGAAGGGGAGCGATTTTCTGCGGCCGATTCAGCCTACTACCATTACCATCGAGATCCTGAATCCGGTGAATGGGTGCGAAACCAATTGCCGACCTCCCGTCGTGTTGGAACCCGGCCAAAAATTGGACACGATGCCGACGGAAACTTGTACGCGGTTTACACCAGTCGGAACGATCTGATCATTGCCGGTGCGACTCGCGACGCGAATTTCGAAGATTGGTCAATCCTTTACGAAGACAATCGGAACTTCGTCAGTGATGCAACACTGGACCAAGCTCGATTGTTCAACGACGGAGTGCTTTCGATTTTCCTTCAGGACGCAGGGCCGGCATCGGATGTTGCGACCGGCACGTCGCTTCGAGTTTTAGAATTCAATGTCGTCACGGCGGTGCCTGAACCATCGCATTTGGTTGTGCTGGCGTCGCTTGGGATGCTGTCGATCGTCCGCCGTCGGAAGAAGTAACGATCTCGATTTCTCGAACGGAAGCAGAACGGAATGAGTGATCAGTTTTTTCGTCGTTGCCTGATTTTGGTTGCGTGTGTTGTTGGGTTGAGTCCACTTGTTTCAGGGCAAGAATCTGATCATTCCGGCGGCTCCGCAGCAAATCCCAACATCATCTTCATTATGGCAATGATTTGGGCTTCAACCAAATCGGTTGAATTTGTTAGGCCTTGGCATCTCAGTCGCCTGTCGTGAGCCACCAAGCGAACGACAACCTCCGCGTGACATAAAACCTTGAGCGAAACAACTTCCGTCTGGACTTTCTGCAGGCGTGTTGGCTGGCACCGATGCTTCCATTGCCTTGAACAGTGAGCGGGCTGAACCGAGGCCCGTAAACCGGAATTATTCACGACGACAGGCATCTGGTTTGATGTTAGAGACGACTCTCCTGAAGTGGAATCAGTTTTTGCAGATTCACCAGTTCACTTCGTGGGTGATCTGCCGAAACCACAAAGCTCAAACAATACCCCAGTGAAACAAGCTTTCGCCATGTCGACGCTCACGCATCGTGAATAATCCGGGTTTCAACCTGAAACTCTCTGGCCGACGTCGTTCAAATATTGGTTTCCGGACTCCTAGAACGACTAAGCCCCAATTCAGAGTGTGACACTCAGGAATCTACAAAAAAGGAAAAAGGAATTAAGCGTGCAGCACAACAAAGCCATTATTCTGGCGGTCGCGTTTGCGATCACAGCGTTGCAAGGCAACGTTACAAACGGGCAGCAGCAGAAGAAGCCTGACGTTGATGCAGCCGCTTATTTGACGATCGGATCAAAGGCTCCGGCGCTGGACATCGCGCATTGGGTTCAGGACGATGGCGGCAAACTGAAGCAGGTGACTGATCTTAAAAAAGGCACCATTTATGTAATTGAATTTTGGGCGACGTGGTGCTCACCCTGCGCCGCCACTATCCCACATTTAGTCAAATCTCAAAAAACTTACGGCCCTGACAAAGTGCGATTTATCAGTGTCACTGATGAATCACTGCAAACGGTTCAGGAGTTTTTGAAACGAGAACATCAAGACGATCAGACATTTGGTGATCTCACACGTCAGTACTCACTAACAACCGACCCGGACGGCAGCACGCACAGAGACTACTTTGTTGCTGCCAGGTTAACCGGAATTCCATCGGCAGTGATTGTTGGAGCCGATGGTCGAGTTGAGTGGACGGGTGGCGTTTGGGAGATGGACAAACCGTTGAAAAAGATTTTCGATGGACAATGGGATCGCGTCGCTTTTGCTGAAAAACAACGAATCGAAAACGAAACAGAGCAACTGACGACGATGGTCAAGGAAGCCATCGAAGGTTCGGACACACAGAAAGCCGAAGCGATCGCCAAGACCGAACAACTGTTTGCCCAGCTAAAAAATGGAGAAGGCGTTTTCTGGCCCAGCAACGGCGAACAATGGGATCTGGTCAGGTTGAAAGTCCAGTTGTTGGCGGCTATGCAAGAAGGTGAATCGCTTCGTGTGATGCTGCTGGAAATGTCTGAAGCAGCGGGCGAGTCGATTGAAAAGCAGCTTCGCGTTTTGGGGGCAATAAGTCTAATACCTTCGGGCGCGGACCCTCAGGCATTTAGTCCCGTGACGGATTTTGCCACGCTGCGAATCCAGAAAATCATCGATGATGAAGCCTTTAAAGGTGACGAGCAGGTCGCATTGGGCCTGCGACTGCTGTTGAGCAAATGTTACTCTTTGTCGGGCGAAAGAGAAAAGGCGACCGCCGAGCTGGAAGGTGTTCTCGCGGTCGCAAAGGATCCGGGGGTGCGCAAGTTCGTCGAAGAACAGTTCGTGAGTTGGGGCTTACGCGAGTCATTGCCAACCAATCAAGCGATCGCAGATCGCCCACTGAGTCAACCGATCGCCGAACTGCCGATCGAAATCTGTGGCTCGCACATCCTTGTCAAAGTGAATGTATCGGGACACGACCAACCACTTGATTTTTTGCTCGATTCGGGCGCAAGTCAGAATATTCTGGACTCGGCAATCGGGAAAAAAATGGGTCTCAAGCCGAACTCAAAAATATGGGCCAGTGGCATGGGAGGCTCTCAAATGGTTGGCGTTTGCTCAAATCAAAGTCTTTCGTTGGCCAAAGAAGTCACTCTCGATGATACCGACGTTCAACTGAATGACTTGACCTTGTTATCCGAGGCACTGGAACGCGAAATCGCTGGGCTCATTGGGCGCGAGTTACTGCTGAACTATGTTGTGTTATTTGATTACGACGACAGGAAGTTAACCATCTGGCCCCGCAAGGCGAACTATGCCGTTGCGGGATTTCGCACGGAGAAAATCAAATTTGACAGCGGTGGGCTGCCCATGATCAAGACAGCTTTCACATTGGAAAACGGTGATGAGTACCAGGGACAAACCGTCGTTGACACCGGAGCCAGTAAGAATCTGTCAATCAACACCCCCTTCAGCCGCAGATATTCACTTCGGGAAAAAACGACTGTTATCGGTAGTCGTACATCCTATGGCATGAACAGCAGGTTGACCTACGACACCATTAAGGTCGCTTCAGCAACAGTCGCCGGCTTTGATCTTGGTGAAATGAAAGTGGATCTGTCCAACGCGACACAGGGCGTCCAAAGCGAAGAAGGCATGATGGGATTTGTTGGATTCGAAGTCCTGCGAAAGTTCGACATCATTTTTGATTACGGTCGATCGCAGTTGCATTTCCAACCGAATCGGAATTTCAATGATGCTCCTAAACCAGATCCGGTGGCGATTGTGATAAAGGACGCCAACGGAAATGTAATCATGACAGCCGATTTCGATCCGTCAGTCGCACGCGAGATGGGATTGGAGTCCGGCGATCAACTGTTCGCGATTGATGGACAGCGAATCGCGTCGTTGGAGGCTTTTGAAAATTCAATCCAATCTTGGAAAGGATCAAAACCCGTCACCATAAAACGTAAGAACGAAAAGGGCGAGGAGAGCGAAATTGAGATTTATATGACGCTTGATCCCGAGGACGACACACCAGCCGAGGGTGCCAAAGCCGAGCAAAATTAGTGACTTGCTCAATCTCTCTATTTGGTGTTAGCGACGGTTGCCTTCGCAAAAACCTTGGCGACCGCCAAACGTTCAGGAAACCTTGATCCGCATGAATACCCAAAGATTGCATCGTGTATGATGCAATCTTTTGATTCACATGCCCGTTTCTACTTCTCGCCTTTACGTGCCTTCCAGGATTTAAAAAAATTGTGGTTGGCAGCGTCGTCGCCTTTTGACAGGGGAATGGTGGGAAGTTGCACAGATAAACCACTCGCCCTGCGCCTTTTGATGTTGCGAATTTAAGATGGAATTTCTTGTTTTACTTAACAAAACACGTGAAAATTGAAAAATACGAAGCGTTGCAATACAAGCCCGACGCGCAAGCGAGGGATCGGGAAATCCTCGGAAATCTTCCCTCGCTTGCGCGTCGGGCTTGTATTTGCGCAACATCAAAACTTGCGCGTCGGGCTTGTATTACGAATTTCGTTGACCTCTAAAAAAGGCGAATGAACATGCTTCTGTTCCGAATCCTGCTGCTTGCCTGTTTGCTGGTGGTGCCCCCCTGCTCTTTCGTCGCCGCTGATGAAACGGCCAATCAGAAACCGAACATCATCTTCATCATGGCCGATGATCTTGGGTTCAACCAAATCGGTTGCTACGGCGATACGCCGATCAAGACACCGACACTAGATGGCTTGGCAAAGTCCGGAATCCGTTTCACGCAAGCCTATTCTGGCAACACGGTTTGTTCGCCGTCGCGAGTCTCTCTGTTCACGGGCCGCGATGGTCGCTTGATGGAGAACAACTCGAACAAAGTCCAACTGCGCGACATCGACGTGACGATCCCTCACGTGCTCAAGCACGCGGGATACGACACGGCTCTGTTTGGTAAATACTCGATCGGTTCCCAAATGGGAGTCACCGATCCGTTGGCGATGGGTTTCGACACCTGGTTTGGAATGTATTCGATTCTCGAGGGCCATCGACAGTACCCGCACATCCTGTGGCGGGACGGCAAGAAGATTCGCATTGCGGAAAACGAAGGCGGCAACAAAGGAGCTTACGCCCAGGAGCTGTTCGCCAACGAAGCAATCGACTACATCAAGCAAGATCACGACAATCCGTTTTTCGTCATGCTGAATTTCTCGTCGCCCCATGCTGAACTTGCCGCGCCGAAAGAGTTCGTGCAGCCATACGAGAAAGCCTTTCCTGAAACGCCCTACACCGGCATGTCGACTGGGACGGCCGCCGACAAATACGCTTGGTACTATCCGGAGCCGGTCGCCAATCCCAATGCGACACTCGCCGGAATGGTCACGGCACTTGACGCCTACGTCGGTACCATCGTCGACACGTTGAATCAGAAAGGAATCGCCGACAACACGATCATTATCTTCACATCCGACAACGGGCCTCACGACGAAGGCGGTGGCGATCCAGAGTTTTTCAAAGCCTCACAGCCCTACAAGGGGATGAAGCGAGATCTGTTCGACGGCGGGATTCACGTGCCGATGATCGTCAGCTGGCCCGCCAAAATCACAAAAGGCCGAGTCGACGAGACGCCTTGGGCGTTTGCTGACGTGCTACCAACCTTGGCTGACATCGCCGATGTTGATCTGAATTTGGTGCCGCGAGTCAAAACGAATGGCGTTTCAATCAGTGGGCGACTAGACGACAATCCAATCGAACTGCCCGAACGCACACTCTACTGGGAGTTCGGCAAGCAAGTCGGCGATCCCAACTCAGGCGTCATCGGCGAAGTCTTCCAAGCGGCTCGTCGTGGAAAATGGAAGGCGGTTCGATATGGGCTGGAAGCTCCTGTCCAGTTGTTTGACATCGAAAACGATCCTGGAGAATCGAAAGAGCTTTCCACGGAACATCCCGATATCCATCGCGAATTTGTAAATTTGTTTGAAGAACACGAGGGTTAGCTCACACGCACAAATCAGAGGCGAAAACGAAAACGTGAAGCTAAAAAATACAAGCCCGACGCGCAAGCGAGGGATCGGGAAATCCTCGGAAATATCTCCTCGCTTGCGCGTCGGGCTTGTATTTGCGCGTCGGGCTTTTATTTAAACGCTTCGCGATTTTGAAATCACGAGCACTGTATGCGTAGAATGCGATATTTCATTTCAAATGCGGAACTTCAAAAAAGCAAACGATTAGCTAACCCGCGAAACAACTCACTCCAAAACAACTTGCCCAGACCGACGCGCAATCAAAACCACTCGCTTGCGTTCTTCCGTTTTAGGCTCGTATTGAAATACCAATGACATGAACGCAGCCGTTATCAAACCATTCAGCATCTTGCTTCTGCTCTTTTCCGCCGCCATTGCATCGGCCCAGCGTCCAGCTGACGATTCCGTCTCGGTCACCCCAACCACCGTCGATCAGAAAACGCTCACCTTTGCCGTCGGCCAAGCCGCCAAGTTCGCGACGGTCATCAACGGTCGCTCGCATCAACAAACGCCAGTGACCACGCATCGCGGCTACCAGTACGCCGTCTGGTACGACTCGCGGCGACGAGTCTGCATTGGACGGCGCAAGCTCGAGACCACCAAATGGAAAGTAATTCGCTTCACCGATCACAAAATCAAATCCAACGACGCACACAACACCGTCGTGATCGGCATCTGCCATGCCGACGGCACGATCCATATCGCCTTCGATCACCACGCGACTCAGTTGAACTATCGCATCTCCAAACGTGGCGTGGCCAATGATCCCGACAACGTGAAATGGAAGTCAAAACTCTTCAGCCCAATCCAGCATTCGCTCGGTGCCATCACGCCGAAAACACGAGTCACCTATCCTCGGTTTTTCAATGCCGCCAACGGAAACTTGATGCTGTACTATCGCGGCGGGACTTCGGGCAACGGTGATGGCTGCATTGAAGAGTATGACGGAACGCGTCACCGCTGGACGGATGGCTTGGGTGCCTTCATTGCCAGAGATCAAGGGTCGTACGAGGCCAATGGAAAAGTCTCGCAGTTTCGTTGCCCCTATATGAATGACTTGTCCTACGCCGGGAATCGGCTGCACGCGTCGTGGGTGTGGCGCGATCGATTTGAGAAAACGAAAGCCAGCAATCAACACGACCTTTGCTATGCCTACAGCGACGACAACGGTCGAACGTGGCGAAACTCCGCTGGCACAGTCATCGGCAAAACGGGCTCAAAGCAGTCAAGGCTAATCGATCTCAATTCGCCGGGTTTGATCGTGGCACCGATTCCCATTGGCAATGGATTAACGAATCAAAACACGCAATTCGCTTATCCCGACGGCAGCATCCACGTTGTCGTCCGACAACAATTGAAAGGTCAGCAATTAAAAGGTAAGCGACAACAAGTCTATCAACACTATTGGCGAAACGCGGCGGGAGAGTGGAGCACGGAATCATTACCGTTTAAAGGACGGCGTCCCAAGATTGTCGGCGCAAAGGATCGCAGGCTTTATCTGGTGTTCAACGACGACGATTCGAATCTGCGAATCGTCAAAGGCACACCCAACGCGGATCGAACGTCCTGGAATTGGACCACGGTTGGGCTTCCCGCTGGGATGTTAGTCAGCGGCGAACCGTTGGTGGATGTTGCGAGATGGAAACTGGAAAAAGTTCTTTCGATCTATTGCCAGCAGGAACCCAGAAAAATCATCGAAACAAAACGCACCAAGCCAGTAAATGGTTTCCCAACACCGCTTCATGTGATCGACGTTCGATTCGAAAATGGAGACTAGCGGTTCAGAATGTTGATTCATCGTGCCGGCCTGAAGGATAGGAAGTTTCGTTTGTAATCGCAAATCATTACATGGGGGCCATGCCCACGCGCGTTAAAGTTGCCTTACAATCAAGTAATTCAATTCGACAATACAGAATGTTTGACATGTATCTTCGCCATTTCGTTTTCTCAGCTCTGTCAGTAATTTCTATTGGTGCGTTCTGTCACGCCAACCCGACCGTCGACGATCCTGTTCGCGACCATGTGTTGCTGATTACGATTGATGATCTCAACGACTGGATCGGTTGCCTGACGGATGAAGGCTCGCCTGCGAAAGATGGACGGCTTACTGGTGACGGCCATCCGCAAACAAAGACGCCGAATCTTGATCGGCTTGCTCGTCGCGGTGTGCTGTTTACGAACGCTCACTGCCAGGCTCCTATTTGTCGGCCTTCGCGGACGAGCTTTATGTCGGGCTTGCGTCCGACGACGACGGGCGTTTACGGCAACGGTCCGAAATATGATGCCAAAGGCGAGAAGACGGCTGGCAAAGAAGTCCCGTGGGTGACCAAACGTTTTGAGCAAGCGGGTTACGACGTTTTCACTGCTGGTAAAGTCCTGCACGGCAGCCGAAACAAACCGCTCGGTGGCAGGGCCTGTTTTCGCACTGGCCAAGGGCCCTACCCGAAAGCAAAGATTGATGTTCCTGCCGAGATCACGCCAAACTCCATCTGGGATATCGGCGCGTTTCCGCCAAACGCTGACGACTACACGGATTTGCGGATCGCCAAGTGGACAGCAGAAAACATTCGCCAGCCGATGATGGCGGATAGCAAGCCACGGTTTATGGCGTTGGGCTTTTACAATCCGCACTTGCCGCTGTTTGCCCCGCAAAAGTACTTCGACGCGGCGCCGACGAAGGAAAATGTGTTGCTCAGCGCGGCAACGTCAGATGACATGAGCGACGTGCCCGAAATTGGTAAACGGATCGGCAGCAGAGCAGCTTTTGCTCAGTGCAAAACGTGGTGTTTGGAAGACGAACAAAACCTTCGCACACTAACGCAAGCGTACTTGGCTTGCATCAATGCGATGGATGACAGTTTGGGGCACGTGATTGATGAACTTGATGAAAGCGACATGGCTGACAACACCTGGATCGTCGTGTTTTCCGATCACGGCTGGCACTTGGGCGAAAAGAACCACATCGCCAAACAAACTTTATGGACTCGATCGACCCGCGTTCCGCTCATCATCGTCCCGCCCAAGCGACTTCAGGACACGCCGCGAGGCAAGCGTTGCGATCAGCCTGCGGAGCTGTTGGATATCTATCCGACGTTGGTCCAAGCCGCTGCTCTATCGCCGGCCGAGACTGATGAACAGCTGGACGGAATAAGTTTGTTGCCTTGGCTCAGCGATCCAAGCCGCAACAAAGACCGCCCTGCAATCACGACGATTTATGCTCACAACCACAGCGTTTGCGATACCCGATATCGCTACATTCGATATGCCGATGGTAGTGAGGAGCTGTATGATCGGCAGCAGGATCCGCACGAGTTTGCGAATTTGATTCAGCAAGCGAAAGCGGGTGAGGATTTGCGTGGCGTTATCGAACGGCTTGCGAAGTGGATACCGGAAAAGCAGGCGGGCGAACCGGACTTGGTTGATGACCGTGTGAGGCAAACGGACAAAGAAGAAACCGCGAATGGACGCAAATGAACGCCAATAGAAGGTGATTTGGGATGCTGATACAGTGATGGGTAAGTGATGTCACTGACTTTCTGAACCTGTCTGATTCAGGCATTCGCGTTTATTTGCGTCCATTCGCGGTTCAAATCAATCAACCTCCGAAAATTCCTTGAAAGCTACTTCCCCATTTTTTCGTGCAGCTGAGACGTCAAGCTCTCAACTACGTCAGCTGCCTTCTCGCGCTGAGCAATGTTCACATTTTCTCCCGGATCGCTTTGGTGGTCGTAGAGCATGCGGCCAGTTTGTTTGCCATCGGGTTTGGTGTACTCACTGAAGCGAAACTGATCCGTGCGGATCGTATCGCCCTGTTTGAAGCGACCGACCGCGACGTCTTTGCCAAGTAAAGTCGGATCTTTCAGCTGCGGCAGAAAGCTCTCGCCTTCAAGGTGTTCCGGCAATGGCAGTTCCGCCAATTCGCACAACGATGGATAAATGTCGATGAACTCGGTCAGGGATCGGATGCGTTGTTTGCCTGTTGCCAAAGCAGGTGCTCGCACGATCAGCGGCGCATGCATGGAAGTCTCAAAACAACTGTGCTTACACCACAACGTGTGTTCGCCCAGATTCCAGCCATGATCGCCCCACAACACGACGATCGTGTTATCCGCCAGCTCCAAACGATCGAGCTCGTCCAACAATCGGCCGACCTGAGCATCGGTAAAGCTGACGCACGCGTAGTAGCCGTGAATCAAATCACGGGCCACTGCCTCCGACACGGGACCTTTCGGCGGAATCGTCGCGTAAGTCCGTAGCTCACCCGAGCGATGGATGGACTCTCGTGGAGCATTTTCCGGAGGATGATAGTTGGTCGGCAATTGAATCGAATCGCGATCGTAGAGATCCCAGTACTTTTTCGGTGCGACAAAGGGAAGATGCGGCTTGAGAAATCCGACCGCCAAAAAAAAGGGTTCGTCCATGTCTTTCAATCGCTGCAAGTCTTCGATGGCTTTGGTTGCAATCTTCGCGTCTGGGTATTCGCTGTCAGGAGCATCCGCTGATTCAATAGGTGGCCCGCGTTTGGGGCTATTTTGGTGAGCGAGTTCGCGATTCTTTTGAAGCCGATAGTCGATTCCAATGTCTGCCGGTCTCCAGGGTTTCTCTGACCAACCTGCGGCGCTGTCGTCGAGCTTGTGGAAGACTTTGCCGTTGGAGACGGTGTGGTAGCCGTGATTTTTAAAGTGCGTGTTGAGCGTCGCGATTCCGGGGGCTTCCTTTTCCGCGTTGGCGTCATAAGAGACGAAGCGGTTACGAGTCGGTCGCAATCCAGTCATCAAGCTGGCTCGCGAGGCTCCGCACGTCGGAACCATGCAGTAAGCTCGTTCGAACAGTGTGCTTTCGCTTGCGAGTCGATCGATGTTTGGCGATTGAATGTGGTCCTTGCCATAGCAACCTAACTCCGGTCGCAGGTCGTCGACTGCGATGAACAGAACGTTTGGGTTGGAGTCCTGAGCAAAACTTGGTGTCGCATCGTCCAGAACGATCAGAACCAAGGTTGCGAATAATACAAGCCCGACGCGCAAGCGAGGGTTTACCAACATCTTTACCAAGTCCCATTCGTTTTGGTCCCGAATATTCTTATCCCTCGCTTGCGCGTCGGACTTGTATTTGACGTCTCTCATTCTTCCACTCCTTTTCGGTCTTGAGCTTCTAGCACGTAAACGATCGCTGATTCCAAGTCATCTTCATGATTGATCCACCGACAGCTTGATTTCTCTGTCCAAAACCGATCCCGTCTTGGGTAATTGGGTTTCAGCTTCCTGCTGCACCACGCCTTGAATTGTTCCGAGACGGTGTCAGGGGAATAGTTCGCTGCCGAGACGACAACATGAACGTGGTTGGATCTTGGGTTAGCCGCATGCAATTGCCAGCGACGCACTTCACAGTGTCTACCAATCGTATCGGCCACAATTTTCCTGTCGGCAACCGAAAGAACAAAGGCGGACTCTTTCATTTTTCCTCGTGCGGATGATTCGTAAGTCGGATTGGGTGGTTGGATGCCTGCGTCGCCTCGACGTTTCCAACCGCGCTGATCGCCCGGTAGCCACGTTCCGTAAGTTGTCCACGTGATAAAGAATGCAATCGGTTCGTCGGTATTGAATTCTCGTTTATTCATGATTTGAAATTGTACAAGCCCGACGCGCGAGCGAGGGATATTTTCGAGGATTTCAAGATCCCTCGCTTGCGCGTCGGGCTTGTATTGGGGATCGCATGAGTATCATTTCGCATCGGGCTGGTGTTTGTAAAACTTGTGTCCGTCGAGTGAATTTTTCAGGGAATCAGGCAACTTGATTCGGCACTTGGGATGGCTCAGCACGTCCAGGCGGAACTGCTTGTTGGTCGCCAACAGTGGCATGGCATTTTCATCCTTAAGAAAGTCGTCTTGAGCGACCAGCCATTGCTGTAGATGATTTTTCAATTTCGTTTTGATTTCGCGGTACGCTGGATCAGCGGCCAGATTTTTCTGCTCTGCCGGATCAGCACTCACGTCGTACAGTTCTTCTTCGGGTACATCCGGATGTTGGCTGGCTCCCATTCGCAGGAATTCAATGTGTTTCTCGTTGGCGGCGTCCCGGCGATTGACGGCTTCGGTCGCGTTGTAGTTTCGAATGTATTTGAACTGCTGGGACCGAATCATTCGTCCAGGGAAAACGTGAGCGTTGATGATTCCCTGATTGGTCATCACTCCGTAAACGTATTCCTGATGCGAATCGGTAAGACCTTGCAGAAGTGGCTTGAAGCTTTTGCCGTCCAGGTCGTCTGGCGGCGTTTCGCCGGCGATATCCAGCATCGTTGGCAGCACGTCCGCAAACGAAACAAGAGCGTCGGTTCGAGTTCCCGCCTTGACCGTACCGGGCCAGCGAACGACGAAAGGCACATTCAAACCGCGATCGTAGATTGACCATTTCCCAAACCGTCCGTGATCGGAAACGTAGATCACGACCGTGTTGTCAGACAACTTGTGTTTCTCAAGCAACGCCAATAATTCAGCAAACTCATCGTCGCTGTTCTTGATCGCTTGACTGAATCGAGCTTCCTGTTCGCGGGTTCTTGCGGAGTCCTTTTGGAATCGGGTCAGCTCAATCGAGTCCGCGGAGAAACTTGTCTTCTTCGGGTGTTCACCGTGAGGATAGTAACTGCTGGCCATGACGCAGAATGGCCGTTTGTTCTGTTTGCTGTTGGCTGCAAAGTACGCGTCAAGTTTCTCAACAGGCATTGCCGGTCGCGTGTACTTATCAGGGTCGCCAGCGGACTTATCCGCTTTCATTGTGATCGTCCACGGAAATGCCGTGGGCGGTTTTACGTGCGATTTGCCGCACAGGATGACATCGTAGTCGGCGTCTTGCAGGTAGTGACACACGCTGCGCGTCCCTTGATAGACGCCCGTGTGATTCATAAACGACCCGTTTCTTAATGGATACTTTCCGGTATACAGCATGCTACGCGAAGTCGCACAGATCGCTTGGCCGGTGAACGCGTTGTCAAAGACCATCCCTTCTTTTGCCAAACGGGAAACCGTTGGCGACGCCGTGTTCTCATTGCCATAGCAGCCGTAATATTCCTTGTTCAAGTCATCAGCGATGAAGATCAGAAAGTTCGGCGAGCTGGTGTTTTCTTCTGCCCAGACGCTCGCCGGCATTGCAAAGTGCGAAGCAGCCAGTGCCAGCGCCAACGCAATTGATTTGACTGGAAAGTAATTCATGGATGAACCTATGTTCTTAATTGGTCGAACCGCGAAAGTGCGAGGCGTTCTCATTTGGACTCATGTTGCCGCCGTACTTCGAAATGATAACTTCCAGACCCAACTTCGCGTGGGAGCCAGTTCTGTCCGCTTGAGTCTTCGTGGTCGGATGCGGCGTCGAGTTTGCGGCCGTCTTCCCAAAGCTGAGCTCCCCTCGAATACGGAATGAACACGGTCGCCGTCGTGTTGGCCGGGATCTCGACTTTCCAATGAAAAACGTCAGCGTCGTTTTTCCACTCGCTGCTTATATTTCCATAAGGTGAGTCAACGCTTGCCTTCGCCCAATCGAGTTGTTTTGTCAGGTGCGGCTTCAATTGGAAATGTTTGTAGCCGGGCGTCGAAGCACGTGGATTGATGCCGCCGATCGATTCGTGCATGAACGCTGTGAAACCACCGTTCATCGGATGGTTGAATGAATTACGGTAGAAGCGTTCATTCTTCCAGTCCCAACGACGTTCCGGCCACGTGGATAGACCGCAGCTTAAAACGTAACCCGGACTGGGAAAGGTAGTGTCAGTCAACATCTTGTACACCAGTTCATCCTGCCCGGCATCGGCGAGCACCGTATACAAATGGCGTTGTCCATGAATTCCGCAGGCATGATGCCCTTCGTGCAACTTGTTGATGTCAAACAAAAGTGCCTTTAGCAGGTCGTCAACGTCATCCTCTGATGCCAAGCCAAATTTCAGTGCCATGACGGTTGCCGTCTGGCTGCCGTAGTGCATCAGTTCGCTGTCTTTGAGTGGTTTGAGATAAACCTTTTCGAACGCAAGCTTGATTTCGTCAGCTTCGGCGAGGCACTGGCGGCCGTACTCTTCATCGCCAAGGATCTGCGCCATTTGGCTGGCAATATGCAATGCCTGAAAGTAAAACGCCGTTCCTGAAACATAGGGATCACATTCCATGAACTCGGGAGCGTTCTTGCGATCCCAACGTGGCGGGCACCAGTCACCCAATCCGTTGTCGATGACTCCCTGCTTGTTCTTGTACGTGCGATAGTACGCGAGGAAGTCTTTTACGTGGCTGAATCGAGACCGAAACGCTTCGACGTCGCCAGTGTGAACATAGAGCTTCCACGGCAAAATCAAATACGCGACGCCCCAGTCGATATTGGCGATCCGATTGGCTCGTCTGCCAGGAGCCACCATGGTCGGAACGCCCGCACTTTTGGGTCGGACCCTTCGCAGGCGACCGTCCTTGCGTCGGCTGTCTTCGATGTCGCGAATGTACTTCATGTAGAAAGTGTTCATGTCGTAGTTGAACAGGCTCAAGTCCGCTGTCGCGTGAGCGTCTCCAAGCCAACCGCACTTTTCCCGATGCGGGCAATCTTCCGGCAACGAGTGCCAGTTGCCTTCGAGGCTTAGCAGGCTGGCGGCGTATTGCCTGTTCAGCATGTCGTTGGAACATTCAAAGGATCCCGTTCGCTGGACGGCGCTGCGAACGAACACGGCGGTGATGCTTTCTTTAGTCGGTGGATTGTCGAGCCCGCTGATTTCGACATATTGAAAGCCCGCGTATGTGAATCGTGGCGACCACGTTTCTTTCTTCGAGCCTTTGCAGACGTAGATCACTTCGTAAGGCCGGCCAGGAGCACCGCCATAAGTGCGTTGGTCGGCGCGCCCGGATACTTTGTCCAGCACTTCTGCGGGCAGGACCTTAATCACGTCGCCTGCATTCTGGCTCATTTCCATCTCAACCCAGCCGGCGATGTTCTTGCCAAAGTCAAACAGCCAGGTTTTCGGTGCCACTTGCTTGATGGAAACGGGTGCGATGCGTTCGACTTCTTTAATCGGCGGAAGCAACTGAGGACGCAGCCGGTCATCCGGACAAGGCGAATCGACTTCAATCGCGGACTGCCAGTTTGAAACGTCAAGTCCGGGCTGTGACCAGTCATCTAACTCCAATCGCGCGTCGTAGCTTTCGCCCCAGTAGACGTTGTCAAAAACGGTTGGGCTGACTGTGGCTTTCCAGGTTTCGTCCGTCACGATTTCTTCTGCAGTGCCATCGGTGTACTCGATGAACAGCTTGGCTCGGACGCTTGGCTGGCCGTAAACAAATTTCTTATTGAAGGCCATGTTTTGGCCGTAGAATCCGTTGCCCAACCAAAACCCCAACGCGTTGTCGTCTTTCTTCAGTGACTCAGTCACATCGTGAACAACATAAAGCGTATGTTTTTCATAGTTGGTTTGGCCTGGATCGAGCACTGAATCGCCGACTTTCGTACCGTTGATGAAAAAGTCCGCGTAGCCAACGCCGCTGACGTAGGCCATCGCACTGCGGATTTCTTTTTCCAAAGACACATCTTTCCGCAGCAGCGGCGACGGGTGCGAGCGCGAGTCTTCTTTTGACTTTAAGTGCAGGCGGCTTGCGAGTTCCGAATCGCGTGTATCCTCTTTCAATCCAATCCATTTCGAGCCTGACCAGTCATGCGGATCCAGCAGGCTCATTCGCCAATTCGCTGTTTCTGACCATGGGCTTTGGCGACCATGGCTATCGGTGACGCGCACTTTCCAGTAGCAAGCTTGGCGGCTTTTAAGCGGTTTGCCTTGATACGGAATCAGCACCGATTGTTCGGACTGCACAACGCCACTGTTCCACAGATCGGCTTTGTCTTCGGTTAGCCGTTTAGGCGTGCTGGCAACAATCACGTGGTACGACTGCTGCACAACGCCTCGCATCGCGTCGTCGTCCGACTGCAGCTTCCAGCTGAAACGCGGCTTTGGCTGGTCCAGCTGATTCGGATTTTGCAGGTGTTCGACCGTCAAGTGCCGCAGCGACAATCCGGACGGTTGCTCCGCCAACAGCGTGGCTTGGCAAGCAAAAAGCAATGAAAATATCAGAAGGAATTGTTTCATGATGTGCGATGATAGGCTGGCAAGTTTCGGTTCGCGAAGTGGCTCAATACAAGCCCGACGCGCAAGCGAGGGATCGGGAACTCCTTGGAAATATTCCCTCGCTTGCGCGTCGGGCTTGTATTTGTGCAACATCAAAACTCGCGTGTCGGGTTTGTATTGGAACGTTTTGCATTTTTTAGTTTTCAATTGCTTTACCAAGTAGAACGCGAAACCTTGTCTCAAATGTGCAACTTCAAAACTGCGTTGGGTTACCAAAAAATGCACAGGCCCGGAGACCGGACCGCCATCGCTTTAATGAATCACTTCGCCTCGTCGCCGGTTTGATCTTCCATCACGATCTTGTTGATTGATAGCGGCGAAAGAATGATGGGCTTGTTGGTGACCTCAATCGATTTCAGCGGATTGTCTTCGATGCCTAACAGGATGGTTTCGCCCAAGCTGTTGAAAGCCAGGGCTTCGTGGGTGATCACGGCGAGTTTCTTGTTTTGATCGATTTTGATCGCCAGTTGGCTGGGCTGATCGGAAAGGTTGATGGCGCAGATGATCAGACGACCATCTTTTTTCACGGCTCGAGCGGTGACGGCGTCGACGATGCCAGCGCCGGTATCGAGCCTGCCCGTTTTGACGGTCGTTGAGAGCAGATCAGCGTCTTCAAAAATGCCACGCATGATTTCGTGCACACAACCGAAGGCGGTCTTTTGCATCGGTTCGACGGGCCGGCGGTTCTTGCCGATGGTGACAAAACTGCGAGAGACACCGTTGACTGAGAACCAGTTCGCGCGGTGGAAGGTGTCCTGATTTTCAAGCAGATACAAGTAGCAATCGGCCATCGAAAGGGCCGAGGCTGCTTTTGCATCCGTGCCGGCATTGAGACCCCATTCGGTCAACCAGATTGGCTTTTTGGCAAAGCTGCGAACGTACGCAGCGGACTCAGCCAAGTGCTTGCGTCCAGCCAACACAGTTTTTAGCTTGACGTCGTCCTTGGGCTCGTCCTTGCCCGATCCGCTGTACTTATGCAGCGAGATTGCGTCGAAGTATCGGTCGTTGGCCGTAACGATCTTGTTCCATTTGTCGTGCTGCTTCCGCCATGAAAGTGGGACCGAGACGCGGACGTCGCGATTGGCTTTCTTGAGAGCTTTCGAGATACCGCGGGCCGCGTCCCGGTAGCCTTCCGGGGTCAGAGTTCGGTTTGAGACTTGGGTCAGCCAAAACTGTTCGTTTCCAAGTTCGATATCGCGGACAACGAAGCCTTTTTCGATGCTGTCCTGCATGCGGGCGACGTTCTTTTCGGGACTGTCGAATGCGGCGTTGTAAAGCCAGACGATGTTGTAACCTGCACCGTCGCGTTTTCTTTTTTGGTTATTCAGTTTCGTGAGTCCATCAAAGCCGCCCTTGATGCCGCGTTCTTTCCATTTGGCAAGGACTGGAGCGTAGACATGGGATCGACGGTGCTCATCGCCGTGATTCGTGAAGCCGTCGGTTTCCCAGTCGTAAAAATTGCCCCAGACACCGTCCGGAAAGCGCATCGCCACTGGGTTCATGCGTTCGACGAATTCTCGTTCGCGCTTGCTTTTGAAGTGAAGAATGTTGTAACCAAGCAACGCGTTATTTACCGGTTCGGACGCCGCGGTGTTGATCACCAGGATATTTGGCTCTTCGGCAGACGTTATTGTCCAAGTCGAAAAGATGCTCAGTGTTATTGCTGTCGCGATCAGTGCTCTGAAAAAACTCATTTCGATATCCGTTTCGTCAATTGAATCGATTTTTGGGTGCCATGCTCACTCGCAGCATCAGCATGCTTACGATTCGCGTAAACATGGCACCCGAGCAAGCAGTTCGGTGGCTTATTTGATTTGAATCTGAAGATCCACGCCGTCGCCATTTAGTTGCAGGTCTTTGACGACCGTCTTGCCGTCGTGTTCAACGGTGATTCTGTAGTCGCCATGAAAGCCGCGAATTTGACATCGGCCAGAATTGTTTGTCGTGGCGGAGTCGTTGGTCCACCACTGGTTTTTAACGAGGTCGACGTAAACCTGTCCGGCTGGCTTAAGCGTCCAGTCCTTCCGCCAAAGTGCTGCGGCAGGTTTCCAGTGATGATTTTCCCAGAGACCCCACTGGATGATGCCGACAAAGTTTGGGTGGCTGAAGCTGGCGATCATCACGTCGCGATAATAATCGGCTTGTAGTGCGTCATCGTCGCCGGCTTCGACATCGAATTCGCTCAACTGCAACCGCGGTGCGATGGTTGCGAAGTCGTCGTAAACTTCCAGCAGTTCCTGTGGCGGCGTGAGTGACGCCAAACCAAAGTGTGCCATGAAGCCGACCGTATCCGGAGCTTGACCTTGCTCGTTCAGGAACCGAATGACTCGTTTGTAGGGTTCGCGTTTGTAGCCGTTGGGAAGGATTTTACCTTCGTTGATCGCGTGACTGGCGTTCGGTGCCAAGCGACGAGCTTCCTTCATGATGTCGGCGTAGATTTGCATGCCGCCGTATTCTTTTTCGTAAGTGTGTTTGCCCCAAGCGATGATGTGATTGATTGTGTCCCATTCGGTGATGTAGTCCGAAGTCGCCGGAACGATGTCGGCCATGTGAGCCCACAGCCATTGGCGATGAGCTTCCGGGTTGCCGATGAATTGCTTTTCCATTGCGTTGAAATCCATCGCGGCCCATGAAAGGTAGTGACCGCGGATGGCGATGTTGTTCTTCTGTAAAAATGGAATCGCACCCTGAGTAAAAACTTCGTGTGGCGTTTTGGATTTGCCCGCACCGCTGGTTGCACTTTTCCAGACATGTGGCCGAAGTTCGTTTTCAAAGGTCACACAGTTGAAGTTTTCGACGACGACTTTGCGGTACTGCTGAGCTTGCTCCCAAGTGCTGACACTATCGCCGCCGGGTCGTTTTTTTGTGAAAGGAAAATGGCTTTCGCCGGCTCCGACCAAAAACGCGTTGACGGCGTTGCCAAAGGTGAACGCGTGACGCTGCATTTCGATCTTGACTTTGGCATTCGTGACAGGGTTTCCAGCAGCGTCGACGACTTGGATCGAAAGATCGCCTTTGCGAATTTTCTCGATGCGAGCCAGGGCGTCCTTTCGCCATTGGGCTTCGGGGTCGCGGCCTTTGTAGTTAATGGTTGAGAAAGGAAGCGATTTGGCGTCGTAGTCGGGGCCGTAGTTGATCAGCCGCAGTTGGGCGATGTCAACTTTTTTGCCGGCTTCACCGAGCAGGAGCGTCATGTTGCTTTTTCCAGGTTCGAAATTTTCGGTCGCGGTGAAGGATCGCACGTGTTGCTGCCACGGACGGTAAGCTGAAAGTTTGTACTGGTATTGAACGTCACCGGAATCAGATTGCACGTTCATGTAGATGTTGTTGGGCTGACCGCCGGCGCCGGGGCGACGAACCCAAAACGAAAGCAGGATGACGTCGCCTTTGTTAATCGCGCCAGTGAGTGGCACGGTGATTCGCATGTTGTCGCGTTCGCTAAATCGAGTGTCTGCGGCAACGTTGTATGACGTGTCAAAGGGCATCTGTTCGACAGGTTCCCATGTCGCGGTTGCGTCAATGGCGGTGTCGAATTTGATGCCGGCGTCTTGGTTGAAGGTGAGAAGGTCCGTGCCGCCGGGTGGAGGAGTGATCTGGGCTTCCTGGGCCAGTAGGTTGGTCGTTTGTGTCAAAAAAGCGACTGCAAAAATGATGCAGCAAAGAGTTCGTAGTACCGGCTTTAGCCGGAAGACGCTCAATTGACGGATGTGGAGAGGAGGTAGCTGTTGTTGCAGTTGGGGCAACGAATCGACGTCTAGCGCCTTGTCGCTCACACAGCCTGTAATTTGGAATCTCGATCTGGCAGTGTTGGGCTTTAGCCGGAAGACGCGTGGATTCCGCCTAAAGGCGGCACTACAAACTATCGACATCGCTGGCTTGGGTGCCATGCGCACTCGCAGCTTGAGCATGCTTACGCGTTGCGTAAACATGGCACCCGAATTATCTGAGCTCTTACATGTGCTGCCAGAGGGGCACGAAGGCGGACACAATGCATGACGATAAGAAAACATGAATGAACTCAGTGTTGGACTTGGTGATTCGTGGGGATTTCGCAGCGGGTTAGTCAGCTTACGGTAACTTCTTGACTCGTGCGGCAGCATCGAGCTGTTTTGAAAGCTCCTCAACAAGTTCAGCGAACTTCGAATCGTCTGCGAGATTCCGGTTCGCGATCTGTGAATCTTTGTGATCGTACAATTCACGAGCGACGATCTTACCCGACTTGGAGTTGATCCATTCCGTGTAACGGTAACGCTCATTTCTTAAACTGTAACCCATCGTGCTGCCGCGGGGATACTGGCTGATGGCGAAGTCGCGAAAGTCGGTTTCCGGTTCGGCAAGAACGGGATTGAGGCTCTTGCCGTCGCAGGATGCGGGAACATCGCCTCCAGTCAGCTCAGCGAGTGTCGGGAAGACGTCGACCATCTCGACCAGCGAGTCCGATTGTTTTCCTTTGGCGAAACCCGGGGCGGAAATCATAAACGGAACATGAGCGTCGATCTCAAGGTTCGTGTGTTTGCACCACGCTCCGTAGT
>CAYZPA010000083.1:0-8670 GCA_964479855.1 uncultured Pirellulaceae bacterium
TGTCTGGTCCCTAATTCCATAAATTTTTCTGAGGAATCTTCGAATCTTCAAAAATCAATCACCGCCCACAAAATAGGCTGTTTGACTTGGCGGTTGTCTTTCCTTCTGAGCCAGAAGGAAAGCATAAAACTGGCGTTCCAAGACTACGGCAAGTTGACACGCCACAACAGACGGCCGCACTATCGTTGAACTTTTTTCATGACTAGGAAGTTTAATCCTTGGCTGGCTTCAATCGGATCACCGACCTGCTCCCATGTGGAGCTTTCGACAAACCGTTTCCGAATCTCATTCGCGTAACCATTGATGACTCGATTTCGCGTCTTTTCGCTCAACCGCTTCGCAGCCGTTTCATCCGGCACAATAACAAACTGAAGTGCTTCGCAGGATTTCAAGAACAGCGATTCAAGTTTATCTTCAATCGAATCACCCTCTATTTGCGCCCAATCCGCGTCGGCAGCAACCAGGAACAAACGCTGAGGACGGAATCTTCGTTCCTGCCACTGAACAACATCGAGACGACGTGTTTCTGCTTCCACATCGAACAGCAACATCGACATCAATGAAGAAGTATTTAGTTCTGCGAGGGTCGTCGCACTGAAATTTATTTCTTCGCCGGATTTCGAATACTCCACCATTCGATCTAACACTTTTCGTTGCCCTGCCATCGAATTGAACTTGCTGCGTTCATGTTGATATTTCCCTACCAACATCGAAGCCAACAACGCAACCAGGATCGAAAAGGTGAACAATGCCCGATCGCGACCAGGCCTTGCGGCTGTCATCCGCAGCAACGGGACGATGCAGAGCAATAAAACGCCAAGGCACGCTGGCATGCTTACAAACGGATTAAGACCAGCTCTTTTTGCGACCAACATTGCAATCGGAGCCACCCCCAACCATGCGAACACGGCATAGTCCCAACCCCACCCACGATGGAGCTTCACAAGCTCCTTTCGAGCGATCGAGCCGTATCCTGAAGCCGTTACTAACCACGCGACGGCGATGAAAATTAGCAACGGAGTCCCGATGGCTTTTCGCACAAATCGAATATGTTCGAACGAATCCCAATAGGTCAGTCCCGCGTTGGCGTCGGTGTTCCAAACAACGTAGTAAAACCGGAGGTGTTCGTAGTTCAAAAAGTAAAACCACAAACAGCCGACCGCGGCGACCACGGCCGACACCAATGCTCCCGCGAAAATGCGTTTCCGCGCACTGGTCGCAAACATCAGTTCAAAGGCAACCACTGGCAATAGAGCCCCTAGCAGATAAACAGGAGCCGTCGCTCGACACAAGCAGGTAACCGCTGCCGCCAAACCGGCAATCGCAAATAAAAACCATCGCAATCGCTGCGTTTCTTTTTGAAGCTTCAATGCCAACAGCAACAACAAAACGGTCGTCGAAAAGTTCAGCCACAACAGCAAGTCCATACGAAAATCAGAAAGGCCTCCCACTGGAAACAGAATGCAACCCGCTCCAAGGAAAAACACCGTCCCAAGAAACGCCAATCCCGCCGAAAGTCGCTGATGAACCATCAGGAACAGGTACAAGACAACCTGAAACACAATCAAAAAGAACGCCTGGATGACGACCCCAACCATCCGCGAAGGGCTCATGAATCGAGACAACACAATGGCCATCAACTGCGGCACGCAAACCGTGATCGAACCTTCGACATGCTTTCGCATCGCCGGCAACATGCCTAACTCATCCGCGTCCAACATCGCTCGAAAACACAATTCGTGATAACTGAGCGAATCGAAAAATGGAGCCTTATGTTCGTAAAAACGCAGATTCAACCAAGACGCGAATATGGCGAAACAGATATTCGTCGCAACAAGCAATGCGAGAAACAGAACGCCGCTTGCGCTAAACTTCCGCCGAGCAGAATCGGCCACAGAAGTTTCGCTGTCACCTGAATTTGAATCAAGCGGCATGGCGATCGACAACGGTTGGAATCGGCAAAACGCCACGACGAACCGTGCCGGATTCTTCCGTCGTTAGATCCGTGGCAGCGACTGAAGCAATCAAGTAGGCGGGACGATCGCGAACTTCATCGTAGACGCGTCGAATGTAAGCCCCAACCACTCCCAAAGCCGTCAGGTTTGTTCCAGACAAACCGATCGCCAAGCTGGCAATCAATCGCATGGAAAACGTGTTTTCCTCAGCACCGTAAATCAGCATTCCCGCAACCGTTAGCAAACTGCAAACGACCCCGAGCCCCACCAACGCAACGCCAGTCCACGCAATCAGCTTCAACGGCTTGGCCGAGAAACCAAGAATTGCGTCGAAAGCATAGCTGACCAGACGCGACATCGATTGTTTCGGCTGTCCGGCTCCACGCTGATGTCGATCAAAAGGCAGCATGACCTGACGAAAACCTACCAACGCGCGCAAACCCGGCAAGTAACGATGTCGCTCGTTTAGCCGACCGATTGCTTCCACCGCCATTCGATCCAACAGACAGAAATTTCCTGTTCGTGGCGGAACGTCGCTGTCAGAAAGATATCGAAACAGGCGATGGAAAAGCCAAAACCCGACAGCTCTAACGGGTGTCTCACGGCGAGATGTTCGTTGTGGAATAACGACTTGAGCGCCTTCCGACCAAAGCTCAACCATGCGAGCGATTAGTTCAGGAGGATCTTGCAAGTCTCCATCCATCACGATCACGCAGTCAGCGATCGTGGCATCCAATCCAGCAATGATCGCTTGCTGCTGACCAAAATTTCTGGAGAGACTAATTAGCGACAATTGTCCGTGCTCTAAACACTCACCTTCACCAGTGGCGGCGGCTCCAATCGCAGGCTTTCGCAGAGCGCTGATCCGCTGCTCCAACCATTGGCCTGTCTCGTCCGAACTCCCGTCATCAATAAAGATGATTCGCCATTTCGTTTCGGTATTTTGACACGCGTCGATCGCCTGCTTAAATAGCTCCGGCAAAACTTCCATCTCGTTGTAGAGCGGAATGATTAATTCGAGCGTTCTAAGAGCCATAGGTCCGATCAGTTACGGGCAGATTTCACGTCGTCTTCTACAGGCTTGTCGAAACCTCAACAACATCAATCTTCACCAAGCTGTCCGTTGATTGCATTTCAGTCCGGATTATTTATGAGGCGTGGGTGTGGAAATAGAAAAGGCTTATTTCCCCTGAGTATTGTTCCAGGTGTGTGGTTTCGACAGTTCACCCATGACGTGAAATTGACGAATCTGCAAACGTGTCGCCACTTCATGAGAATCGACTCAAATCGCAAACCCAACGCCTTTCGTCGTGAATAACTCCGGTTCAGTGCATGAATCTGATGCTCGGCGACACGCATGCACTCGTGTTAAAACAGGTAAGCACGAAGAGATTTTTGGATTATCACGACTTTTACAAAAGTAGCGACCTTGTCGGTTCCGATAGATGTCAGGACGCAAGGAATGCGCTTTCGAAGCTTCGATGCGTGGAACTAATTCCAAGGACAGGATGATTCAATGTTTTCCCCCCAAACAAAAATCACATTGTTGGCGATTGCGATCGCAACACTTTCAATAAGTGTCGATCCCGCGACCGCTCAAAACGCAGCTTCGGCACAATACCAGTCACGACTGGCAGCCATGCAACAGGCTCGCATGCGAGGCCAAGCTCAACAACAGCCATCGGCAACTCAACAGGTAATGCCTGCGGCTTCCGATCAACAAGTTATCCGGCAAACGTCAGCCACGTCAGCCACGTCGCCGGCCCGATCGGCAAGCCGACGCTACGCACCGACTCAGCACTACGCACCGACTCAGCGCGTCGCACAGCTCATTTCTGAGGATTCGATCTCAGGTGGCGGTGCTCCGATCGTTGGCGATTCGGTTGTAACATCGCCTATGGTCGGCGGTGAAATCATTGGTGGCAGCCCGATCATGCCCGGCAACATCATTTCTGATACGGTCATCGATTCTGGAGTATCTTACGGCGGCGACGTCGTCGTTTCAGACAGCTGCAACTCTTGCGGCGACAGTGGTGGCTACTTCCTACAAGACGATTGCTGCGGTCGCGGCGGATGCCCTGACTGCGGCCCTTGCTGGACAGGACCTCTCGGAAAAGCACTTCGCACCGGCAGCTACTTTTTCGGAGCTACCGCTTTTCAACAGCCCGCTTTCGTTCGCCCGGGTCAAACCGATATCAACACGCTCGAACAGGATCAAAACTTTGGGGCTTACGGTGGTTTCAATCTTGGTATTCCACTCTGTCGTTTGTTCTGCGGTCGGGTGTCGGGTCAGTTCGGACTTCGAAGCGTTCAAACAAACTTCGGTGGCAGCAGTGCTACCGACGCAAATCGTGATCAATTATTCGTGACGGCCGGACTGTATCGTCGAGTCGACTACGGTTTGCAAGCTGGCGTTGTGGTCGACGTTCTTGCAGAAGAATTCTTCGCCGAAACCGATGTGGCTCAACTTCGCGGCGAATTGAGCTGGGCTTACCCAACCGGCGCGGCAATCGGATTCCGATTCGCCACTAACCTACAGGACGATTTAAGTTCAGGAAATTTCCAGGGCACTCAGATTTCGAATTTCGCAACGACGACTGACGATCACTACCGATTCTTTCTTCGCAAAGTGCTTCCAACAGGCGGCTGGGAAGAAATCTTCGGCGGATGGACCGACGAAGGACATGGCTCAGTCGGAATCGACTTCGATATCCCGGTTGCAGATCGAATCGCCATGCAGGCGGGAGGCGTCTACTACTTCGACGACCTGCAAAATCCTCAGAGCAATCTTGGCACAACGCGAATCAACGACGCATGGAATCTGTACGTCGGATTCGCATTCCGCCCTCAGGGAAGAGCTTACTACCGATCTTACGATCGTCCACTGCTTCCTGTTGCTGACAACGGAACGATGTTGCTAAGACGCTAGTGCCAAGAGTTGCATTCGCGCTAAGTCGATTGCAGAAATGAACTGGAATTATTCACGACGACAGGCGTCTGGTTTGCCCCTTGAAGCGATTCTCCGGACGCGGACGCAAGTTTTGCAAATTCGCCAATTTCGCGTCGTAGGTGACCTGTTGAAACCACAAACCTGTAGCAATACCCCAATGAAACAAGCTTTCTTCAGGTCGACGCCCACGCATCGTGAATAATCCGGGATGAAAACTTGGAGCCCTGAAGAATTCACTTCAGGGCTTTTTTCGTTGTTTTCGACTAAACACGCATCCCATCGCCGAATTCAAAGGAGCCGCCTTTTCGATTAAACTGTGGTCTGACGCAAATAGTCCGCCCCACGAATGTTCCGCCGAAAGAACGTTCCGGCGCACGAACGTTCCAACTTCGAAGATCGACGCTAACTTGCCTTCCAGTCTCAAATCTGCATCTCCCGCGATCTACCGCTTTCTGAATCGACTTCGCCGACGGGTTCGGCTGATGGTTCTGCTTGAGGGACTGCTGGTTTCACTGATCGTCCTGCTTTCCTGTTTCTGGATTTCGTTCGGGCTCGATTACCTGCCGGTCAAATTCGGTTTCAGCGAACTGTCTTCAACGTCGCGAATCATCTTGCTTTCAGTCGTTGTGCTTCTCGTGGGACTGCAGATTTTTCGATTGATCGGGCGTCGCCTGTTCGTATCGATGCAAGATCGCAGCATGGCGTTGCTGGTCGAAAAGAAGTACCCGCAATTTGAAGAATCGCTGATTACGACGGTCGATGCGGCCACACGGATCGCAGACGCCGAAGCTGGCGTGGACCCTGCGATGGTCGAACTCACCAGAAAAAAAGCAGAATCAACTCTGCAGGAAGTTCGCCTCGCTTCCATCGTCAGCTTTTCATTCCTGAAGAAAAGCGCCATCGTTGCCGGAATCCTGCTTCTGTCAATTGGCGGTTTCGCCGTCTCGAGAATGGAAAATCTTCATCTGGCTGCAAAAAGGATCTACCTGATTGACGCTCAGCGGTGGCCGCGCCGCGTCTACATGGAACTGGTCGGCATGAAAATCAAAGTCGACGTTCCCGTTCAAGGCATCGAAGAAGTTGGCCGAACGATCGTACCTGATGGCAACACTTTTCGAATCGCGACGGGCTCATCAGCAACGCTAATCGTCCGCGCCAGATCATCGGATCCGCTGATCCCCTGGCGTCAACTGCCGTCGAGCTGCCAATTGAGATACCGATCCTCCGACGGAAATCGAGGAACTCAGGTGCTCAATCGAGTCGGCAAACCGAAAGACGGCTGGCAAACGTACACGCTTAACGGATCGCCCCTTCAGGGCATTCTGGCCGACATGCGATTCGAAATTAGAGGCGATGACTTCCGCACCGAATCCTATCGCATTGAAATGGTCGACCAACCAGTTGTCACTGAAACTGAACTGGATTGCGAATTTCCCGACTACCTTTCTCGCGAACAATCGCTGTCGTGGACGCCTCGCACCATTCGCTGGACGGGTCGTTCTGAACTGCCGCAAGGAACCCGTTTCACTATCAAGGGTTCTGCCAACAAACAGCTAAGTAAAGTCTACGCGTGGAATCTTGCAACCAAGACGATGCAACAGGGCTCCGTGTCTGGCGACCGGTTCGAATTCCTCGTTCCACCGCTCGATGACGCAGCGCGGTTTCAAATTTATTTGGTCGATTCAGACACCATCGTCTCCGATTCGCCGCATGCTATTTTCGTCGAACCCATCGTCGATAAAGCTCCTGAGGTCCTGACACGGCTGGTGGGAATCGGTTCCGCCGTCACTCCCAACGCGGTCTTGCCTTTGAAAGGACAGATTGTTGACGACTACAAGATCCAGAAAGCGTGGATCGAACTAAGCACTCCGGAACGAACGCTTCCGGTCGAGTACCAGCGTCTGTCACCGAAAGGCGATTTGGAATCGTCGATCGATCTCGCTGAACTGGCTCGAGCCGGTTTGAAACTAACCGTTGACGACGGTTCGGAAATTGAACTTGTCACCAAAGCGAATGACTTTTTTGCTCTCGGTGACGAATCCTTCAACGTTGGCGTCGGCGACAAATACACGCTGGAACTCGTTTCGCCAAATCGCCTCCTCCGCATGCTGGAACGCCTGGAAGTCGGTGAACGAAGGCGACTGGAACAGATTTTTGAAGAAGTATCCAACATTCGAAGTTACCTGTCGCGGACTCGAAAATCCGACAACCCGGACACGAACACCGCGTCCGATACTGACGTCGATGAACCGGGAGACACTCAAAACGCAAGGCAGCGTCAGCAGGCGATGAGGATCGTGTTCGGGCAGCGAAGTGCTCTTCAAGCGTCGAAGTCCGCTCAAGAAATCAAAGCGGTCGCGTCCGCCTTTGAGAATCTTCGAATGCAATTGATCAACAATCGAATCGACGCCAAGGACAGAAACGAGCGTCTGGAAAAGAGTATCGTCGCGCCGCTTCGGGCAATTCCAGCAGGTCCGTTGAAACAGCTATCTTCCTTAATAGCCGAATTGAATAAAACGTTGAAGCAAATCGACAAAGGCATGGGTGACGATCGCGCCGAATCGGTTGCGGCTAACCTGACCGATCAATCGATTCTCAAAACAGATGAAGTTCTCAAAGAGATCGACGCGGTGCTTGCGATGCTGGTAAAATATGAATCGCAAAACGAACTTCTCGAGATTGTTCGACGCTTAATTGCGGAACAGGAAGCCCTGATGAAGAAAACTCGCGATAAGCAACAGCAAGACGCTTTCGAAGGACTACTGGATGATTGAGCATATCGCGACAGCCTGCCATCGACGCTCTGTTCAAAAAGCGGGATCACGTAAAATTCGACGATTCGGTGTTTCCCAAAACGTTGCGGTGAAGATAACGCTTCTCAGTTTCGCAATTCTGTTATCAATCGTTGGCGGATTCCAGCTATCGACACTATCGGCTCAGGATTCTACGCCTGAACCTTCCGCCAGTCGTCAATCGACCGTCGTGGCGGACCAGGACGAATCGATTGCAGTCCGACAGGAGCGAGTCGCGAATAACTACGGGCAGCTCGAACAGAAATTGCTTTCACTTTTTGAATACGAAAAAGACAACAATCCAGCGCGTTCAAAATTGCTTCGCCGGGCGTTCGAGCTTTCGCAGCGACAGGGAACCACCGACGAATTGAAGAAAGTGGTTGCGCTCATCGGCGCCGACGAACTAAAAGACGCACAACTGGGCCAAAAGCAGGTTCTGGCAGATTTGAACAAACTCCTTGCGTTGCTGCAGAGCGAAGATCGCGGAAAACGAATTGATGATGAGCTCAAACGAAATCTTGAGTATCTGAAAGAGGTCGAACGACTGATTCGAATTCAAAAATCGCTGCGTGGACAAACTGAAGGAGGCGTTGACGCACCGAGACTTGCAAAATCGCAAAAGCAGATAGCCGAACGAGCGAAAAAGCTTGCCGATAAAATTCGCGAAGCCGAAGAGGCTGGCAAGGAAACGGGCGGCGAGCGAAGTGAAGGTAAGCCGAACGATAGTGAACCAAGCGAAAGCAAATCGGACGGCAAAAAATCAAACGACGACCTTCCCAAAAAAGATTCGTCCAACCCCGACCAGCCTGACTCCGAATCAAACAAGAAAAACAAAAACGAAAACAAAGAAAGTGATTCTTCGCCAACGGACAAGGACAAGGACAATCAGTCGCAAAGTGAACCCAAGGCTGGCGAACCCAACGATGGCAAACCTGCGGACGGCAAACAGGCCGACGGCAAACAGGCCGACGGC
>CAYZPA010000083.1:8770-22568 GCA_964479855.1 uncultured Pirellulaceae bacterium
GACGGCAAACAGGCCGACGGCAAACAGGCCGACGGCCAATCTGAATCACAACCGTCGCAACCGGCCGCCAACCCTCCTGAAAGCGATCGCGACGAATCCGAATCTAACCCCGTACGAAAACGAATCGCTGCGGCTGAAGATCGAATGCGTCAAGCCAAAAAGAAACTTGATCAGGCAAAACGCAAACAAGCCGTCGAAGACATGCTCGAAGCCGAACGTGAACTCGAAGCCGCTCGTCAGGAACTGGAAGAAATTCTCAGACAACTTCGTGAAGAGGAAGTCGAACGTACGCTCGCCCAACTGGAAGGGCGATTCCGCAAGATGCTGGAACGGGAACTCAAAATCAAACAACAGACAGAGTCACTGAGTCGAGTTGTTCCGGAACAGCGGCGAGCTGACTTTGAAATCAAAGCTGGAAAATTGGCGGGTGAACAGAATTCTATCGCGACTGAAGCCTCGCGAGCTCTTCTGCTGTTGCGAGAAGACGGCTCGTCGATCGCGTTTCCACAAACGGTCGAGGAAATGAAGCTGGACATGCAACAGGTCGCTCGTCGCCTTGGCGAATCTCGCGTCGGCCCGATCACCATCGAGATCGAAAATGACATCATCGAGACGCTTAACGACTTGGTCAAAGCGTTGGCGTCGGCTCAAAAAGAAAACGAAAAAGCTAATTCAAGGCCTGGCGGACCGGGTGGATCCATGTCGCCCGGCGATCTCCCGCTAGTCAATCAACTGGCAGAAATTCGCATGTTGCGAGCCCTGCAAGACCGCATCTACCGTCGCCACACACGGTATTCGAAGATGATCGACAATCCAGATGATCCTGTCGGCGAAACGGATGATCCAGAAATCCGTTCCGCACTGCAAAGACTGACTCAAAAACAAAAGCAGCTCACCGAGATCGCCAAAGAAATCGTTGCCGGACTTGCCAAGTAACAATGGTGCGTTCTCGCCGTATTAGCCTGGCCGGCTAGCGAGCAATGGCACTTAATTTAAGCCGCAAGATTAGTTTTCGGCCATTTGCAAAATCTAAAGCACGCACCATTGGGCTAGCGCGGTGGCTGAAAATCATCTGGAACTTCAAGCTCCAGATACAGCATCCCCAGCCCGTGCGTTTTTCCTTGAGCGTCTGTTTTCAGGCTCTTGCTGCCGCCGCCTCCAAGCGAATCATGCAAAATGAAATTGAGAGCCAGAATGTTTGGCAGCTCATAACGTTCCACGTCGCCAAAACATATCTCTCGAAAGTGATCTTTGACTCGTGACGTCGTCAGTTCCGTTTTCAAAATTTCGTAACAACGATCATCGTAAGCAATGACGCCGACATTACTGCCTTCACCTTTGTCGCCGGAACGAGTGTAGGCCAATTTTTTCAAAGCAATTTTCATAGGATTCCCAATTAGCCTCCACCGACCAGCATCCCGTTGCTGCCACCCATGATCTGGTGCCACGCATCGGCCAACAGGTTAACTGAATGTCGAATCTGCTCTTCCGTATGACTGGCCGTCATGAAGATCCGAACACGTGTCTCCTCTTGCGGAACGGCAGGGTACAGGATCGGCTGAGCATTAATTCCCTGTTCGTACAACGCCTCTGAAAGCTGCAACGCTCGCGAGTTATGACCGCAGATGATCGGAATGATCGGCGTGCCCAGAGCCATTCCGGTGTCGACGCCCGCCTCTTTCGCCAAACGCAGAAACAGTTGCGAATTGTGCTGCAGCTTGGTCACCAATTCCGGATTCTTTTTCACCATCCGCAATGCACTGAGTGCCGCCCCCGCGTTCGCAGGTGGCATACCCGCTGCGAAAACGTAGCCCGGCGTCGTGTAGCGAAGGTATTGAATCAATTCCGCTTTGCCGGCAAGGAAACCGCCACAGCTACCAAAAGATTTACTGAGCGTGCCCATCCAGCAATCGACATCGTCGCGATTGACGCCGTACATTTCGCCGATACCTCGACCGGTGTCTCCCAGCGTTCCCATCGAGTGAGCTTCGTCGACGTAGAGCCATGACTTGAAACGTTTCGCGACTTCAACAAACTTGGGCAGGTCCGGATAATCGCCGTCCATGCTGTAAAGCCCTTCCACCGCGATCAGGACTCTACGGAAATCGCGTCGCGAAGATTTCAAAATCTCGAATAGATCACGCCAGTCGTTGTGTTTGAACGGCCGACGTCGAGCTCCCGAAAGGATCGCTCCCTGAACGATACTGTTGTGCGCGAACGCGTCGTGAACGATCAAATCCTGCGGACCGACCAGGTGACCGATTATGGTCTCGTTGGTCGCGTGACCGCCGGGGAAAGTCATCACGTCTTCAACGCCCATGAACTCAGCCAATTCGGCTTCCAGTTCACGGTGGATTGTTTTTTCACCAGAGACAATTCGACTGGCTGAAACCGAAGTGCCAAACGTGTCGATGGCTGCTTTCGCGCCGGCGTTAACTTCCGGATGACCAGACAAACCAAGATAGTTGTAGCTGGCGTAGGAAATCAGTTCACGACCGTCGATGCGAGTCATGTTGTCGACGCGACCTTCATGAACGCTGAAAAATGGATTGCGAACTCCCGACGATTCGATCGTCTGCTGCTGCTCTCGCAACTGAAGGAACTCGGGAAACTTTTGCAAATCGAAATACGATTCAGGAATCGGGCCATGAATCCGGGATTTACTTCCTCGACCGCCCGCAGGTTTTCCGTTGGCGGGTTCAACCCCAATGTGCTCCTGAATCGCACCGGCGACGTCTCGAACCGTTTCTACATCTTGCAAAACGTCTTCGGGAAGCCGCCCGCCAAACGCTTCCTCAAGCGTATGGGCGATGTCCAGTCGTTCGACTGAGTCCAAACCGAGATGCACAATATTTGTATCGATATCAACATCGGTCGCCCGGTTGCCGGCTACGTTTTTGACAACGTTGATGACGGATTCGACGACCACAGGAGACAAACCAGTGTCTGCAACTGTCCCGGATGTCGCGCCGTTGGTTTCCGTCTTGGCGACAGCGGACTCCTGGTAACCCTGTTCCCATGAAATCCATGAACCGACGACATTCAGATTTTTATTTTCAAAGTCATTCTTACAAGCATGACGCTGAACCTTGCCGCTGGACGTTTTGGGAATGCTGTGACCGCGAACCAAAACGATGGCGTCTGGTGGAAGCTCATGCTCTTCCGCGATCGAAGTTCGAATCGCCTTGAACACATCATCCCAATCGCGGCTCTTTTTGCCTCGGTCGACTTCAACCACGATCACTAGGTGTTCACGGTCCCAGCGAGTCAACGCGAATGCGGCCGCACCGCCGGAACGAGTTGCCGGATGGCAACTTTCAACCGTCGCTTCAATGTCCTGCGGGTATCGATTTACTCCGCGAACAATGATCATGTCCTTCAGTCGACCGGCAACAAAAAGCTCGCCATGATGCATGAAGCCAAGGTCTCCCGAACGGACGTACTGTTTTCCGTTGTCGGGACTGAGCCTTGCGTGGAAAACTTCCGCCGTCATTTCAGGTCGCTCGAAATAACCCAAACCGCAAGACGGGCTGTTGATCCAAATTTCTCCGATTTCGTCTTCCGGTAGCGGTCGTCGCGTCTCGGGATGGACGATCAAAACGTCTTCCTCTTGCAACACTTGACCACATCCGACCAGGTTCCGAGCCCGGCGATCGGATTCGTCGATCTGAACCACTTTGTGCTGTACCAGTTCGTTGCGATCAAAAGCCCGAATGACGGGAGCCTCTTTTCGGTCGCCGCCGGTCACGATCAAGGTCGTTTCAGCCATGCCATAACAAGGATAGTGAGCTTTCGGATTGAATCCGTAGGGCTCAAATTTCTTGTTGAATTCGTCCATCACGTCGGCGCGAACCGGTTCAGCTCCATTGAACGCAACTTCCCATGACGACAGATCCAGACCTTCGCATTGTTCAGGCTTAATCTTGGTCGTGCACCATGCGTAAGCAAAGTTTGGTCCGCCTGTGACGGTGCAACCGTAGTCCGACATCGCTCGCAGCCAACGAATCGGATAGGTCAGGAAAGCCACCGGCGACATCATGACTTGTGTCGCTCCGAGATACAGCGGATTCAGGATCCCGCCAATCAAACCCATGTCGTGATAAGCCGGCAACCACGTACACGCTTTCGTGTTATTGTGGACGTCGAAGGCTCGAGTAATCATGCGACAGTTCGAAACAAGATTCGCATGCGTCAACACGACTCCTTTGGGCGTTCCGGTCGATCCGGAAGTGTACTGGATCAATCCGACATCTGAAGAGCCGACTTTGGGTGCGACCCAATCGTTTGCCATTTCGGTTTCTACTTCTTCGGTCGCGACCCAGTGAAGCGCGTCAAGCGTCGGAGCATCACTCAACCACGTGCGTGATCTTTCGATGACCGAACGCGTGGTCAATGCGACCGCAGCGTGACAGTTTTCAGAAATCGAATTGACTCGCCCCATGTTCCGATTGCGTCGCGGCGGATAAGCCGGAACTGGTGTCACACCGGCATAGTGGCAACCAAGGAATGCTCGAATAAACTCAAGCCCTGGTGGGTACATCAGGACCGCACGTTTGCCGGCGAAACCGAGCGATACAAGTCGAGCCGCAACGGCACGGGCGGATTGATCCAACCCGGCATAGGTCGTCGCATCGACTTCGTGCTCGCCATGGTCAAGGTACCGGTAAGCAACACGGTTTGGCGTCGCGGCAGCCCAATAACGTAACCGCTCCATAAAGTTGGTTTCAGGAGGCGAATAGGGATGCAGGTGGCGTTTTTCGAATTCAGAATTCACAGCAGGATTTTTCTCCGTCCCGTAGTGGCCTTTTGCTAGCGAACTGACTTTCAGACCTGCGATTTCCAGATGCGGAAGCTCCGGGCAGGTGGCTTTCGTAGACCACGTATTGTAACGAGTATCGGTTTTTTCGGGATGATTCCTTTTGCTCCGTCCTTTTGTCACACCAAAAGGGCGATTTAAGTTTGCCGGAATTATCCGCACGAAACGCACAAATTAACAGGCCATTTGCCGAATCCGACGCTCGTGGCGGTGATTTAGGGGATGGCTCGAAATTTCTGGCGGTTTGCAGCCAAATATTCAGGTTTTCTCGCCCTCAGAAGGCATGCTAGGGAGTTCCTTATCGTGAAAAGCTCGCATGCTGAGCTGGCCGATTTCTCGTGTTGAATCGACATCCCCGCACGGAATCCAATAGATGGCATCGATCTCCACCAACTCAAAAACGCATACCCAAAAGCACTGTCGAAGTTGCTGGAGGCAGGATATCCATCTGCCCGTTCCGATCTCGCCGATCATTGTCGGCTTCCTGACCGTGGCATCGTTTGGCCTGTTTTTGCTTTTCCGCCCAACGCATTGCGTTTGCTGCGGAACCAAACGATTCTTCTAGGCCTGCGAAGTAGGTTTCGCCGTTCAGTTTAGAATGCGAAATTTCAACGGATCGGCCCCAACGATCTGCACGGTTTGCAGGATCTGTGTTCGCGGTCGGGTAATCGCACGGTCACAAATCAGAAGATCGTGCAGCGGAAGATCGTGCAGCGGAAGATCGCTAGCGGACCAAACTGACTGCGACCGCATCCGTCCAATCGACAGCACGCCCAAAGTTGATCTCGCAGATAACGCAGCTTAAACGTTGTCCCTCAGCAGCCACCCCCGAACCATGCTAGCGTGCCGATTTCAGATTCGTCTTAGTCGTTCCCAAACAGCTTGATAAGATCGTAATTATCCGCCAACGGAGGGACCAAAGCGATGTTGTTAGCCATTCTTTACCGCGACGAACAAATCTTGGCAGCCTCATGGGCTTGCGATCAGTACGCCTACGGCAACGAGTACTGGGAAACGATGCATCCCGTCGACTTGCCCACCAACGCATTCGAAAGCGGCTCAACCGAGTTTTACGAAACGTCCTACGTCTCGGTCTCGAACCTTCAGCTTCGAGAAAGGCTGATGAGAGCGTCGATTGATGATTCCATCAATCTGGCTGACCTAACGGCAGATCTGGAAAATTCGCTTCGTCCAAGCTACCTCACGAATCGAGCGGCTTGAACGGAGGCGATTAAACCTGGTGGACCCCAAAAACGAGGCGACGCCAAAACCGAGGCAACCCCAAAACGGGGCGAGAATAAGTTCACGCTTCAAAAGCTTTCCGATTGCAACTGGCCTAAAAAATGCCCAGCTGATCCCGCGCGTCATCCGTCATCATGTCCTGAGTCCACGGCGGATCCATCACGACTTCGACCTCAACGTCGTCGACGGCATCGAGCTCGCTGGCAAACTTCTTGGTGTCAGCAACCAGCTGAGGACCTGCCGGGCACATGGGGCTGGTCATCGTCATCTTGATTTTGACATTGTGCTGCTCAGCACCTTCTTCCAGCGGCAAAACATCAACTTCGTAGATCAATCCAAGATCGACGATGTTAACGAAAAGTTCCGGATCAATGACCTGTTTCAGGGCTTCGCGGACGTGATCTTCGTGCAGTGACATTGCGGTTTCCATTTAAGTTTCGGATGCGATTTATTGTTGCAAGGACAAAGGCAAAAGTGAAGCCTTGGCCAATTGCCGCGACCAAATTCGATGTGATTTGAGGTGACCTGAAGAGACTATTCCCACTCGATCGTCGCGGGTGGTTTTGAGCTAATGTCGTAACAGACTCGATTGATCCCATTGACTTCGTTAATGATTCGAGTCGACATTTTGGCGAGCAAGTCATACGGCAAATGAGTCCAATCAGCAGTCATGAAGTCATCCGTGTTGACACATCGAATTACCAAGGCATTGTCGTAGGTTCGAGCATCGCCCATGACTCCCACGCTTTGCACCGGCAGCAAAACCGCGAAAAGCTGAGAAGTTTCACGATACAGGCCGGCTTCCACAATCTCTTCGATCACAATTGCATCGGCCTCACGAAGCACTTTCAATTTCGGCTCAGCGACCTCACCAAGACAACGAACCGCCAAACCCGGACCTGGAAACGGATGTCGCCAAACCAAATGCTCGGGCAACCCAAGCTCCAAACCCAACCGACGAACCTCGTCCTTAAACAAGTCTCGCAACGGCTCGATCAATTCAAAACCAAGCTCTTCCGGCAAGCCACCGACATTGTGATGCAGCTTGATCGTCGCCGCTGGACCGTCTTGGGCGGCACCGCTTTCGATCACGTCGGGATACAGCGTCCCTTGAGCGAGAAACTTCACTCCGTCGATTTGATCCGACCGCTCTTTGAAGCACTCGATAAACGTGTGCCCGATGCGACGTCGTTTTTCCTGCGGGTCGGTGATCCCGGCAAGCGTATCCAAAAAGCGATCTTTGCCATCGATCACGTGCAAGTCCGCTTTGAAGTGATCCGTAAACTGTTCGACAACGACGTCCGCTTCGTTCATTCGCAGCAGACCGTTGTCAACCAGAATGCAGCTCAACTGCGGACCAATCGCCTTGTACAAAAGCGCAGCCACCACGGACGAATCGACACCGCCCGACAAACCACAAATGACTCGGTCAGTGCCAACCTGTTTCCGAATCGAATCGATCATTTCATCGGCGAAATCGGTCAGCTTCCATGTCCCCGTGCAGCCACAAACCTGATACAGGAAGTTCCGCAAAATGGTGGACCCATTTGGGGAATGAGTAACCTCGGGATGAAATTGCAAACCATACACCGGAAGCGTTTTGTGCTTCACAGCCGCCAGTGGACAGGTATCGGTTTTGGCCAGCCCCTGAAAGTCATCGCTGACGCTGTGGACCTGATCGCCATGACTCATCCACACCTGGTCTTCGGATGGAAAGTTGTCGAACAACATATCCATTGATTCGACTTTGCAAATCGCGCGACCGTATTCTCGTGTCGGCGTGCTGTCGACTTTCCCGCCCAAGTGATCGCAAACCAATTGCATGCCATAGCAAATTCCAAGAATCGGAATCCCAAGCTCAAAAATGCCTGGATCACATTTCGGAGCACCGTCTTCATAAACGCTGTTCGGCCCGCCGGACAAAATTAGACCATTCGGATTGTGGTTACGAATTTGGTCAGGCGAAATATCGTGGCGAACAATTTCGCAGTAGACGTTCTGTTCCCGTACTCGCCGCGCGATCAGCTGCGCATATTGGGAACCAAAATCCAGTACCAGGACACGTTGATCGGAAGTCGAAGCAGACACCGCCGGGATCTTTCATCTCAAGACAAACAACCTTTATGGCCAATCCGTTTCGGCCAGTCTCGATTGTCGAATCGCAGATTATACGGATTCCCCAACGAAGTGCCACAAGCAATTTGACACCGCCGCCGCCGACGCCGAGACCTATAACTTCAAAACTTTTCGCATCAGCTTCATCGCTCCCATAAAGCCGCTCTCTGCGATGGTATGAGGACCGTCAAACTCGTTGAAATCGACATCCAAATCCGCATCGGTCAGCAGATTGCACAGGTCCACCGCGTTGTCGAACGGCAGCAGCGGATCCATCGTCCCATGAGACTGAAACACTGGAAATTTGACCTTTTCCGCAGCCGCCTGCCATTTGTCTTCGCAGATTAAAGCTCCCGACCAAATGATCAACGCCGCCAGAGGAAGCTCGTAGTTCAACGCCACATCCGTCGTCAGCATGGCTCCCTGAGAGAATCCGCCAAGCACGATCTTTGAATGATCGATGCCCATTTTCTCGTGAACATACCAGATGACTTCTTTAATCTGTTCACTGCACTCTGACAGTTCGACCGGGCATTCCGATTTCAAGTCTCGAAACTCTCCCTTTTCAACCAAATCCTGAATCTGTTCCAAGTCGATCATCCACCAGGCTCGAGAATCGTCTTCAGGATCCAGTTCCAATGGAGCCGCTGGAAAAAGAAAAGCGACATCGGCAAATCTCTTGTCGGCGGCCGCCATCTCTTCGGCGATGCCAACCAGATCGTCTCCGCCGGCACCAAAACCGTGACACAGAATCGCGGCGCCTTTTGGTTTGCCGTTACCCTTGACGACGGTGACGTTTAGCTCACCGATTTTGATTGTCTTTTTATCCATCGTATCTGTCGCTGTTTTTGGTTTTCGGTTTTCGGTGTTCGGTGTTCGGTGTTCGGTTTTCGGTTTTCGGTTTTCGGTGTTCGGTGTTCGGTGTTCGCGACCTGCCTCGCCAGTTCACCCTTCGCCAGTTCACCCTTCGCCAGTTTCACCATCGCCGGTTTCACCATCGCCGGATTTAAAATACTGAAACCCGCCGTTCACTGGCAACACCTGACCAGAGATAAAGCTCGATGAATCACTTGCCAGAAAAACGGCTGCCGCAGCAATGTCGTCCGGTCGCCCCCACCGCCCCATCAATGACTCATCCATCGCACGTTGATTCCAAAAGTCGCTGGTCTGGTTTCCCCACTGCGTTTGGATCCAACCCGGCGCGATACAATTGACGCGTACCTTCGGAGCCAGAGACTGAGCCAAACTTTTGCTCATCGCCATAATGGCTCCTTTCGTCGTCGCGAACAGTTCGCCACTTTCACCCGCCATCCCCTGGGCCGCCTGGTCCCAACCGATATTGATGATCGAAGCGGCACCCGAAGTTTGATCGGCGCGACCAAGCACCATCCGCGATCCCACCGCACGAGACAACATCAACGTCGCTTTGACGTCGACTTCAAACAGGTAGTCCAATTTTTCTTCCATCGATGCTTCACGCCACGCCCCGGTCAACACGTCGCCGCCGGCGTTGTTGACCCACACATCGATTCCTGATTTCCAATTCCACGCTTCATCAACAAAACCGCTCCACGATTGAATCTGCGAAAAATCTCCGTAGATCGAAGTCGTTCCGACTCCAAGTTGCTCGACCTCGTTCGCAACCTGTTTCAAGCGATCGGATGGTTCGCGCCCGTGCAGGATCACGTTCGCGCCCTCGCGGGCCATCGCGATCGCAATCGCCTTCCCGATTCCAGACGAGGAACCCGTGACCACAACGGTTCTGGTTTTGAGAGTTTGATTCACGGTGCGACAAGCATTAAAAATGGATTTCGCCTGGCCAATAGAGACGACGCCGGTTTATCCGGAATTATTCACGACGACATGCGTCTGGTTTGTCCTTTGAAGCGATTCTCCGGACGCGGAGGCAAGTTTTACAAATTCGTCAATTTCACGTCATGGGTTAACTGTCGAAACCACAAACTTGGAGCAATATCCCAATGAAACAAGCTTTCTCCAAGTCGACGCCCACGCATCGTGAATAATCCGGGTTTATACCAAAGCCGACTGCAACGGGCGAGGGTCGCAATTTAATCGGGCGTGGCCTAAGCAAACCTGCCGGCGCAAAAGCCAACTGGCCGGGGCATAAATTAACCGGGCAAAGCATGGAAATAGCCGTCCGTTTCAACAACCTTGACCGGCGTCTCAAACAGATCGCTAATCGTCGCATCGTTAAGCAAATCTTCTTTCGGCCCCGACTTCAAAACGCGACAGTTCTTCATCAACACGACATGCGAAACCTCAGGAGGAATTTCATGCACATGGTGCGTTACCACAACCAGAGTCTTCCCCGATCGCAACAACCCTCGAGCCGTTTCCAAATACTGGAACGTCCCCGGGATATCCAGTCCAGCCGTCGGTTCGTCGAAGATCAAATTCTGAGGATCGTTGACGAGGGCCCGAGCCAACAACAATCGACGCTGCTCTCCCGTCGACATGGCCGCGTATTCCTTTTCACGAAGATGCGAAACATTTAAATCGGCCAACAGCTTATCAACCCGTTCGGCCTGAGCTTCATCAACCTGAAGGTACTCGGGAATGCCGACGCTGCTGAAAAAGCCCGACGCGACGACATCGAAACCCACCACGCTGTCACGATACTGGTGCTGCATGTCGAGCGATACGATCCCCAGTTGCTTTCTCAGTTCCCAAACGTTCCATCGTTGCTTTCCCAAAATTTCGACCACGCAACCGGTGGTTGGGTTGGGGTAGATTTTGCGAGTCACGATTCGCAGCAACGTTGATTTGCCCGCTCCGTTAGGGCCCAGTATTGCCGTGCTGCGGTCCGAAGGGATCGTGAGTTCGAAGTTGTCGAACACTTTGTGCGGGCCACGCCACACGGTCGCATTTTTAATGTTGAGTAAATCCATCGCCACATTTTGCGCCCCGCGAACGATTTGGGAAGTGTCCTTTCTCAACCGTAATTATTCACGACGACAGGCGTCTGGTATGCCTTTGAAGCGATTCTCCGGACTCGGAGGCAAGTTTTGCAAGCTCCTCAGGTTCACGTCCGGGGTGACCTGTCGAAACCAAAAACGTGGAACAATAACTCGATCAAACAAGCTTTCTCCATGTCGATGCCCACGCATCGTGAATTGTCCGGGCTCAAGGGATGCCTGGCGCCTGTTAGCCGCCAAACCCCAGGCTTATACGAGACTGAAACGCCGTTCTGCGGAATGCGATCGAGCGGGTTTCCCCTTACCGCATCCTTACAGCACCTTAAAAACACGCTGAAAACCGACCCACGATCCCACATTAGTGACACATCTGTTGACATGGTTTTCAACGATTCTCTACCGTCGCAGCCTACCGCAAGAATCATTCTGTTGCGGATGCATGAAAGTCAACTTTGATCGCTGAATTAAAAATGAAAACATTAACTCTGATCGTCGCCTTCGCTTCGCTCGTATCGCTAAACGCCAATTTCGTGTCGGCTGAAATCATCGTCTTTGAAGACTTCGAAGATTCCAACGTAAGCTACACGCCATCATCGCCCGACAATTTTCTGGAGATCGACGACAAGGACTACTACGGTCGAATCTCGCCAAGCACCGCGATCCCACCAACGGATGTCGTCTACAACAACCTCCAAGGAACGGGTTACTACGGCGTCCAAGACACCGACAGCATCGCAACCGGTTCGGCAGATTCCGTCACGCTTGACTGGACCGGCATCGATACATCTGGCCATCAGAACTTAAAGCTGTCTTTCTTTCTGGCAGAAGACGACGCCACAGACGGAAACGAAGACTGGGATGCGATCAGCGCATTTACCGTAAGCGTGCAGTTAGATAGTTCGGGCTTCGTTCAGGTTTTCCAGGTCGCTGCAGAAAACGCCGACAATCCAAACAGCACGGGCTCGGGCGATCAGATCAATGTCCGTCCTCTGGTCGACACGGATTTCAACGGCATCGGAGACGGCATCGAAATCACAGACGTTTTCACCGAATTCAGCGTCGATTTAGCGGACGCTGACTCCGTCGACATACGAATCAACATGGTCGGCCTCGATTCCAGCGACGAAGACTTCGCGTTCGACAACGTGCGACTGGTAGGCGATCTTGCTGCCGTCCCAGAACCTTCATTGACACTGATGCTATTCGGCGTTTCATTTTTGTCGTTGACCAAACGCCGCCGGCAAGCGTAAAGCCGTCAAGCATGGTCAGGCAAATTCGCTTCACAGGAATCGTGTAGTAGCCACTACTTGATCTGACAGTCACATCCTAAATTACGGCTCGGCGTGCACGAGTTGGTCAAGCATTTTTTACTTGCCATACTCGGGATGAAACACCGCTGCTTACTCTGTTGCAACAGATGAACAGCAAGCATTTTCGTCATAAGCCGGAATTATTCACGACGACCGGCGTCTGGTTTGCCGTTTGAAGCGATTCTTTGGACGCGGAGGCAAGGCAAGTTATGCAAATTCGTCTATTTCGCGTCCTGGGTGACCTGTCGAAACCACAAACTTGGAACAATACCCCAATGAAACAAGCTTTCTCCAGTTCGACGCCCACGCATCGTGAATAATCCGGGATAAGGACTGCATTATCAATCTACTTGTCGCTTGATTTGCTTTCCAATCTCGCACCCTGTGTTCTTCCGTGATCGGTGTCCTTGTCGTAAGCGACCTCACTCGCTTTGAATCGTTTCAGAATGCTTTGGCACTTCGCGTCAATTTTGGCTTTCACTTCAGCTCGGTCTTTTCCTTCCCATGTCGTGAAACCAATCACCTCCCGAATCTCGCTGGCACAACGCAAGCCAATTTCCGCGTGCCCTTGTTCATGAAAAACCACCGCCTTGAGAAATCTTTCCCACTCTGCAACGACTTCGGGATCGACGCCATCGGGCGGACTCCACTGCGGCATCGTATAACGCACTTGAACACGAAGATCAAAATCTCTTAACTTCCACTTGTCGGCGGAAATGTCAAAACTGTAATTCCAGTCAATATACCATTCTGTAAAAGCATTGTGCGCATGCGGCCGATGCGCCTTCATGGAAGCCGACAACTCAGCAAGCGTTTCGCCTTGGACGAGGTACCGATCCGTGCGGATCGTGCGAGGCACATCGTCAACGGCTGGTTCGGTTTTCTCTTGACTCGCTGCAATCGCAAAAGGCAAAACACAAAATAGCAGAAGGCATTTATTCATGGTGTTCAGGGGAATGATCGCTTCGCAGGAAAGCAATGTTGTAATTCGAATTAGAGTGCGGTGCTAACCGGAATCTTCAACCCACAGGGGATGCATGACACCGGGAATCCATGATGAATACTTGTCGAAGATTTCCAATGCTTCGACAGTCTCGGGCGCCTGCGCCATCCAGAATGCCACCGTGTCCTTGGGGCCAACGCCGTCCTTCGCGAAAAAATGCTGTTTCGCTCATTCATCATAGGGCCCAGCCTACTTCACACCGTTTCTTTGTCTTCCATCGTGGGTTTGATGCATCGGCTGTCCAGCTGTAGCAAGATGAGCGTGTTGCGTTGTAGAACCTTGTTGCAGCACTATTCCTGAATCTCAATTTCTTTAAGCGCTTCGACCAAAGCTTCGTACTCGCCTTGGCAGCATGGGCATTGTTCGAGATGTCGTT
>CAYZPA010000084.1:0-22439 GCA_964479855.1 uncultured Pirellulaceae bacterium
GTGTTGCAGGTGCCTTTGATGGGTTAAAGAATAAAGTCGATGATTTTGTTGCGAAGCTTGCCCCAAAGGGTGCAAAAGGCTTGTTGGGCGCAGACCTCGAGGAGTGGATATTGAAAAATCGCGGCGGCACCGGGAGCTTCAAAAGCGGTGGTCGACAGATAGATGGCGTTTTACCAGACGGGACTTGGTACGAGGCAAAGTCGGCCTTTAACTATCTCTTTGATACTGCGGGCAACCTTAGCCCTCAGAAGTGGAACGAGTTTACATCGCAGATCTCGTTTGCCGCAGCACAGGCCGCAAAAAATGGTGCTCCATTCAAGTTTTTAACCAATGCCAAACCACCTCAGAAGGTTATTGACTGGTTGAATAAGCGCGGAATTCCGTGGGAGATAATCGAGTAATGACAGCTACTTCAACGATTGCGATTATTGGCAAAAAACTAGCCGGTGACCACTACGATGCAATCGTAGATTTCATCGAATCATGCGGTGGAACGTTCGACATCGACGGCTTCGTTCAAGGCGCCGTTGTGGACAACGACGGCATGGATTTTGTAAGCGAGCCTGTAAGCGACAGCAATCCCAAGGATTTGGCACGTTCATTGATTGCAAGTGGTCGGCTCTCGACGTTGGATTGTGCAATTGAACTTGACGGCGAAACGAGGTACTACAACTTCGACTATCACTATGATGATCGCCTCGTAATTACGATCAACGCAAATCGCGTGGCACTGGAGGATGGCGTAACCGACTACAACTGGCATTATCGAAATTTTGTCTCACGAATTTCAGGAACCTTAATGGAGGTCGAAAGTATAGCTTTTTGTGATGATTTGTAGCCCCAAAGGGTGCAGGAAGTGTTGATGATCTCATTAAAGGTTCGACTCCGGGGCGTACCACAAAAGGTCGTACTACCCAATTTGACCGGCAAGGTGGTTTCGACCAAGCGAACGCCGATTTTGATAGCCTTGGCCCGACAAACGTACGTAACCTCCCCGATACAGGTCAAGCAAATCAACGACGTAGTCAACTTCGTCGGGCTCACTTTGATCGAGCATCAGCTCGTGATACTTCTTCCATGCAGCTTCCTTGTCACGCCCGAGGTTAATCTGGCGTTTACGGATCTGCACGTACCAAGACTTGGTTTGCTTCCTAAAGAACGGTTTTGGCTGTCGATATGCCGGGTCATTTGACGTTTCGATTGGCTGACTCGATGCCGCGTGAAGTTGTTCAGAGATGGCATGATGAAATCGAATCATGGTTGAAGGAACATAACCTTGGTGAACAATCGGTCGAAGACGTTCTGATCGCAAATGACATCGATGAATCGCTCAAGAACGAATTGCGACAATTCAAGAACCGAAAATGGCACGGGCATCTCGACGATTGTCACGGAGCCTGCGTCTTAGGCGCACCGCAGCCACGAAAGCTGGTTGAGGAAAGTTTGCTGCACTTTGACGGCCAACGATACGACCTTGAGCGATTCGTGATCATGCCCAACCACGTTCATCTGCTGATTCAGATGCGGCAGGGATTTCAGCTTCGCAAGCAATTGACCGAAACGATGCGATACTCTGCCCGCACCGTGAACAGTCTATTGAAGCAGGACGGAACATTCTGGCAAAGTGAACCGTTCGATCATGTTGTGCGGAGCGAACCTCAGTTCGAGTATTTGCAGCAGTACATCGTGGACAATCCGCAAAAGGCCCGTTTGTCTGAAGGGGAATATACGCTTTGGGTTAGGCCACAGTAGATATAGTAGCTCGCCTCTCCGAGGCGAAAGGCGCACACCTCACGGCTCGGAGAGCCGAGCTACTTTGATACCTTCTTCAACGGATGCAATGCTATTGCCATGTGATCGGGTTAGAATTTGCATGTGAGAGGCAAAAAACTCGGTTCGGCGTGTTGGGAGCTATATGAGCGAAATAACAAAAATACTGAATGCGATTGAGCTGGGAGATTCTGCGGCTTCGCATAAGTTGCTTCCCCTCGTTTACGAGGAACTGCGAAGACTTGCTGCCGCGAAATTGAGTAAAGAATGCAACGCCAATTCAATCCAGCCAACACTCCTTGTGCACGAAGCCTATTTGCGGCTAGTCGATGACAATCCGAAAGAGCCGAAATGGAACAGCAAGGGGCACTTCTTTGGGGCCGCAGCCGAAGCGATGCGAAGAATTCTAATTGACCACGCAAGACATAAACAGAGTCAAAAACGGGGCGGGCACTGGCAAAGGCTTCCGTTGGAGAACGTTCATCCAGAATCCGATCCCGCTGACATCGACTTGCTGGATCTTGACGAAGCCTTAAAAAATCTGGAGCACGAATGGCCGGAGCACGCGAAACTTGTAATGCTCCGATACTTTGCAGGCTTGACGATTGCTGAAGCTTCCAAAGCGTTGGGGATTTCGCACGCGACAGCCGAACGACACTGGGCGTTTGCCAAGGCTTGGTTATTCAAACGGCTGGATTCGCATTAAAATCGGTCGGCAATCAATTCGGGATTTGGAAAAGCCTTTAGATTTTCTCTAAAATCTATGAGGGACAACTGCCTTGAATTTCGCACTGTTATTCCAACGGGAAATCACGTGTCGAGGGAACCATGCCAGAGAAAACTTACGAACTGCCGGATATTTTCAGTGCAGCCATAGCCGTTGGTAACGAAAAAGAACGCGACGATCTGATTGAGCGAATGACAACGGATCGGCCAGAACTTCGTGCACAAGTCAATGAGCTTCTGAGTGCACATCATGCGGCCAACAGCTTTCTTTCGAATCCGCCGAAAGAACTTGACAAAACCCAATTTCAACGAGGCCGATCAAATAATGAATCGGTGATAACCTCATTGAGGTCCGAGTTTTCTTTGTCCCCAGTTGTACTGCGGGATGAATCGAGAGATATCAACGATCCGGTACTCCGACCCAACTCAACGGAACTTCCACACCGCGATGCCAATGACAAGTATCAAATGCAAGGCGAAATCGCTCGCGGTGGAATGGGAGCCGTACTTCGTGGTCGCGATACCGACCTTGGTCGGGATCTGGCAGTGAAAGTGCTGCTGGACGCTCACAAGGAAAAGCCCGAAGTCGTTCAGCGGTTTATCGAAGAAGCTCAGATTGGTGGTCAGCTTCAACACCCGGGAATCGCTCCGGTCTACGAGCTTGGGCAGTTTGCCGATCAACGTCCGTTCTTCAGCATGAAACTGGTCAAGGGTGACACGCTGTCGAAGCTGTTGTCCGATCGAGACGCCCCAACAGCCGACCGTAGCAAGCTGATTGGGATCTTCGAGCAGGTTTGTCAGACGATGGCATACGCTCACAGTCGCGGTGTGATTCACCGCGACCTGAAGCCAGCCAACATCATGGTCGGCGCCTTTGGCGAAGTGCAGGTCATGGATTGGGGACTCGCGAAAGTGCTTTCTGCTGGTGGCGTAGCGGATGAAAAAACGGCTCGCAAGAAACAGAACGGCGAGACGTTGATCCAAACCATGCGGAGCGTCGGAAGCGATGCCCCCGGTTCCATCGGTTCAGCAGGAACTGATACTCAGATGGGTAGCGTGATGGGAACGCCGGCTTACATGCCACCCGAGCAGGCACTCGGCGAAATCGACATGCTTGATCAACGAGCTGATGTGTTTGGGCTTGGTGCGATCCTGGCTGAAATTCTGACCGGCAAGCCTCCATACGTCGCCGACGATGGAACGCAGATTTATCGGATGGCCAGTCGAGGAAAACTGGGCGACTGTTTCACTCGACTGGACGAATGCGGAGCTGACGACGAACTCATCTCATTGGCAAAACAATGCCTCGAAGTGGAACCTGCCGATCGCCCAAAAGATGCGAACACTCTGGCCGAACAGGTGACAGGCTACCTTGAATCGGTCGAAACGAAACTGCGTGAATCCGAAGTCGAACGCGCTGGCGAAGCCGCGCGGGTGGTTGAGCAACGCAAACGATTTCGCGTCACGCTTGGTTTGGGAGCGGCCGCGCTTGCGATTCTGATCGCTGGTATCGTCGCCACCGCATGGCAAGCCCGCGAAGCCAAGAGACAGACGCGGGTTGCTCAGGATGCACGCGACGAAGCCAACACCGAACGAAACAAAGCGCAGAAGGCAGAGCAGACCGCACTCGACGAGAAAGCAGTCGCCGAAGAAGCGAAGCTTCGCGAGGAGACGCTCGCCAAACAGCGTCGCCGCGAACTGTACGCCGCCAATATGCAGCTTGCCGATCAGCTATACAATGGTCAAAACGGAGAGCAAAAACGGATTGAAGAGTTGCTGGCGTCGTGGATTCCGATTGACGACCAGGAAGACCTGCGAGAATTCTCCTGGCGATATCAATGGAACCGTCTGCACAATAACGCTCGTGTTACGGTGCCGAATTGCAAAGGCGCCGCCATCACGCCAGACAACAAGATGGTCGTCACCGATTCCACAGGCTTGCACGAGGTGGACGAGAACGGAAAGAAACGCGAGCTCATCAGTTGGACGCTCAATGTCGACTGGTCCTACTTTTCACCGGACGGCCGCTGGGTTGCCATCAATGCGGAATCGGGAATTGAGCTCTACCACATCAAAAGTCGCAGGAAGGTTCTTTCGCTGCCTCAGACAAGGTGTTCGTTCTCATCGAACGGAGAGTACCTGACGGCTTTCAAATCGGGTGCGAAAATTGATTCCCTGGCACCTGGTGAGGATGCGATGCCGGTTTGGAGGCTTGAGCAGAATGGCACGGTGACTCCTGGTGACCCACTGGTCGTTGGAGTGCCGCTCGTTCTTGGCGAAACACCGCAGCTTCCCGGTCGCGGAGAAAGCCTCAAGATGGGCAACGACGGAAAGTCGTATTTGCGTCTCGCCAAACCAGCCAACCCGGGCTCGAAAAAGCATCAATTGGTCGCTGCGTACTTGGATGGGAACCCGGAATATGTGTATTGGGGCCATCGAGACAACGCCGTCTGCACGTGGTCTCCCGTCAGCAGGATCGTTGCCAGCGCATCCAGCAGTGATGGCGTTCAACTGCATCTGGTCTCCAATGTCTCGGAGAAATTCCTGACTCAGAAGATGACGATTCCGACTCACGGAACGAAAGCTGAGATCATTCGTTTCTCTCTGGATGGAAGGCGGCTCGCCGTCGGTGGAAACGACGGCACGATCGAACTGTGGGATGTTTCAGCATTGGCGGATGCCGCTGAGCGTTCTGCATCTGAAGTCCCGGATCGTTCGGACGCAGACGACTCAGGTAACGCTTCTATTTTCTCTTGGCCAGCGCCACGACTGATACGCACGATAAAAGCCTACACAAACGGCCTTTCGTATCTGGATGCCGCCTTGAACTTCTCACCTGATGGGGCGCTTCTGGCATCGCTCGATTCGCGGGGCAACGCAAAATTTTGGAAAGTGGAAAACGTTCCTGGCAAATACGAACTGGATCGAATCACGGACAACCCCTATGGAGGGATGGCACCAATTTGGCCACAACCATCGAGCAGCGGTCTTGTTTGGCGGAGTAGTGAGGTTCCTAAGCGTGAAATTGTGCAGGGAACCACAGTCGCGGAGGATGAACGAGTCGAAGCCATATTCGATCCCGCCAAAGGTGACTGGCACTCGATTGCCGGGCCGGAAACATGGGACAAAATCCAGTCGTTGACTCGCGGGCCACGCGGCAGTCAGTTGCGATTGAGATTGGAAAACCTGGAAGGCCAGCTGCATGAGGTTACGATTCGAATGAGGCAGATCCCATTCCGAACTGAGAGCAGCTCGGTGGCGTTTGCGCCGGACGGAACTTGTGTTGTGGTTTCACATTGGGCTCTTGGTGCGACACGCCTGAATCTGAAGAGTGGAGAGGCGAGGCGATCTCCGGTATTCGGACTCTCCGCCGAATATTCTCCTGACGGTCGTTTGCTGGCGGTTGCTGACCCGTTTGCTGTTTCCATTCGAGACAGCGAGACGGACGAAGAACTTTATCGATTGGACACCGTAGCACATCGAGATTTCTTGACGGAAATCTCCTTCGGCGGAACGCTGGCATTCTCGCCCGACGGGAAATACCTCGCGCACATTTCCGGGACCGAATTAAAAGAAGTCGGTTACGCCGACATGATCGTTTGGCGCACCAGCGACTTCACGAAAATCGGCGACGGCCCTCTATTCAAGACAAACTGTGGTCTGACTGCAGTTGCCTTTTCATCGGACAGCTCCCGCATGTTTGTTTGCGACGAGAAGGGTGTCGTCGAGATTTGGAACACCGCGGATTGGACAAAGCAGGATTCAATCCAAACGTCTCACGGTCCTGGGACAACAATAGCGATATCGTCGGACGGAACACGGCTTGCCGCAGCGTCCAACACAACTGAAGCCATAAGTATTTGGGACATAGAAGCCGGGGAAGAAGTCCGCCAGCTTCGCACTCCTAAGGTCTTCTCACTGGCCTTTGCACCTAACGACCGAACTCTGGCCGCTGGCTGCGAAAATCACGACGCCATTTTGTGGGACGTCGAGTCCGGCAAGCGATTGCAGACATTCATCGGTCACTCCGATATACCCGGAAGCATCGCCTTTTCGAAAGATGGTCACCGACTGGCCTCGGTGAGTCTCGACGGTGTTCTGCACATTTGGGATGCCGCCACGAGAAACGATATCGAGCATGATCCGAATACGCTGCAGGCGCTGTTGCGTTTGGGAAATTGGCGGTTGGAGCAGGAACGCTACGCGGAAGCGGAAACGTTGTTCTCCAAAGTGATTGAACTGAATCACGGGACTCAGCATCTCACCGCAGACGAACTTGCTGACGTGAGACGCAACCTCAAGAACGCATCGGACTGCCATGCACGCTTGATGGAAGGACTCGATGAATCACAAGTTGATCCGCCCATCTCTGACAAATCGAATTAGAAAGTTGTGCACAACGTAGCTCGCCTCTCCAAGGCGACAGTCATAATGATTCACGGCTCGGAGAGCCGAGCTACTTCGCAAAATCACACAATTGACAGGAGCGTTGGACCATGAAAATACTAATTGCACTAACTGTCCTGATTTTATCATCGACCAACTTCTGCTTCGCGCAAGACAAAACCAGAGCTCGAGACCTGGGCGTCCCGTTTGAGGGGCAAACAGGCAAGCTCAACGCGATCACAGATGTGGCAGGTGTTGAGGTCGGACATCGCACGCTCATCTCTGGAGAAGGCAAAAACATTCGCGGCAAAGGACCGGTCAGGACGGGCGTGACTGCAATCTTCCCTCGCGGCAAGAAGTTTAGTCCCGTCTATGCGAACTGGTACGCACTTAATGGAAACGGAGAGATGACGGGGACCACCTGGGTCACCGAATCCGGGTTTTTGGAAACGCCGATCATGATTACCAACACCAATAGTGTCGGAGTCGTTCGAGATGCGGTGCTCAAGTGGTTTGTCGAAACTGGATGGTACGGCGACGCAGATTACTGGTTCACGTACCCCGTTGTCGCAGAAACCTGGGACGGAGCGTTGAACGACGTCTATGGATTTCACGTCAAGGAATCCGATGTGTTCGAAGCAATCAAGAATGCATCATCGGGCCCCGTTGATGAGGGAAACGTCGGCGGCGGCACTGGCATGATGTGCCTTGGCTACAAAGGAGGCATCGGCACGTCATCCCGAGTCGTAAAGATTGGCGAGAAGGAATACACCGTCGGTGTTCTGGTCCAGGCCAACTTCGGGGCCAAGGAACGCCTGACGATCGCCGGAGTACCGGTCGGACGTGAGCTTGAGTCCGAATTGAACTACGAGCTCAATGATTTCCCCGATTCACGCAAGGCTGGCGATGGGTCAATCATTGTCGTCGTCGCGACCGATGCCCCGCTGCTTCCGCATCAATTAAAGCGCATCGCTCAACGAGTGCCACTCGGAATCGGGCAGGTAGGAGGACGTGGAGCAAATGCTTCGGGAGATATCTTTATCGCGTTTTCCACGGCCAATGAGGGAGCGTTCGACCGGAAGAAAACAATATCGGTAGAGGTCCTGTCGAATGATCAAATCACTCCGCTATTTGTGGCGACCGTACAGTCCGTCGAAGAGTCCATCATCAACGCGATGGTCGCTGCTCGCACGATGACCGGAATCAACGACAACAAAGCGTATGGGATTCCTCACGACCGATTGATCGAAGTCCTGAAAAAGTACAACAGGATTCCGGCAGAAAGTTCTGTAAAATCAAGAAAGTAGCTCGCCTCTCCGAGGCGTAGAATGGTCAATTTCACGCCTCGGAGAGGCGTGCTACTTTGTTTCCAATAAATATCTAACTCAGATTTCATAACAATTTAGGTGCAATATGATCAATCGAATTGTCGCATCAAGACTGATCCCAATCTTCCTGCTCCTGCCGTCAGTCGCTTTCCTGGCTGCACCGTCATTGGCTCAATCCAACGAGAAGGAAGCAAAGAAAACCGCCAACGGAAGTGTCGGGCAAGAGATCGGCTCGGTGGAGATTGAGGAGCGATCGTTCAAAAGGAAGTCTGGCCAGATCGTTGAGTACGAACTGGGAACGTTGTTCGCACGGGAAAACCGATCGAATCCGAACAGTCGAGTGATCGGGGTTGGGTTCGCTCGCTTCCGAGCAGCGAAAAAGGGCGCAACAGCGCCGCCGGTATTTCGATTGCCAGGCGGTCCGGGAGGTTCATTGCTGTCCCGCATGAAGACCGAATCTCAGCTTCAGCAAGCGTATGGACTCATCGCCGAGTACAACAGATTTAGTGATGTCGTGGTGGTTGATCAGCGTGGCTATAGCGAACGCGGCGATGTGTTGACCGCACCGTTCCGAAGGCCGTCTCCGCCAGCGGATCAGCCGCTGACCAGTGAACTTCGGGCCGAAGCGTTCAAGGCTTTCGCCGAAGACACAGTTGCTGAGTTCAAGAAGAAAAAGATCGATCTGGCCGGCTACACCGTCAAGGAATGCGCTCACGATGTTGCCGACATCGCCAAAGCCCTGGGTTACAAAAAGATCACGCTTGAGGGAACCAGCTACGGGTCGCAATGGAGTTTCGCCATCATGCGACTTCATCCCGACATCGTTGCACGGGCGTTGTTGTCAGGAATTGAGCCACTTAACAGTGGCTATGACATGCCCTCTTATGTCTTCGCTGCCATCCAACGCATGTGGCGTGTTGTCGATGCGGACCCAAAGTTCAAACCGTACCTGCCTGAAGGTGGGATGGCTGAAGCCGCGCGGACAGTGATTGAACGTCTTGAGCGAGAACGGATTGCTCTGGAAGTTCAGGTAGGTGATGCGGAGAAGCCGAGCCGGGTTGGAACCTTGGGCCCGGATAGTTTCCCCTGGTCCTCGCCGACTCAGATTCTGGAGCTGTATCACAACGAGTTGGGAAGATGGCAGCGTGAGGCTATGGCGCGAGCGATTCAGGCTCCGCGAAAGGTGCGTCTGATCGGCCCGCTCATCGACTCCAGTTTGAGCGCCACGCCTGAGCGGAAACATCGATTGTGGACCGATCCGGCGACTCGTTATCTGAGTCGCAGGAACTTCGCGTTGTACATGGCGACAGCCGACATTTGGCCGAGTCCGGACGTGGGTGACGAGTTTCGAACGCCAATCCTGTGTGATATCCCGGTCGTCTTCACACAGGGCACCTGGGATTTCAAGACCCCAATCGAGAACACCTTCGAGATTGCTCCGTTCTTTACCAACAGCCGGATCGTCATCGGAGAACGCGGAGGTCATGGGATTCTGGGATCGATCCGAGATCAGCACCCCGACGCGTGGTCTCAACTGATCGAGTTCCTCAAGACCGGAGACCTCGATGACATTCCGGTCCGTGTACGCCTGAAGGCATCACAGCAATTCGAACCACCGAATTTCGAAGTAAAACGCTAAGTAGCTCGCCTGTCCGAGACGAGAGCCATGGCATTTCACGGCTCGGAAAGACGTGCTACTGAGGCTTCCAATAAACGATCTTACTCTGATTTCATAACATGTTAGGTGCAATATGAACAATCGAATTATCACAGCAAGACTTATTCCCATGTTCCTGGTCGTGGCATCAGTGACTTTCCAGGTTGCGCCTTCATTGGCTCAGTCGAAAGACAAGAAAACGGAAAACGTCGAAGCCAAAGACACCCACGCGAACAAAGATCGCCCACTCAAAGCCAATGAATCCAGAAGCTCCAGGCTGACTTCGAAGACGGCTGATGAATACACGGTCAACGTCAAAGAGAATACGTTTGTCTTCGGAGCCGCAAATCAAACTTCAGTGGACGTCATGGTGTCTGTCCATGATATGAACGGGAAGAAGCTTGCCGAATTCGATGGTACGGGTCGTGGCCCAGAGTACTTTCACTTTGAATCCGACAAAGCCGGGCTCTACACGATCAAGGTCGCGCCGTTTGAGGACGAAGTGGGCGACTATGAAATCTCGCTCAGCCGGGTCGAGCCGATCGCCAGGAAACCAGAAGACCGCGTTGATCAACTCATGTCGCCCTACGACAACAAGACAACGCCGGGTGGAGTCGTTGCAGTCATCAAAGGCGGAGAAGTGGCATTTGCCAAGTCTTACGGCATGGCAAGCCTGACATATGAAATCCCGTTTGAGGTCGATACCAGAACAAACATTGGCTCGACATCAAAACAGTTTACGGCTTACGCGATCTTGCTGTTGGCCCAACAGAATAAGCTCTCACTGGATGACGATTTCCGAAAGCACATTCCGGAGTTACCCGATTTGGGCGAAGTTGTGACACTCCGGCACGCGTTGACTCACACCACAGGTTATCGGGAATTCTTCAACACGATTGCGATGACAGGCCGACGTATTGACCAGGGGGATTGGATTGATCGTGAAGAGATTGTCAAGATCGTACAACGGCAACCGAAACTACAGAATAGCCCCGGAGCCGAATTCAGTTACAACAACACCGGGTTTGCATTGCTCGCCGAAGTCGTCGAACGTGTTGGCAAGAAGCCATTTCCTGAATGGATGAGCGAGAACGTTTTCCAGCCCCTCGAGATGTCCGACACGTTTGTGCGAGCCAACCCGCACACAATCATCAAGCGAGCGTCGATGGGATACGCTCCAGACAAAAACGGAAACTATCGTGAGTCGCCGGATCTTGGCGCTGCCGTTGGCGCGGGTGCAATCTACACAACGATTGGAGATCTGGCCAAGTGGATCAAGAACTATCGCACGGGGGAACTTGGCGGGAGCGAGATATTCAACCAAGTCTCCACTCCGAACAAGTTGACGAACGGCAAGGCAACGAAATATGGATTCGGACTGGCCATTGACGAATTCGAAGGACAACGTCGGATTCACCACAACGGTGCCGATACAGCTCATCGCTCGATGGTGATGTACTTTCCAGAATTGGACGCTGCAGTCATTACCCAAAGCAACAATGCGACATTCGCACGTACCATCCCGGACTCCGTTGCCAGAGCTTTCTTTGAAAAGGATCTTGGCAAGAACGAAAGTACCAAATCCGAAGAGACAGAGACGGTAGGAATCGACGGTGAAGCATTCGACAAGTTTGTGGGGCGATATGAGCTGCAAGAAATGGCCGGAGTCGTTCTTACTTTCTCCCGAAAGGACGATACATTCTTCGCTCAGATCACGGGGCGGCCGAAATCGGAAATCACACCAACCAGTCCGAACAGTTTTAAGATCAATGACGTTGGAGCCGTGATCACGTTTCACCCAAACGAAAAGGGAGAAATGAACACGCTTACGCTTAAGCTAGGTAGTGGATTTACGGCGAAACGAATCATCGCCGACCCTTGGAGCCCGGATGCCAAGCAGCTGGCAGCCTATGTCGGAAGATATTTCAGCGAAGAGCTGGAGACATTTCGTCACATCACGATCGTCGATGAAAAACTGGTTATGAAAATGAGCCGCCGGGAAGACGCGATCCTATCCCCAACCAGCGAGAATCTGTTTCTCTCGGAGGAAGGTGCTGAACTCAAGTTTCAAGAGACGGAAGACGGCAAATTCATGGAGTTGGTTGTCGGCAATGGAAGAACTCGCGGGGTAAGCTTCAATCGAGTTGACTACGGAGATACAAGGAAGCCAGAAAATTCATCGTCCGAAGAATAGCGTGACTGTGAACCTCCGAGGCGAGAGTTTCAGACTTCACGGCTCGGAGAGCCGAGCTACTTTGATATCCTGTATCTATGAACATTGAATGGAACTTCTTCGATCGCAATGCGGATTCGCTCGTAACAAAGCGTAATATGCCGCATCTCGATATGCCGGGCCATTTGACATTCGTTACGTTTCGATTGGCAGACTCGATGCCTCGCGACGTCGTCGAAAAATGGCACGATGAAATCGAAGTGTGGCTGAAGGAGCACGACCTCGGTGGCCGTACAGTCGAAGAAGTTCTTAACGCAGATAAGATTGATGATTCGCTCAAAAACGAATTGCGAAAGTTCAAGAACCGCAAATGGCACGGGCATCTTGATGACTGTTTTGGCGATTGCATACTTCGGAAACCGCAACCGCGAAAGCTGGTAAAAGAGAGCCTGTTGCACTTTGACGGCAAACGCTACGACCTTGAGAGATTTGTGCTCATGCCAAATCATGTTCATCTTTTGATTCAGATGCGACAAGGCTTTCTACTTCGTAAACAATTGACGGAAACGATGCGGTATACAGGGCGACAGGTGAACGCTCTCTTGAAGCAAGAAGGTGATTTCTGGCAAAGTGAGCCCTTCGATCATGTGGTGCGGAGCGATGTGCAGTTTGAGTATTTGCAGCGATACATTGCGGAGAATCCCGCGAAGGCTGGTCTGTCGGAAGGAGAATACACACTTTGGATCAGGCCAAAGTAGATCGCCTTTCAAAGTAGATCGCCTCTCCGAGGCGAATGTCGAATTTGCTCACGGCTCGGAGAGCCGAGCTACTTTTTAGAACCACTCATCATGACCGACGTAACCAAAATCCTGACAGACCTCGAATCGGGAGATGATTCAGCAGCCGAAAAGTTGCTGCCCTTGGTCTATGCCGAACTTCGCAAATTGGCGGCAGCAAAACTCTCCCATGAGAAACCTGGCCAAACCATCCAGGCAACGGACCTTGTCCACGAAGCATGGATCCGACTGCTGGGAGCAGAAGCAGCCAATATCCACTGGAATGGTCGAGGGCACTTCTTCGGCGCTGCCGCCAAAGCGATGCAGCGAATCCTCGTGGACAATGCGCGTCGCAAGAAGAGCCTCAAGGCCGGAGGCAACTACCAGCGAATGGATCTGTCCGTTGCACTTCGCGAAGCTCCTGAACGAAAGTTCGACATTCTGGAACTGTCCGACGTGTTGGAAAAGCTCGAATCAAAACATCCGCGAATGGCAGAACTGGTAAGGCTCCGATTTTTCGCGGGTCTGACACACGCGGAATCGGCTCGAGCTCTTGGTATTTCGACCTCAACAGCCGACGAAGACTGGTCTTTTGCCAAGGCCTGGTTGCGTGTGGAGCTGGAATAGTAGCTGGCCTCTCCGAGGCGAGAACGGTAGAACCTCCACGGCTCGGAGAGCCGAACTACTTTGAAAAATCTCAGAAAAATCCAAACTTCGCCCGGGTGAAGTCACGCTGCATTTCGCACTGCCCATACAGTAAAAAGCGAAGGCTGATCAAAATGGTGGGACGATGACGGCAGAGAACTCAAGCGAAGTCACAATTTTCCGCGAAGCACGGAAGATCCAGTGCAACAACGAACGAGCGGCCTTTCTGGATCAGGCTTGCAACGAAAACTCAGAACTGCGGAAGCGAATTGAGAAATTGCTCGCCGCAGCCGACAAAGAATCGCTGTTTCTCGAAGAACCCGCATCGGGGCTGATCGAAAACGCTGAGGAATCACAACTCTCACCGACCCTTCTGCCGACTGCTGAATCACCCGCGGCAGTCCAGCTTACGGACGCCAACCAGGGTGTGCTGCGATTGATGGACGCAACGATCGCCGACGTTCCTCAAGTCTCATTGCGTGAAGAAGAACAGTTCGACGGCCCAATCCAGCGTCCGACTTCCGAGGAGATCCCGGCACAACCAGTCAACAGCCGATATCGACTGGATGCCGAAATTGCCCGAGGCGGAATGGGCGCGATTTTGCGTGGCCGTGATGTGGACATTGGTCGAGACCTTGCAATCAAAGTCCTGTTGACGTCGCACAAAGATCGCCCGGAAGTCGTGCAGCGTTTTATCGAAGAAGCTCAGATCAGCGGGCAATTGCAACATCCAGGTATCGCACCGGTCTATGACGTCGGCCAGTTCGTTGACGAGCGGCCTTACATGAGCATGAAGCTGGTCAAGGGCGATACGTTGTCCAAACAACTTGCCGAACGCGACAACGTTCAGCAGGATCGAAGCAAGTTGATTGGAGTCTTCAAACAGATTTGCGACACGATGGCTTACGCACACAGTCGTGGCGTCATTCATCGCGATCTCAAGCCGGCCAACATCATGGTCGGCGCATTCGGCGAAGTCCAGGTCATGGATTGGGGCCTTGCGAAAGTACTCGCTGTTGGTGGCGTCGCGGATGAAAAAAGAGCCAAGCAAAACTACGACGGCACCAGTGTCATCCAAACGATGCGTGGCTCGAATCACTCGAGCCCTGCGCCGATTGGTTCCTTCGGTACGGCTGGCGGTTCGGGTGGTTCCGAAACGCAAATGGGCAGCGTGATGGGAACGCCGGCTTACATGCCGCCCGAGCAGGCGCTTGGCGAGATTGACATGCTCGATCAACGTGCCGATGTGTTTGGGCTGGGCGCGATCCTGGCTGAGATTCTTACAGGCAAGCCACCTTACGTTGGTGAAGATTCGACGCAAATCTATCGCATGGCCAGTCGTGGAAAATTGGACGACTGTTTCGATCGTCTTGACGGTTGCGGTGCCGATGCGGAACTGATTGGACTTGCCAAGCAGTGCCTTGCATCAGAGCCTGCTGATCGGCTTAAGGACGCAGGAGTTCTGGCTCGTCAGATCGCAGGGTATCAGCAGTCAGTCGAATCAAAACTTCGCGAAACGGAAGTGCAACGCGCCAGCGAAGCAACGCGTGTGATCGAACAGCGCAAGCGTTTCCGTGTTGCGCTCGGATTAAGTACGGCAGCACTCACCATTCTGATCACCGGCATCGTCGCTACCGCCTGGCAAGCCCGGGAAGCCAAACGACAAGCGCTTGTTGCTCAGAATGCAAACGAAAAGGCCACTCAGGAGCGAGACAAGGCTCGCGACGCAAAGCGAGACGCCGTTGTTGCCAAGAACGCAGCCGAAGCCGCTCGTACGGCAGAGCAAGAATTAAAACTGCAGCAGCAAGAGATCGCAAGACAACGTCGCCGTGAACTCTACGCGTCCGACATGCAGCTTGCCGATCAACTCTACAAAGGGCAAAACGGTGAGCAGAAACGGATCGAACAGATTCTGGCGTCGTGGATTCCCGTGGATGACCAGGAAGACCTGCGCGAGTTCAGCTGGCGGTATCAATGGAATCGCCTTCAAGCAAGCGCGGACACCGTTGTGCCGGAGTGCAATGGAGTCGCGATCACGCCGGCAGGCAAGATGGTTGTCACCGATACGAACGGCTTGCACGAGGTCGACGAAAATGGAAAGAAATACGAGCTGATTAACTGGACGCTCGAAGATCCCAAATCGTGGTTCTCCCCGGACGGACGCTGGGTGGCAGCAAAGTTTGATTCAGGATTCGACCTCTACCACATTCAGAGCCGTACCAAGGTTCTTTCACTTCCACAGAAGGGGAAGTGTTCCTTTTCATCGAATGGGAAATACTTTGCGGCATGGAACAACGGGGCGAAAGTTGACTCGCTAGCTCCGGATGAGGATGCCATTCCCGTCTGGCAACTGGATGGCGAAAAGGCACAGCCCATCGCTCCGCTTGTCATTGGCGAAACCAAACAACTGCCAGCGACTGGAGACAAACTCAAGTTGGGCAATGATGGAAAGTCATTCCTACTCCTCGAACGTCCCGGCGCCTCGACTCCTTATTTCCAAGTGGCCGCGTACCTGGATGGCGACCCGGAACCTGTGCTCTGGAGACACTGGGGCACGGCCATCTGTGCCTGGTCGCCGGACGGCAGGATCATCGCCAGCACAGAGGAGGGCGGCGGTATCGACTTGCGATTGACCTCCGATGTGGCCGAGAAGCGAACGCACCTTAAATTATCGATTTCGTCGCATGGAAAGCAATCTGCGACGCCTCGTTTCTCTCTTGATGGGAAGCTCCTCGTGACGGCTGGAAGTGATGGCACAATCGATCTGTGGGATGTCTCAGCACTGGCTGATGCCGCCAGGCGATTCGACATGCAGCAGCAAGAACCTTCCGAAGAAGGCGACTCTGGTGAACCATCGATCGAGTCCGTACCGCTGCCTCGTTTGGTTCGCACGATCAAGGGCGTTACCAATCGAATTTTTGATCCTGATACAGCGTTGGGAGTGTCCGCGAATGGAGGCCAACTTGTTGCTTTTGCATTGCCGTTGTCAGGGACAGCCAAGCGGTGGAATCTGGATAATGTCGGCGGCAAGTACGAGGTCGATAACATCACGGAGGACTTGTACGGCTGGACTGTATCCCTGGATGTACGGGCCAACGAGGCATTTGGCAGAGACTGGTTGATTGGGAAGACTCGCCCGGATGATATCGTGAAAGGAAATGTCGACTCGACTGATCGAATAGCGGCAGTCTTCGACGCTGAGAAAGGAGATTGGTTCACAGTGAGCGGGCCTGAAACCTGGCATGGTTTCTTCAAACGGACCAAAGGATCGTTCGGCAGCCTAGTACGTTATCAATTGGAAAACTCGGACGGCGAGAAACACGAAGTGACGCTTCGTCGAAGCCGGCGAGACTTCGGCCAAAGCACCCAATCAGGTTCTGTGGCATTCGCACCGGATGGAAAGAACGCCATCTTGTCAGATAAGAGTCTTGGTGCGACGCAACTCAACCTGAAGACGAACGAAGCGATTCGCTATCCGCAAACTGGATTTTCCTCGGCCTATTCTCCTGACGGCGGCCTGGTTGCGATCGACGGTGCGTATGCCATCTCCATTCGCGATGTTGAGTCGGACACAGAACTCTACCAGCTGGATACCGTGATCAATGCTGATTCGAATCCAAACACAGGCGCTGGGATTCTGGCGTTTTCGCCCGACGGAAAGTTTCTCGCGCACGTATCCTTTCGCAGCGGCTCAACGCGATCAGGCCTGAATGTGTGGCGAACCAGCGACTTCAAAAAGATCGGTGGCGGCCCGCTGGATCAAGAGGACTTCTGGATGCTGTCGCCCGTGTTTTCGCCGGACAGTTCGCGCTTGTTGGTGGGGGATCTTCGTGGACGCGTTCAGATTTGGGACACGGCCGACTGGACGCAGCAGGAGACATTGCAGACGTCGCAACAGGCTCTCATTTCCATGGCAATTTCATCGGATGGAAAGCGGCTTGTTACTGGCTCCGCTCGCAGTGGCGATGGCATTTGCGTTTGGGATATGGAAACCAGGAAAATGCTTCGAAAGCTCAGCTCACCCGAAGTCGGTTGGTTGACGCTTTCCCCGGACGACCGAACGCTGGCCGTCGGTTGTCTCAATAACAACGTTGTTTTATGGGACCTCGAAACAGGAAAGCAGTTGCAAACGATAGACGCTCATTCCAAAGCCGTTGGGGGCGTAGCTTTTTCGAACGACGGCAATCGACTGGCCACGATTAGCCTCGATGGCGTGCTTCATGTCTGGGATGCCGCTTCAAATGCGGAAATTGAGCAAGACCCGAAGACCCTGTCGGCACTGTTGCGTCTGGGGCTCTGGCGGTTCGAGCAGGAGCGCTACGAGGACGCGGAAGCACTGTTCTCCAAAGTGCTCGAGCTGAATCGGAAAAGCGGGCGGCCAATCGATTTAGAGCTGGAAAGGGTCGGATGGAAGATACGTCTGACCCTGCAGAAAACAGGTAGATGGCCCTGGCAGCTCCGGTGGGAATCCAAGTTCGTTGGCGCACGTCTTGGCGAGCAAGCCACGTTGAGTGTGCAACCGATCGAAGGTGAGTGGGACTACCAATGGTACTGCAACTACGCACCCGTTGAAGGAGCCACCAATCCAACATTGACGTTGTCGAATGTTACGGTCGATCAGATCGGCACCTACCAGGTCAAACTCGCTCCTCCAGGGTACGAATCGGCGATATTCCACTTGGGCGGAGATGCATACGTATACGATGTGTCCAATCCGGTGATTCCGGGCACATTGTATTGTGAGGTCTTCGACAACATTACGGGCGGGACGGTTGAGGACCTCACGTCTTTCAAGCGGTACCGAAACAGCAGGTGCAATTACTCCCGGTCGCTGAAGGCATTTGAGGCTCCACCAAATGAGATCGGCAGTTTTGGAGACAACTACGGAATTCGCGTCACCGGTTTCATCAAGCCTCCCAGGACGGGCGAGTACGTTTTCTATCTGGCTTCTGATGATGAGGGCGAACTCTACATCAGTTCCGATGAATCACCAGACAACCTGGAATTGGTTGCTTCGGTCAAACGTGGCCCTTCAGGAATCGGCAACGAATGTGGTCGCACGAACAGGCGAGCCTGGGGCGCGAACCCAAGTGCCGTCTCGAAACCGATCCATTTGGAAGCCGGCAAACGTTACGCCATCAAAGCCCTGATGAAGGAAGACAGCGGGGATGAGCACATCTCGGTCACCTGGCAAATGCCCGGCGACCCAGGACCGAAACCCGGTGCCCCGCCAATTCAGGGTGAGTACCTAGAATTTGAAATCAAGTAGAAGAAAGTTGCTCGTCTCTCCGAGGCGAGAGTCAGCGCAACTCACGCCCCGGAGAGGCGTGCTACTTTCGAGGCCGATTATCATTCAGCCATGAGCAACGTCACCCAAATCCTGTCAGCAATCGAAAGCGGTTACCATGAAATTTCGCTAATTCACACACCAATCATTGGGTGTTTCTTGGCTGGAATACGCACTGACTATCTGACGCAACGAAACCCACGGGAATCACGGGCTATGACTTCTGAGCAACCGAACTGTCCTGTTGAAGGTCATGGCTGAGTACCGTCGCGGGAACTTCGCCGACGCACTCAAGCATTTCGAAGATGCGAAAAAGAGTAAGAGTGAAGGCGGGGGTGGGGCAACCCGAGCATGTGCCAATACTTCGTCGCCATGATCCAGCATCGAGTCAGGAAAACAAAGGGGGGAAAACAAAGGGGACGGGAAAACAAAGGGGTAGCACCCATTGGTCTGCAAAACACTACTCACGACTCGCGGCGGTCACATCGACCGGTGTATCCGAAGCGTGTCAGCCGGTAGCTAATCTTCGCAACAGGAAGCGTAAATGCACGGGCCGATTCCAACAAGCCGCATTACGTTTCGATACGCAATACGTTTCAATACGTTTTGCTTCGCGAGAGCTTGCTGCGTGAGGGCTGACGATGCGGCCGAAGTTTTGAAGTTTCACATTCGAGATGAACTTTGGCATTTTACGCGACAAAACAACTGTAAATTTTGAAATGCGAAGCGTTTCAATACAAGCTCGACGCGCGAGCGAGGGATACGGATCTTCCAAGAGATATCCACTCGCTCGCGCGTCGGGCTTGTATTTGGGCAACTTCGAAAGCCGAAGCTGCCGTTTCATCGTCCTGCGTCGGCAGCGATACGCTCAATCGTCGATTCAAACTTCTGTTTCAATCGCTCATAGGTCTCGCCCGTCGCGGGTCCGGTAAACCCGGTATGAATTGAAATCACTTTGCCGCTTGAGTCGGCAAAGATCGTTGTCGGATAGGAGCGGATTCGATCCACCAACGGAATCGCTTCACTGGCCTTGGCTTTGTCGGAAGATCCTCCAGCGATCAGAACCGAATGGTCGACATCGTTCCGCTTCATGTACGCTTTGACCTGATTTACATCGCGATCAAAATCACCCGTCAGCTCAAAAGCCAAGCCAACAATCGAGATCTTCTCTCCATACTTTTGCTTGAGTTCCGCCAGATAGACACCAGCGTCATGACAGTTCGGGCACCAGCTTCCAAAAATGTGAACGATGCGAACGGGTGCGGCGAACTTCGAATCGGCGACGTTGGTAAGCTTGCCGTCGAGGTCTGGAAAATTGAGTGACTCGAGTGACTTCCCTTCAACCAGAGTTGTCTGTTTAAAGTCATCCGGAAGTTTCGCGTTTGGGTCTCGTGTCGCAGTCCAAGTCTCATGCCAGGTATTGGACGACCAAAACTGGCCGACCAGCTTGTCGTCGCCATCGGATTTCGCTTCGAATCGAAACGCGTGGGCACCATCAAAACATGAGAGCCACATCTCTTCGCTGTCGGGGCTCGCGTCGCTACAATAGCCAGACAGGAAGCGATAGTCTCCCGTCGTGGTCAGAAAGGTTCCGTCGATTCGCCCCGTCGCAGGATCCATTTTGAATTCCCCTACGGCGGGATCTTCGCTGGACTGAAATTGAACCCGCCACTTACCGTCAAATTTCGTCGACCGCGAGATGGAAGGTTTCGCTTTGGCCAACGGTTTCGCCCGAAGTTTCATTTGGACCCATTGGTCAGCCGCACGACGTTTCTTCCAGATGCCGATGAGCTGCGAAGGCATCGACTCGCTCTCCGGCGTGAACAACAGTGAAAGTTCTGAATCGTAATGATCGATCCTCAAGTCGATCCGATTTTCTTTCACGGAAACTTGAGGCACTTCGATCCGCTCTGTTCCGTTGACAAGGAACGCGGCCCAAGATTCAGCACCAGTCTTTTTCAATTCAAGACCGAAATTGATTCCCGACCCGAGAGTTATTCCATCGGTAGAGCCTTTCCCAGATCCGTTAGAATGCTCCGCAGCATTCTCGACATAGAGCTCGGCATCCCAGACTCCTTCCAGATCTTGTCCCAAGACGGTTCCATTCTGCAAAACATGCCAAACATGCAAAACGGCAAAAATTTGGCAAGCGAGGCCAATGAAGAAACGTCGAATCTGAAACATGCGTGGCTCCGTTTATTGATTTATCCTGTCGAATTCTACAGCGACTTAATCGCCTGATGGCAAACGGGACTCTGGCAAAATTCAGCTTGCCGGAACCGCACCATGACAGCGGAATCCACAACCTTGCAAGCGATTAACGGCAAGCGTGTCACGACCCAAGAAAATCGCGAGAAACCCTCACAGGGAGCGGGTTATCTTTGGATGAAAACGGCAAGCCCACAGTGGTGCGGACTTTACCTTTATGGAGGCTCGTGATACCCTGTCGGCCCTTGAATTGCCGCAAATCCACGCGGTTCGTCACCCGCTGTCTGCGCGAACGCTACCCACGTTTGCCGAGACACGAAACATTTCTTGAAACTCGACGAACCCGCAGGAAACTGGGATATCCCTCGATGCCCATCTGCGGAGATTCTGCGTAAGTAGCAAGTTCAAATACTCAAATTCTGAAATACCTCAAAGGCAACCACGATGGCAAAGAAGTACGTATATTTTTACGGCGGCGGCAAGAAGATGACCGATGGAGATCGCTCAATGCGTGAGATCCTCGGCGGTAAAGGTGCAAACCTTGCCGAGATGTGCAACGCTGACGTGCCAGTGCCTCCCGGCTTCACGGTTTCAACAGAAGCCTGTGCTGTCTACGAAGAAAAAGGCAGCTATCCCAAAGAAATGATGCAGCAAGTCAAGCTGGAGCTTGCGAAGCTCGAAAAGCTCGAAGGCAAAAAGCTTGGCGACGCCAAGAACCCACTCCTTCTATCTGTTCGTTCCGGTGCTGCTCAATCGATGCCTGGCATGATGGACACGGTTTTGAACCTCGGCATGACTGACAAGTCTGTCAAAGGTTTCGCGGAAGCAACCGGCAATCCTCGCGCGGCTTACGATTGCTACCGTCGTTTCATCGACATGTTCGGCGACGTGGTTATGGGTCCTTATTCGACGCTGAATCACCATCACTTCGAAGAAGCCCTCACGGCGATCAAAAAGAAGTACAAAGCAAAGCAAGACACGGATCTGACTGCAGACCAGCTGAAAGAGCTCGTAGAAAACTACAAAGCGATCTACAAGAAGCACGTTGGCAAACCGTTCCCACAGGATCCAATGAAGCAGCTTGAGCTTTCGATCAACGCTGTATTCGATTCATGGCAAACAGAACGTGCTGTGAAGTACCGTATCCTGAACAAGATCACGGGCCTGATCGGCACCGCGGTTAACGTTCAGACAATGGTCTTCGGCAACATGGGCGATGACTGTGCGACTGGCGTTGCCTTCACACGTGACGGTTCGACCGGCGAAGCAAAACCAATGGGCGAGTACCTTGTTAACGCTCAAGGTGAAGATGTTGTTGCGGGTATCCGTACTCCAATCAACTTGGACGAAATCGTCAACGAAGACGACAAGGGCTTGGTCAAAGCAGGAAAAGAACTGCTCAAAATCATGGCGAAGCTTGAGAAGCACTACAAATACCCTCAGGACGTTGAGTTCACGATCCAGCAGGGCAAGCTCTACATGC
>CAYZPA010000085.1:0-22096 GCA_964479855.1 uncultured Pirellulaceae bacterium
CTCGTTGGCCGGGCTGTTGATTAAGTTCGTTTCGCAAAAGCAATCCCGCAATGGCAACCCGACGCGTCAGCGAGGCTGCGATTTTTTTTAAAAACAACCTTCAGCAACGTGAGCCGTTTAAGCGATAGCCTCGGTTAACGACACTTCAACCGGGGCTATCGCCCAATCGGCTCATTTAATCAACAAGCCCTGCCGAGTCCAGCTACCTTTTCGGGTTCGCCTCGACCAAAACTACTTCGGGCTGGTCGCGGCCACATTCTGCAGATTCATGGCCATCTGCAGATGCTTGCCGGAGTCTGAAAAAGTGACTTCGTCCATGAAAGCCTGAATCAAAACCAACCCGCGGCCAACGCCGTCGCGAAAGCTCTCGGGATCAGAGGCTTCGGGCACAGACGCGGTGTCAAATCCGTCGCCTTCGTCCTGAATCTGAAACTGGACTCGCTCAGGCGTAACCAATGCTCGAAACCCAACCTTGCGACCACTGAATTCTGGCTTGGCCGCCCGTTCAAGAACCGCATCACGCGGCAGCGTTGGGAACTCTTCACGCGTCATCGAAAGGTTGCCTCGGCACATGGCGTTGGTAAGTGCATTCTCTAATGCAACGCCAAGCTGGACCTGGCAGCGATGGCTAAGCGACTCCTGTGAAGCAACCACGCCCTGGATCATGTCGACCAGCGGCTCGATCAAAAGCAGATCGTTTTCGAGCTCGAACTCGAAGTCCATTTTCCGGGCACAGCTCATCAAGCTCCTGTTCTGGGATTCAGAATGGCTCAATGACAGCACATACATCACCGTCTCGTAGAGGCTGTTGGCGAGCTCTGATTTGGGCACGAAACTGGCGGCTCCGCTGGCGAGTGCTTGCGCCGCAACGTTCTCGCTTCCATGTGCGGTGATCAAAACCACTGGAAGGGTGGGATATTTCTCGTTGATTTCATTGACCAGATGCAAACCGTCGTATTCGGGCATTTGCAAGTCGGTCACGACGATGTCTGGCAAATCATTGGCGATGTAGGCCAGCGCTTCGGTCACGTCCTTGGCGTAACTAACGGTCAGAGTAGCGTCCGTCGCCAGAAGGCCTCCTGCAAGTCGACGGTCAACCGCGGTATCGTCCACAATCAAAACACTTGCCATGATCCAACTCCTAAAACGAAGAACAACGCACAGAAACAGCCTTCAGGAACGCTCCTTGGTTCTAATAGATTTTTTTCAGCAACGCCAGCAAGTGTGGCTGATTTCCAATCAGATTCGCGTCTTGAACCCGGATTATTCACGAGGCGTTGGCGTCGACATGGAAAAAGCCTGTTTCATTCAGGTATTGTTCAAGGATTGTGGTTTTGACAGTTCACCCGCGACTTGAGATTAACGAATTTGCAAAACTTGTAGCCACTTCTGGAGAATTGACTCAAAGGGCAAACCAGACGCCTGTCGTCGTGAATAATTCCGGTTGAAGTTGAGAACTTGAACCAGAATCTACGTTTGGCAGACTTTTCAGGCACCGTTTTCATCGCGATGCCAGGTGTCATGTCGGATTTCCGACAAAGTCGCAAGTTTCAAGCCGCATTGTCGGAAGGCTTTACCCAGTCGAAACATCTGCAGAACACTTTATGGATTCGCCTTCTCAGCTTGATTTGCCGGCCCAATCTGGTTTGGGAGAAGGTATAAAACTAGCCAAGTCACATGGACCAAAAACTCCTTTTGAGTTATCAATCCTCTTTGATGAATCAATGCACCGTTGTATAGAATGTCGTTATTGGAAAAACGAACACACATGGCCATCGTGCTGCGGGTTTGAGACCCAGAAAAGGTTGTAAAATGAGTTCGATCACCAACAATCCAGTCACTTCCGTCGATTCTGTTTCGATCAACGGTTCCAACAGGGTTTCAGTCGAACTTGGCCTGTTTTTGCTGCCTGGCAAATTTCTGCTGGCATTTCTGGCCATTCCCATGTTGATCGCCTTCGGGATTTCAATTTACCTGACCTACGTCACAGCGACTGCCTCTGAGGTCGTCGGCTGCAGCGGCGGCGAGCTTTTTGATTGCGGCCACGTGATTTACAGCAAGTGGTCGAAATTCCTGACCATGCCGGTTAGTGCCTTGGCGGTCGGAACGTACGCAGCAATGATCGTGGCAACGATTGTTACTTCCATCAGCAGCCTCTCAACAACTGTCCGTCAATGGGCGTGGACAGCAGTAACAGGTTTGGCGATCGCAGCAGCGTGTTCTGCGATTTACTTTACGGCCCTTCAGGTCTTCGTCCTTGAACACCTTTGTCCGTGGTGTCTGGGAGCGCATACTTGCGGCCTGATCATTGCCGCCACGATTCTGGCAATGAGCCGAATCAACATGCGTCGACTTGCGGGTGTGACAAGTCTTGCCGTTTCCGGATTGGTCGTGATGGCAGTCGCCCAGATCAATGCCGCCGAACCACAGAAGTACGAAGTCGTAACTTTTCCGACAGTAGCTTCTGAGGACTCGGAAGCCCAGGCAACTGAAACATTCACCAATTCGATCGGAGCGGGCTCTGCGATCGAGTCGGCACCTTCGGATGACGAAGACTTCTTCGCTCCACCGGTCGATGAGGACGAAGACGATTCGCTGTTCGCACCGCCGACCGAGGAAGATCACGATGATCTTTTTGAGCCACCTTCTGAGGACGAAGATTCATTGTCGACCTCAAACATCATGAACGAAGCGTTTGCCGTTGCCGCGATGCTCTACCCACAAGTCGCCGTTTCGATGCTTCAGCAGGAAGGGCCGCAAGAGGGAGACGCAGCACTCGATTCGCAGCAGAAAATTGATGCCGCAGCGGCAGAAGCGATGGAAGCGCTGCAACAGCGGGCGGAGAAAGAAAGTGCAGCAGCTAAAGCTGGGGCAGCCAAGAAAGCAAAGCGCCGCATCGTTTCGACGATGGGCGGAGCGATCAAGTTGGCCGCAAAAGATTGGCCGTTGGATGGCTCGCCTGACGCAAAGCACATCTTTATCGAAATGTTTGATTACACTTGCTCGCATTGCCGATCCACCAGCAAGGCAGTCCTTAACGCGAAGAAAAAACTCAACGATGACGTGGCCGTTTTGCTGCTACCGATTCCGCTTTGCAAGGCTTGCAATGCAAACGTTCAAAAAGACAACCCGATGCACGCTGAAGCCTGCCAGTTAGCCGAATTGTCGGTTGCGGTTTGGCGTTGCAACAGAGAGAAATTCCCCGAATTTCACCATTGGATGTTCGAGGGTGAAGCGGCCCCGACTTACGCTTCCGCTCTTGAAAAAGCGACTGCCATGGTCGGCAATGAGCAACTTCAGAAAGAGCTTGGCAAGAGCGTTTCAAAGGCGTACATCCAAAAGAACGTTCAGCTCTACGGCAAAGTCGGGGCGGGACAGGTGCCCAAACTTTTGTTTCCCGGCACCATGGTTCAAGGCGAGTTCACGGGTGTGGATGCTCTGGTTGATCTGATCAAGACGCAGTCGACACCGTAACGATAGCGATTCGACCATTGCACCACTTTGGCTCAAAAGGTTCGCTGCGGTCGTGGCCGTTAGCCGATTGCACCTGCTCTGCTATTTCGACAACCAAGGTCGCACATTAGCGACGTCGTCGACCAAGATTCAGCTTGCGACCGACTTTCTCGACCAATGTCGAAGCCCGAATTTTCCTCGTGGTGTCGAAATCCAGTGACGTCGATGGTTCAGATCCTACCCCTGATTCCGGCAAACCCATTTCCTCAACAGATTCTTCGATGACCTGATTCGTCGGAAGCTCACTCGCTGGTACGGATTCCGATTCGATCCAATCCTGTCCGGTCGCGGAAACGAAATTGGTGTTGGTTGCAACTTGGTCATACTGCCCAGCCGAGACGGGACTCAAATCGTTACAGCATTTCTCACCGGCCTCCAATCGTCCGGCTTTAATTGACGCACGAGCCGTCGCGTTGTCAGACCATGGGCCCTCGGTCAAACGAATATTAAATCGACTAAGCAAACTACCCGTCGCAAAGTGGTAGTTCATGATCGCGAGGTTGTAGTCCGCGATCGAACGATGGACGGCACTTTCTGCATTCGCCTGGCGTTGTTGTGCATCAAGCAAAAAGAAAACCTGATCCTTGCCTTCTTCAACTCGTTTACGTTTCGGTTCCAGTTCGTCCTGGGACGCGATCCTTGCATTGAAGCTGGTTTTCATTCCAACGAACGCGCGGTCGACCTCTGTAAACGCAGCGTTGAGGTCATGCAGAATCTGACGCTCTTGCTCGTTCAGGATCGTGCGGGCGCGTGTCAAGTTAAGCTCGGCGTTGCGGATCGCCAAATGACCGGCTCGCCTTCCGATCGGACCGTTGACTTCAAAACCAACTTGCCAGTCATCAAGATCACCCGACGTCAGGTCTTCGAACGCACTGCCAGATTCGCGGCTTCTGCTCCCAAACAAATCGTCACCGAACCCTCGAAAGCCGTAGTTCCCGACAAGGTCGACTCGCCATTTGTTTAGCTGGCGAGCCGCAATCAATTCCATTTCGCGCTGGCGAATGGTCCACTTCTGACGACGGAGTTCGACACGTCGTGCCTTCGCTTGCTGTTGGCTTATGTCCCAATCGAATGCGACCGGAGCAACCACCGGCTCGGAACTTGGTCGAATCACGCTGCCGTCCGCCGGAGGCATTCCCATTAGTCGACGCAAGTTTCGCTCGGCTCCCAACACGCCCAACTGGCCGTTTGCTCGTCCGGCAAGTGCATTCTGAGCCTGGGCTTCGAAAGTGTAGAACTGCTGCCGGGCTTGAGCTTCATCGTCCGGACGTCCCACTTCATTGTCCAATCGAAGCTTCCGATTTTCCCATGTCTCACGAGCTGAATTGCGAGCTTCAAGGATTGTGTCGAGGTTACGATACGCGTTGTAGAGTTCCCAGTAGTTTGATTCGACATCACGAACAAGGTTGCGAACCGCAGCTTCAAAGTCGCTTAACGAGATGTCGCTTCTGATGCGAGAAATCAGCACACCGTTGAACTGACCAAGCAACGCGTTTGCACCGAACTGAGCGTTTGGACCCGCGATGCGGTTGACCAACGTGCCAGCTCCCCGAGCAAGCGGCTGGCGAATCTCAACCTGGTTCACGGTATCGTAAGCACTGCCGAAAGCGTTGGCAGGAGAGCTGTTTCGGTTATAGTCGGTCAGGTTGCGAACCGCGACCGTTGCACCGCTGGCCGTCTGCTTGCTGGCTTCAAGGCGGAAGTTGGACGTGTTGCTGATCAACGAAGGAGCACCACCGCCAAAGAACAGGTTGTTGAATCGTCGCTCGCTGCGATTGTAGTTGAACGAAGAAGTCAATTGAGTATCGAATGCGCTAAGTGCCGCTTCAACACTTTGCGGGCCCGTTTCTACGATCGCCTGATCGTAAAGCGTCGTCGCAGCGTTCGGCGAACTGACAACGACTCCTCCCAGTTTTTGCATTACCTTGCTGTTGGCCAGTGAGATCTGAATGCACTCGTCGAGCGTCAGATCCTTGAATTGAACTGACTCGAAACTGGAAAGCGTGACGGGAGGTCCGGCGTAGGGCGTTTCTTCGAGGGCGTTATCGTCGAGGATTTCAGGATAGCTGATTTTCTGCAGCTGATCCGAACAGGGGACTGCGCCACAATTCCCAAGCTTGATGGGTCGATTCCGAGTCGAACAGCCTGAAACCAACGCCGCAACGAGGCCTAAAAGCAAAACGAACTGACATCGCAGAACAATGGATGAGACTTGCTGCCGTGACATATGGCTGAACCGACACAATGAAGATGATAAGAACCATCCTCACCATCGGCACAGCCAGAACGCCGAACCATATCCAGCCGAACAACGTGCAGGCATGTTCCAATGAATAGAGTCAGGGCAGTTGAATCAATTCCCGTGACCGTTACAGATTCTCGGTCGATGGGGCAACGAAGGTGTCAATTTCACCTGCGATCTCTACTCCATCAACACTTTCGCGGGGATCCAGTGGCTTTTTGGCCTCGGAAATGCTGGCAGAAGCGGACGAGGCTGTTTGAACGGTGTCCGCCATATTCTGAAATTCTGCGCCGACTTTTGATCGGAGTGTGCTCAACCCAGCCAACAGCATCGCTGTCGTCACTGACGCAACCAGCACCAGTTCGGTTGTTATCACTCCGCCACGCGTGTCTGTCCAGATCTTTTGAATCACGATTCCTCCTCATGAATTTTCAATTTGAGAATTCATGATGATCGGATGTCCAGATCTGTCAAAATTTTTCCGTTGTAAGGTTTGGAGGCCGCAGTGAGGGAAAACATAACCTAGGTTTGAACGCCGCCACAGGCAAAACACATAAGCGCAACGTTTAAACCTATCGGAGACTCACGTGACACGGAAACTATGGAACGACGACAAGGGTTTTGTCGTCTCAATTGAACTCATTTTAATCGCTACGATTGCTGTAATCGGACTGATCACTGGCCTAACTTCTGTTCGCGACGCCGTCGTGTCCGAGCTTTCAGATGTTGCAGGTGCCGTGCAGGACGTTAATCAGTCTTACGCCATCAACGGCGTTGTCGGTCACTCGGCAACCACCGCAGGCATGGACTTCCAGGACCAAACGGACCACTGCGACGACAATGACGACATCGCTGGACAAGCTGACAACTGCATCGTTTTCAATGCCGCTGTATTGAACGAAGGCGACGCCCTTGCAGCTCCGGGAACTTAATTGCGATCTAGAGTGCAATTCTTCGGATTACGTCTTGGTCTGGCAACTGAATTCGAAGATTTGTGTTGATGCGACATGGAACGCTTGAGCCAAAATTGGTTCAAGCGTTTTTTTTGTTGATATGCGAACAACCGACGAATAAATCGGGTTGCCATTACCGTTTCCAGATTCTCCCAGAAGCTTTAGCTCGCCGCTAGCAGATACCCAAAGACAACCCGCGATCTGTTTTTGGAAAAGCGGGACTCGGAAACATGCACAGGAGAGACCTGCAATGATTGCAAGAAAACTTTGGGATGACGACAAGGGGTTTGTCGTATCGATCGAACTGATTCTGATCTCAACCATCGCCGTTATCGGATTGGTTGCTGGCTTGACCGCCGTTCGCGATGCGGTCGTGTCTGAATTGTCTGATGTCGCCGGAGCGGTATCTGACCTGAACCAGTCGTACTCTTACAACGGCACATCTAGCCCGACTTCGTCAACGGCAGGAAGCAACTTCGCTGACTCAACCGACTCTGCAGACGCTCCAGGAGATCCAGTCGGAGCGGCAGACAATTGCATCGTGTTCACGGACGCTCCAACTGACGAAGGCACCTAGTACAAATAACTTGAGTTGAGAATTCAGCATCGTGCTACGCTTTTTCAGGCGTAGGAATCAGATTTCAACGTTCCCAAACGTTTCTCATTGATGGTTCTTTGTCACTTCCAGCACCTAATCGGTAAGCTTTCGACAATGAAGTTGACCCTGCCTTCAGTGGCAGGGTTACTTTCGATGGCACACGCTAAATCTGGAATCAGCGCGGCAGACGTTTTCGTCCGTCGCGTTTTTTCGTTGATCCGTACTGTCGTTGCAAGTTACCCAAACGAATGTTCCTTAGCCGATGTCGCCGCTTAGGGTCTACCGCATCGATAATAGTAGGAACCGCAAAGCTTGCGCGAACCATTGGACCTTCGAGCTGGAAAAAAGCGACGTGACTGCAGGGACGCAACAACACGATAAAACCGGACTGCAGCTCGAAGCCAGCCTTCCTCACTGGTGTGTCCTGAATTGGAAACAGTTTCTGATCGTTTCGGCCTTCGCGATCACGTTCCTGTGGAGCAATTACGTTCCGGTGCCTGCCGCGACGTGGCAGGACTTGAACCACGGAAAATCAGTGGTTGCGAACGGCCTGTTTGATACCCGTCTTGCCGACACCAGCACACTGCCTTTGTCGGAAGGAATCCGCAGCTTTCGGGTTGGCACTATTTCCAAATGGTTTCTGTTTCAGATTTTCCAACTGGGCGGGATCGAGCTTCTATCATTCTTACACGCCATCATTCAGAGCATTTTCTGCGCGGCGTGGGCGTGGCTGCTGTCTCGAACGACAGGACGCTGGTGGACGGCATTGATCCCATTCCTGCTTTGCTTCCTTCCGCTGCAAGCGCCCGGCATCACGACGTTCACGATTGCACAAGTTTGCCTGGTCGCAATCCTGATTTCAGTTTGCGGGAAGAAATTCTACAACCCCCGCGAAGAATACGAAATTCAAATTTCCAAGCTGCCAGTCAGCAGGTGGCTCATGATCATCATCGCCATGGTCGTTTGGACCAACGCAGATCCATCCTTTGTTTTGGGATGGGCTCTTTTGGCCGCCGTTATGCTGGGCCGCGTTCTTGCCACAGTCGCTGGCGGGCTGGAAAACAGCTTTGCGGATCGTGAGCTTCGATCGCGAATCGTGCTGCTGGAAATTGCGATCCTGATTTCGTGTATGACGCCAGCAGGAATTTCTCTGTGGAAAGCGATGCTGTGGACGCCCGACAATCCAATCTGGTTACAGCTTGGCGGATGGCAACCGCTTGTCTTTGTTGGATGGCACGGCGCGGTCGTCGTGTGTCTGATTTTGACATGGATCATCTGCTCCCGGAAAACAGAAAAGATCAAACCGTGGCAGTGGATCATTCCTTTGATGGGTCTGGCGGTGGTGGCTTTCAATTCGACGATGTTGTCGCTGGTGACATTGCCGATTCTTTGGTGCAGCCTTTCAATGCTGCCATTTAACGCCCGAGAATTTTCGACGCCCAATCCGGCGATCACGTCATCGAATGATTCTCCGACACTAAAGTTCGGCCTGACGTTGGCTTGTGGCTTGATGCTCTGGCTGGCATTTGCATTTTCTCCCTGCTCACAATTCGTGTTGGGTGGAAAAGGTCGTAGTCCCGATCAACTCCTCGGCAGCAACAGCCCTCACTCCGCTTTCACGGCTATTGAAAGCTCGCTCTCAAACGGGAAGTCCCGAACGTTCGCTTGGGTTCCACGATATTGGAGCGACCATCTTTTGACACAGAACGACTCGATTTCTGTGTTCGCGAGCTCGGATCCGCACACAATTCCGGCTCAGGCCAATGCTGACTACGACGTCATTTTTAATGGCCAACACGGATGGCAAAAACTGTTGAACCGTTACGCGATCGATGTGCTGCTTGTCGACACAAAAATTCAAACTCGACTGATGCATAATTTGCGTGCGAAGCCTGGACCATGGCGTTTGGTGCACGAAGACTCCATCACGGCGGTTTGGAACAGGAGTCAACCCGATGCCAACTGAAATGCACACGGCAACAAAAACACGAACAGCCAGTAGCCAACCGTTCTGGGCATTTCAAGCCATTTTCGCAGTCGCGTTGCTCACGTTTTGCGGTTGGGCATGGAACACGGTCAACCATCGCTTGCGAATGCCGGTCCTCAACAATCAACCTCGCACCATCCGACCAACCCACAACATTCCTCTCGTTGTCTCGGACGAGCAACTGCGCGTCGTGCTGAACAAGTTGCACCCTCGTTTCGATGACGGTCCGCCGAAGACGAACTTTGTGGATCATGCGTTGCGAATGTGGGGCGTCGATGCAACGTTCAATGACAATTCGATGAGCGGAGAAGCACTTCGATCGGCAATGCTGAACCAGCAACATTTTGCGAAGAACTGGGGAGTCAATACGGCGCCATTACTTAAGAGAAGTCCGCTTGGAATCGCAGTTCGAACGCAGGAGGGCCGCGCGACGGTTAGCCATGTCGATCACCTATTAGGCAGCCTTGCCGAAACAGGCACAGCGCTCGATCACCCAATCGTTTTGGATACATCATCGGCGACCGTTAAAGAATTGGCCAACCACGCCTTTCAATCGTTCCGCTTGAATCAGAAAGAATACGAATGGACCGCGTTGGCATGGGCCCTGTATGCCGACGCGCCGTCCACGTGGTATACAAGGGAAAATCAGCGCGTCACGTTTGCGCACATGGCAAATCGAATGATGCGTCAACCGCTGCCCGATGGGGTTTGCTATGGCCAGCATCGTTTGTATTCGCTGACGGTGATGTTGCGAGTCGATTCGCAGTTGCGAGCTGAAGGAAAGTTCCTGCTTGAGTCCGATTGTCGCGCGGAAATCGAAAAATGGCTGGGCGACTTGACCGCCAAACTCTATCGCAACCAATCCATCGAAGGTTACTGGGACGGCAATTGGCCAAACTCAAAAGTCAGCGTCCCGGACCCTCAAACTGATGCACTCAGCCGCCGCATTCTCGCGACCGGACATACGCTGGAGTGGTGGGCGATGGCTCCCAAGTCCCTGCATCCTCCTCGCGAAACCATTGTTCGCGCGGGCCAGTGGCTGGCAAACACAATCGCTGGCATGGACGACGAATCCGTCAAACGAAACTACACTTTCCTGACTCATGCCGGCAGGGCATTGGCACTCTGGCGTGCAAAATTTCCTCACGAGTTCGAACGCGAGCAACAAGAGCGTGACTCTGTTGGTCAAGCACAAACTGAATCGCAAAATCAAACTATCAGGCGATAACCAGACGGTCGATGCTCATCCGGCGGACGATTTTACCCAGCCGACACGACCGGTCCTTTCCGTCACAACGAGGGTTGGCCTTACTTTCCCGACGATGAATTGTCTGGAGGAGTCAAGCTCATGGAACCTATCAACATCTGGGCCGCGATCGCGGTCGCCATCTTCATCGCCGTCGCGGTTTACACCGATCTCAAGTGGCGGCGCATTCCCAATGCGATCACCGTCCCTGCATTTGCATGCGGACTGCTTTTTCACGGATTAACGGCCGGATGGTCGGGTTTGCTGATGAGCCTTGGTGGTTTTGCGACCGGGTTTGGCGTTTTGCTGTTGCTGTGGTTGATCGGCGGAGGAGGCGGCGGCGACGTAAAACTGATGGGCGCCGCAGGTGCGTGGGTCGGAGCGATTCCCATCCTTGCCATCTTCATTGGCAGTGCCGTTTTCGCAGTCCTCTGCACAATCGCCATGATGCTGCACACTCGTGTCAATGGAGGTCAGCTGATCAGTTCATCATCGGGTGCGTCGAATACCGACGCTCCGATTCAATCTCGAAACAATCCCTTGAAGCAACACGTTCCCTATGCCGTTCCAGTGGCCATGTCGACGGCGTGCGTGATCTTTATTCTCTGTTTTGTGACCAAGTAAAAAAAGCGTCGAATCAAATTCGTTTTTATAAACAGTCTCGAACCATGGAAGGTTGAGCTGAAGTGAAAGTCAATTCTGGCACCATCCTGTTAGCGTTCTTTGCCGTCGTTTCGGGCTTGGTCGGCGTTCATCTTTATCGTGAAGCCAACCGTCCCGCGCCCGTTGTGCCGCAAACCGTCGAAGTCTCGGAAAAGCCAAAAGCGATTCCCGCGATGACGGTTCCGATGGTCAGCCGCAATTTGACTCCAGGCCAAACGATCACAAAAGACGACGTAGCACTCGTTCGTCTAACACGCGAACAGATGGACAAACTGGGATTGAAGAAAGCTTTCATGTCGAAAGCCGACCAAATTATCGGCAAGACGGTGAAACGGGAACTTCGTCGCGGCTCAACTTTCGACACTCGTGACTTTTATCCGCAAGGCCAGGGACCAGGGATCATGCATCGGCTCAAACCGGGGCTCCGGGCGATCACCGTTTCCATGCTTCCGACCAATGCTCTGTTGGGTTTCGCAGGCGCAGGTCAGTCTGTCGACGTGCTCTTTCATTACGGCAACCACACGAAGGAAGCCCAAAACGGAAAAACACTCTCTGCACAAAACAACTATCGAAACGATACCGGCGTACCACAATCGCTTCGTGGTGCAACTTCCACCCTGATTCAAGGCGTCGAAATACTGGCGTTGAATCAACAAACGCTGCCGATTGCCGAAACAAAAGATCTTCCGCTTGAAAGCCGTGTGTTGGTTACCCTGGCGGTTTACCCCCGCGAGGCGGAATTACTTCGAATGGCGACCGACCACGGAGAACTTTCGCTAACACTGCGGCCATCTAGCGATGAAAAGAGCGTCCCAACGCTTACTCCTCGCACCGTGGATGAGCTTATCAATGTGAAACAACAAGTGCGATCGATGGAGATTTTTCGTGGCAAGCAGGTGACGCAACTTCAGTTTCAAAACACCAGCACGATCAAGAGAACGCTGCACGATGGCAGCCGGGATTCTGACAAGCGTAAAAAAGCTCCAGCAGGTGAAGATCGAGACTACCGCGCTGCTCCACAGCTTCACCTTGACCCGGAAATGGCGGGCCATCTTGAGCCAACTGAGCGGAAGCGTCCTGAAACTCAGCAACCTTCTGTCCGGACTTTGTCGACTCCAGCTTCATGGCCGGGAGCACGATGATGCTCGACACGATTTCAGATTCCAAAACGAATGAAATTGAATACCAATTGTTGAAGCAATCGCTACACCAACAGCTGGTTGACTCTTTGGACGTGCTTGCGGCAAAGGATGCAGACGACGAAAGTCTTCGCTCGCAATTGACGAACTTTATTGACCAGCTGATCGATAAATGCAATTCAAGCCAGTCGATTGACGAATCGGTTTGCAATCGGCTTCGCGAGGAATTACCGGCAGAGCTTTTTGGGCTCGGACCGTTGGAACCCCTGATGGACGATGCGGAAGTCGCTGACATTCTGGTCAACCATCCTCATGAAGTCTTCATCGAACGAAGGGGTAGGCTCGAACCATCGGACGTCGTCTTTGCAAACGAAGAACATCTTTTGCGAATCATCCGCCGCATCGCCGCGTCGATTGGACGCCGAATCGATGAAGTCAGCCCGATGGTTGACGCGCGTTTGGCAGACGGGTCTCGCGTCAATGCGGTCATCGCACCGCTGGCACTCGATGGGCCCAAACTTTCCATCCGTCGATTCGGTCACGGGCATTTGTCGTTGGAAAAACTGGTCGAAGTCGACATGCTCAGTCAGGCGATGGCGGACTACCTTGCTTCTCAGGTCCGCAATCGACGCAGCATCATGATTGCCGGAGGAACCGGCGCCGGTAAAACCACTTTGCTGAACGCCGTGTCGGCCTGCGTTCCAAAACACGAACGCATCGTTACCATCGAGGATGCTGCTGAGCTAAAACTGCAACACCCGCACGTCGCTCGGCTGGAAACCCGTCCCGCCAACAGCGAAGGGGCAGGGCAGTTTAGCCAGCGAGACCTTGTTCGCAACGCGCTGCGAATGCGTCCGGATCGAATTTTTATCGGAGAAGTCCGCGGCGACGAAGCGTTGGACATGCTGCAAGCCATGAACACGGGGCATGAAGGTTCGCTCACGACGATCCATGCCAACGACACACGCGACGCAATCAGTCGACTTGAGATGATGGTTGCGATGACAGGTTTGGAACTGCCGGTCAAAGTCGTACGTGCTTATATCTCCGCCGGCATCCACGTGGTGGTCCATCTAAGCCGCCTTGAATGCGGAACGCGTCGAGTGATGAAGATTAGCGAGCTCGAAAAATCCTTCGACGGCGACATCCGCATCAGAGACCTGTTTGAATTCCAAAGCAAAACCGAAGAAACGACGAAGAACTCAGTCGGTGACTATGTCGACCTGCGAGAGGATGCGTGATGCTCAATTTTAATGAGCTTTTTCTATTCGCGTCCATCGCAGGATCGATCTTTGCAACCGCTATCTGCATTCGCAGGATCAAAAACGGATCATCGGCCTCAGCTTCGAAACTTGACTGGTTGCCCGACCTTGAGATCCAATCTTCAACCAATCCTGATCACGCTTCACCTGAATCGCACGACAAAGTTGACCTTTGGCTCCACCGCGTCGTCAGCCAATCAGGAACGGGGCTGCGACTTGAACCGTTCCTGCTTCTGAACCTTCTGGTCGCGTTCGCAGGTGGCTGGTTAGTTATCGAGTTCATGGGCTCGATTTTACTGGCGATCGCAGCTACTGTCGTTTTGTTCGCGATTGGTGTCACCGCGATCTGGATCGCGTTTTCAATCCGCCAAAAAAAGTTTCAGGAACAGTTTCCAACCGCCATCGATTTGGTCGCTGGCAGCGTCGAAGCAGGGCACAGTTTCGGAGACGCTTTGCGATTGGCCAGTGAAGCGAGCGAAGAACCTGTCGAATCGGAGCTACTGCGTTGCGTCAAGCAGATCGAGCTTGGAATGTCGCCTGCACGAAGCATCCAGCAAATGGCAAACCGAATTCCAACCATGGATGTCAAACTTTTCTCACACACAATTTCGGTCCATGAAGAAATGGGTGGGCAACTTGGCAACACGTTGCGGCGAATGGCGGCCGTCATTCGACAACGCAGTGACGATGTGCAGAAAATCAAGTCCGCGACCAGCCTCGGACGATTCGCCGTTCTAATGATCTGCTCGACGGGCTTACTGGCTTTTGGTTACCTGATGCTATTTCATCCGGACTACATCGGCAAACTTTTGAATTCTGAACTGGGCCGACAGATGGCGATTTACGCGGTTGTCTCCGAAATCGTCGGATTGGCATTCGTTCTATTGACGATTCAGAACGAGGCTTAAGATGAGCAATAGCGTTGCGGTCGGTTTGTTCTGCCTGATCTTTGTCGCCGTGTTTTCGATTGGACGAAAGTTTGCGACGGGAAAGAAAGCCGCAGACTCCAAGTTTCATCCGATTCAGGATGCTTTCGGTGGTATCACGGAAGCGATCGCTGCGGTCATCCCACATTCGCAAGGCAAACGGAAACGAATTCAGATCGAACTTTCAGATGCCGGGCTCCACCATCGCAACGCCTTGCGAAACTTTCTGTCACTTCGCAATGCGGCGCTACTGTGCTGGTTACTTCTTTCTCTAATCGTGTTTGTTTTTTCGAAGGAGGCAGGAATAGAATCTCAAAACCGATTCAGAATCTTCGTCGTGGCAGGCGTGATTTCGATAGCCATCTTTGGCGTCCCAAGAATTTTGCTGTCCGCATTGGCGTCACGTCGCAAGAAGAAGATTGAAAACTCATTGCCCGACGCGCTGGACATGATCGCCATGAGTGTTGAAGGCGGATTGCCGATCGAACGATCGCTAAACCGCGTTGCCATTGAGATGAAAGGGACGCAAGCCGCGTTGGCGGAAGAGCTTCGAATCATCGCTCGACAATCAGCGGCGGGCTCGTTCGAGCACGCGATCGGCAGCTTTGGAAAACGAACCTCGATCGCAGAAGTCACCGCGTGGTCAGCCATCATGCAAAACAGTCAGCGAACCGGTGGAAACATCGTTCAGGCTTTACGTGAATACGCTGATCGCATGCGATCGAATCGTCGCCAACGGATCGAGAGAACCGCCAGCACTGCGTCGGTCAAACTCTTGGTGCCTGTCGTTCTATTTTTGGCTCCTCCCGTGTTTATCGTTTTGATTGGACCGGGACTGCTGGACTTTCGCGATTTCATTCTTCGCGAACAGGAAAACCACGCACAAACCATTCGCGACGCCAACCTGCCAGAATTCGAACGTTTAGCGAGTTCATCCTCGATCAGTTCATCACCAGAAAGTCCATCCTCGCAAAGATAGTAATCAACCCGGATTATTCACGACGCTCGCGCGTCAAAATTGAGAAGGCTTGTTTTATTAAGGCATGGTTCCAAGTTTGGGGTTTCGAAAGTTCACCCACGATGTGAATTGGTGAACTTGCAAAAACTGTCGCCACTTCGTGAGAACCGCCTTAAACATCAAACCAGACGCCTGTCGTCGTGAATCATTCCGGCTCAAAAGCGGGACGCTGAAATTTGCCGCATTGATACTGCAAGAACCACGGCAGAGCTTTCTACAGAAAGTTTGCTTGCCAGCAAGAAAATCTTGTTGACTTGGGTTTCGCGATCATTTACTCTGTATCGCAAAGCATTACGCAATGGAATTCCTTATGAACCTGAACCGAGCCCTTTCTGATATCGCTCAGATCCGCGCGCAGCTGGATCGGAGTGAGGCGTATGCTGGTTTTCGCTCATTGACGGTCGGACTTTCTGCGATTTTTGTGATCATTGGAGCCAGTGTTGGCCAGGCTTGGATTGGCGAATCGACGGCAGACACAAATGGTTTCCTGACAGTCTGGGTTTCAGTCGCGGTTCTGTCGGCAATCGTCTGCAGCATTGAAATGCTGGTCCGAAATCGAATCAGCAACAGCCCTTTGACCGAACGGCTCCATCGCTCGCTGATCTGGCAAACGACGCCGGCACTGCTGGTCGGTTGTATCGTCACGGTCGCCATTGTCCGTTCCGAGAGCGAGAACTTTAGTGCCGTCGGCTTGCTACCCGGAATATGGGCGATGATTTACGGATTGGGTTTGTGGGCCTGCGGATCAAATCTTCCCAAACTGGCACATGTCGCGACGTTGTACTTCCTGCTTGCAGGAGGCATCGTCTTGTTAGGCAGCAGCATGACCGAAGCTTCAACCGATTGGTCCAGTTTTCAAGCATTGCCCAGTTTTCAAAGATGGCCCAATTGGCAAATGGTGGTTCTGTTCGGCACCGGCCAACTGATGTTGAGCGGAATTCTGTTTTGGAAGTTCGAACGTGGCGATCAAACAGGAGCCGCGTCATGACTCGGAAATCAAACGCAGGACAAACGGATCCGTTCGAGGAACTCGATCGCGTCTTCCACGAAAAAGCGAGGCTCGGAATCCTTAGCAGCATGATCGGAGCTGCGGAGGGACTTAATTTTCGAGACCTAAAGGCTGTATCCGGCCTGACCGATGGAAACCTTAACCGCCACTTGAAAGTGTTGTTGGACGCGAAAATTCTGTCGGTCAAAAAGACAGGGCAGGGCCGCAACACGAACAGTCACTATCGGCTGTCCGCGACAGGTCGACGGGCGTTTGAAGATTACCTTGCCGCACTCGAATCCATCGTTAAGGCGGCTCAGGAAAACGCGATAGCGGCCTCGAAAAACACGGCAAGGCCTTCACGCAAGAATGATGGGCTTGCCGGAGCTGCTGGATAACCGTCTTCTCTTTTTTTAGCAATTCACTCTGCATCGCAAAGCTTTTTCAGAATCCAACATCCAACCAACCTCACTTCCACATTTTTTTTGACCATTAACTCTGCAAAACAAAGTCAAGCATCATGGGTAACGCAAAACTTGAACAATCGGGCTTCGGAAATCCGAAGGAGTGGCTTTTTCATCTGGACCGCATCCTGCGAGGTGACGCGACCAAGCCGGAACAAATTCGCGACGCCGAAATTTCAATTCCGGTGCTGGGGATCACGGCCAGCGTGGTTGCTCTGGCGATCGCTTACGGATTTTGCATGGCCGTTTTCGCAATGGTGCATGGATTCGAATCGGAACAGCTGGCGAAATCAACGCAGCAAACCGTTGCCACGATGACGAAAGTTCCTCTTCTATTTTTATTGACGCTAGGAATCACTTTCCCATCGCTGTACGTATTTAACGCGTTGGTTGGATCACGACTGAAAATGTTTCAGGTGCTGAAACTCCTGATCGCTTCGCTGGCAGTTAACCTTTCCGTGCTGGCGTCGATGGGACCGATTATTGCTTTCTTTTCTGTCAGCACGCCCAACTACAAATTTATTGTCTTGTTGAACGTGGTCGTCTTTGCGGTCGCAGGATTTCTGGGGCTGAGCTTTCTGATCCAAACCCTCAATCGCCTAACGCCAAAGACTCGTAAAGAGACGACTCGATCATTTCAACGCATCGGAAAATTCCCCAGCCAACAAGTAGCGCCGTCGACCACCGATTCGGCCGAGCAAACGGTTGACGCCGAATTGGATCCTCCGACTGCCGCCAGTCCACTGGATTCTGTAGAGGGTGTCGTTTTGGGCAAGCAGGAGAAAACTGTCTTCGCCTGCTGGATCGTCGTGTTTGGATTCGTGGGTGCTCAGATGGGTTGGGTTCTGCGTCCCTTTATCGGCAGTCCGAACATGGAATTCAGTTGGCTGCGGCCTCGCGATTCGAATTTCTTCGAAGCCGTTTTCAACACGCTGTTCGGCATGTTTTCGTAGCGCTGAATTTCGCTGGCAACATCTCTGCTGACTCCAAAGCCTGTTTCTACTTAAACCTTCGTGATCGAAATCTCCATCTCAAAACAACTTCGCTGCGGCTTGCAGTACGTGATTCGAGGGCTCGTTGCTCTGGATCACGTACTGCGCCCTGCGGAAGGTTCAAACACCAACCACCGCGAAGCTTTCCCGCTGCCTTCGATTCGAAAGGTCACAACCGTCGTGGTCGTATGCGGAATCATCTACGGAGCAGCGATGGGGTCCTACGCCCTTTTTGCCGGACACAGAACACTGTTGCAACAAATGCCGCAGATGATCTATTCGGCCACTAAGGTCCCGCTGCTGTTGGCGATCACGGTCGTGGTTGCCCTACCAAGTTTCTTTGTGGTCAATTCGCTGTTTGGATTGCGTGACGAGTTCCGCGAAGTCGTTCGCGCTGTCGTGGCAGCTCAGGCAGGAATGACCATCATCCTCGCGTCGATGGCTCCGCTGACACTTTTCATTTACGTTTTATTGAAGCCCGGTTCACCTCAATACAACTGGGCCGTTTTGTGCAACGCTTTCTTTTTCGGCGTCGCCAGCGTGAGTGCTCAACTTCTCCTGAAGCGCTATTACGAACCACTGATTAAGAAAAATTCACGACACAAAACGATGATGCGAGTCTGGATCGTCGTCTATGCTTTTGTCGGAATTCAGGCCGGCTACGTCTTACGGCCCTTCATTGGAAACCCGGATCGCGACACGACCTTCTTGCGAGAAGACTCTTTCCAAAACGCCTACATTCGCATTTTCGAAATCGTTACGCATCTGTATCGCTAGATAGTTAGGTAAGTATATGAGGTTAATGCCTTATCGATATGTCGACGAGTAAACGAGTAGCACTAGCCACCATTCCCATCTCGCGACGCCGTCAGGCAGGGTTGATTCCGGATTATTCACGATGCGTGGGCGTTGACATGGAGAAAGCTTGTTTCAGTGGGGGTATTGCTCCAAGTTTGTGGTTTCAACAGGTCACCCACGACGTGAAATTGGTGAATTTGAAAAACCTGTCGCCACTTCAGCAGAATCGCCTCCAGCACCAAACCAGACGCCTGTCGTCGTGAATAATTCCGGTTGATCGACGCGATTGAAAGTTAGGTGTTTATGATTTTCGCCGTTGCCAAATCATAGGTGGCGCCTGCAATTTCACTGGTTCGGATCAGATCGATGGCCTGTTGAATGACAGGCAATGGCACCAAGAACCATTCGCGCGGCTCGACAAAACCGCCAACCGCCTCTCGCAGTTTCACGTCAATTCGAGCGGATGCGAAAAAGCGATGGAGGATGTTCTCAAGCTTTCCAACACTGGCATTCGCAATCCGATATGTGGCGACCACTTCCACGTCAGCCATCAAGAACGTTCGTTCACTGGTAGCATTGACGAAGCGGTCTTCTAGCTCGCCTCGGGTGTAGCCGATCTTGTGCAGCAACTCTCGATGCTCGACGACGAACGGATGGTCAGATTGGCTTCGCAGGACATACAGCATGCCGGAAAGTTCGTCGTCGTACGCCGGTTCGTCAACGAAAATCGGTTCGGCATCCAAATCGGCTGCGGTGAACAACGGATGTGGATCGTGCCCTGCCGGCATGATGCGTCGGCCTGCTGGATCACGCCAGAGAGCTTTCTTTAATGACAAGAGCAAAAGATTCGACTCAGTGCCGTTGTCGTAGATGGCTCGAATTCTTCGATCTCTGTTTCCGTGTGCATCGACAAACTCGTCGCCAAGATGAGCCACAAAAACCTTGTTGCCTTCGACGACAAAAAGATCGCCCAGCCCAATGGCACCTTCCGCCTGATATCGCTCAGTCGTTCGCAAACCGGAATCAAGTTCACTCTGCACCTGATCGAAGACGGGACGGAATTCGTCAAAATCTTCACATGGTTGTCGTCGTGCGATCTCTTCGGCCGCCTTGATTTCGCTCCGAGACCGAACGTGCTTTAGTTGCGTCAAATCATTGTCGCTCGACGGCTCTACTCCGAGTGCTTCCAACAATTCTTCATCACTCTTGGTTTCGTACTCAGCACCCTCTTCTTTCACGACATCATTACTGATAAGCAAACCATCAGGATCCATATCTTGCAGCAACGCCAAACATTCATCCGATTTTCGAATCTGATCCAGACGCACCGCATAGAGTCGCTCGAAAATATCGTTCTGTTCGCCATGTGTAGGCACACGCCCCTGCTCTACGTGAAACCGTTGGATCTCCTCGAACCCCGCGATGATGCGTTCTTCTTTGGCCGTGTACTTCTTGGGTTTGGCGACTTTGGTCTCTACACCAAGATCCGCCAACAACGCATCGTCATCGTCGGTAAATTCTTTACTGCTTCGTCTCGCCATCCGTCCAATTCCTAATTCCTAATTCCTAATTCCTAACTCTCCAACTTCATGCGTTGCAAGAAAGCGATCCCTTCCGCCATCTTCTTTTCCCATACGTCCGGCGACGTTAGAGACGGCAACCTTCCTCGATCGTTCTTGAATCTTAACGCACGCTTGGCCAGTTCTCTTGCCTCGTCGGGAGACATTTGAACTTTCTTGGCCGTAATGATCGCAGCCACCTGCTTCAAGCTGCTTTCACTCATCGACTTCGCCAGTACGGCATACGCTTCGCTGAATGGGTTGATTCGATCAATCAAATCCATGTCCAAGTCGGTCACATTCATCGCGAAACGACGCACGCCGTCGATCAATGCCGTGTTGGACACCACACCACTGGTTCCATCACCGCTAATGCCTGTCCCGCTGATCCCAACATCGCCATCACCATCATTCAGGTCACCAAGCGAAAGCTTCCCCTGCTGCACCATATTGACCGCAGCTACCGCCCGTTGACGAACGGCTTCCTGATCTTCCGCTTCAAGTTCAGGATACATCTCTTCGATGATCTTTCCCATTTTTCCTTGAGTCAGCTCTTCGGGAATAAGTTCCTCATCAAACATCCCCCGCTCGACTGCTACTTTGTCTTGAATGAAGCTGGTGATGATCTCATTCAAGTCCTCGCGGCAAATTCGTTGAGCCTCCGGCGACTTCAAATCCGCCAACCCAGCTATCTCAAGCTGAATCGTACCGGTCGATTCATTGAAGCCAACATTGTTTCCGTCGGGATCATAACCTTCATCGCCGTAGTCAAAACCATCCTGAGCCTCATTTGTCTTTCGCTTTGGAGTAAACTCAAAACGCGGAGCTAACACCTGCTCCATCAGCAAGCTGGCTGCGATTGCTTTCAGCGTATCGTTAACCGCTTCGATAACTTTCTGTTCCGATGCATCTGGCTCTGCGATCAGGTTCGTGAACCTCGCCCGCGACTTGCCGGGAGCATCACGAGTCGCTCGCCCAATGATTTGAATGATCTCGGTCAAACTGGCGCGATAGCCAATCGTCAAAGCGTGTTCGCACCAGATCCAGTCAAACCCTTCCTTGGCCATACCCAGTGCGATGATGATATCGACATGATCTCGATTGTTTTTCTGTGCGGGGTCGCGAAGCGAGCTGAGTACATTGTCACGGTGGGCCGGATCAGAATCATCGACAAGGTCAGCCACTCGCAATACACGCTCGTCCGAAATCTTGACTTTTTGGAAACCCGTCTCAGGATCGGTGCCCTGCCAATCGCCTAAAGAATCAAGGATGTGCTCAACCTCCTTGATCTTGTCCTTTGTGCTTTCCCGTGAATTGACGCTGGGGATATGGATGATCGTCTTTTGATCGGGATCGAGGACAGCAGTCAAGTCATCCGCGTAGTCGCCGCTGTAGAAATAGTATCCCAGATCCAATTGCTTCAAGTGCGTGTAGCCACTCAACTGTTCGTAGTATGTGTAAGTCACTGATTCGAACTTGGCTTCGTCTTCCGGGTGAAGCACCGCTTCGGCATCACCGCGAAAATAGCTGCCTGTCATGGCAACCAAATGAACTTTGTCGCGACCGATGAACTGGCGGACGTGTTCCCCAAGCTTGTTGTCCGGGTTCGCTGAAACATGATGGAACTCATCGACGGCTATCAGCCGGTCATCAAACGCCTCGATTCCATATTTGTCGACGGCAAAACGAAACGTCGCATGAGTGCAAACAAGCACCTTGTCATCCGATTCAAGGAACTTGCTGACCGC
>CAYZPA010000086.1:0-21925 GCA_964479855.1 uncultured Pirellulaceae bacterium
CCTGACCCTTTATTCTCTCCTCCTTTATTCTCTGCCCCATCCTGAAAGATCGCTACGATTTTTGTATAAATCCCCGTGTATCGTCCCTTTAAGACGATAATTCGATTGGTGTTTCTGTGATTTTGGTTAGCCTTGTGATTGGATACAGGAAGTTTAGTCACCCAAGAGCCTGCCATGATTCTCAAATTCTCCGAAGATCTCAATTCACCTGCGTTAACCATTCAACAGCATATCGTCTCTGAACAGCAGCGGTTTCCCGGTGCAACAGGCGAATTCTCGTTTCTGTTGTCGGGCTTGACACTGGCAACCAAGAAAATTCAGGCTCAAGTTCGTCGTGCAGGAATCAACAACGTGCTTGGCGAATATGGCGAAGTCAACGTGCAGGGAGAATCGCAACAGATCCTCGACGTGTACTCAAACGAAGTCATGATTCAAAGCCTGGCCAGCCGCAAAAGCGTTGGCGTGATCGCATCGGAAGAGGAAGAGTTCGCTCGTGTGATTCACAATTCTCCTGATGCCAAATATGCGGTGATCTTTGACCCGCTCGATGGTTCTTCGAACATTGACGTTAATGTTAGCGTTGGCACTACGTTCTCGATTTTTCGCAAGCCGGAAGGCTCCACTTCAGTCGATGCCAATGAGTGGGTTCTGCAGAAGGGCTGCGAGCAAATCGGTGCCGGCTACGTTGTTTACGGTTCCTCAACGGTTATGGTTTACACCGTCGGGAATGGTGTGCATGGATTCACACTCGATCCAAACGTTGGAGCGTTCGTGCTCAGCCACGAAAACATTCGCATGCCCAATCGCGGGAAAAGTTACTCGGTCAACGAAGCCTATTTTGACGAATTTCCATCGCACTATCAGGACTACATTCGCCATCTTAGAAGCGGCGATGCTGGCAGCTATCGTTCGCGTTACATCGGATCAATGGTTGCTGACTTTCATCGTACGCTGCTGCGAGGTGGAATCTTCATGTATCCGCCAACGTCCAACCATCTTTCAGGCAAGCTGCGATTGCTGTACGAGGCCAATCCGATCGCGATGATTGCGGAACAGGCCGGCGGCGTAGCACTCGATGGGGAATTGAGAATTCTTGATATCGATCCGACTGAAGTGCACCAGCGAACGCCAATGGTCGTAGGAAGCAAGTACGAAATGGAGCTGTTCCAGACTTGGGGGGAGAGGATAAAGGTCAGGTCTCTTTGATTGATGCGGCACGGAAAAAATCACGTGAAAAGAGACCGGACCGGAGCGTTCTGTCGTAGCTGGACTCGCCAGAGTTCAGGCGTGTTAGAAGACGTCGACCGAAGTCTGGTGACATCGGCTACGGACACGCAGCAAACCCGAGGCCTCACGGCCAGCGGCGCACTATGGTTCGTAACTTCCATGCGCACTGGCTGGCCGAAAAACGAACTGAGTCCACCCCGAACGGCTCGAAAATCAGAGCTCAACCGCATACTTGTGAAGCAGCGACTTGGCGTTGTCGTAAACTCGTTGTCGAGCTTTTTCCATCCAGGGAATCACGCTGTCGTCAAGCATCTCCAGACCGATCCGGTTTAGAACGCGATTCATGCGGTACAGCGTGGTTTCATTTTCGGAATAATCAAACAGGTAACGTTCCGCGATAATTTTTGGAATCGTGGGAGCAAGTTTCTGGGTCGGTTTGGAAGCGAAAAGATTGATCGCGTCTTCCACCTGTTGAGGCTCAACCGTTTCCATCTGCTCGTAATAGTATTCCAGTTTTCCAGGAAATTTTGCGTGCAGCCACGCGTCAAGGAAAAGCTCGATCATCACATGGCCCACGAATCCCGTTCGCATGCCGCGTTCGCCAGCAAGCTGCTCACGAAGTTCGACCGACAATTTAATGTTCATCTTTTGAAAGGTCTTATTGCTGTGAAACCAGTGATCATCCTGATGGTGGTTCACAATCCCTTGAGCGATGTTGGCGACGATCGGGTCTTCGTGGTTGAGAAAGGGCGTTGCTTTTCGTTCGCGGACGCGGCATTTTCGGTCGATGGCGCCAAGCCAGTCGGGAATGCAGCTGCCCATGGCGATGTGCGCGTTGTCCAACGAAGGTAATGCGTGGGAGAAACAGTTCATGGTTGTTCGATCTGTTTCGATTCAGGAAACGAGTGCGGCTTGGCGTTCAATTTCAGCAACCAAATCGGGTTGAAGTTTCAACTGCTGCGCCAGTTCCGACAGATACTGCTTCTCAGATTCGATTTGCTGTCCTACGATCAGCAATGAAGCAAGATAAATCTCAATGGCCATGCCCTGTGAATCAGCCAGATTTGCAATGCCCGAAGGATCTGCCTCTCGGCTCATCTCTTCCAACAAAACTTCCGTCGCCACGCCTTCAATGCCAGACGATTGGATTTGCTCTTTGATCGCAGCATTTTCTTGCGAATCGACATGGCCGTCGGCTTTGGAGGCGCTGATCATTGCCCTGAGAATTGCAAGGCTGCGTTTTTCTGCCGCCGGGCCTTCCAATGGCAAAGGCGCAACTTCGGTGTCGACCGACGTTCCGGACTTCTCCTGATAGTTTTGCCAAACCTTGTAGCCCAATGCGCCGACTGCTGCGAGCGAACCCAACTTGATGGCCGGTGACAGTGTTTTGCGGCCGGTTTTCGTACCAATCAGCAAGGCCAACAGCCCAGTCGCTGCTGCACCTGCACCGACCTTCTTTAGCAACGCGTCACGTTCAGGACCGGCTTCAGGGATTTCGACGTACTTCGAAGCGTAGTCAGCGCCCTCGTTGGCCAGCTCTTTGCCCTTTTCCGCGATCTGGCGACCTGTTGCGAGAAGTTGATCCAAAAGCTCTTGAGTGTTCATTGCGTGTTCCTTTCGATGTTTGCTGTGCTGCGATTGTACGCGTAGACGATCCGTTTGAGTAGCAAGCTCGATCGTGCACAGGACGGTCGGTACACGCATCGCAACTGCTCGATCGCATCAACGGCTCGATCGATTTCTCATTCAAGCGACGCATCACCGTGGCTGATCACAACCACTTCGTCGCCTTCGGCAAACACGTAGTCGGTTGGATTGACTTCGGGCCCATTGTTGTTGGTGCTAATGCTGTGAACGGCAATCAAAACGATGTCCCGCTTCGCTTTCATCGCCGCGAATTGCTCGTTAAAGGCTGTTCCAATCCAGTCGTCAGGAATTTTGATTCGATGAAACTCATTGCCATGCTGGCTGGTCAGCAGCTCGCTAAGCACGTCCATCAAGCCACGATTTCGGGCTGCTTGAGCCAGCATGTGCGCGCCGTATTCTCCGCTGATGACGTAGTCGTTTACGTGGCCAACATCCAGATGCGAAGCGTAATCGCGATTGAAAAGTTCCGCGCAAGTGTATACGTCCGGGTTGATCTTTTCTGCTGTCAGAGCCGCCAAAATCGAACGGGCATCCGCGTCCTGTTCTGAACGACCGCCAGTTGTGTCCGAAAGCACCAGGCAAGTTTTTGCTCGTTCAATCCCGGCTCGTGTGAGCGCGGTCATTTTTGTAAAGTCATCGCTGATTAGCCAGACGTTTGGAATTTGATTGATGGTCTGAATCAACTGCTCAGAATCCAACTCAGAAATGACGACGATCGGCATCGATTTGGTGGCCTTCGTCATGCGATATTCTTTGATGATGATTTCAGTTTTCGGAGTCCAGCCGCAGATGACAACATGGTCTTCCAAATCGTTGAAATTCATAACTTTTCCTTCCACTCGTAGTCGGTCGACCATGAATGCGGAAACGGTTCCCGCAAAAATCGCAAAGATCGTCAGCCCCATGAACATCAGAAACACGGTAACGATCCGCCCTGTCAGGGTCTTGGGAGCTGATGGAACAGGCTCGCCCGCGAAAAGCGTGTAGACACTAAACCAGAACGAATTTTCCAGATTGAAATCGTCGCCGCCCTCGTCCGCCGCAACGCTGTTCGCGACGTCGGTTATCGGCATCGTCGCATCGTCTGCCGTTTTGGATTTTTCGGCTTGCATGACCGTTAGTGTGCCGAACGCGATTGAGATCACCAGCAGGCCGCTGATCACAAGAAAATCGACAGCTCCGCGCCGGAGTATATACGGATAGTGAGTCGACAATCTGGACAGCACGCCCATCAGCCGAAACAGTCGAAACAACCGCAGTAGTCGCAACGCTCGGGCGGTTCGGAAGATTCGAAACAGAGGAATCGTCGCCAGCACATCCAGCCAGTATTCTGCCAGAAAACGACGCCATGAACCGATCGCCAAATAACGAAACGTCAGTTCGACAATAAAAATCGCGGTTATGACGTCGCCAAACCGCTCAATCGAGAGCAGTTTATCTTTGGTGATCGTTCCAAACACTGATGCCAAAAGATTGTTCTTCGCGTCGGGGCCCAACTGAAGCTGGTGATCAAAATAGAACTCCAGCAACGTTAGTGAGACTGAAACAAGGATCAGACAACCGACAGAAATTTCAACAATCGGCTTGGAAAAGAAGCGTCGCAAGCGGCGTTGCAAAGCGGTCGGTTGTGTTCGTGTTTCAACCATCCATCACTTCATGCAATTTAAAATGGTGTTTCCCAAGATTGCCACCGTAGTTGCCAGCACTGATGGAGACAATCGAATCGCCGGCCGATTCAACATCGACAGCCGCCAAAATGCCGGCTCGCATTGCAGCGGAAACCGATTCGAAATCCGCGCCATCGATGACGATTTCCAGAACACAATTCGCTTTCGGGTGAACCTTTGAATCCACGCGGTCACGCAGCGTCGGGCAGAACGTATGTGACGTCGATGCTCTTAATGCCTTGTATCGGGAACCCACTTTGCTGCCACTACGAACGACGCCACCGGGAAAAGGAGTGATCACATTGGGCAAAGCTTGAATTGCTTCGACTGCTCGACGAGCCGCCGCCAGGCCGGATGGTTGATCGACGGACTGAATCAGAAAGTTTCCTCCGGCGACTCCTTTTCGACACGAAGTCGCGTCCTCGATGATGAATTCGCCATCCATGACGGGGATTCGCCAAAGACGTCTCGGGCCGATGATTTTGCTTTTTTGAAACCCGTCGCCGAAGAAGCGAATATGATCGCCGAGCTGGATCGGACGTGAGTCTTCGTGCGATGTTTCGATGACTTCAAAACTTGAGTCTCCAATCGCCTTCATGCCGTCAAAGACGGCGGTTGTTGGGCAGGTCATCAGGCACTGCCCCACACGTTTGGAGATGGCTTTGGCGAGAGCTTCTGTGGAAAATCCGAAGGCCATGATCGATGCGCCGGGGCGACTGTCGAATGTGCTCGCCGAGTCAATTGACGCAATTTCAACACCCACTTCGGCGTCGCAGAGAATGACGGAACTGCCATAACCGCAAAACTCGGTCAGGCCAGCTTGCAACCAAAAACGATCCAACGCGGTAATCACCAGTCGCGTGTAACGCATGGTGAACCCTTCGGCGAAAGTTTCTTCGATGATTGTGTTTCCAATTCTCATACGACAGATTATCGTGAATCCGGCTCAGGTGGACAGGTGGGACTTGAGCCAGTTCGTGAATTGAAGCCATTTATTGTTACCCATGTTTGACCCGCAAGATAAAACAAGACGGACGCCACCGATTCGATTCGCTCAATCGATGGTTCGATGGTTCTTTCGAATGACGATGTTGTTCTTTCGTCTTCGTGTCTACGGCATCAAGCACTATCCTCGCAACGGACCAATGCTGGTCTGTTCAAATCATCAAAGTAATCTTGATCCGCTGATTCTTGGTTGTGCTTGTCCTCGGCCAGTAAACTACCTTGCCAAAAAAGGGCTTTTTAAGACCAGAGCATTGGGATGGTTTCTGACGTGGAATGATGCCATTGCAATTGATCGCGAAGGAAGTTTGGGCGGAATCAAGGAAACATTGAAACGGCTTAAAAAAAAGGAATCCGTTTTGATGTTTCCGGAAGGTACTCGATCGACCGACGGCGAACTAAATCCGATCAAACGTGGCTTTTGCGCGCTGGTTCGAAAATCAAAAGTTCCCATCATGCCGGTGGGGCTCGATGGAGCATGGGATGCGCTTCCACCTCACGCTTCGTTTCCAAATTTCGGTGCGACGATTCAGGTTGTTTTCGGTGAGCCAATTCAGCCAGAAGAATTTCTTGACCTGTCGGATGATGAGTTGACTGATTTGCTTGAGTTCAGAATCCGGGCTTGTTTTCAGAAGGCTCGTCAGCTGAAAGCGTCGTGCAAAACGGGCTTGAGCGGAAGTTGACTTAATCCGGGTTGAAAAACATGTCGGAGCCCTATGCCGAAACTTCTCGAATCTCTTTTGCGTCGGTTCAGTTTGCTTTTTGAGACGGAGCTGATTCATCGTAAATTCTAGCTAACTTGATCAGGATCGGTTCAATCGCCAACAGGTATTCGGACTGATCCATTTTCGTTTTTAGAGATCGGAGTTGTTCTAATTGAGATTCAAGTTCGTCTCGCATTTTTCGGTCTTCGATTGAAAGTGTGTTTTCGGCTCCGCGCCGTTTCAAAAACACTTGGTTTGCCAGAAGGCCATCTGCTGTTCCGGTTTTTGACGCCTTGGTGACTCGCACTCCGTCAAACCAGTCTGCAGGTGTTCCTTTTTTGTCGCCGTTGTCATCCAGTAAAGCATGCTCGGTGACGATACGGTTTTCCTGCTGATAAAAGTCGCTGGCACCGCGACTGGCGGCGCAGAAAGCTTCCAGAACCGAAGTCTGGCCATCTTTGTCCAGATCAATGGCGGGGTCGTCGATCGACTCGGAAAGGTATTTCCCGAATCGCGCGAAGTTGAATTCGTACCCGTTTCGAGTCGCTGAGACGACGATTCGATTGGGGCCGCTTAACGAGTTGATAAAGGGGCTGCTGCTGGACGTGCAATTCAATACGACAAAGCGTTTGTCGCATGGTTCCAACCACGTCTTAAGTTCCGTAGATTCAATGTCTGGCCCATGCAAGTTGAATTTGGCTCGTTTCCCATCGAAGGTGCCGTGTCCAATCATGACCAGCCAAACTTCCTGCAGTTGATCGTCGGCGAACGATTCTTCAATGGCCTGCTGAAGCAGATCCTTGGATTGCTTTTTGGTTTCATCAAGGCCGATCAAGGTCAAACGAGTGTGATTGGCCGCTTGCTGCCAAGCATCAGTCCAAACCTTGAATTGTGCTTCGTATTCGTCTTTGCCCGACGCGCCGACGATAACGATCACCGCTTGGGTTGGTTCAGTTGAGGGTTCTTGAGCGAGTAGCACGGACGGGAGAAAGAGAAAATACAGGGCCGAAGCGTACACAGCGGAAGGGAGTGGGTAGCGCCGTCGCCTCACTCGCTTGCGCGTTTTGAAGCTGTCCAGACCGGATACAGCTTTGCATTTTACACGACAATACGCCCGTAAAATTGGAAAAGCAAAGCGTTTCAATACAAGCCCGACGCGCGAGCGAGGGATACGGCTCTCCTCGGGGATATCCACTCGCTTGCGCTTCGGGCTTGTATTTTTCCTTGCGCACGAACGTAAACTTGTTTTGGTCTTGAATGTTAAACCTGACATCACGCTAACCCCCACATTCTTCTCGCGCCCCACTCTGCCAGAAGCAAACCAACTGCAGCCGCAAAAATGGACCAGCGGTGCCACCAAGGTACCGATTTCGTTTCCGACACGGGGACTTTTCTGGCATCGAAACTGGCGGCGAAAGATTCAAGGTCGCCAACTTCGATCAGTTCACCGCCTGTTTTGTCTGCAATTTGTTTCAGGAACTCTCTATTGGGCCGCAGTGACTCGAATTCGGCAACCGCTGGATCAGAAATCCAACCGGTTTCTCTCGTTTCGATCAGTTCGCCATCGGGAGATTTCGCCGTTGCGATGATCCGATAGGCTCCCGGTTCTTGCGACGAGAATTCGGCAATGTACTGGCCAACATTTCTGGAATCCTGCTGCGAAGCGATCACAATTTCCTTTTCCGATGGCGTGACGACTTTCAGTTCAAGCTCGGCATTGAGTTGAGGTTTGAACTCTTCATCGCGAATTTCAACACGGATCTTCGTAAGCGAAGGTTGGCTTGAATCAGGCTCAGCCAATACTTCGACACGACGCGGAACTTCTGAAACCAACCATCGCAGCGTCTGACGCCACGCTTTATTCAAGTCTTCGCTTTCTGTGACGGATTGCAGTTTCCAGCGCCAAAGATCTCCGATCAGCATGGCCGCAGTTCGCCCGTTTCCGAATCGTTGCACAACTAGCGCCGGGTAGGTCGTGTTGTCGGGGCCGGTTGCGTTTGCAAGGATCGTTGCACCGGGCTTGATGGATCGTGAACGGCTAAGCGTTTGGAACGGCGGCATGGTCTCAAGCCGCTTTAGTTCTTCCTCGCGAGTCGATTCGATGCGAATCCAAGGCTGCACCCAGCCTTCACGAGTGAGTGCCAGACGGTAATCGACATTTTCGTTCTCCGGAGTACGTTGGTCCAGGTAAACGGGAAGCGATTCACCAATCGGAGTGCGATCGTAGCCTCCGCGAGCAAACGTGGAGACGCCGCCGAGCATCATCAGTCCGCCACCTCGTAAGCTAACGAATTGCGAAAGCAACGTTTTTTGATCCTGAGTGAAAAAGGAAGCCTCGAGATCGTCGATGATCACAGCGTCATACTCAAACAGCCCAGCTGCATCTTTGGGGAAGCCGTCGCGAAGCTCCGATTCGTCTCGCGTGTCCAGACGAATCATGACGGCTTCGTCGTACTGTTCCGCCGTATCGTCTTTCTGATTGCCAAACCCGCGAAAAAGAGGATTGGTCGTTTCGCCATCGCGACTGCGGAAAGTAAACTTCGGTTCCTTGTTGGCGACTCGGAGCAGACCGACCAGATTCAGTTCGTTGTCGTCTGCCAATGCCCGGCGCATGAACTTGTATTCCCAGTTTGGACGTCCCGCGATGTAGAGGACTCGAAACGGACCTTTGCCACGATCGACGATGACCAGTCTCCGATTGTTGACCAGAGTTGCTTCGCCGTTGCTGTCTTCAATCGTCTTGCCTTTTTCGTGCGTGCGAACTTCAAACACGTTAACGCCGCGATTCTCTGGTTTCAGTTTGAAGCGGACGGCAAAAGTTTTTCCGTCCTCAACGCGGCGAACTTCCTGCGATTCGATGACTTTGTTGTCCTGCCCAACCAGTTCGACGGTCACTGTTTTTCCCGCAAACTTTTGGGCGACCAATTCCGCTTTGATGGTTACTGGCGCAGATTCAAAATTCGTTTGTGATGTCGTGACGCCCGTGATCGAAAGATCGCGTTGTGGTTGGCTGGCTCCAATGACGACCGGATAAACTGGCGGCAGAGTCGACCAATCAAACGCAGAAAGGTCAGGATTCGTGGACTCGTTGCCATCGGTCAGCAAAATGATTCCGGCATTGGGTTTCCCTTCAATGCGTTTGCCAACGGCGGACATCGAATTCAAAATCTCGCTGGATTGGCCGTTGGCTGAGTAGTCCTGAAAGTCAACGACATTCGTGGCGCGTTCATCAAATGTGTATCTGCGAAGTTCGAAATTTCGCCCAAGCTGATTCAACCAGTTTGAATTTGGATCAAGTAACGCCGCAAGTTGTTTAGCTCGCGAATCCAACTGACCAGCGTCTTTCACGTCAAGGCTCTGGCTTGAGTCCGCCATCACGATCAACGAATTCGCTCCAGGTTTGGCTTGCTCAAACTGGTTCATGGGTTCGAGCAAGCAAAGCACTAGCAGGCCAATCGCGATCGCCTTGAGAATCGAAAGAAGGAATCCTCGCTGCGGTGTGACTTGTCGTGAAAAGTTCGACCAGAACGCGATCGGGATCGCCAACAGCGACGCGATCAAAGCGGGAACCCACCAGTGCATCGCGTTCCAGGTGTCGGGCATGAATGCCAACAGAGGTTCAGTCACTGGCCGGTCCCCAACGTTTCATAGTATTTGCGAACGGCATTCTCGTATCGTGTAGGAACGGGTTCCTGGTTGAGCGGCACCAACGCATTTTTCGGATCACGTCTAAGAATTTCCTGAGTGACGCGGCTTTGCAATTCGGCCAATGGTTCAGCCAGCTCCATTTTGATTTTGTCCCAGTCCGGTTCGGGCGAGTGACGTTTGAGATCCCTGCGAATGGCTTTGGCCTGGTCGCGAATCCGAGCGGCGTCAGCTCGCAAGTCGGGATCGGCGATCATTTCTTCGACGTCGCGAAGTCGATCGGACCATTCGCGAAAGTCTTCTCCAGTGATTGGAGCGAAATTGCCTCGATTGGTCGGCGTTGCAATGCCACCGAGCCCGCCAGTTTCCTGAGGGTCGCCATCGAGCCGGTTTCCACCGCGGCGATTTTGCGAGTTCTGGTTTGATTGACCGTCGTTTGGTTGACCGTCGTTTGGCTGACCCTCGCTTGGCTGGCCTTGATTCGAGGAACCTTGATTTTGTCCGCCGCCATTCTGAGATTCTGGATTTTGATTCTCAGCGTTCTCTTGATTTCCGCTGCTACCCTGACCAGAGCCGTCTTGTGGATTTTCCGATTCTTGCTGTCCTTGGCCGGGCTGACCCGATTCTGATCGTTCGCCATTTTGTCGTTCGCCTTGCTGCTGACCCTGTTCGCCTTGAGCATCGCCACGTTCGCCTGAGCTTTGTTGATTGTTGGATGCAGCTCGTTCACCGCCCTGCTCTTTTCCTTCCTGATCAGGATCATTTCGCTCAATCTCATCGTCGAGCTCGCGTGACAGATTCTTGATCGTGTCGCGAGCCGCCTTGAGCGCTTCGGTCTCATCGCCCAGCACACGTTCCGCTGCCCGATCGATTCCTTCTCGCAACTCTTCGATTCCTTCCATGGCGGCTTCGTGGATTCGTTCGGCGTCTTCGTCAAAGCCACGTTCGATTGCTTCCGCCGAGTATTGTAAAGCGCGATCTGGTCGCGACTGTTCGGTTTCCCGATAGGTGTCGTAGAGTTCGTCGGCCAGCAGCGGTTCAAGTTCGTCAGCCTCTTCGATGGTTTGCTTGATCTGTTCACGAAGGTCCTCGACCGCTTCCTGTCCCTTGCGGATTCCGTCAACCAATTCCTGGCGTTTATCGGCTCCATCGAGTCGATTGCTGTCCGCGTCGTTTTGTTCCTGATTGTTCAGTCGCTCGGCGAGTTCTTCCTGTTCATTTTGAAGATCCTGCGCCTCGTTTCGCATTTGCCTCATTTGTTCATTGAACTGACCCGCCGCCTGTTTTTGAAACTCGTCACGAAGTTCTTTCAATTCTCGTTCAGCACGCGTGCCTTCGTTGGCCGCCTTGGACAAGTCGCCCTGCTGTAGTGCTTCGGAAGATCGTTGCACGTTTTCTCGCGCTTCCTGCAGCTGCTCCATTTGTTCGGTCGGTTGGTTTGGCGATTCTTCCATTCGCTCTTGAAGATCATCGGTGTCGCGGAGCACCTGCTGCTGTTCCTCTTCCAGTCGCTTTAGCTGTTTTTCAAGCTCTTCTTTTTCCTGTTCTGTTTCGGCTTCCTCAAGTGCCGATTGAAGTTCCTTGACCCGTTTGTTCAGGTCGTTCTGACGCTGGGCAAGTTCTTTCAGGCGGCTGAGGATCTGCCGATTTTCACGTTGCTGTTGAGCTTGTTCGCTTTCTTCCTGAGCCAGTCGCTCCTGTTCGTAGCGATCTTCCTGCTCCGTCAGTTCCATTTGCTGCAGCTGTCGCTGGCGAGAGGATTGGGAACTGCTCGACTGGGAACTCTGTTGTTGAGATTGTTGAATCTGGACTTCACGAGCACGCATTCTCAGAAGTGTTTGCCACGCCAATTGCTGTTTGCTGATGGCTTTCTTCAGTGGCTGAGCCGACGGCTCACTGCGAGCCGCTTCCAGTTTGTCGACGGCGTCGTTCATGATTGACTTGAGTTCGTCCACCAAGCCCTTTGCAAGGTCGTCGTTCAATTTTTCCGCCAGTTCATCAACTTGCGTGATCGCCGATCGTTGGGATTCTGCGATTAGTTTCACATCGTCATCGAAACTAGGCGTCAGTTCGAATCGTTTTTCTCGGCGAACGACACGCCACGTGGCGTTGATAATTTCTTTCTGTAGCTCAGCCAGCTCCATCGCCTGTTCTGCACTCGGCCCCTGTTCGCCTTGCTGCTGCTGTTGCTGCTGTTGGCCTTGTCCGCCTTCGGACTCCAGGAAAACTTCTTCAAAGCGACGCACTTCGGCAAAGAACATGTCGCTTTCGGTGCGACGTGGTTCGCCATCGGGCCCAATGTCTTCCGCCCAAAAATGCCACGCCACAAGTTGATCAGGTTCCGCGCTCAGCGATTCAAGCTCAAGCAGATGGTCAACGATATGTTTCTTTTTGGCACTCTGATCGCTGGCGATTTCAAGCTCGCCTGGTTCGCCGCCGCCGATCGACCATGCCAAACCCGTTCTTGCCACACCGAAATCGTCCCAAACCGAAGCACTCATCGAAACCTCTTCGATCGCCGATACCGCGATGTCGCGAGCGGGTTCGAGCAGCTTCAATTCAGGCGGCTGGTTTTCCAATGCCTTGATGGTCAATCGAGGCGGTGACTTGTTCTCGCGCCCCTGATCATCGACAAGGTGCAACCGGTACTTGCCAGACTGTTCGACGATCAGGCTTGTTTGCCAAAGCAGTGGATTGAGGTTGTCTTTAGTGAGCCGCAAGACTTCACCGTCTTTGCTTTCTGGACGAAGCGTCGCCGAAGTCACATCTTTGTTGAGGTGGAACTGGAGTTTCGCGTCCGTTCCGATGACCGCTGAAAATCGACGCGTGTCTTGCAGAGTCTTATTGGGCAGGTTCGTGTATTTTGGGTAACTGAGCTCCACATCCGTTCGTACCAGACGCGGGAATTCGAATACGGTGACGACGTATTCATCCGACGCTTGATCTGCGAATTCAACGTAATAGGTCAGTGGATGGTCGACTTGCATGATGCGAGACGCGAAAACAGGATCGTCAAGACTCTTGGTCATTGAAACGACGCGATCTTCACCCGACTCGTTGGTGTAATGCAATTTCGCTTCCGACGGCGAGTCCTTCGCAAACTCAGCCAGGACCAACAGATTCGTTCCGCGTTCAATTTCCGCGTTGCCCGGCTGGACGTTGCATGAAAGGTCGAGCTTCACCGGTTCTTCAATGTCATCGAAAAGGTGAATCGAACTGTCAATCTCCGGTTTCGGCAGCAGCACCAACAGAATGCATGTGGCCGCGGCGCCAACGAAGCCAATTATGACACCGAAGGATGACGAAAACAGTTTCCAACCAGGGATAACAGATGCCCATTTCTCTTGGTAGCTATGGTGGACTGCTTTTTGAATGATGTCGTGCTGGAAAAAGCTCAATCCTTCGGAAGGGGTTGGCTTTTGCTCGATTGCGGTCAGCAAAACCGAATCCAATTCCGGGAATCTTTCCTCGACGCGATGAGCCATCTTCTCCGCATTTGGCATGGAGATAAATGCAACGATCATCGCGGCAAGCGTCCCGATTCCACCGATCGCGGAAATCCAGATCCATGCAGCGGGAAGGTAAGGGTCGAGTGCGGATTCAGCTGTACGGTTTAAAGCGTAAACAAGCAGCCCAACAATTGCGACGATGATCCAGGTGATTGCAAGAAATGAGAGAACCAATCGAAAACGCTCTCGGCGTACGACTGGCCGCAACTGATCTTGCAGAGCGGGGTTCATTGGTTGATGGCTCATATCACTCATGGGCTGTCCCTTGCTCTGAAATTTCCTGTCGGCGATTGCTGCGGTCGGTTCGTCCAGCAACGTAAGATTCGGCGATGATCAATCCGATCGCGCCGAGCACCAGCCACTTCCACAGTTTCTGCCGATTCTCAAGCTCGAAGTCCAGCAGCTGGCGTTGCTGTTCGACTTCCTCTTCCGTCGTGCTGTGAGTGCCAACGTTGACCCCCAAAGCAGAAATTTGATCAACAGGCATCGTGTCCGTCTGACTTTCAGATGGATCGATGTTAACGGCAATCTGAAGTTCAGGTTTCTCTGAATCCGATGAATTGGCGAACGAATAAATTCCTGGCGTGTTCGGTGATACCAAAGCGACGTCGTCGATAAATTCAACGTCGCCATTGGGTGAAACGAATCGATCGTAGCCGGTTGGTACGGCAATGGAATCGCCAACGACATTGTTGGGAGCGACCGGTTCCGTTTTCGTTGCCAGTTCGATCATCCGCATCATCAAAGGCAGGAACTTGCTGGACAGGGCGAGCTGACTCTTTGAGGGCTGCCAACCAAACCCGAACACGTAAATGTCGCTGTTGTCATGAGTCAGCTGATACCAAACCGCCGGCGAGTCATCATCAAATCGTGCCAACACTTGAACGTTGTCCGACAGTGTGGGCTTGAGAAACTCCCAAAATCGAACTTGAGTAAAGTCATTGAATCGAGGCCCCGAGAACGGTGCGAATGCGGGGTGCGAGAAATCGATGTTGCCAAGCATGGCATAGTCGTTCGACGGTTTGTCTGAACTTTCAATGTTGGTGATGCCAGTCCAGTCTCGCGTCGAATCGGTCATGGATGAATCGTCGATGGCGACCAATAAAGTGGTGCCACGTTTTAGAAGCTCGTTGATTGCCGTTTGCTCTTTGTCATTCACCGATCGAGCGACGACAAGAAAGTCGGGTGATTCGAGGCTCAGGTCAGGTTGGTCTGAGCCGTCCGTTGTTGAGTGCTGCTTGAAATCAAACGTTGTCGTTGGCGATTCGATCAAGGTGCGTTTGAAGTAATAGAGCATCCCTTCTGGATCGTTCGGTGATTCGTCGCCAATGTACCGAACGACGACCGTTTGCTTCAGCGGTGGAATGGCAAAGTGCTGATTGTCGAATTCTGCATCGTCGCCTTCGAGCATTAATTTGCTCGATGACTGAGACGTCGCATCTCGCGTGACACGAAGGATCTTGCTCGAACCAGCGGGAACCTGGAATGGGATCGCAGCCAGTGAGCTGTTCTCCCACGACACGGAAAACTGATTGGTTGGCGATTCTTTCGAGTTTCGAACCAGCACGTTTTCCCGGATCTGTTGCGGATTATTTTCGTCCACTGGCAACAGTTCCAGCGTTGCATTGGAGCCGGGTTGTGTTGCCACGGTTTCGAATTCGACCTTTACTTGCTCTGGCCAACGAAAACTCTGTAGGGCAGCTGTTGAAGAGCCGGTTTGCATGTCAGAAATCACGACGACCTGGAGCTTGGAAGCAATCGATTGAGTGCCAGAGGTTTCTGCTTCATCCTTCTCGACGATTTCGTTTGACTCAAGAAGTCGATTGGCGATGTCGACAAGTGCATCGCCCAGATTCGTATCGTTCCAGGTTGGTGAGACACTGAGTTCGTCAAATTTTTGTATCAGGCTCGATGCCGCGGACTTCTTTATATAGTCAATTCGTTTTTTAAGTTGTTTGTCAAACGTGAATACTGCGATCTCATCGTTGCTTTCGGCCTGATCGACAATCTGTTTCAGCTTGTCGGCAGCTTGCTTCCACAAGTCGGCTCGTTGCATGCTGGCGCTAGTGTCCAGCAACACGGCGGTTCGACGGCCTGGAACGTCGCCGAAATTCAGCTTGACGTTGCTATTGAAAAATGGACGCATGAATGCGGCCGCGATTAAAGCGACGGCGGCCATGCGAAGTAACAACAGCAACAAGTTATCCAGTCGGCTACGTCGCGTAAGTCGTGGCGGCGTCGGACTCAGAAACATCAATGAGCTGAAAGGAACTTCACCTTTAGGCGTTCTACGAATCAGATGGAACAGCAGCGGCCCGGCGAGTGCCAGGAAACCAAGTCCGAAAAGCCATGCAAGTGCACTCATCGAGATCCCCCACCACGCTGGTTGGGGTTGGCGGCTGTTAGTTGGCCTCGCTGCGCCTGATGGGTTCGGGCCTGCAAAAAGTTGAACAACGATTTTTGCACGGGGTCACTCGTCAAGGCTTCGAAGAAGTCGATTCCGTTTTCGTCGCAGAACGTTTTGATCTCTGAGCGGTGTGCTGCGAACTGTTTCTGGTAGTTCTCCGCAACGGCACTCGGGTCGACGTAGATCTCTCGATTCGATTCGAGGTCGACAAACATGGAAGCCTGGCCGAATGAGAAATCGACTTCACTTGGATCGAGAACGCGGAGCAATACAACATCGTGTCCGATCGCTCGCAGATAGCTGAGCGGTTTGGTGATCGAATCAACAGGAACTAACAAGTCGGACACCAAAACGATCAAGCCGCGTTTTTGAATCGTTGCAGCGACTTGCTCGAGCGGTCGGCTGATGTTCGTTTCACTTCCTCCAGTAGATCTTTCCAGTGCTCCCAGCAGGTGTCGCAAATGTCCCGGGCGAAAGCGAGCCGGCAAGACTTGATCGATAGCTTCATCAAATGTGATTAACCCAACTGCGTCGCGTTGTCGAAACAGGAACCACGCAAGCGAAGCCGCTAACGTTTTCGCGTATTCGGATTTCTCGATGTCGCCAGAACCGAAGCTCATCGATCGACTCAGATCCACCAGCAAGTGGCAGCGAAGGTTGGTTTCATCTTCGAATCGTTTGATGTAGCGTCGATCGCGTCTGGCGAGCAACTTCCAGTCAAGGTGCCTGAGGTCATCGCCGGGGGAATACTCGCGGTAGTCGGTGAATTCGACGGAAAATCCGTGATAGGGACTGCGGTGTAATCCTGACATGAACCCTTCGACAATCAGTCTGGCTCGGAGTTCGAGGTTCTTGAGCTTCAGGATGGCTTCGGTGTCGACGTACGAATTCTGAGGCGAACTGGTTTTTGAACTGGCTCGCTGTTGGGATTTCGTATTCGTAACTGAGTTGCTCATTGTTTACTCGAGACAGTTGATCGCAAATGCCAGCTCGAAGCTCATACGATTGAGTCGCTCGCGGAGCGTTTCAATACGAGCCCGACGCGCAAGCGAGGGACACGGATTTCCTCGGAGATATCCACTCGCTTGCGCTTCGGGCTCGTATTTTGCTACATCAAAACTTGCGAGTCGTGCTGGTGCTGTCATGTTAAATGTTCGGTCGTCCTACGTTTTCGACGATACGGTCAATGATCATCTCAACGGAGATGTTCTCGGCTTGGGCTCGATAGCCCGGCAAGATTCGATGGCGAAGTGTGGGCATCACCAGCGACTGAATGTCCTCAAGGTTGACGTGCGATCGACCTTCAAGCAGTGCTCGAGCTTTTGCGCCCAAAACAAGATTTTGAGCACCACGAATTCCTGCTCCCCAGTTCACCCAATCGTTTACGAATTCGGGCGTAGATTCCCGGTGAGGCCGGCTGGCGTCGACGAGCTCGACCGCGTATTTCACCAGTTCTTTGGCAACCGGAACTTTGCGAACGGTGCGATGGAACTTGAGAACATCCTCCGCTGTGAAGAGTTTGCCGATTGATTCGGAGCCAACGGAAGTCGTTCGTTGTACCACTTCGATTTCGTCTTCGATGGGAAGGTAGTCCATGTGCACGTTGAACATAAACCGGTCGAGCTGAGCTTCCGGCAGCGGGTAAGTGCCTTCCATCTCGATTGGGTTTTGGGTCGCCAGAACGAAAAACGGTTCCGGTAGAACGTATCGCTTCCCAGCAGCGGTTACCTGGTGTTCTTGCATCGCCTCCAGCAGCGCGGCCTGCGTTTTCGGTGGCGTTCGATTGATCTCATCGGCCAAAATGACGTTGGCGAAAATCGGGCCTTGAACGAATTGTAGCTTCCGGCCTTCAAGATTATCCTCGAGGATTTCAGTGCCCGTAATGTCTGCAGGCATCAGGTCGGGCGTGAACTGAATTCGATTGAACTGCAGGTCGAAAATCTCTGCGATGCTGCGAACTAGCAAAGTTTTCGCAAGTCCTGGCGCTCCGGTGAGCAAACAGTTACCACCGGCAAACAGGCTGATCAAAAGTTGATTGATCACGTCTTTCTGACCAACGATAACTTTTTCAAGTTCAGTATGAATCTTGTCTCGGCCTTCGCGGATAAGTTCCACGGCCTGTCGATCGGCTTCAAAAGTATCGGTTTGTGTCACAGGATCTCCGTGATGATTGTTTGTTGAACGTAGTTACGGCATTCAGCCGTCAGCTGATTTGATTTCAACGGCTGGAAGCCGTCGTTACGGGCTAATGGGTCATCGCGTAAGTCACAATGTTTATTCCCAGCGGGTAGGCATAGGGTTCCGAGTACGTTTCAAAATACCCGGCATCAGTTCCTTCCTGCTCCCATCCGTCGCCAAGGTCCGTGTTGTGGCAGATGACCGTCATCAGTCTGCCGCTGTCATCTTTGATGCAACGGTAGTGAGGCTCTCTTGCGTCCCAGCGTTCCGTCCAGTTACCGTTTCGATAGGCGTGAACACTTGGGATCAAAGGTTTCTTTTTGATCTTGTAAACGATGTTGAAGATCTCATGTTCGAGTGGAATGTCTTCGATTGGGCGGTCGGGAAAAACACGTTTCATTTCGAATGCGAAGTTCTCCCACTCAGCCTCGCCCCAAAAATCGTCGACCATCAAGAACCCACCACGTTCGAGGTAAGTTCGTAGGCCAACCACTTCCTCCTCACTAAGCGTCATTCCGCCCGGTTCGATGATGTAGATGAACGGATACTCGAACAGTGATTCGTCCGTGAGTCGCAGGATTTTTCCATTGGGATCCGTTTTGATCGAAGTCAACTGTTGCAGTCGATAGGAAAGGTTCAGATCGGCATCGGGATAGTCCGTGTTCCAGCGGTAGCGACCGCGATAGGATTCGTATCGGATTCGCACAAACGTAAAAACGTCTCCCGGATCGGCCGCTTCATTTTCCCAAAGTGGAACTCCGCCACGATCGTTTGGGTCACGCCGCCGTCCTCCCCAGCGTCTGAAGCCTCTGCCTTGCTGGAAATCTTGCTGAGCGACTTTGGCGATCGAGTCGTTCTGCACGGTGTCTTCGACCGGTAATACTTCGCTTTCACTAACGTCGGTGCTGCGAATTTGTTGTGGCTCAGCAGAAGCGTTGGACGCATCACGAGCATGTTGTGCTTGCATCATCAATGCGATGAACACGCCGCAAAACAACAGGATCAATATTGGGAATGCGAAAGTCCGTTTGAATACGAAAGTCCGTTTCATTGTTGGTCTTCCTTCACTTGAGTATCCGAAACGCTGTCCACAATTTGCAGCAACAACTTATGTGCATCCCGGAAACGTGGAGCCGTTTCGAGAGCCAGCAAAACGTTTCGTTTCGCGGAGTTCGAATCTTTCTGTCGAAACTGTGCCGACGCCAATCGATAATAAGTGTCGGCTTTGTCCAGCGGATTCATGGTTGCCAACGCTGACAGTGATTCGATTGCGAGCTGATCATCATTTTCCTTTTCGGCCAACGACGCCAAGGTGCGATGAGACGATTTGAGCAATGGATTGATGGATTGAAGTAGTCGGGCCATGCGTTTCAAGTTGGGCGTGTCTTTGGTATCGGAGTAGATCTGCATCAATCGATTGCAAGCGTCGATTTCGCTGGACTCCAGAGTTAAAACCGATTCGAGCGCCAATGTTTCGTTTTTGATATTTTTCAGTTTGCGATATGCCGCCGCCTTGAGTTGTTTTGCAGCAGACTCTTGCGTGTTTTCTGCCAGAAGCGATTCAAATTTCTTGATGGTTTCGAGCGAGGCCTCCGGCTTTGACTCCTTAAGCTGAGCGGCTGCCAAACCAAGCAGTCCGTAAAAGTTGTTCTCGTGATCATCCAGCCATTGCTGGCACGCATCGCTGCTGGTGAGCGGTTGCTCTGGCTTCTGCCAGTCAAAATTCTTGCCATATTCTTTCGCAGCCTCCGTGACGTACTCTTCAAACCGTTTGTCGAGCAAATCGATCTGTCCCGCATGTCGTGAGATTGCATCATTGATGGGAATGCCCATGCCAAGCGAATCAAGAATGCCGACGAGCGATTCTTCGCCAAACTTCTCAACCAAAAATCTAACGACCAGCGACGATTCGAAGTAAGCGAACTGAAGATGCATCGCCGTGCGGGCTTGCAAAAACGCACTGCTAAGTTTGCTGACCGGAGTCAAATCATCGCTCAAGATCATTTCGCGATACTCGGGCGACATGCGATCTCCCCAGCTTTCGTTGGCCAGTTGCTCTTCGTAGACGGAGATGCCTTCGCTTAACCAACGCGGCATTTTGTTTTTGGTTTTCTGAAGCGTGACAACATGACAAAACTCATGCCAGAGCACGCTTTTCCAATTCGTGAGCGATGCACCTTGAGCCGCTGGGCTGTTCATCGTGATCACACGGCCAAAGCAAACGCCCAGGAATCCCGCGCCGCCGGGCATGCTAAACGTGCGGATCGCAAAATCCTGCTGTCGCGGAAAGATTTCGACGAAGACTGGCTTTTGAATCTTCACCTGATACTTCGTCGCCAGTTTCTTTTCTGCATCGACAAGCAAATCTAAAACCTGTCGACCGTAAATGTCGGCTTCGTTTTGAGCCATTCGTACGACGAATCCGTCTTCTTCAAGCGTTGCGAATTTTCCGAAATTGTCGCGAAGTGCTACCAGATTGTTGGCGACAACGTTGTACTGATCCGCATCGAAAACTTCTTCAGCAAGCTTCCAGCCTTCAAGTTCCTGCCCCAATCGCAACAAGTCATGAGCCAGTTGGATTTTGGCTGGAATGTAATCTTCATCAATGACCAAGGCCCGACGTTGGTAGGCGACGCTTTCTTCGAAACGATATTTCTTTGAAAGCTGCAATCCGATCAAGTGGTCGACTTTGGGATTGGATTTCCAGTGGGCCAGAGCTTTGCTGCGGTAGCGTCCTTCCAGATCGAACTTACTGTCCAGGTGAGCCAGCACGGCCTTGATCGCCCACGCTTCAGGCTGATTCGGATTGACGGAGAGGACTTCGGCGATCGCGTTTCTCGCTTTGTCATAGGACTCTGCCGCAATATGTTGCTCGATCAGGATCAAGTGGGCGCCGACGTGATTCGCATCCAGTTCCAGAACTCGGTTCAGCGACTTGGTCGCCAGTTCGCTGTTGCTGGGGCGAAACGCTTCCGCCAATCCCAAGTGAGAACGTGGATCTTCGTCATCAAGCTTGATCGCTTTTCGAAAGTGAGTCGCCGCAAGTTGGTAGTCGTTTTTGCTGAGCGCCAATTCACCGATCGCAATCTCGAATTCGGGTCGCTGAGGGTACTTTTCGATCCCCGGTTTGTAGAGTTGAGTGAGGATGGTTTTGGGGTCGATACCGTCGGCAAGCAGAAAACGACCTACAACAAGCATGTCTTCGACGTTGCGGTATCGCCAGCTGCTACGTTTCCACAGCTCGCCAATTTCAGCTTTTAGTTCTCCAGCACGAGCGTCGTCCTGGTTAAAGCGAAACGCTTCCGCCGCGGCTTCGCGGATTCGAATGCTGTATCGAAATGCATCAATTCCTCGTTCAGCTATTGCTTTCGCATCTTCGTATTTTCCGGTTGCCAGCTGAGCCTTGCACGCGAGCACGATCCAGTCTTCGAGGTCGGCAGGCTTCGCTTCCTCCGCGCTTTCAATAATGCGATCGGCGAGTTGAATCACTTTCTCGAATTCGCCTTGCCGATACAGCTTTCTTGCTTCAGGTATTTCTTGCGAATGCGTGAAAGTTGTGAAGCAAAAAAGCAAAATCACAGAGAGAGTGAAGGTCGAAAGAAAAGGGGTTTCGAAGGTTGCTTTCATTCTGAAATTCTACTGCGTGCAACAAGCCTTGTGTAACGCAAGGTTTAATTCATGTCGCTTATCCCACAAAATGCAGAATTGCTCGTCGGCGTTCATGTAGTCGTTGCCATTTTGCTTTGACTCTTACACGCCTCGCGTCTGTCGAATCCCCCTCACTGGCGGTGCAAAAATCTTTTGGACCTGTTTTTTTGCGGCCCGATGGTTTCAGGTAGCTCTTGCTTCTTTGTAAGCGAGTTGACGCTTGCTCGTCAGTGTGGTGCCTAGCTTGTTGTCGGTCCAATGGATCATTTTTTTGACCGATATGTTAGACAA
>CAYZPA010000087.1:0-21665 GCA_964479855.1 uncultured Pirellulaceae bacterium
TCACTCCGGGACATTTAGTGCAGTCTTCGTATTCAAAATTGGCTTCCTGCTTGGCAATCTTTTCGATTGTCTTCAGCGCTGTTTTGTCTCTAACGCACCAGTACAACCATATTGATGGGCAAGCCTGCTGCGGCGTTCCGCACCAGCATTCTCAGTCCCAGATTCCCGGTTTAGAGGATATTCCTGCAAGCGACTGCGATTGCACGACGCAGCTTGCCAATGATGCAGAGTCTCTGCCAGCGAATGAACAGGAAGAGTCAGACCATTGCTCGGTTTGCCGAATGGTTTTCGAGCACGCGATCGGCGGAAATGAGCTCCCGCAGCCGACTGCCAGCGGAATCACATTTGACGCCGTCTTCTTCGTCGTCCAGCTTTCTATGCTGGATGTTTCAGTTCGGTATCTGAATAGAGGGCCACCAGCGATTAGCTAGATCTCTTGCTTTTGCTGTTGTATTCCCTCTTTGCATTCATGTCGTTGGCGACATCGCCACCGGATGTATGCGTCCATTCAGATCCGGAACCTCAAAATGAAACTCAATTCTTATACGAAATCAAAGTCCCACCAAAACCGCGGATTCACACTGGTTGAACTGCTTGTAGTCATCGCAATCATTGGCATCCTCATCGGCATGTTACTGCCAGCGGTACAGCAAGTTCGCGAAGCGGCGAGACGAATTCAATGTGCCAACAACGTTCGCCAGGTTGGACTTGCCCTGATGAATTATGAAAGTGCTCACATGCACCTTCCGTCTGGCTGGACGACGGTGAGTGATTTCCAACCGCTGGAGGAACCGGGTTGGGGTTGGTCAGCTGAACTGCTTCCGTTCGTTGAGCAAAATAACATCTTCAAACAAATCGATTTGAATGTCTCGATCGATGCGGCAGCTCACCACGACGTCATCCAGCTTCGCATTCCGGTTTACATGTGCCCATCGGATCCTGCTGAAGAGGTCCAGAACATGGATGTTCACCTGGAAGATGATGACCACGACGATGACGATCACGACCACATGCTGGCTTACATTCACGGAGACGATGAAGACGATCACTCGCACGAAGAACTTTTCGCATCGCGCAGCAATTATTCTGGCATGTTTGGCAGCGGTTCTTTGGATGATTTTCCTGGACGAGGCAACGGAGCATTTTTTGCGAACAGCGAATTGCCGCTGGCCGAATTCCGTGACGGTTTGAGCAACACAATCATCGTCGCAGAGCGAACCAACGAGCACGGACCAATCTCATGGATCGGCATGGTTCCAGAACTGGAAGAAGCCGCAGCCAGGATCGTTGGTGCAGCTGACCATCCTTTATCAGATGACCACGGCCACCTTGAAGACTTCGGCAGCAACCACCCTGGTGGCATCAACGTTGTGCTTGGAGACGGTTCGACTCATTTCATTAACGAAGACATCTCTTTCAATGTTTATCAAAACCTTGCAACGCGTGCGGGCGGAGAATTCGTCACGATCGAAAGCAACTAAACCGGAATTATTCACGACGACAGGCGTCAGGTTTGCCCTTTGAATCGATTCTCCCGACGCTGAGGGCTGCTTTGCAAATTCGTCAGTTTCACGTCTTGGGTGACCTGCCGAAACGACAAACCTGGAACAAAACCCGAATGAAACAAGCTTTCTCCATGGCGACGCCCACGCATCGTGAATAATCCGGGCTAAACCGGCAGGCTTGGTGAACTTAGTCGATCTGCAAATTGATCGGCGGTTGACCAGATGGCTTGGCGAAAAACGTAAGCTCGGCCGATGCACATTTGGCTCGGGATCAGACCACAGGGATTTTCAAAATCTCTTCGCCTGATGCCAGAGCCATTTTTTTTCAACAACTGAAAATTCTCGGCCTTGTTGCCGCCTGCGAACCGCCAATTGGGTTCGCTGCTTTACTGCGATTGCGAGCGACGACATGGCCGCATCTGTGCAGCTGAATCCAGTTGTAGGGATGATTTCCGCAGAGCCGTAGGGTTTACCGCTTCATCGAAAGACGCTGCCCGGCAACCCTGAATCAACACTCGATGAAAGAAAGGAGTGAAGAAAGCACGACTCTTTGAAAGAGGATTCACGAAATGTCGGCCTCCGAAAAATCAGCCATTGAGCAAAGCGGTAGCGAGTCCACTCTTTTTGACATTAAGCAACTGGATCAACTTCCAATCTTTCCAGCCTCCGCCTCTGCGATCATGCACGAGTGCAACAAAAAAAAGGCCGAAGTTAAGCGAATCATTCAGCTGATCGAAAGCGAACCGGCGGTCGGCCCAAGAATCCTTAGCCTCGTCAACAGTCCCGTCTACGGAGTGTCGCGACCCATCACGTCGATTGGCCAAGCCGTTGTCCTGCTGGGACTGAAGTCCGTTGCTCAGACGGCGATCGCGACGGCAGCCAAAGCAGTCTTTGGCGAAGGGACTCCGGAAATGGCAGCTCATCGCGAGAAAGCGTTCGTTCAGTCCCTGGCTTGTGCAACGCTTGCTCGAATCCTTGCAAGCCAGTCTCGAATCGCAAATCCGGATGAAGCATTTTTGTGTGGCGTGATGCACGACGTCGGCAAACTTGTATTCTTTAAAGCCGTTCCCGAGATATATGTTGAAATCCTCGATTCAGATCCGACCGGCCATACCGTTGACGAAGAGGTCCTTCGGATAGGAATTAGCCACACCGAAGTCGGCAAGAACTGTGGAGTTTGCTGGGGCCTTCCACCAGCCATCAACGACGTCATCGCTGGCCATCACGCCTCCATCGCAGCATGCCCAAGTGCATTGGCACAAACGGTTATTGCGGCAAACCATTTCGCACGACAATGGCAAATTGGATTCGATGAAACCGAATCAACAGATGCAAATCCGCTCATCGAAGAAGCATTCACAGGTTTGGAGCTGGTTGAAATTGAGGCCCAGTTCCGAGACCAGTTCGCTGCCGTTGAAGAAATCTACCTCGCATAAACCCAATGGAACGAGGAATGCATCGAAGCTTGACCATCATGTTGCTGGCGCTGCTGGTTGTCGGATCTTGCGGATATTCGATCATCGAAGGCTGGCCAATTTTTGACTCGCTGTACATGACAACGATCACGCTTTCGACCGTTGGTTACGGGGAAGCCCACGAGCTGTCCAAGGGCGGTCGCGTGTTTACAACCCTACTGATTTCAGTTGCGGTGATCCTGATGGCGTGCTGGTCAGCAGCCATCACCAGTAGCTTGATTAGCGACGATCTTAGCGGATCGTTGCGTCGTAGAAAGGAACTAAAAATGATTACGGATTTTCTTAATCACACAGTCGTTTGCGGCAGCGGCGTACTGGCGCAAACCGTTATCGAGCAACTGGTGCGACAGCAGAAAGATGTCGTCGTTATCGCCAAAGACAAAGATGAAACTCAACGCATCGAGCGCCTTTTTCCGTCAGTCCCCATCATCGAAGATGACCCAACCTCGGAACTTGCACTCGCGGACGCAAACGTGCTTTCTGCCGGCTACCTGATCGCTGCAGCAGATTCTGATTTTGACAACCTGTTGATTACCATCACCGGCAAAAGCATGGGCACCGAAGTGATGGTCATCAGTTGCGCCCAGTCGGGTGACTTGGCAAGTCGCATGCTAAAAGTCGGTGCCGATGAAGTAATCTGCCCGCAAGTGCTCGGCGGCAAATCCGCTGTCAAATTTGTCGCCTGATCATTCAAATACTGCACGTGAATTGGCGACTGCCACCGCCGCTACTGGACGACATCGCAATAAGGATCCTGTCCCATCTCGATGTGTCGCTCTTGGCGTTCCTGGTCCTGTCGGAGCAGAATCATTCGATCCACAAGGTGCTTTCGTTCCAAACGTCGCTGTGCCGCTCGAAAACGCTGAAAAAGTTGACGGGATGTCGAACCACTTTCAGGCAGACCGGCATACTTCGTGCGGATTCTCGATTGTCGTTTTTCACCAAGCCCCGAACGCAATACCTCGTCTTCCAATGAAACAAAAATGCAGAAGCTCCCCGGTTCCCCCTGACGCGAACCGCGACCGATCAACTGCCAATCAATACGCTGGCTCTCATGAATTTCCGTAAGGATGACGTGCAGCCCTCCTGCAGAGCGAGCTTCTGGAGACAGAATAAAATCGGTTCCACGTCCGGCCATATTCGTGGCCACGGTGACCTTTCCCGCTTTACCGGATTCCGAAACGACTTCGGCCTCGCGAGCAAGCTGATTCGCATTGATGACTTCGTGTTCGATTCCGCAATCAGATAACCTACTCGAGAGAGATTCTGACTTCTCAACGCTTCGGGTACCAACGAGCACGGGCCTGGAACGCTCTTTCATGCTGCGAATTTCATGAACCACGGCACGCCACTTGTGTTCATCGCACGAAAACACCAGCGACGGGAGAGCTTTTCGATTGACAGGGCGATGAGTCGGAACAATGACGGTCTTCTTTTTGTAGACTTTGCGAAACTCTCTGGCGCTGGTGGCTACCGTTCCCGACATACCACCGAAATTTCGATACAGCCGAAAGAAAGTTTGCATCGTGACGGTCGCTCCTGAACCAATGTTCGGCGCGATCTCAACGTTTTCCTTTGCTTCGACTGACTGATGAACTCCTCGCTGCCACTGTCGCCCTTCTGCGATTCGACCAGTGAACTCATCGATGATTGCGATCTTGCCATCTCGAACCGTGTAGTGCTGATCCAACAGAAAATCACGCCGACCTTGATCGCATTTTCCAAAAAAAATGGCTGGGCAAAGTTTATCTTCGCCGAACAAATCGATCCGCTCTGCTGTGCCCCGCTGCCTCACTCGTCGAGCGAGTACCGCTTGCGTCGTTTGCTCCCGAGATCAATTCCGCGGAGCAACATCAGCAGATCGTCGCTTTTGATTTTGATGTGCGTTTGTCCCGGCGGGCAAGTCGGCACCTGAAACGTTCCCGACTCCAGCCGTTTGTACCAGATCGCCAGCCCGTCTTGATCCCAGTAAAGAATCTTAAGGCAATCGCGGCGACGGTTGAAGAACAGAAACAGATGACCCGAAAGCGGATCGAGTTGCAATACGCTGGCGATCTGCCCCTGGAGTCCGTTGAAGCCGCGACGCATATCGGTCGCACCAACTGCAAGGTAAATCCGCGTGCCATGAGTTACGTTGATCATGCGTACGACTCGCTGTTGATTTGCCTAAGTGCCCGAAGCGAGCGACCGAGAACATCAAGCGGCGTTTCACTGCTGACTTCAACGGCAAAACCATCTGGAGTGCGAATCATCAGTGACGCTTTCGGGTTCAACGAGCCAGCCGATCGAGGGCCGCCATGTTGCGGGTTGTCATGTTGCGGGACAACTTCGACGGGAAGCAGCAGTGCAATGTCAGCAAGTTCACCGCCGCGTTTGTCACCGCCGCGTTTGTCATCGGTGTCGCGTTTGTTATCGTTGAGGCGTTTGCTATCGGTGTCACGTTGACCGACATTACAGTGGAGCCTCGATTCGGCTGACAGTTTTTTACGCCACTGATAGAACGACGCCTGCGAGACACCTTCTTGACGGCAGAATTCTGCAACACTCAGCCCACTTTCTGCGTGCTCACAAAGCACAAATTCCCAAAACAACTCGTTCTCTCGACAACGTTGACACATCGCAAGGCTCCTGATGGTAAAACCACATCCGAAAACCTACAACAACTGTAAACGTGCCCTTCAAAGAACGCTCACTCGCGGTCAGCGTTTTCCCTTCGCCAGTCTTCATTTCTGCGATATATCCGCGAGCAATTTGGATGCCCGCATAAATTTGAACGTCGTAAGGAACCATATCGGCGAGCTTCGTTGTGCAACCCATCGATGCAGGTTTTATTTATGTGGTCCAGCCAAGAAAAATAAAACAGATCCTGAAAAGCTCCGCCGACTTTGTAGAAGCAGGCGATACCATCGCGGTTCTTGAAAATGATGATCGAGTCAGAACGAATGGCGGGTCAACTGGCGAGAGAAAAAGCAACGCTCGCAACGTTGAAATTGGCAAGGCAGACACTACCGGCAGCAACAAAACAGATCGCTGAAGCAAAAGCGAGAGTCAACGATCTGTCGTGTCGAATCGACATCCAGAATAAAAAACAGGATCGCCTAAAACTGACTGCCTCCCGCAGCGGCCCGATTATTCCTCCGCCAAATACGCCCTCCCAGATCGACGAAGACGGATTGCCCAAATGGTCGGGCTGTCCGTTGGGCGAAGAAAACCAAAACGCATTTTTTCAACCGCAGACTCTGTTCTGCATTGTCGGCGACACCAAAGCAATGAAAGCGACTCTGATCGTCGACCAATCCGAAATCAAACTGGTCCATGAGTCTCAACCCGTAGAGCTCATGCTTGACGAGTTTCCTGGAAGACGATTTACCAGCAGCGTTACTTTCGTGTCTCGCGATGGGATTTCGGTTTTGCCAAGAGAACTCTCGACAACCCACGGCGGCCCAATCGGAGCCACCCCAAACCGGATGGGCGTGAGGCTCCACTGCTGACCTCCTACGAAGTTTCGGTTCCACTCCGTGACATCGATGTCGAATTACTTAGTGGTTTTCGCGGATCTGCAAAAATCAAGGTCGATGAACTACCGCTTGGCCAACAATTTATTCGCTACTTGCAAACCGTTATCAATTTTCGATAGAGTCCAATAGCCGTAATCGCATGAGGATTAACTTGCAGAAAGTGTTGCCACCAACTGGTCCAGCTTCTCCGTCGTGACTTCGCCAGAAATTCGCTCAACAACCGTCCCACTCGCATCAACTGCGACAAGAAAAGGAAAACCCGGAGTTCTGAACAAGTTAAACAATCGATCCTGAGCACTATCAACGACCACGGTACCACCAAAGCCTTCGGTTTCGAACCACGTTGACGGCGGGTAGTTGTCCAGAGTCGAATCCACGGCCGTCGAAATCGCTACGTATTCAACATCGCTTGGCAAATTCGCAGTTGCTAACCAATCGCTTACAATTGGCAGTTCCGTTTGACAGAACGGACACCAGTGAGCAAACAAGGAGTAGATCCGAGCCACTCCCGTTTCGAAACTATTGAAGGTCTCGCCAGACTGCGTCTGAGCCGTGAAGTCGGCAATGGTTTCGCCTACCGCCGGATCGGGGCTCACGAAAGCAGGAAGATCGGTTCCAGAATTGACCGTGACGATGCCTGTATCAAGAAACTGAGAGACGCTCGACGTAACAACAAATTGTTGCTCATCAAATAGTCCAGCCCCATCAGTCGCCCTAACGACGATCGTCGCCGTGCCAGCGCGATCCGGAGTCCATCGCAAGACTCCCTGCTGATCGATCGTTGGAGTGTTGTCACCTGCTTCAATTGCGGAACCACTGGCACTGACGGACCAAACGATACTGTCAAAGTCCGCATCAACCGCCGTGGCATTGACTTGGAATTCCTGGCCAACCGTCGCGTTGGCATCCAGCAAAGCCTCCACCTCGGGAGCATCATTGACGGGCACAACGTCGATACTCACAGTCGAAGTGTTTGAACTAACATCTCCTGACAAAAGAGTGACTGAGACTTGGCGGACTCCAGCGTTGGGGTTCTCAGAAGTGTTCTGGTAACTTAGCGTCTGCAAGATTGAAAGATACTCGGCCAGCGTTCTCGAACCCGTCAGATTCAACAAACCATCCGTATCAGAACTGATCTCAGTCGCAGGGGTCGTTGAGTCATCAGAAACCGTTAACGTCTCTGTTGAAAAATCGGCAACGGAATCCAACCTGACGACCGCCCCGGTGATGACCGCAGAACTGTCGGTAGAAGTCGCGGTCAATCCGGATGCAACTTGAGTCACCGGATCATTTTCGTTGAAAGTAAAATTACTTTCGCCATCAAAGCCAAGCGTCACGATCGAATTCACTTCCACCAACCGCACGTTATCGAGAAACGGGCCAACGCCATCTCCAGTAGTTTCGCCGGGCTCGCGAAACACCAAACGAGTCGTCTCAGCATCCGCGGTCACGATCACCCCATAGCTTTGCCAGTCGGCGTCTCCTCGATAAGTTGAAAGCCACTGATCATTCCAACGAACTCGAACTTCTTCGCCTTCAGTACTTGCGCCACTGCCGGCTCGAAGATCGAACGAGAGGAAATACCTTGCACCTGTTTCGGTCGTGACGTTGGTAAAGATAATGTCAGAAGCATCATTCTGACGATCCAAATTTAAGTAGTTGTTGCCGTCGCTGGGCGAATCGTCGCGAACATCAAACGACTCCTCGCCTTCTTCAGCAATCACACTCCATGCTGGAAAGTTCTCTTGTAAAACGGTTCCCGTGACGTTGTTCTCAAAACTGCCGTTGTCAAACATTTTCTCTGTGGTACGCACAAGCAGTATATTGTCGATGACTGGGCCAATGCCATCGTTGCCAGCACCATCAATCTCCTGAATCTCAAGCCGTGTCAGATCGTTGGCTCCTCCAGAGACATCAACGGTGAAATTTTGCCAGAACGAAATCCCGCGAAAAGTTCCTACTTCCGAACCATCCCACAACACTCGAATCTCATTGGTTGTCGGATCCGCGTCATCAGCAACGCTCCGTCCGCGAAGATCGAACGCCAACTTATAAGCTTGCCCTACCTCAGTGTCGACATCCTGAAAAATGGACTCAAGAACATCAGCACGGTAGTCAAGATGCAATGCCGTTCCGCGAGGCGAATTATCGAGGCCAACCAGGCTCAACGTGCCACTTGCTCCGTCGGTTGCGTTCCAGCCAGCTACGTCATCGATCGCGACGTGCGAGGCCGTCATGTCTTCGATGTCGTTGGCATTAAAGTTACCGTTCACGATCAAACCAGATTGCACCGTCTGATCACCATCAAACTGAGCAAAACCAGTGGTTGCCAACAACTGTCGCGGCTCGAGAATTCCATAACTGAGCCCACGTTTTGATTTGCGAGAATTTACTTTAGGTCGTTTCATGACAGAGTCGCATGCTGAGAAGGGTTCGGGATCTGACCTTCCATCTTATGCCGACAATCGTGGAAAGCCAGCAACTTTCAGCCACAGCGATCTGTTTAACAATCGCTACAACTGAAACAATTGCCGCAACACGTCTGCGTGCTCCTACTTTGCGTCACTGAGCGACACGTCGACGATTACCGGGCGATGATCACTACCGCCGCCATCACCAAGAAACCTGTCGTGGACATGGACTTCGTTTGAAACAAGAACATGGTCAATTGGAATGGAAAGGACCGTGGCCCATGTCGGCCAAGATGCCTGAAAACCAAATCCGAGCCGGCTGTCACGAACGCCCGCCTCATCCAACAACTCCTGAAAAAAAATCGACGAAGGAGCACAATTTAGGTCACCCAAAAGTATCGTTGGCACATCCTGCGATTGAATCGTTTTAGCAATTTCCGCGAACTGGCGGTTTCTCAAATCAAGTCGCATTCGATTGACGGGTGACATGACATGCATCGCGACGATTCGTAACTTACGACCACCAATTTTGATTGTGCCATTCACTGACGGATTGTCCATCACCTTTTCCGTAAGCTGAACTGTCTGCGGATTTTCAATCGGCCGCTTACTAAAGATGGCAATGCCGTAGCCGTGCCAGCGCGGCTCACGTATCTGAAACGGATGGCTCTCGTTTATTGCATCGAACGCATCGTGCCACCGGTTCGCATACTCAAGCACCGCCACGACATCAGGATCATGTTTCCTGATTTCAAGGATGGCGTCTTCAAATCGCTCGTTGGTTGCCAAAACGTTGAAAGACATCACGCGAAGTCTGTCAGGACCTGCGTTTGGCTGCACTGCCGGCATCCAACACTGACAGACCTCGCCAAGCGCCCAAACGCTCGCGACCAAAAAACAAATGGACGAAAACCAGTTGGCTTTTGGCACCAGACTCCAGAACGCCGCAACGAGCAACAAAACGCCGAACTGAAACCGGAAGTTCGACAGCAGCTCGGCGACGAAGAACCATCTTCCGAAAAAAGAAAAAAGGAATGCGGCGAATATCGCCCACATTCCAATTCGTATCGTCCAACTCAAAACGTGAGCGATCTTTGACCGTTTTCGCAACGATCGGACAGGCTCACTTTCTTGATGGGATGTCGGTTCAGACGCGAAACTCATCGCATCAAATCAGCACAAGGCTTTCGAGCAGCAAACGTAGCTTTCTCAATTCACCATCATGATCGACGTCCGGTTGCGGTTGGATGTCGACACACAGCGTCCGTTTGTAGTTTTCTTTGCGAAGCAGGTTGATGATCCGACCGTAGTCGATGATGCCTTGACCGACGCGAACCTGAAGCGCTTCGGGAGTCGAATCCCGCAGGTAAACGTTGTGAACGTATGGGAAAAGCTTTTCGTAGTTGGGTGGATCAACGTTGTTCAAGTGATAATGGCTTGGATCGATCGCCAAACCGACACCTTTGACGTGCCCACAGATCACCGAAACCGTATCAACGTCAGCAGACAGTCGACCGATCTCTGTCCGCATCCCAACGCGAACTCCATGAGCTTCCGCAACTTTAACTAGCCGCTTATATCGTTCCACCTCTTCGTTGAAGGGAGTTCCGTGCTCGCTGGCGCGGACTGTTAAGGACACAATTTTCGCAGCCTTGGCGAGTTCGCAACAGGCTTTGAATGTATCGTAATACTCTTCCCCCTCTTCTTCGATCTGCAAACAAAGACCCGTCACGACCAAACGTCGCGTTTCCAAACAGGTTTGCAACGCAAAATCAAAGTTATTGCGAACGTCGGATGGTTTTAAATGGTTTCCACTTTCGTAGACTCCCATTTCAATGTGCGAGAATTCAAGATGTGCCAGCTTTTCGATCGTCTCGGAAAGCGGCAAATCGGGATAGCATTGCGTAGTTGCGGCGACAAACACACGCAGACTCCTTTTGCGCGAATCAATATGGGCTTAAAAATGTCTCTGGCGAGCTTCCCATGACCGCTCGCCAATGTGTGAAGATAGAGAGATTGCCAAAGTTTTACAACACCAGAGGTTTACTCCATTGCTAGTCGTGACCCATGAACTGAGTAAGCGGTATCGCGACTTCCAGGCACTTGACGGCGTCAGTGTTCAGGTTGGCCAAGGCGAAGTGTTTGGACTGCTTGGCCCCAACGGAGCCGGAAAATCGACACTAATCCGCTGTTTGCTGGGCTTTCTTCAACCTACCAGTGGAACGGCCTCGATTGGCGGCTTGGACTGCTACAAGGATCGAGTCAAAGTTCACGAGGGTCTGTCGTACTTGCCCGGCGATGCTCGCATGTACCGCACAATGAAAGCCAGAAGTTTGCTGAAAATGTTTTGCGGATTTCGTCCCGGTGCCAGCTTTGAAAATTCTATTTCCATCGCGCAACGTTTGGAGCTGGAGCTTTCACGATGGGTCGGGCTCATGTCGACCGGCATGCGACAGAAGCTCGCTCTGGCAGTTTGTCTTTCGGTCGATACGCCTCTACTGATTCTGGATGAACCGACCGCAAATCTGGACCCCACCGTACGCGGCCAAGTGTTGGAACTGATCAAGGAAGCGAAAAGGGCAGGGCAGACGGTGATTTTTTCCTCACACGTGCTGTCGGAAATCGAAGAAGTTTGCGACCGAGTCGCCATTCTGAAATCGGGAAAGCTCGTTTTCGAACAGTCGCTGGACGAACTTGCATTGCAACATCGAATTCGCGCGACAACAAAGGAACAAATCGACACAGCGGCAGCCTCCCGACAGTTTGACCCTCCGCTAACGGTTCAACAGACAGACGATCGCGTTCAAATCGAAACGCCCGGCGAACTGTCTCCCGTTTTGAAATGGCTGGCAGATCTTCCGCTGTCGAACGTAACGATTGAGCCTGTCGGGCTGCGTTCGGTTTACGACCGAATTCATCGGTTTGAACCGTCGGTGATTTCTGCGGAAACGAAAACTTCAGGAGCACGATCATGAGCCTGAGCAAAGCTCTCCGCCGAAAATATTTTAGCGAGTCGTGGCTTCTTCTGTTGGCGATCGCCTTTGGCACGTCCCTGTTTTGCTGGGTTCGAGTCCGTGTCGTTGGCGAGTTTGACACCTCGCAGTTTCGACAGATTGTTGACTTGCTGCCGAAAGACTGGCGCAAGTTTGCGACCGTAGATTTTGACTGGCTGGTTTCCTATCTGGGCAGAACGGCGTTGACCCTGGACGAACCAATGTTGCTGCTGTTGATTTGCAGTTGGGTGATCGTTCGCGGTTCCGATGTTGTCTCTGGTGAGCTTGGTCGTGGAACGATGGAGATGCTTTTGTCGCAACCTGTAAGCCGGAAACGTATCTGGTGGACACATGCTCGCTGGACGATGGTAGGCATGACACTGTTGGTCGGACTGACCTGGCTTTTTATGGCGATCGGAGTCTGGACGACCAGCGTCGAAGAAACCACCTATCCCGAACTGGCACTTGGTTTTACCAGCATTCCGCTTACGTTTGCTGAACCCACGAAAACGACGATCGCAATGTCGGACGAAATAGATCCGATCATGTATCTGCCTGGCGTTGTGAACCTTTTTTCGTTAGGAGTCTTTCTGGGTGGCTTTTCTGCGTGGTGTTCTTCATGGGACAGGTTCCGCTGGCGAACGCTTGGAGTCGTTGCCGCGTTTTATTTTCTTCAAGGCGGAATGAAAGTGTTGGCCCTGGCTTCCGAATGGTGGAGCTGGATTCGGTATGGAACGATCTTCGGATTTTATTCTCCGGCTGGCTCCATCGAAGCGACTCAGCGGGACGCTTGGGAGTGCCTCGCGTTTTTCAGCACGAGTTCCAATGGAGCCTCGCTCCCGGGGCCGCTATTGAACAACCTCGTGCTGTTGTCGCTTGGAATCGCATTTTACGTGTGGGGTAGCCACATCTTTCATCGCCGCGACCTTCCGGCCCCCATTTAGATTTCACTTTTCGAAAATTTGATCTGGCAACCGTAGCTTGCTTCATGCTCTCAAAGCAATTCCATAGCCAATCACAAAAACAGGTACCCAAAATAGTAACTTAGCGAATCAATCGAGTTTGCCAGCGGATCGCAGCCATTCGATTACTTGATCCGCCAACTGCTCGACAGGCAAGTCGCCCTGAAGATGAATTTCCGGATTGACTGGTGCTTCGTAGGGCGCATCGATCCCAGTAAAGCCCTTAATTTCGCCGGCTCGAGCTTTCCTGTACAAACCCTTTGGATCACGTTGCTCGCAAATCTCAATTGGAGTGTCCACAAACACTTCGACGAACTCGTTTTCGGAACCTGCGGAAGCCTCGCGAGTCACCAGTCGTCGGACGCGATCGCGATCCGCCCGATACGGGCTCACGAATGCCGTCAGCGCGAGCATGCCTGAAGCGCAAAAGATTTCAGCAACGCATCCAATGCGTCGAATGTTCTCCTCCCTGTCCTGCGGGCCAAAACTCAATCCAAACCGCTTCGCGAATTCGTCACCGTGGATCGGAGCCAAAATTTCCGGGCTGGCGTTGAGCCCGTGCCGAATGTTGTCACCATCAAGAACGAAGCTTTTCGTTCCCAGTTCGTGAAGCTTCGCATCGACGCAATTGGCGACGGTACTTTTGCCGCTTCCGCTGAGCCCTGTGAACCAAATGACGCACCCTCGTTGTCGATCAACGGAATGGTCGTGCCACGTTACAAGCGTCTTTTCAGTCATGTCTTATTTCGATTCAGTCGTCGTAAAATTTAATTTAGCTTTGAAAGCACATCTGGCGGGCAGTCGATTCCATGGTCTCGCAGAAAGGCAAGATATTGCTCGGGCGAGTTCAGATTCCGCATCGACTCAAGTTTGGGGTCAGCGATTCGAAGCTCGTCCAAACTGATTTCTTTCGTGTTCAGTTCGGCAGCAAGATCCGAAACGCGAAGTGACTTCCTTTCGACCATCGCCTCGACTTTTCGTCTAACCTGAGTTCGATAGATTGCCGTCATCCCGTAGATGCGATCTGGGGAAACTGGCATCACCGCTTCCAAGACCCCGTTGTCGTCATTTGGAATCGCGGCCTGAATAACATCAAGAACTTCAGGACAAAGAAGCGGAACGTCACAGCTGGTCACAAAAGCCCACTTGGTCTCCGTTTCAAGGGCCTCGAGACCGGCACGAATTCCTTCCATCGGCCCAGCATCACTTCTCTGATCCACGATGACTTGCAAGCGATTCAAACCCATTGAATCACAAATCAATTTTACCTCTGCCAACGTATCTTTGCTGGCAGCAGCGATAACCGGACCATCCACAACGGTCAACAGTTTGCGAACAACGCACTCCAGAAAAGTGCTGTCCCCGAATGGCAAACGAAACTTGTCGAAGCCCATTCGACTGCTTCGTCCGCCACAGAGCACGATCGCCGCCAGATTAAATTTGAATTTGGATTCAGGCAAAGTGCTTACCGGTTCAAGAAAAGCTGGCCATGGGGTAACTTGGAGCTGGGCGATTTGTTGCTCACACCGAACCCAGATTGTACTCGCATGCCACTGATTTTCGAACAGACAACTTCGACTCACCTGCCTCTGGATGCAACCGGCTTGGTGCCCGATAAAATTTGCGGCTTAAGTGTCTCTGAAATCGCCAAGCTCGAAATGGGATTCGGGAACGGATCTGCTTTGGTTGGCGACGTATTCAAACTTTCGGGATCACCCAAGGACTACGAAATTCGCTTCGAAGGCGACCTGGAAAACGTTCATTCCATCGGTGCTCAGATGGCTTCTGGCATCATCACTGCAGCTGGAGACACAGGACGGCACGTCGGTGCAGCCATGACTGGCGGTCTGTTAAAAGTCGACGGTAACGCCAGTGACTACGCGGGTTTTGAAATGAAAGGCGGCTTGCTGCACGTGCTTGGCAACGCCGGAAACCATGTTGGAGGATGTTTTCCCGGGGCTCCCTTCGGAATGAATAGAGGGACGATTTGTGTTTCTGGAGACGTCGGAAAAGGGCTGGGCTACCGCATGCGTCGTGGAACCATAGCCGTGGGAGGAGATGCCGGCGAGCTTGTTGGCTGGCAAATGCGAGCCGGAACCATCATGCTGCATGGAAACTGCAAGGGACGCATTGGCGTCGACATGAAGCGTGGCACAATAATCACAGGTAGCTCACAAAGTGATATTGAACTGGCTTTGGGAGCAACTTTTCAAAAAGGGATGCGTGGATTCTTCCCGATCGTAGGAATGCTTCAAAGATGGTTGCGCGACCACGCTGAAAAGTTCAATCTTCCCTTTGAAGACTGCACTAAATCGACGGACAATTCACGACCGGACTCTTACACGACGTGGCATGGAGACGTCCTGGCGGGCGGACGCGGAGAAGTGTTTTCGTTCAGCGAGTGATCACCCGCAAGTGATCGATTGGTGTTTGCTACACAGACGGAAGACCGGCGCGATTCGAAACGGTGTCGGACTCTTCTTCGTCGTACCAGGAATCTTTCTTGCGTTTCAATAGCCAGCAAAGTCCCTTGAACAGATACAGGCACACCAAACCAATGACGGCGATCGAGACACCGCCAATCCCAACCTGGATGCAAGTTTTTCCGAATCCGTCAGAATGAGGTTCGCCGCCGATCTCTCCAAGAACACAAGATTTGAAATTCATGCTGATGTATTTCCGGGCGATCTTGCTGTGGAGGCTGGCTCCAATATGCTGCTTGTCCGGCAAGCAATAGAAGTTGACTGGTTGCGTCGAAAGAAATGCGTCCAGTTCTTCTTCTGAATGAATGTTGTTGATCAGAAGAATGACTGCGGAGTAACTGTTTCGGAGACGTTGCCCCTTGGGAAAGAAACAGACGCGAACACCTTCCCACTCTCGCTTCTGCGTTGAAACCGATCCGACATCTTTTTCGTTTGGATCAATCGTCGCATAAACTGGAAAGACCTTCCTGCCACGAGACCAGTCCGTTAATTGGAAGTGATACACTTCTTCGGGCAGCTCATTCAAAAGATCCTTGCAAGAAATCGGCACCGGCGGCTTGCTCAGTTTTTCGTAAATCGCCAAAGCGCGCACTCCGACAGCTCCGATCAGTCCACTGACGATCGCAACGCAGGCGGCTAGAATGATTGGCAGAAAGCGAACCATGGAGCGGAAACGCGTACTTGAGATGAAAAATACCCATCAAACGTAGCTTTTCCTCAGCTTCAACGCAGCCAAAACGATGCGATTCCTTGCTCTTCTCAAGTCTGATTATTCCGATCACGACGCCTGAAACGCCAAAAAGGTGATCAGGCCGTCTTCCGCACGGCGCATTGGCTGTCGGTAGAAAGGATTGAATCGCAAGCCGTGAAAACATCGCTGGCGAGAATATCCATCATCGCATCGTTTGTGGCGCCTCTTCGTTTGCGACAACTGCCTGACTGATACCACTTTTGAACAGCAACATGCGGAGTTGGATCCGCATGCGGATACGCGCCCGAATCCTGCGGACGTGTTGTCCCGTACAATCCGACGCAACGCGTGTTCACCGCAGCGGCCACATGCAAAGGCCCCGTGTCGCACCCAATAAACAGCTCCGCTTTCTCGAGCATCGCAGCAAGTTGTTGCAGGTCTGTTTTTGGCGCCACAACAAACGCCGCCGGGTCAAAGGCTTCGATCTCCCGCGCCATGTTCGCTTCTTCCGGTCCGGCCCACGTGAGTAAGCTACGCAAATTTTTATGACGATAGAGCCATGATCCGACTGAGCCGAATCGTTCATTATCCCAGCGTTTGGAAGCCCAGCTTGCGCCGGGATTGATGACCGCGTAGCGCTGCAGTTTGGAAACATCAAGGAAAGTCTCACGGAATTCAATTGCGGGCTGCGCGATCGGAAAATTAAAATTGACTTTATCGTTCGAGTCGATCAGTAACGGAGAAACAGCAGGCGACTCGTACATCGCACTCAACAACTCAAGCGAACGATCGACCAAATGTGTGGCACGGGTTTCGACCAATCTGTTGTTGAGCCAAGGCGACAACTCGCGTCCCCATTTTCCCTTAATCCCAATTCTTGTTTTCGCTCCAGAGATCCATCCCAACATCGCGCTCTTGGTAATCCCTTGCGGATCAATCGCGACATCAAAACAACGTGCCTTAAATTCTGACCTTAGCTTGACCCAAGCTCGCGGTTGCTTCATCCAGCTTCGCGGAACGACAATAAACTCATCCACGGACGAAGCACCAGCAAGCAGTTTGTTACCCGGCGATTCAATGGCCCACGAAATTTTGCAATTCGGAAAACGTTCCTTGAGCCGATTTGCCAGCGGCAAAGTCAAAACGCAATCGCCAAGGTGGCTTAATCGCGTAATCAAAATATTGGGGCGTGATTCATCCATCAGAAAGCAATCCGTTGCAAAAGTTGGCTCGACATCGTTCTCGTCAGCAACATTCTAACGGCCAACACGGCCAATCCCAATGTCGATCGAAGCTCATCCAGCGAGACATCGCCAAACGAACCAAGCAGCTTTCCTGCGGGAAAAGGCGACTCTTTTTGCGATCAGGATCCAAAAGCAAACGCAGACGCCACCTGATTTTCGCAATCATTGTGCTCAACTATTCGGGCCTCGCAGCGGGCTCGATTTCAGTCTCTTCGCCGCTTTGAACCTCTTTTTCCTTGATCGGCTCCAGTAACTCGAGCCCAAACTCTTTGCCTTTTTTGACCGCAGGCACACCAATCGCCATCCATTCAGGTTCGGGAGCCCCCATCAAATAGTGGTCGAAAAACTGCTGCATTCGAATGGCAAAATCACGCCGATTTTTGTCACCCATCACCCAGTGCGGGTTGCCGTTGTAGTTCAACATCCAAGCCGGTTTTTCAAGTCGACGCAATGCGACGAACATTTCAATTCCCTGATACCACGGAACCGCTCCGTCTTCGTCATTGTGCAAAATCAGCAGAGGAGTGTTAACTTTGTCCGCGAAAAACACAGGTGAGTTGCGAATGTACTTGTCGCGGGCCGACCACAAATCATCACCGATTCGACTCTGCGTTCGTTCGTATTGAAACATGCGGCTCATCCCGGAACTCCATCGGATTCCACCATACGCGCTGGTCATGTTGGATACCGGAGCACCTGATTCGGCACAAGCAAACATGTCAGTTTGCGTCACGAGATATGCAGTCTGATAGCCACCCCAACTGTGGCCCTGCATGCCGATTTTTGCTTGATCGACGAATCCTTTGGCGATCAAACTTTCGACGCCCGGCAAGATCGCATTGGCGGCACTCTGACCCGGCTCACCGGTTTTGTAAGGAATATCCGGCACAAAAACGAGGTAGCCGCGACTGACATAAAAGCTGAAATTGATGATTGAACGACCAGCGGCTGGCGAATAGTAGCGATGCAAGTCATCCGTATAGCGTTCATAGAAATAGACCATCATCGGGTACTTTTTCGATGGATCAAAACCCTCTGGCTTGTACAAAATCCCCTGCAATTTTTGCTTGTCGGCACTTTCCCAATCCACCAGCTCCGCCGTCCCCCAAGTGTAGTCCTCCTGCTGGGGATTCATATCGCTCAAGCGATGAATCTTTTTAAAGCTCAAATCACTGGCCCATAGGTCGGGGCACATCTGAAAAGTGCTACGAGAAAAAATAACCCGATCAGACTCTTGAGCCTTGCTTAGGCCACTGATGTTTTCGTCGAGCATGATTAGCGTCGAAATCGTCGCAACCGTTTTTTCCTTTTGGCCCTCCTCACTTTCAAACGTCAGCTGCGAATATCCGCTCGCTTTCGTTTGCGTATCAAAAGCGCTCAACATCAAAGGTAAATCTGGATCAATCGCTCTTTCTTCCCGATTCAAACGGCGATAGCGATACTGGATGTCGTTCTCCCGGCCTTCCCCGTTGGTAACGCAAACCGGACTCTCTTTTCCCGTCGGGTCCAGCTTCCAAATATCAAACCGATCGTAGATCAACAGTGCCTGATCATCGATCAGCCAACCTGCGGTTCCGTACGGCCTGGCGATACTGGGCGTATCGTGGAGCTCGTTGTAAAGCGGAAATTCGATGCCGCTGCTTATTTCAATTGCTTCAGCCGCAACCTCGTCAGTTGTCTTGGCAAACCAACTTTGCTTTTCCCCATCGAACCAGGTGATGAACTTCCCTTCTGGTGACATCTGAGCAAACCACTTCACGCGGTGCAGCACCTCTTCTTGATTCCCCGTGTCCAAGTTCACCAAATAAGCATCGTTGAAACCCGGAACATCCCACGACATCATCTTCCGGTAAGGCAAATTGGTGCTGGCGAGAGCCAGTGTTGAATCGCTTTCAAAATCGATCGCGATGTTTGGAACCTCAAGCGTCGCCAACTGAACAATTTTCCGGGATTTCAGCACGTAGGCCGCTTGATAATCGCGATTTCGTTCGCGTCGAGCCTGAAGTAACTGTTGCGGCTGAAGCTGAGGGTCCTGCCAATGCCAAACATCAAGCTTAACCACATCACCTTCTTCGTCGGCCTCATCACCTTTTCGCTGCTTCAAAACCTCTTCGGGAATCGGAGCCGTTTCGAAATAGAGTCGTTTTCCGTTTTTCGCGAACCGCTGAGTTGAATTCGGTGCGATCCACCAACCGTCATGAATTCCCTTTTCACCCTCGCAAGCAATCTTTTTCGCAGCTTTGGATTTCGATTTCCAGTGGTACAGCGACCACGAAGAAGTTTTCGATTCGTAGTCATCCTTGTCCGTGATAAACGCGAGTTGCTTTCCATCATCACTGAAGGCCAAATTCTTGTAGCTTCCCGTTCCCTCCGAAATTTTGGACTTTGAAAGCGTCTCGAGATTGATGACATAGACACAGTCGACTGCCTCGTGAGACAGATTACCTGACCCGGATTTCGATTCATTTGTTTTGTCGTTGCCGGAACCTTCGTCGCTTTTCTTTTCAGATCCCTTTTTCGCTTCAACAGAGGTAGAAAAGGCAAGCGATGTACCATTTTTGTTGAAAGCAAACGATTGCACGTCCGGGTAGGTCCGCTGCACTCCCGTCTCCAAATTCACCAGCAACATGGAACTGCCGGTCTTCTTTGCCTTCTTGTCTTCTTCTGATTTTTTGAGACCTTTCGCTGGCTGCTCGGCTTCGACATTCGCAGCTTTGCCTTTGCTTCTAACTTTGCCCTTTACCGGCTTTTCAGCTTCCTTCTTTTCGGAACCTTCTGAGGATTCTTCCTGACTCTCATTTGCCGCTCGCTTTTTCAATTTCAGCGGCTTGGCCGGACGCTGCAAACCTTCTTTCGTAACTTCATAAGTTTCACTGACGGTCGGCGTCTGCGTCTTGAGTTCATCTCGCTCGGTGGATTCCTCCAGCAGGCATGCGACCCAACCACCATCCTCAGCTGGAAACTTGAATGTTTGGACATCATCGATCGTCGTGAGCTCGCCCGTACCCAACTCAAGAATCTGAAAAATTGCCTTGGGTAGATCTTTGGGCTTCGCTTTGTCCTTCTTCAGCTGCTTGATTTTCTTCTTTGACGGAGTGATTCGGTAGAGAGCATACTTGCTGTCCCAAGTGAACTGAGGATTTGCAGCTCGATCAATGACGTACTGCTTTGCGGATTTCAAACTTCTTATGGTGAGTGTTGCCTCACCATCGCTTGCGCCGTTCTGAACCAGATACATGGCCCAGTTTCCGTCGCGAGAAATTCCAGATCGCGACATCGTATTCCAAAGATCATAGTCCGCATGCTCAAGCTGCTTTTTTGCGAGAGACTGTTGGGCGTAGGTTCTCGAAGAAGAGTCAATACAAACGAAGAACAGAGCCAAACAAACAAGGGCCATCTTACGGACGTGCATTATGTAGATCACCAGCGAGGACGAAGCATTTAGACATCAAGCATCCAGAATAGTCCATTGCTCGCATTTTTGTACGACAGCAACGGCAATGAGTGATTTCTTCGCGAAATTCGATCCGAGCTGGGTGAAATGTAGCACCTGTCCGCCATTGCCCAGAATTATTCACGACGATGCGTATGATTTGCCGTTCGAAGTCACTCTCCTGCAATGGTGCCATACGAGGGTGAATGGAGTCGCGGATAGACCTGAACTCCGGCGAGCCTGTCGTTTTATTGTAAATCGAGATTTTTATGCCAGCTGCTTAGGCGTTAGACGGCGTTAGCCTCGGTTAACGACACTTCAACCGGGGCTATCGCCCAAACGGCTCAATAAATCAACAAGCTCTGGCAAGTCCAGCTACGGATAAGCGGCGTCTCCGTAGCAGATTTCCCCAGAGACAAGCTTTGCAAGTTCGTCAATTTCACACCACGGGTGGACTGTCGAAATTACGAATCTCGAACGATGCCCCATTGAATCGAGCATTTCTTCATTTCGACGCCCACGCCTCGTGAATAATTCGGAATTACATCGCAGTTTGAATCAGATCCGAATCATTTCTTGCGACATCGCCCATGCGGCTATACCGCAACTTCGACCATGCGGCTGACCGCGCTTGCTGATCTGATAAATGCGAAATTGCATCGAACCGTGAACCTTTAGTCGGTTAACCTGCAGCCAAAACCAACCGCGCATGCAAAAACCCGCTGTCGGATCTGGCTAGACCAACAGCGGGTTATGCTATCAATATGGTAGTTACTAATTAAATAGTTAGACCTCACGAGTCAATGATTCTTGTCCAGCGAACTGGATTTGAACACGACTTAAGCAACAAGATCATGCCCACGGATAAACTTGAAATGTCACCAAATCAAGCGATTAAATTATCCTTAGAAAGGAGGTGATCCAGCCGCAGGTTCCCCTACGGCTACCTT
>CAYZPA010000088.1:0-21463 GCA_964479855.1 uncultured Pirellulaceae bacterium
GTCAAGCCTTCGAACCAAGACAAAAAGCGACGTAATCTCTAAGCCAGCTTCTTACGAATCGTGACGTCGTCCTTGCTGATTTCAACTTCGTAACCGAGTTCAATCAGTTTGGCTCGAAGTTCATCCGATGCGGCGTAGTCCTTGTCCTTGCGGGCCGTCACCATGTCCTGCCGCAAGCCTTCGGCCCCGTCGTCACCGCCAGACGATGAATCCGCGGTTTCAATTTCTGCTCCAGCGATCCCTTCGTTAATCGGAGCAACCGAAAGGACGCTGTTCATCGCCTTCCAAACCGCCAACGATTCCTGCGGATTCGAATGATCGCCACGGATCCATGGATGCATCACGCCCAGCGCTTCGGCGATGTTCAAATCGTCAGCCAAAGCAGCAGCGAACGATCCCAAAACCGGATGGCTCAAATCGACTTGGGCGGTTTCGCCACCCGTTTTCTCTTCCAGTTCCGCTCGAAACTTGATCAATCGCTGAATCGTGCTTGCCGAATCGATCAAACCTTTCGACGTAAAATTCATATTCGTTCGGTAGTGAGATTTAATCAGCTCAAATCGCAAGACCGCTGGATGAATCCCGCGCCCCATCAAGTTGCCGTCTGCGTCTTTGACTTTGCCTTCGAACACGTCGCGAGCCGTATAAAAGTTGCCCAATGATTTGGACATCTTTTCGCCTTCGACGAACAGGAACCGAGCGTGAATCCAGAAACTTGCAAACGAATCTTTGCCGCTGCAGCCGCACGACTGAGCGATTTCGCATTCGTGATGAGGGAAGATCAAGTCTTCGCCGCCGGTATGAATGTCGATCATGTCACGACCAAGCACCTTCGACGCCATCACACTGCACTCGATGTGCCATCCGGGATAGCCAACGCCCCATGGTGAATCCCATTTCATGATGTGCGATTCGTCAGCCTTCCAAAGCAGAAAGTCAGCAGGATGTTTCTTGGTTGCCTGATTTGAATCCGAAACACGACCACCAGCGCCGCTCTGCAGTTCGCTCATCGAATTGCCGCTGAGCTTCCCGTAGTCGGGGAAGCTTTCGGTGCTAAAGTAAACCGCATCACCGGCAATGTAGGCGTGGCCTTTTTCCAGCAAACGCTGCGTCATCTCGATCATGCCGTCGATGTGCTGCGTGGCGCGAGGAACTTTTTCGGGGTACTCGAACGCGATTTTGTAGCCCAGCTTTCGGCTGTCTTCCATGAACGCGTTGGTGTAATAGTCCGCAATCTGCCAGGGATCATTCGGATCTTCGATGGCTCCTTCTGGAACTCGTCCTGATTTCTTATTTTCCTTGGCTCGCTGCGCCGCCTGTTCCATTTTGTCAGCTTCACCTTCGACCATGTGCCCGACGTCAGTGATGTTCATCACGTGATCAACGTCGTAGCCACCAAGTTCGAGCGAACGACGCAGCAGGTCGCCAAAGAGGAAAGAGCGAAAGTTTCCGATGTGAGCAAAATCGTAGACCGTTGGACCGCAGGAGTACATTCGAACCTTGTTCGGTTCGAGCGATTTGAATTCTTCGGTGGCGTTGGTCAGCGAGTTGTAAAATTGGAACTTCATGATTGCAAATCAGGCAGAATCGGGCGGAGTAGGTTGGTCTGAACCCTTAATTTAGCAGGTCGCTGGGTTCGAGGGGATGGCAATGAGAAAGGGCGACGCCCGGCGATACCCCAGAATCAAAGGCGATGAACGGCTTCTGGCGCGTTCGTCTGACGGGCGATCGTCACCCGAAGGACAATCGCTGGAATGGCAATCGCTGGAATGGCAATCTTTGAAACGGCAAAATACGACTCGGAGAATCGAACTACCTATCGAGCAATCATCGCTTTGTCTGCGATATCCTTGCGGCACCACGCTCCATCCCAGCGAATGCACTTCACGGCCTTGTAAGCCTGAAGTTTTGCCGTCGCCACCGAATCGCCCATTGCGGTAACGCCTAGGACCCGGCCGCCGGTGGTGACGACATTTCCTTCGCCATCCAATTTGGTTCCCGCATGGAACACTTTCACGTCAGGAATTTTGGCAGCTTCATCCAGGCCGCGAATGACTTTCCCGGTTTCATATTTTTCAGGATAACCGCCTGAAGCCATGACAACGCAGACGCTGGGACGTTCATCCCATTCAAGCGGCCCAATTCCCGACAACCGTCTTTCGACCGTGGCTTCAACGATATCGACCAGATCGGTTTTCAAGCGGAACAGCAAAGGCTGGCATTCCGGATCGCCGAATCGAACGTTGTACTCGAGCACTTTCGGACCTTGCGGCGTCATCATCAAACCCGCGTACAAAATCCCAAGGAACGGAGTCCGCTGGCGTTTCATGGCGTGAACGGTCGGGACCAAAACGTTTGATTCCACCCAACGCAAAGTTTCTTCGTCGATCGTCGGGGTAGGGCAGTAGGCTCCCATGCCGCCCGTGTTGGGACCAAGGTCTCCGTCGTGAGCGCGTTTGTGATCCTCAGCCGGAGGCAGCGTCAGAATTGTTTTGCCATCGGTGATCGCGAGAATGCTGGCTTCGAAACCTTCCATGCGTTCTTCGATGATCATCTTGTCACCAGCTGAGCCGAATTGCTTTTGCCGAGCGATAATGTCAATCGCCATCAGGACTTCATCGCGAGTCGAGCACACGATTGCGCCTTTGCCGGCGGCCAGTCCGTCTGCTTTGACGACCAGCGGAACGTCGTCAGGCGTCTCAAAATATCGCTCGTTGACGAATCGTTCGGCGTCTTCGGCGTTGCGGAACTCATGAAAGTCGGCCGTTGGCACGTCGGCGTGTCGGAGCACTTTTTTGCAGAAGACTTTGCTGCCTTCCAGTTGAGCCGCTTCTTTGGACGGCCCGAAAACGTGGAGTCCCTCCGATTTGAAAGCATCCGCCAATCCATCGCACAGGGGAACCTCCGGCCCAGCGATGGTGAAACTGATGTCGTTCTGTTTGGCGAACTTGATCAGGGCAGGAATGTCGGTTGCAGCGATTTCAACGTTTTCGGCGTCCATGGCCGTGCCAGCGTTGCCCGGAGCCACAAAAACCCGCTCAACTCGGGGGCTTTGAGCCACTTTCCATGCCAACGCGTGCTCACGTCCGCCATTTCCGACGATCAATACTTTCATTTTTGAGATCCAAACAACGCCATAGCGGGTTTAATGATTAACTTTCGAGTCAGCGGTCGCAGATTCTATTGCTGCGATGACGTTCTGTCACGGGCCGAAATGCATGGCCCTGTGCTATAATGAAGAAGGCTCATTGACGCTGCTCACGGCGTAAACGGTAACCAAAAGAGATAACAATGATGAAGAATATTACTTTCGCAGCTTGCGCAATTGCGATTTTCAGTTTTGGCAATCTACTGGTCGCTCAAGATGCAGCGGAAGGCGCAGCGGAAGGCGATTGGGGACACCTGACCGGCCAGATCGTCGTCGAAGGTGATTTGAAGGAGATTCCAGAAGAGCCAGTGGGCGATCACGCCGACAAAGCCGCCTGCCTTGTCGATGGCAAAGTTCCGCTCGACGACAACATTCTTGTCGACGAAGAATCCAAAGGCCTGCAAAACGTCTTCGTTTACATGTACCTGAAAAAGAAACCGGATGTCGCGGTTCACCCTTCTTACGCGAAAGCCAAAGAAACGCCTGTCGTTCTGGACAATGTGAAATGCCGCTTTGTTCCCTACGCAACGTTTGTTCAGACCGGCCAGAAACTGACTCTGAAGAACTCTGATGCGGTCGGGCACAACTGCCACATCACGACGATGAAGAACGAGCACAATGTCAACTTGCCCCCCAACGGCACTGTCGATCTGGAGCTCAAGAACGCTGACACCCGTCCTGGCAATGTGACTTGCGATCTCCACAAGTGGATGGATTCGGTCATTTTCACACGTGACAATCCTTACGTTGCGATCACGGATGCTCAGGGAAAGTTCACGATCGAAAACCTGCCGGCTGGCGAGTGGGAATTCCAGTTCTGGCACAAGAAGAGCGGCTATCTGAAAAAGCTTGCCATCGATGGGATGAAAGTTAGCCGAAAAGGCGTCGTGGAAGCCGGAATCAAGTCCGGCGAATCGACTGATCTGGGCGTCTGCAAACTTCCGGTTGACGCACTGAAGCAGTAAGTCGTCGAATCTTGCGACCTTGTCCTATTGAGGCAAAACCATCGACGCGTTTCGGGTTCGCCCGTCTCGCGTCTTTATGTTGTTCTTTCAATTGAGTCTGATGCACCCGAGAAGCTCTAGCAAAAAAACTCAAACGGCGCTGCTTCTGTCTTTGTTGACGGCGGTGGCTGTGTCGTTTGGCTGCCACCAGACTCCGCGAGCGCCCGCTGTAAAATTCTCGCAAACCGAAGTCGACAAGATCTCCGAAGAAATTCAAAACTACGATTGGGAATAATGCTCACGGATGTCCGCGACAACCTGATTCATGCCGGTTTCAATTGCACGCTGCGATTGCTGTCTTTGGCAGCGATGGTCTGCGCTTTCACGTTGGTGGGTTGCGAAAAATCTCCTGAAGCGGCATTCCGCTTCAACGAGGTCGAGCTATTGAAGCAGGAGAAAGCCAGCCTTTCCGAAAGCGAACATTTTCCTGAATCCTACCGTCAAGAAATTGGGAACATCGTCACGGCCGTGTTTGGGACTCCGGACGCTCCGAAGTTTCCATTCCTGCTCGGTGAAGAAGATGATGCTCACGAGTACATGTCGATGGACAATCTGAAACTGGCAGCCGGTCCAGTTGTCGAAGACACCGATGGCAAAACGGTCAGCGGGCTTTATCGTCAGCACTGTTCTCACTGCCACGGAATCACGGGTGACGGGGCAGGGCCGACAGCCGATTCGCTGAATCCTTACCCGCGAGATTTTCGACTGGGCAAGTTCAAATTTAAAGCCACGCCGCTTCGGCAGGCTCCAACGGATCAGGATTTGACTCGCGTACTGCGGAACGGAGTGCAGGGTTCTTCGATGCCCTCGTTTCGATCGCTTCCCGACAGCGAGATTCAGGCTCTGGTCGACTACGTCAAATATCTGACGATTCGGGGCCAGTTCGAAAGATTCCTGATCGCAGAACTAAGTTCGCTTGATGGCGAGCCATTGCTGGATCTGGAACTGGTGAAAAATTCGCCGCCGAATTCGACGGAACAGGATGAAGGCAGTGAAGGCGCTGAAGAGGAAGAGGACGATTCCAATGCGGAGGACCGAGAGGCGTTCGAGGAACAGTTGGACTACCTGATCGGCGAGGGCTTGTTGGAAACAGTTCTTTCTCGCTGGGTCGATACCGAAGACAACTTGAGCGAAGTGCCAGAAGTTCCTGCCGCGATCGCAGCGGGGCATGCCGACCACGCGGCGTTGGTCGAAACGGGAAGACAGCTTTTCTATGCGAAGGGGAACTGTGCGACTTGCCACGGCGAGACCGCGATGGGCGATGGCCAGACGAGCACTTTCGACGATTGGACCAACAACTGGATCAAGTCCGCGGGCGTCGATCCGTTCTTTGAAGAGACTTATCAGGACTTTTTGGCGGCGGGTGCGTTGAAGCCGCGACCGATTCGCCCTCGGAATCTTCGCGAGCCGATTTATCGTGGTGGCGGGCTTCCGGAAGACCTTTATCTGCGAATCCTCAACGGGATCGAGGGCTCGCCGATGCCGGCAGGAGCGACGCTTAACAGTGACGAGATCTGGGCGTTGGTTGCGTTCGTTAAGGCGTTGCCTTTTGAGAACGCGGATGAAATCAAACCGATGAAAGTCAACGAGAAGGCGATCGCGCGGTAGCCATGAATCGATTTTGGAGCATTCTTTTTTTCCTAGTGCCCGTTCTGGCGATCGGCACTTTCGCGTTGAATCAGTTCAGCATCTGGCCGCTGCAAGATGTCTGGTTTGGAAAATCGTTCAGCACCGCGGGCGAAACCATTGACTCAATCTTTAACGGCATCCACCTTCTTGCGGCCGTCATTCTGATCGGCACCGTGATGGCTCTGGGTTGGGCGATCTGGAAATTTGATCATCGCCGTTACCCGGAAGGCTCGAAAGCGACCTACTTTTCGCACAACACAAAACTGGAACTGATTTGGACCGCGATCCCGGCGCTGATTCTGTTGGTGCTGGCGTTCGCACAAATGAACTCGTGGTCGGAAAACAAAATGCAACGTCCGACCACCGAGGTCAACGGCCAATCTGTTGTGACGCCGCCAACAGTCCTTGTGAAAGCCAAACAATTCGGCTGGGAATTCTATTACCCGGGTGCCGATGGAGTCCTTGAAACCGAAGATGATTTGTACATCGAAAACCTGATGGTCGTGCCCGTCGGGACCGACGTGATCATGCAGCTGGAGAGCCGCGATGTGATTCACAGTTTCTTCGTTTCTGATTTACGGCTGAAGCAGGACATTGTTCCGGGCATGGTCCAGTACGCGTGGTTCAATGCGAACCAAACGGGAGATCTGGAGATTCTGTGCACGGAGCTGTGCGGCTGGGGGCATTACAAGATGAAAGCTCAACTTCGAATCGTGCCTCAAGCCGAATTCGACATGTGGGCTCAGGAGCTTCAGGATCAGCATTACCCTCGCGTGGCGACAACCGACACGGCAGGCTCCAGCGACGTTTCGCTCGTCGAGTCACCTCAATAAATAACGAACGTTCGAAACGATGACTCAGATTACTCAAGACGGAATGCTGACCAGCCACGCTCAGAAAGGAAACATTCTGTCGCGGTTTGTGTGGACTTATGTTTTTGCGACCGACCACAAAGTTATCGGCCTGCAGTTCCTCTTTTCATCGCTGATTTGGATGCTCGTCGGAGGCCTGTTTGCTTTGGCCGTTCGCTGGCAACTGGCGTGGCCATGGTCGGACATTCCAATTCTCGGGCCAGCTCTGTTTGCTGAAACCGGCGGACAGATGCCGCCTGAGTTTTACAACATGCTTTTCACGATGCATGCCTCGATCATGATTTTCTTTGTCGTGATCCCGATTCTGTCGGGAGCGTTTGGAAACTATCTGATTCCGCTGATGATTGGCGCCGAGGACATGGCGTTTCCGAAGCTGAACATGTTGAGCTACTGGTTCATGTGGCCAGCTTTTGCGTGCATGATCCTGAGCCTGTTCATGCCAGGCTACGGGCCGGCTGCGGGTTGGACCGCCTATCCACCGCTCAGCGTTCTGATTGGTTCCGAGCCAAGTAACGGCGGGGCTCAACAGTTGTGGGTGTTGGGGCTGCTGTTTGTCGGGATCTCTTCGATGATGGGATCGATCAATTACATGACGACGATTCTGCAGATGCGGGCTCCCGGAATGAAAATGTTCCGCATGCCGATGACGGTTTGGGGCCTGTTCATCACCGCCATCATTCAGGCTTTCGCGTTGCCAGTTCTGACGGCGGCTTTGCTGATGCAGCTGTCCGATCAGACTTTGCAGACCGGTTTCTTTATTCCCGAACAGGCGGCAGCGAATAATGCGACGGCAGCCAGTGGTGGAGGTCAGGTTTTACTTTGGCAGCACCTGTTCTGGTTCTATTCGCACCCGGCGGTCTACATCATGATTTTGCCCGCGATGGGGATGGTGTCTGACATGCTGGCGTGTTTCGCGCGAAAGCCTCTGTTTGGGTACCGCCCGATGGTTTATTCAATGACTGCGATCGCAGGGCTTGGCTTTATCGTCTGGGGCCACCACATGTTCATTTCAGGCATGAACCGGATTCTGGCTGCGTCGTTTATGGTGTCGACGATGTTGATCGCGTTGCCCAGCGGTATCAAAGTCTTCAACTGGCTGGGAACGATTTGGGGCGGTAGACTTCATTTGACGACTCCGATGCTTTTCAGCATGGGTTTCGTATCGATGTTTGTGATCGGCGGCCTTTCAGGGATCGTGATGTCGGCTCCTCCTGTCGATATCGCCATTCACGACACTTACTACATCGTGGCTCACTTGCACTACGTGCTTTTCGGAGCCAGTATTCTGGGTGTCTTTGGTGCCATTTATTTCTGGTTCCCGAAAATGTTCGGCAGAATGATGAACGAGACGCTGGGCAAGCTGCATTTCCTGACGACGTTCGTCTTTTTGAACTGTACGTTTTTTCCGATGCACTTTCTGGGGCGGATGCCTCGGCGATATGCGGATCCGTACAGCAATCAAAGCCTCGAACCGTTGCAGGACGTCAACGTTTTCATCACGTATTCGGCGATGTTAATGGGAGCCGTCCAGCTGTTCTTCGTGATCAACTTTTTCTACAGCATGTTCTTGGGTAAGCGAGCTGACCGAAACCCGTGGAAGTCGAACACTCTCGAATGGACGGCTCCGAATCGGCCTCCGCACGGGAATTTCGAGTCCCAGCCGCTGGTTTATCGCGGCCCGTACGAATACAGCCATCCGGATGCTGACGAGGATTTTTGGCCTCAAACGCAGCCTCCTGCCTAGTGCTGGAAGTTGCAATTAATCTTTAATGGGAACCATTGGAATCTGATTCTTGCTCGGGAAAAAGCAACAAACGATGTCAAACGTCAACTCCGGTTATTGGCACTAGCCGATCGCGCAATTTTCAGCCGGACTGATCGGCAAATCTGTCTCAATGTGTGAAACGGTCTCAACAAAGCGAAAAAGCCAGGTCGCGTCTTATCTGGCTCCTTTGAAGAATCGAACTTTGCGAGCATAATACGCGTACAGTAAATTTCGGCAGATACCTCGGAAATATGCGTGTCATTGCGGCCCGCGTTTCCCGCTCGCAAACCATTGACGGTTCAAATGATTGAGAATTTTTCGTTCCCGGTAATTCTTGCCCAGGATATTCGAGTCACTTTTTGGTTGACTCCGGTTTGGTTGCTGTCGGCGGGAATAACGCTGGGCTTTTTGCTGGTGGTGCTGGGCTATCTGAAAGTGCTGCTGCTGCAGCGAATTCCGGGGCTCAACTCGATCGCGTCCAATCGCAAAGCGTTCCTGATTGCGGGAACCCTTTTGACACTTGTTTACTGTGGAATTCACGTCGGAATCCGAATGTGGTTTCGCGGAGAATTTTCGCCGGAACTGGATCTGCGGCCGGTGATTTACCTGCTGCCTTTTTGCGCGGTGCTTGGGTTCGGGGCGTGGAATTTGATCTCGAAAAAGTTCGCAGGCGAATTCACTTCCAACTGCAATGAGGGTCTATTGAAATGGTTCAACAGAATCTGCATTGGCTTTGTGATCTTTTTCGCGGTCGGTTTTCCGCTGGCCAAGTTCAATGGCTTTGGGCTCATTGAGCCGGTCGAAAATCCTGTCGAAATCATGCAGTCGCTTTCGCGTTTGCCATATTCTGGAACCGACAGTGCCACGTACACGATTCAGCCCAGCGAGAAGACCCACAGGGGCGATCCTGCTTCCGTTTCCTTTGACGGAAAAGAGCTCAAGTTCTTGACCATCAAAACAACCGAGCCCATTGAGCTTGCCAGTGAGGAGATTTCGGCAACGACTCCCTACTTGATGAAAGTGGACCCTTCCGACGATGCGGCGTTGTATCGGCAGACTGCAGACGGTCGTGGCATGATAGGTCACAAACAGTACTCCGAACTGTACATCAACAACCTTGGAGATGAACCGGCGGAAGTCGAACTGATGTGGGCGATTTCGCCATTTTACGTGGAAGTCTATGTCATCCCTCTGATCGCCATCATTGTGGTGATCGCGTATCTGTTGCCGATTCTGTTGGCCAGTTCGCTTCCGAAAATTTCGGCTATCTCGCTGTCGACTTTCAAGACAGAAATTTCCCAACCGCTGTACCTTTTAGTCCTTGTGGTCGGTGCTGTTTTCGTTGTCGGGGCGATTTATGTCCCCTACAACACGTTTGGCGAAGACATCAAAATGTACAAGGATTCAGGCTTGAACCTGATCCGCGTGATGGCAATTTTCACTGCCATTTGGGCCGCCAGTAAATCAGTGGCTGAGGAAATCGAAGGTCGGACAGCACTCACGGTTTTGTCGAAACCGGTCAGCCGACGCCAGTTCATCCTTGGGAAATTTTCAGGGATCTCGATGGCAGTTTGCCTGCTGTTTATCTTCCTGGGTCTTTGGTTCATGATCTGGGTAGCCTATAAGCCTGTTTACGATGGTCAGGAAATGGCGGACAAACTGACCGATTGGTCGCAGCCGTTCCAAGAATCATTCAACATCGCTCCTGGATTATTTCTGTGCTTCCTGGAAGTCGTTGTCTTTGTCGCGATCAGCGTTGCGATATCAACGCGGCTCGGAATCCTTGCCAACTTTTTGATCTGCAGTTCGATCTACGTTTTGGGCCACCTGACTCCCATGATCGTTCAGTCTTCGTTCGCCGAGTTTGAACCCGTTGTTGTTTTTGGTCAGTTGATCGCCACGATTTTACCGGTGCTTGACCACTACGATATTCAGGCCGCGATCAGTCGCAACAATGCGGTGCCGTTTGAATACCAGATCGAAGTCCTCGTTTACACTGCGATCTATTCGACGGTGGCGATGCTGCTGTCGTTGGTATTCTTTGAGGACCGCGACCTCGCATAGCCATAGTGTTTCATCGTCTTCGAAAGACTTCAGATTCAATCCATGGCTTGTGTTTCGATTCTCAACAGGGATACTGGGTCGCTTTATGCGTTCCGCGATTTTCTGCATTTCGCACACGGTTGATTGAAACAGGTGAAACATGAGTGATCGAATCATTATGCGTACTGGCGAGTGCCTTGTAGCTGGCGGCCCGCCGTTCACAGCAGCTGAACCGGAAGTCGTCATCGGTGAGCTGGATGGTCCTGTAGGCACAGCGATCGCAACGCTCACTGGCGATCAGGCTGCCGGTCACTCAAAAGTATTCGCCATCCTGAACACGGATGTCCAGGTTCGCCCTGTCACCCTGATGGTCAGTAAGGTTACCGTCAAAGACAGCCGCTACACAAACATCCTGATGGGTACGGTTCAAGCCGCGATTGCCAATGGCGTTCTGGATGCGGTTCGCGCTGGCGACATCCCAAAAGAAAAAGCCAACGACCTTGGAATCATCTGCAGCGTATGGCTCAATCCGGGTGTTTCAACGGATGACAATCTTGACCACAAAGCCCTTTTCGAAATCCACCGAAAAGCGATGGCTCAGGCGATTCGCAAAGCCATGAATAACGAGCCATCCATCGACTGGTTGTTGGAACACCAGGACGAGATCACGCATAAGTACTACGAGCGTGGACTTAAAGGCGAAATTTAATCGTTTTCGATTCGCATCCGCCGTTTGCCGAGATCGCGTCCTCAGGAATTGTCACCATGAGGAAGCGATCGCAGTGGCTTGGCATCGCCAGCTGATTCGATTTCAGCGATCGTTTCTTGCAGCAAATCCCAGTGCTGCTGGTGCTTGCCGCCTTTGGCTTTTCGCGATTCCAGATACTCTTGCAGCGGCTCCAATTTCGGCAAAAGCTCTTTTGCTGAACCGCCATACAATCGCAGAGCATTCAGGCACCTTGCGATACGATTTCCAGATCCCCAGCGATCAAGTTCGATCAGCTCAATGCATAACGGCATCGCTTCCTCGATCTGATGCTTCGCCAGAACCTCAAGTCCGCTCAATCGGATTCCATCAGCAAACATAATCCCGCTGGGGGCGGACTCAACGGCGGCTTGGTAAATCGCCGGAAGCAGAGGTTCGATTTCTTCGTAAGTCAGATTCATGTAGACGCTGCTCAACGATGCCCGAGCGCGTCCATCCTCGTTGCCCAATCCCGACCGAACTGCCGCGTAAAGCAATTCGCGATCGACGCCGTCAAGGTTTCGCCCCAACATGCCGTCTCGACGATTAAACAGGCAAAACAAAAGATAACGTTGCTGCATGCCTCTCGGGTCGGATTCAGCAACGCTTTCTTGCAACAAAGTCAGCAATTGAGGAATCGTGGATTTGGCGGAAGGCCCCATCGCAGCCAACGCTTCGGCTGCCTTGATGCGGAGCCAGAGGTTTTCTGAATTTAAAGTCTCCTCCAGTTTTGGCACTGCGGCCGCTGCACGTTTGCCCAATTTAGCCAACGCCTGACAGCCGCCCAACTGCGAATGAAGATCCGCGTCCAGCAACCCCACTACTCGATCAACGTGGTCTCCATCGCGTTTTGCCAATGCAATGGCAGCACGTTCACGAACCACTGGCGACCAGCTGGCAAGCGACTCAAACAGTTGCTCCTCCGTTCGGTCAGCGTAGATTTTTTCTTTTTGTCGGTGGCTGTAGCCGCGACCGTTTTCGATCAGTTTCGCCGCCTTGCTTCGGCTCACCGCCTCGACAATGTCAGACTGTTTTCCGGTAATGTAAAGTTTCTTCAGCGGCTGCCCGTAAGCCAAAAGGTAGGCTCCTGTCGCATCCCAATTTTTGTAGCTGTCGTTGCGCGATTGAGCAGGCCCCTGGTGCTTGAACGTTCCGTCCCATCGACGTGCCAGGTCGTAGTACCACCCGAACTCTTCCATCCATGCACCACTGGCGTTGGGCCCTGACAAAGACACGCCCGGCATCGCCCAGAGCATATTGAAGAAATTCCCTGTGTGCCCCATCTCTCGTTCGGCACCATGTGACGAGACGCTCATTTTCGAAAAGTACTCAGCCGCTTCTCTGTCCTGTAGCGCGTTGAACATCAAAGCAGCAATCCCATTTTTTCCGTTGTCGTCGTGCGTCTCCATCCACGGAGCGTGATCGCCGTAAGGCACGCATCCTTTGCCAACGTAGAACCTCATCAGACGGACACTTTTTTCAATCGCTTCATCGATTGCCGGGTCGCTGACACCTGCTTTCCTTGCAAGAATTAGCGACATCGTCAGAGGAAGGCCCGGAGCATTCATCATTCCGTAACCTTTCAGACGACCATTTGGTCTGGCGAAACGATGGCCCCATGAACCGACTTCGCTTTGGCCGCCTACGATTTCGAGGCTAATCCGTCGCATGTCGGCCTTGTAAGTTTCGTCACCTGTCGCCAGCGTGTATTCAGCCAGCAACAGATTGATGGGCCCGTAGTACCAACAACAGAGCGATTTTTGCTCGACATCTGAAAACGCAGCGGCCCATTCGATTTGCTCTTTAATGATCGGCATGAATTCTTCTCGACCGCTCGAAAGCAAGGCGAGCGTGTTGAGCGACCGAACGATTCCATTCTTTTCAACCGGGCCTTCCTTCATGCGTTTCGCTAACGCGTCGCAGCCGTTCTCAAAAATGAACCGTGATTTGGAGCAACGGAAAGGAGCACTTCTGGCGTACTTTCCAATGACATTCAATGGAACGGATAGAGCGACTTCCTTTCCGCCGCGCCAACACGACATCTGCAACTTCCCCGATTCAGCTTCGGCCTCAGTGATCGCTCCTCCAAGCTCCGTTCGAGGGTCAAACGAAAAAAGTTTCCCAGCGACACCAAGGATCACATCGCCAACCTGAATGACACCGTCCGCAGGAGAGCCTTTTTCGACTTCGGTTACAAGGATCTGTCTGGCCTGTTCTGACGTCATCCCTTCGCAGAACATCCAGCCGCGAGCCCCCGTTGGACCAAGGTTCCAATCGTGGTCAAGTCCTTTGGGGATCTGGTCTCCACGAGTGAAATCTGGAATCTTCACCTTCGTTTTTTGTGCATCAACATTTTCAAATGCCAATCCAAGAAACAGGCAAACCGCGACACATGAAAATACGAATCGATAACCGCGCAAAGCAACTCTCCAGAAATGAATGTGTGCTGCCATCATACTCTGGTCCCAAGTGCGTTACAGGATTTGGACGCATGTAGAGAATTTGATTTTGAGCCCGGATTATTCACGATGCGCGGGCGTCAAAATTGAGAAGGCTTGTTTCATTGGAGCATTGTTCCAAGTTTGTGGTTTCGACAGTTCACCCACGACGTGAATTGGTGAATCTGCAAAAACGGTCGCCACCTCAGGAGAATCGGCTCAAACATCAAACCAGACGCCTGTCGTCGTGAATAATTCCGGTTGAAACCAATGAGCGTTTCACTTTGTCGCGACCAACCTTTGAGGAAACCCATCAAGTGCAACAAAAAAACCCTTGCCGACGAATTGCTTCATCGGCAAGGGTTATTGGTAACGCGTGTGACGCGGGCAGTTGTGGTACCGTCAATGCTCCGATTGTGTCACAAAACTCTCAATCCTCGTTCATGCGGGAATAGGAAATAACATGGTGTCGCACAGGAAGTGCCGCATAAACAAGACTCAGTTTCAAAAGTAAAAGTAAAACTGAAATCTCAAACTCAACTCTTTTCTGAACTTACTCCGTCGAGCAAATTCAAAACTTATTCGCAGTGTTTAGGTGATGTCTATCGTGTTGTTGATCCAGGCCGGAAGTCAATCGCGAAGAACCTGCAACGTCTTTAAGGTCGCAGACATGACTGTTTGGCCGCTTTCAACGCTCGTCAAAAAAACGTTTGCGAATAAAACTCAACTCAACTCATTTCAGACACATGACTAAGTCACGCATCCGGCCTCAAGAAGAAAACACCTGTTAGGCATTTCCGCAAACCACGCTCTCACGCGGTTCTTTCTAAAGCACGTTTTCACGCACTTTTCGACTCAGGCATTTTGAAGGAACCGGGATTAATTCCCGCAGCAACCATTTTCTCGTCAACCACGAACGTCGTGCCTTTCGGCTGGTCGGGTAAGTCGTACATGATGTCGAGCATAACCTGTTCGATAATCGAACGAAGGCCACGTGCTCCCGTTTCCTTTTCCATTGCCCGATGAGCCATCATCTGTAAAGCTTCATCGGTGAACTTGAGATCGCAACCTTCCATTTCGAAAAGGCTTTGGTACTGACGTACAAGTGCATTCTTTGGTTCAGTCATCACCTGGATCAGCCCAGCTTCGTCAAGTGGTGCAAGCGCTGTCGTAACAGGCAAGCGTCCCACAAGTTCGGGAATCAACCCGTATTCCAGAATATCATCGCTGGTCACCTGAGGCAGGATCTCAGCCATGTCGGCTTCCTCGCGGAAACCTTCTCCGGAACCGAAACCAATCGTTCGTTCACCCAATCGTTTGCGGATGATGTCATCAATGCCAACAAAGGTTCCACCACAGATAAACAGAATGTTGCTAGTGTCAATCTGGATGTACTGTTGCTCTGGATGTTTCCTTCCACCTTGCGGCGGAACGTTGGCGACGGTGCCTTCGATCATTTTCAAAAGCGCCTGTTGAACGCCTTCTCCTGAAACGTCACGAGTGATCGAAACGTTGTTGCTTGTCTTGCCAATCTTGTCGATTTCGTCAATGTAGATGACTCCACGTTGAGCGGCTTCGATATCAAAATCAGCGGCGTGAAGCAACTTCAGCAGCAGGTTTTCAACGTCCTCACCGACATAGCCGGCTTCGGTAAGCGTCGTCGCATCGCCAATGGCGAACGGAACATTGAGAGAGCGGGCAAGCGTTCTAGCCAACAGCGTTTTGCCCGAACCGGTAGGCCCGACCAACATGATGTTGGACTTGTCGATCTCAACGTCTCCGCCTTCCCAGTCGAGGGACAGACGCTTGTAGTGGTTGTGAACGGCGACTGCGAGGACTTTCTTCGCAGACTGTTGCCCGATCACGTATTCGTCCATTCGCTCGACGACTTCACGCGGTGTAAGTATCTTGTTGAACAGCTGTTTGCCAGGAGTGCGACGGCGTTGTTCCTGTTCCAGAATGCTCTGGCAGAGTTCAATGCATTCGCCGCAGATGTACACGTCGCTGGGTCCCTCAACGAGAGGTCCGACGTCGCGATAGTTCTTTCTGCAAAAGCTACAGTGCGCGTTTTTCTTTGTAGTGCCATTTCGACGACTACCGGTGCCGTTATCAGCGGGCATATTCACTCCTTGGTCTCGTTACAAAACCAACTGTTGTTAAAACAAGTTGTTTGCTCGAACATCATCCTTTGAAAACGAATCAACGAATGACGGTGCTTCCTTGCCCGCAAAACTTCGAGCGACTACTTTGGTAATCAGCGTTTGTGCTGTCAGTTCTTCATTAACGAACAGCTGCCTGTTGTGACTTTCACAAGCCGAATCATCCGCAAAAAAGCTAACCGGTAATGTCAGTCGACCCTTCCGCTGGAATGAATTCAACCGCTTTACGGGGTTGCCCCGCCAAAGGTTCAACATTCTTTACTGCCCGCAAAGATTCTCTTTAGGGGTCAGAAGCCTCTCCGGCCGCCGCATCGTCGGACGAAGGAGATACATCCACGTCGCTTTTTGCTGTCTTTTGGATGATCTCCTTGGCTGCCTGAGTCAATCCTTCACTGCCCTTGACGACCGTCTCCGGCTTCTTGGAATCGATCTCCGGTAGCGGAACCAGGCCTGCCAGCTTCTTGAATTCGGAATCGGCAAGCTTTCCCTCATCCCTCATTTTGCGAAACTCACCAAGATAATCATGCGAACTGGAAGAGGCTCCAATCGCCAAATTTCGGACATATTGAACAACATAGAAAGCTGTCAGAACCAGTGCAGCCAGAAGACTCCCCCAGATAATCCAGCGAGCTCCCGGAACATCCATCACGCTCAACCACCATTCCTGCAGCGAATCCATCGATACTGATCTCGTAATTAGTGAAAAGAATTGTTTTTTAGAAAGGATCGCCCAATTCGTGAACAAGCCACTCCGACCCGATCGCATTATATCCCAAAACACCGTTGAAGTTTAGTTTCACCGATCAACCCGACGACCTGCGCTGGCCACGCCAATTGCCAAATTCGAGCGATTTTCTGCATCAATGATTGCTGCATCATCAGCTGTCGATGAAATGAATCGTACGAATATGCATCGAACTCGGTACCCAGTGGCCATGCTCCAGCTTCAATCACAAAACCTGCTTTCATGGATAGGTTTCCGGACGATCATTTCGCACCGAAAATCCCAAAACGCAGCGATGTTCCTGCTGCTTGTTGTGGTGCTTGGCTGGTCGTACCCAAAGGCTGCTTTCGCGCAAGCGACTCCAGCATTCTCACCGCTCCAACGAACGATCAAAGTACTTTCGACCAAACTGAATGGATTCGGGATCCCGTTCAAAGTCGATGCCAAGGACGGACAATTCATTGAAGTCCAGCTTTACCAGTCCCGTGACCAGGGAAAGACGTGGTCGTTTCATTCCCGGCAACCGACGACCGCTCGAGAATTTCCATTCACCGCTGAGGGTGACGGCGAATACTGGTTTTCAATTAAGACGCTTGATAGAAATCGTCGCTTATTGCCCGAAGGCGATCCGATTGCCGAATTAAAAATTGTGGTTGATACGATTGAGCCAAAACTTGGATTTCAAATTGAATCTGATCCGGCGGGCCGAGTCGTCTGCCGCTGGCAGGCAAGCGACAAAAATCTCAACACGGGTTCCTTTCAAATTCACTATCGAGCTTCCGCTGGCGAGCTCGTTTCGGGCGAAGCAATCGACGATCGCTGGAGAAGCGTTCCGATTGAACTGAACGCGGTTGCTCGCAATGGAGCATGGTCTGATCAAGTCGCGTGGTGGCCCGACACGGCAGACGAACGCCTTGAAGTCCGTGTTCGCATTTCAGACAACGCTGGAAATTTTAGTTCGGTAACTCGTGAAGTCGCCGTACAAAAGACTTCATGGAGGCGTCGAACGACAGGAACAACGTTGGGCAAAGCCAATCCGTATTATTCGCCCGCTGCACAAAAGCAAAATAACGCGCCGCAGAATCCCATTGCGCAGAACGCAAGAATGAATTCAGATTCATCCGGCGGAAGCCAATGGCAACCTGTTTTGAAGCCATTCATTGACGGCCCAACAAACACTAATGGCTCTGATGCGACACCCTCTCTGGCTCAAACGTCACAGCCACCCACCAATCAAAGATGGAGGGTCAACAATGGGCTCGGAGGGGCAACGGATTCGCAACGTTTCCAGCGTCCTCAAATGCAAAGTCCACAAACGCAAAGACAGGCCACGCAATCTCTGGCCGTGCAAGGTGTGACTACACCATCTCCATCAACTCAATTGGCAAGCTACCCGGTCGATTTCGTGGATCCACCAGAACCTATCGGATGGAATAGTGATTCCCTTGCAGCACCATCACAGATGCCTCCAGCAGCTAACGCAACAGAAGACTCGCAACATTCGATTCCATGGAACAGCACGGTAGAAACAAAAGAACAGCTTGATCGAGCTTTCGTCGGCTCAACACTTGAACCGTCGCCCGATGTACTGCCATTGAATCGCCCACCATCGCCACGTCTGACCGACGCCATCGAACCCAACCCGGCGACCATGGTCAGAAACGGCGAACAGATGATTGGAGAATCGACGACATCGTGGCCGGCCAACCAATGGCAAGGGCCTCCCCCATCGCGGCTGCAACCCAAAACAAATCTCGCTCCAAGTGCGAAACGCGTTCCCCTGTCGACCAAGCAAATTCACTCGCCCGACCAAACGGATTCCAACCGTATCCAGAATCAGACTTTGGTCCCGATCGGTCGATCCGCCTCCTCCAAAGGAAAATCGCAGAACAACCTCAACCGCGACTCAATGTTTTCGTCAGCAGGCTACCGCAAACAAAACACTTCGAACAAATTTAACCAGCCAGATTCCGTTATTCAGAACGACCTTTCTGCGGCCGCGATGCCAGAATCTTCCAACACGCAGATCATCAGCACTCACCGATTTCAGTTGAACTACGACATCGCCGCAATCGATCCGTCGGGCGTTGGTCAGATCGATCTTTGGATGACTCGGGACAGAGGTCAATCGTGGAAACTTTGGGGACAAGACCCGGATAGTGTCAGCCCGTTTCCCGTCGAAGTGACTGAAGAAGGCATCTATGGTTTTCGCATCGTCGTGCGTTCCGTTGATGGACTTGCGGGGCGAGGACCAAGTCGAGGTGACACGGCCGACATGTGGGTGCTGGTCGATAGCTCATCGCCGATGGTCAAAATAACTTCGGTGCCATACGGCCGAGCCAGAGAGGCCGGCATGCTGATCGTTAACTATATCGCCAACGATGCCAATCTTGCGCTGCGACCGATTCGACTTCAGTGGAGCACCAATCCGGACGGTCCCTGGACAACGATTGAGGAAAACCTCCGCAACGACGGCCGGTTCGCATGGAAGCCCGCACGAAATACGCCTGAGCGAATTTTCTTGCGACTTGAAGCGGTCGATCGCGCGGGCAACACGGGCGTTCATGAGCTCTCGCAGGCGATCGATATCTCCGGCCTCGTTCCGCGAGGAACCATCTTTGGGGTCGTTCCTGTGGGAGAATAGAAGGGTCTGCGCCGTGCCGTCCGCAATTCTTTGAACGAACACTTCGACTGGCCTGACTGACACAACCCGCGCGACCCTTTCAACAGTCTGGCAGGTCACATTTCCCCGCTCCAAACGTACGGTCGTTGCGGCATGAACGGAAACAGAGACTTAAGTTTCCAGTACAGCCCTGCGTGTGAGGGACAACTGAAGCCCAACGAGTATTCGAGCGACTCGCTCATGAACTCCCAGATTTAACGAAACATGTATCAAGCAACCAAAAGTTTTTTCGTCCGCATGGCGAAAGATGAAAGCGGTCCCACTTCGGTCGAGTACGCCATTATGTTGGCTTTGATTGTTGCTGTCTGCATCACAGGTATTTTGACCACGGGCGAATTGCAACAGCAGATGTGGTTTGATACCGCTTCAGACATGGAAACAGCCATCGGCCGTCCAACCAATTAAACCCGGATCATTCACGAGGCGTGGGTGTCGAAATAGAGAAGGGCAAACCAGACAACCGTCGTCGTGAATCATTCTGGTTCCAGTCGGAAGTATTGATTCGGCACAAGTTTGCTATTGTGAGTCATGCCGAGGCTTCGTTGTCGACTCGCGTTCTTTGGGCAACATTATCGAGAATCGTCGGCGGGCCTACCGAGGGCCAGAAGACCAGCCAGTGATGGTTGATCAGGGCGAACTTCAAGTCCACCAAACATGCCCGGCATGTTTTGAGACGATGCAACCTCATCACTACAGCGGCCCCGGCAACGTGATCCTCGACACCCGCCATGGATGCCGTCTTGCGTGGCTGGACCATGGCGAGCTCTCAAAAATCACCCGAGCTCCCAGGAGGCGATAAAGTCTGCGACGCCGTGATCGACAAATGAGGCTGTATACGGCGCTCAAAATCAGTCATTTGAAGCAATTTCGAACGCAAATTTCCCCAATTAGATTTTCGCCAGATTAAGATTGAAGCTCTTGCGAGACGCAATCCTGACCTGAACTCTATCTCAATTTTTTGGAGATTTCCTTGAGAATCTTTCTTTCCTTACTCTTCGTTTCCTTTTTGGCCGCGCCTTCCGCAGCACAACAGAGCGTCTTTCTGGATTTTGATTCAGGAACCGACGGCAACATCGACTACACGACCAGCATGCGAAACAGTATTCAGTCGCTGATGGAGGACGTCTACCAGCAATTTAACGTATCGTTTTTGCAGGCTGCTCCAACGACAGGGCCGTTTAGCACGTTGACATTCAACTCAGGAGTCGCTGGAGGGCTCGCCGATGATATCGACTTTCGTAACCTGAACAATTCTGACAATGCCGTGATCAATGTCGAAGGCTTGGGGTTCACTGAAACCGAAGAGATCATCGGACTTTCAGCGAACATCGCGTCGCACGAATTCGGACACCTAATGGGTTTGCGGCACCGCGATTCATTCGGCCCGATTGGCTCTGGAGTCATCAACGGAGTTAGTGGTTCTTTTCTTCCAGCTTTTGCGGGGCCAACAAATGCAAGCGAGTTTGGTGATCACGTCATGTCGACTCCTGCTCTCGGCGCGAGCGTTGAAAGATTTGCGTCTCCCGTTTGGCTTAGCGAACGCTCTGCAATCAAAATTGCCATGAGTGAAAACGGGACTACCGACAACGAAGTCGCGACAGCCAATGACTCTATTGCGACAGCCCAGAACATTGTCCTCGCATCGCTAGAAGTTCCCAATACAATTTTGGCTGGTCAAAACTCTTCAGAAATTTTTGATGTCGAAGCTATAGCTGTTATCGGCAGCATCTCTTCCGGTGACAGCGATTTTTTCTCGTTCGAAGGCGAGATCGGCGACCTGCTGAACTTCGAAGTTATTTCGAGCGCTACCAATCGACTGACATCGTTCGACACCCAAGTCTCGCTTTTTGATGCTAATGGCGATTTCGTTGACTACTATGGTGAAGATGCGTTCAATGATGATGAAATAGAAGGACTGGATTCCGTTTTGATTGACGTGATTCTGCCGACAACGGGTACCTATTTCGTTCAAATTAATGGTTTCAATGCGGCAGCTGTTGGGGACTACGAGTTGTTCATCAGCAATTTCGGCATTGCTGCGGCAGTGCCTGAGCCCAGCTCAATGGCTCTGTTGGCGATCGTCGGTCTTGCTGTCTGCGGAAATCGCCGTAGAAAAATCAGCTGATCCAGCACTTGCCCTTGGAGATCACAAAACGAGCTTCCTGCAGAAATCCATCAGCGCTCCTGACAAAACTCAGGAGCGTTTTTTTAATGCCGAACCCAGTGCATCCGTTTCGGTTTGGTGTTTCGGTC
>CAYZPA010000089.1:0-20383 GCA_964479855.1 uncultured Pirellulaceae bacterium
AACAAAATTCTTTGTTTTGAAGTTGACAATAATTAAGACCGTCGCTGACACCTTTTTGACCCCCTCTTTCCCGCTGCCTCATCAGCTGGCAAACCAAAAAAAGGGCCTCGATAAATCGAGGCCCTCATATCTGAATTCAAAAAATTCGATTTTGCTACTTGGAAACTTCATCCGCGAAGTCTTGCCAGGATTTGAATTGAATTACTCCACCTTTTCTCGCTACCTCCAACTGCAACTGAAGGTCCGCCAAACTCGTTTTCAAAATCAATTCTTCAAACTTGCATCCAACTGAAGCTTCCAATTTCTTTAAGTCGTTCTTTGACATCAACTGGACCAATTTTTCAGAGACGCCTTTCTTGAGACGCTCAATTCCGCTTGCAAGTTTTTCCAGTTCCTTTTCTGCAGCGTTTTTTAGTCGTTCTTGATCGATCTTGATTTGAAGCATCGAATCGTCTTTCGAAAACATCGTAAGAGCTACTGGAATCCCTACGCTGTCGATTGCGTATTGCAAATACGCATCTCGTTGGAATTCTAAAAGGATCGAACCAATTCTCCGCTCGAACTCCCGATTCATTTCAATAACTAGCTTCGAAAGCTCTGATTCGTTTCGAACACCTCTTGAATCTTCTTTCAATTTTTTCAAAAGCTCATTCCGCAACGACTTCACTTCTGCTATTTGTTCCGGAGACAATGCAATCGCGTTGGAAAAAGCTTGAGTACTTGACATTCTGCTGGCAAAGCTCTGTTGCTTTCCCAAATCAACAAATCCACCAAAAAGGTTTTTTCGTGTGATTTCGGTGCCGTCTTCAAGCGCGAATTCGATGCTATAATACGGATCGCTATTGGCGACCAGTTGTAGACTGGCCATCACTGCCTCAGAACCTTCAATTGGAAAACTGTCGTTATCCTCTGAAATATCGCCAACATTCCCAAGCTGGGTTTCAATTCCCATTTCTTCGTCGATTTCTTGCCCAGAAACCGACGGTAAAATCAGGCAATTTACCATCACAAAAAAGGCAATCCGGCGAGCAATTACTTTTATTGAATTCATCATATTTTCTCCTCTAAGGCACGATACCAAACTCTTTTGTAACCTTCGGGTTATCTCGAACTAGCTTTTGCACAGGCCTCACAAGCCCAGTTACTGGATCCTCGACTTGCGTCCAAACAAACTTGGCCTGCCCTATCGAAACTGTAACGATCGTTCCATCTGGCCAGTCAGTTTCATCGATTCCCGCTCCTGAAGGAAAAGGGACAGAAGTAGACCAGTTACCATCCACATCTCCATAAAGTTTCATGGTATTCAATGGAATTGTGTCGCCAGTCTCAGTTTCAGTGAACGATTCAAGTTTAATCAGGATATACTTGTGCGTCCAACCGGCATCATTCTTCGGCCATGTGCCGCTCGTTGTAATTGCCGTTGTTGAACCTGCGATCTTTAAATCTGCATCTGGCGAAGTAATAGCCCAAGGTGGCGGTGGCGGGGGAGTTTCGTCGCCTTGTGTTGGCAGGCCACCCTGTGCCTGGACAACTGAGCAACAGAACATCAAAGAAAAAAACAAACTGGCTGTAAGCTTCTGCATACAAGTACCCCTACTCGATTAAGTCTAAAATCTGTAACGTTTGCAATTTAGCGAGGGGGGGGGGCAACGTGTCAATACGCACACTGGCCAATACGTTGGTACGCGGCTCTGCTACGCTTGGAGGGCACATGCATCATGATTGCGCCAACATCCTTGATTGACCGCTTCGAACCGCATCCGCGTGGAGCCTCAATGGCCAAGAAACGGGCAAAAACCAAGGCGAGAAAACCAAAGTAGCAAGCTGAACACCCCATGAAAAATGGCGGCGAAGCAGATTGCTGCATCGCCGCCAAATATTCACTTTGCTCACTTTGGATCGAATTTCAACCGAATCCTAAAGACTCGAATTCGCCACCAAATCGACTAAACCGCTTCGACAACCTTGTCCAACATCAGCGTCGCAAAGTAGTCGTCGAGCGTTTCTGCGCGACGGATCTCTTCGACAGTCCCATCCGTCTTCAGCAACAGTTCAGCACAACGAAGCTTTCCGTTGTACTGAAAGCCCATCGAATGGCCGTGAGCACCTGAATCGTGAATCACGGCAATGTCACCAATCTCCATCTGTGGCATCTCGCGATCAATCGCGAACTTGTCGTTGTTCTCACAAAGCGAACCGACCACGTCGACGGTGGTCGTTGCGGGAGCATCTTCTTTTCCGAGCACAGAAATGTGATGGTAAGCACCGTACATTCCCGGACGCATCAGATTCGCCATGCAAGCGTCAACTCCGACGTAGTTTTTGTAAGTGTCTTTCTTGTGAACAACTTCGGTAACAAGATATCCATACGGCCCCGTGATGATGCGACCGTTCTCAAGATAGATCGATAGCGGATCAAGCTCTGTCGAAGCGATATGCGTATCGTATAACTCTTTGATCCCCGCAGAAATTCGATTCAGATCGAGCGGCTTGTCTTCCGGCTTGTAGGGAATTCCCATCCCGCCGCCAAGGTTGACGAACTCAATTTTGATTCCAAGTTCGGCATGAATCGCATTGACCAGTTCGAACAGCATTTCCGCTGTGTCAATGAAGAACTGTGGATCAAGCTCATTCGACGCCACCATCGTGTGCAAACCAAATCGTGTCGCGCCGAGCCCTTTGGCTTTCTTGTATCCCTCGAACAGCTGTTCACGAGTGAAGCCATATTTCGCTTCCTGAGGCTCCCCGATGATCGCGTTGCCGCTTCGTAGCGGGCCGGGGTTGTAGCGGAAACAAATCAGTTCCGGCATTCCAACCGACTCGTGCAAGTATTCAATGTGAGAGATGTCATCAAGATTGATAACGGCTCCGAGCTCTTTGGCTTTTTTGTAATCTTCGGACATCGTATTGTTCGACGTGAACATGATCTCCTCGCCGCGGATCCCAAGTCGCTCACAGAGAATCAGTTCAGCCAGACTTGAGCAGTCGGCGCCAAAACCTTCTTCTCGAAGTGCATCCACGATGCGTGGGTTGGGAGTCGCCTTCACCGCGAAGTACTCTTTAAAACCAGGGCACCAATCGAACGCTTTGATCAACGCCTTTGCATTTTCACGAATGGCAGCTTCGTCGTAAATGTAAAACGGAGTCGGATACTGATCTTTTACGTCTTTGATTCGATCCAAATCAAAGGGTAGATTTCGCGTGTTCAACGTAGCTTCCTTTTTAATTCGCTTGACTCTTCAACAATCGCCACGGCAATCCAGATGTCGCCGTCTTCAGCCCGGGAACAAAACCGAATTCCCCCGGCATCAGCAACATTATCTGGCCCGATCTGCAGATTGTCCAGCTACATAAACGCGAACAGACCGCAGGAAGGGGCAAACAAACGGCATCCGTTGGCAACTACACCGATTAGGAAACCGCTCTCACGCTACAATGTTGGATCTGCGGTCGTTCGGATGTTGTCGGATCGCGGGCCAACGACTTCGACATTGCCAAATTGCAACCAAACGACAAGCGTCAATTTCCAATTCGAAACATTCAAAATCCAATCTGCCATGCCTCCATCCCTTCCTGCGTTCGACGCCTCCGAAACCGCCCAGGAGTTTTCCGCAGCTCTTAAGTCGTTTGTTGAGCGGATTGCTTCGGACCGCAATATTTTGGCGGCGGTCCTTGTCGGGAGCCTGGACGCATCCGTCGTCTGGCGCAAGGACACCATTGGGCTCTGGATCATCGAAGCCGATGGAGTCACCAAACGACTCAAGAGCGATGGAAACGACGAACGCGTCTTTCGCACTTTCGTAGAAGACGGCATCAACCTCCGTGCCGAAATCATTCCTCGGACGCGATTCAAACAAATGGTGGAGGGCTCATCGAGAACCGCGTTCTCCTGTAACTTTTTTGCCAAACGTGAACTGATCTATTGCGATGACGCGTCGATCGAGCGATGGTTTCAGGCCGCCAACACCGTCGCCACCAAAGATCAGGACAACGAACGCCTGATCGCAACCACATGGATTATCGGAAGTGCCCAGTACGCTCGAAAACGCATCGAACGAAAAGGCGATCTGGAATTGGGATTCGAAGACATCCTCTGGGCAGCGCACAGCATCGCCAGCGTCGAAGTCATCAACGATGGAGAAGTCTACGAACATGCCGCCATCTACAAAGCGATTGACTTGTGCCCCGACCTGTTCGCGGAAATCTACACGGATCTGTTGACGAAAAAGCGCACCAAAAAACGTCTGCTTGCCGCGCTCGATCGCATCGATGAATACTTATCGGAACACGCCGAGCAAAACCTTCAACCACTGCTCAAGTTCCTAAAAAAATCCAAGCGTATCGTGCCGCTTACCGAGATCGCAGATCATTTCTCACATTCCCAGCTTTACCCCGGCCATCTCGAATCGGCATGCGAATGGCTTGAACGCGAAGGCATCGTTGAGAAACTGACAATGCCGTTTCGAATCACGAAACGAAGTCGCGTCGACGTCGAAGAACCCGCTTACTTTTATGATCCGACTCAAAATTGATGAAAAAAACGACCAAACAATCCGTGACGACACAAACAACGATCGACGTCCAGAACGCTCGCGAAAACAACCTGAAAAACATCAGCGTTTCCCTTCCTCGCGACAAATTGATCGTCGTCACAGGAGTCAGCGGCAGCGGAAAATCATCGCTCGCGTTTGACACCGTCTACGCCGAAGGGCAAAGGCGATTGTTGGCGTCGATGTCCTCCTATGCAAAACGGTTCGTCGGCCAGCTGAAAAAACCCGACGTCGATTTCGTCAATGGGCTGTCTCCAGTGGTCTCGATCGATCAAAAAACGATTGGCTCGAATCCTCGTTCAACCGTCGGCACGATGACGGACGTGTCGGACTACCTCAGGATGCTTTTCGCAACCGTGGGGACTCCGCACTGTCCCTACTGCGAAAAGAAAGTTCAGGTCAAAACGCCTCACCAGATGATGGAGCGGATGCTTTCGCTGCCCAATGGAACAGAGGTCGAAGTTCGAGCCCCCGTCTTCAAAATTCATGGCGAGGACTACGAACATACGCTGGAACAAATCCGGGTCAACGGCTATCGACGGGCTCGCATCGACGGGAAAGAAGTCGATCTTGGCAGCGACGTGGAACTTGATGAAGACACTGACTATCGCATTGAAGCCACGATTGATCGCTTTGTCGTTGAAAAAGGCATCGACAAACAGGTTGTCACTTCGCTCGAACACGGCCTGAAACTTGGCGACGGTTTGCTGGTGTTCGATGTGGCAAGTCGATCCTCCAAAGCCATCAAGGAAAAGTTTTACAGAAGCTTCGGCTGTTCAGCAGATCATGTGGTTGCAGGGACGATGCACCATCGCAATTTCACGTTCAACGATCCGAGCGGCGCATGTCCGTCGTGTACGGGACTGGGGACGGGAATGCGAGTCCATCCGCAACTGCTGGTTCCAGATCCGACGCGATCCTTGAATGATGGTGCTTTCATCAAGGAAGCGATGCAACACAAAAAAGATACGTGGGGCGGACGCATGCTCTACAGCCTTTCGAAGGCTTTCAAATTTAGCCTCGACAAACCCTACGACAAACTATCGAAGAAAACGATCGACCTTTTACTCTACGGATCAAAAGGCAAGAAATTTGTCGTCAAGATTCCTCCGGGTGCCAAGCCACATAAAAGCGAAGGCAAGAAAGTCAGCTTTCGCGGTGTCATTACCCAAATCGAGAACAACTATCGGTGGTACAGAAAACGCGGGGAAAGCAGCGATGGCATTGACTCCTACTTGAAGAAAATCATGGTCGAGCACCCTTGTCCGGAATGTCACGGCGCGCGGCTGAAACGCTCTCGTCGACTGGTGACGGTGAACAAATCCAATCTTTTCGAAGTCGGAGAAATGCACCTTGTTGAGCTGGTCAAGTTCCTCAAATCGATCAAACCAACGGCACGACAAAAGGGCGTCGTCGACATTATCCTTCGCGAAGTCACCACGCGACTGGACCTGTTGATATCAATTGGCCTGGATTATCTGAATCTGAATCGCAAAAGTTCAACGCTTTCCGGAGGGGAAGCTCAACGAATTCGTTTGTCATCGCAAATCGGATCGGGACTGATGGGCATGCTGTATGTACTGGACGAACCCAGCATCGGTTTGCACCCGAAAGACAATGTCAAAATGATCGAAACGTTGCGGCGGCTTCGCGACATCGGCAACACCGTCATTGTGGTCGAACACGATGAAGACACGATTCGTGCTGCCGATCACATCGTGGAAATCGGTCCCGGCCCCGGGATCCACGGTGGAGAAGTGGTGACCGACGGCCCGCTGAAAACTGTGCTGTCCTGCAAACAATCGTCGACGGGACGTTACCTGAGCGGCAAGGATTCGATAGCGGTTCCGATGACGCGTCGGCTGGCCAGTGAAAAACAGATCCTGATTCAGGGAGCCAGAGAAAACAATCTCAACAATCTGGACGTCGCGATTCCGTTGGGGCAGTTTGTTTGCGTGACTGGCGCCAGCGGTTCGGGCAAAAGCTCTCTGATCCATGAAATCCTCTACAAGAAACTCTACAACTTGCTGCATGACAGTCGCGTTTTGTCTGGCAAGCACGACGACCTGCTTGGCCACGAACATGTTGATGACGTGATTAGCATCGATCAGTCGCCAATCGGTCGATCCTCTCGCTCCAACCCTGCGACCTACATCGGGTTTTACGACAACATCCGTAAACTTTTCGCGGACACCGAGGAAGCCAAAATACGCGGTTACACGACGTCGCGGTTTAGCTTCAATGTCAAAGGTGGACGCTGCGAGGAATGCAGCGGAGAGGGTTCGATCGTTACGAAGCTTTCCTTCATGCCCGATGTGGAAGTAACCTGTCCGACCTGCAAAGGCGATCGCTACAACCAAGAGACTCTTGAAGTCACTTACAAAGGCAAAAACATTTCTGAAATCCTCGACATGTCCATTGAGGACGGAGTCGAATTCTTCTCCGATCAAGCCACGATTTTACGCAAGCTGATGGTGATGTACGAGCTTGGATTGGGCTATCTGACGATCGGCCATCCGTCGACGATTTTGTCTGGTGGAGAAGCACAACGCGTGAAGCTTGCTTCCGAACTTGGCAAGCTAAAACGTGGCAAGCACAACCTGTACATCCTGGACGAACCAACAACGGGTTTGCATTTCGCCGATATCGACCGCTTGTTATTGAGCCTAAATCGATTGGTCGAAAACGGTCATACCGTGCTGGTGATTGAACACAATCTTGACGTGATTAAAACTGCCGACCACATCATCGACCTTGGCCCAGAAGGCGGCCACAAGGGAGGGAAACTGTTGGCGACCGGTACTCCTGAACAGGTTGCCAAATCAAAAGCCAGTCACACCGGGCGTTTTCTGAAGCGTTATCTGTAAAGCTAAACCGTAAGCTCAATACTGGCTGAATGCTGGTTTAATTGATTCGTTTCACGATGTGCCAGCCGAAGGGGCTGTTCATCGGATCGAACTCTGCCAAACCCGTCTCGCCGACTTTTAATGGAAATCCGGTATTTCCGAAAGCTGGAACCATCTCGCCCCGTTTGAAAACCATGTCTTCGGGTCGAGCTGGTCTCGAATTTCCACGCTCGCCAAAATTAGCCATGTGATAAATGCCCGGAGGTGAATCGTCCGTGTGCTCAATGACCAACTGCAAAAAGTCTTCGCCCGCCTTCGCTTTCGCCAGCAGCTCTTTCGCCAATTCTTCTGCTTCCTCTTTTGTCCGCGTAATGTCCTTACCTCGAACGGAGCCCTTAAATCCGATCAGAATATGCTGCACCGTAATGTGACTCGGTTCGCCCTCATTGCCTTCCGAGGTTTCGGTCGCGGTGTACGGATAGGTCGGCTCTGCAGGCTCTTGCGCAGCTTTTTTTGCTGGCTGGCCGCAGCCGATAAGACTAAGGCAAAAAACGAGAATTAGAATTCGTGACATCGTGGATACCAGATTGAATATAAGTTAGGCGATTGAAAGTTTAACGGATCGGGACAGGGCGTTTCACTGCGATTTTGACTTGATTCGATTTCTCAAAAATTGATGGTCAGCGTTGAACAATCGTAGGAAAGTCAGCACCACGACACCGACGGTTCCCATCGCCGTTGCCGAAGCGATCAGGAACATGATCACAATTTGATATTTGACCGCTTGAAGTGGATCCATGCCACTGAACAGCTGCCCCGTCATCATGCCGGGCAAGCTAACGAGCCCAACGATCATCATCGAATTGATGATCGGTGTCATTCCGGTCGTCATGGCATCGCGAATCGGCTCGCGCGCCGCCTCCCAGCGAGTCGCTCCAACCGCCAATAACGATTCGACATAATCTCGACGAGTTACAATCGCTTCGGTGAAAGAGTTTAGCCCCAAAGTAATCCCGTTAAGGATATTTCCCAGCACCATCCCGATCAACGGAATCGCGTACTGCGGCTGGTACCATTTTTCTGTCCCACTAAAAACAAGGAACAGAGCAAACGCGGTCACCAACCAGGCACTGGCCCAGATCGAAACAACGCAATTCAGCCAAACACCAACGTAAGGTCGACGACCACGACTGGCGGCGGTCAGCCCTGCGATCAACGTCATCACACAAGCCAAACCGACAACGACATACCAACGGTCAAAACCGAAAACCCATTCCAACACCATCCCAACAAGCAGCAGCTGCACGACGGTTCGAACACTGGCGATCGCGAGCGTTTTTTCCAGGTTCAATTTGAGCAAAATTGAGATGATTCCGTTAACCAGAATCAGTAGCGCCGCCAACGCGACTTGCCAAGCATTGATTTCAAGGTACTGATTCATAGCCTCACCGTCGAATCCGTCAGACGATTCGCTTGCGACATATCGTGAGTCACCAAAACGATGGCTCGTCCGTCCGACTCGGCAATCCAATCGGCGATTAGCTGCTCCGCAATTGCGACCGTCGAGGAATCCATCGCCGAGGTCGGCTCATCGAGCAAAAGTACTTCCGGCTGCAACAGAAAAGCACGCGTCAACGAAAGGATCTGACGCTCTCCACCAGAAAGATCTCGCTGGTCCTTGTCCAGAAAGTCTGCCTTCCGCTGGAACATCTGCAATCGCAAAACGGCAGCATCACGATCCCATGTCAGGTCCTGATTGGCGGCGAAGGAAAATGGGGCGGCAAGAAATTCTTCGACACTTCCATCGGCGTCAGCAACGCGCTGCGGAAGATACATGACATGACGTCGAAATTTGGGCGTGCGACTCCCTCCAACAGGTTTCGAATGCCATCGAATTTCGCCTTCGCTGGCAGGATGCAGGAGCGCGATTGATCGCAGCAGGATCGTCTTTCCAGATCCCGATGGGCCAACCACTGCGATGCGATTCCCAGCACGAATTGAAAGCGACTGGTCTCGCAGAATCCAATTGCCTCCAAATTCAATGCCCACGCGATCGACATCGACGATCGCATCGTTAAGCCGTTCGACATCAGCGATGACTTCACCCGCACGAACATTCATGCTCATTTACCGATGAAGTAGTGCATGAGCTCCCAACCGTTTGGTTTGGAGAATCCGCTTTCGGCTGCCGTTTTCTCGCTGTAGGCAACGGCTGCGTTTTCTGCCGGGATGCCGGCACCGCAAATCGCAAACGGCACGTCGCCATGAGTATGCGTTTTGGTGTTGAGATAGGTTGGATGGTCTGGCGTCACAAGGATTCGATACTCTTCACCAGAATCGCCCAGGTGTTTCAGGATTGGACCAACGATCTTTTCATCGATCTCTTCAAGCGACTTTACTTTCTTGCCAAGGTCGCCTTCGTGAGACGACTCATCGGGCGCCTCGACATGCACGCAAACCAGATCATATTTCGCAAGTGCATCGATCGCGTATCGTCCCTTCGCCGCGTAATCCGTATCGGTGTAGCCCGTCGCACCGGGAACTTCGATTCGATCCCAGCCAACCAACGCCGCAAGGCCTCGCAACAAATCGACCGCCGTAATCATGGCTCCCTTGATTCCGTGAATCGATTCAAAAGAAGCAAGATTTGGTTTCTGCCCGAGCCCCCAAAGCCAAACGTTCGTCGCCGTCGGCTTGGAATCAGCGGCCCTTTTTTTGTTGACTTCGTGTTCGCCGAACCATTCATGGCTTTGAGACATCAGCTCCACCAGCAGATCGCTGCCGGGGCCTCGTGGAAAATCTTCTGCAACGGACTTGTCCGTCAAATCATGCGGCGGAGTGGCTCGGGTTTCCTGAGTGAATGGGGCGGGAGCATCGGCGGTCGGGCGAAACATCAACAAATTTCGGTAGCTGACACCGGGAATAAACTCCAACCGCGAATCGGTAACATTTGCCTGAGCCGTTTCCAAAAGCGACTTGGCTTCCTCGGAAGAGATATGCCCGGCCGTGAAACTCTTCATCGTCTGGTCTTCGACATTGACCAGGTTACAGCGAATGCACCAATCGTCTTCACCCAGCTCGATGCCCTGCGCGGCCGCTTCCAGGGGAGCTCGTCCCGTGTAGTTTTCGATCGGGCTATAGCCGAGCAGGCTCATGTTGGCGACGCTGCTTCCAGCAGGCAGATGCTTCGGAGTATGATTCGCCAGCCCAACGACGCCTCGTGATGCGACGCTGTCCATCGCTGGCGTGTTGGCAGATTCGAGCGGAGTTTTTCCGCCGAGTGATTCCTGAGGTTCGTCGGCGCAGCCGTCCGGGATGATGATAACGTATTTCATAGCAGGTCAAGAATCGGTATCGAAAGAGGCTGTCAAAAATGCAAGGCCAGATTGTATCGATGCTTCTGCAAAGTTCCCATAGGTCGGGATGAACACCGGTTATTTGCACTAACGAAATCCACCCGCCAGCACGAACGCGGAAAGCAACAATGCTCCTGCAACCGCGCTCACACAAGTTCCAACGACCAGTCCGCGACTGTTTTTTGAAATATCGTACCCCCAACTGGCTCCGGGGATCGCAAACGCGAGCACTGCCAGAAAATGAAACATATCATCGCTACTCGACCCGTATTCAAAGATGCTAAACAGGATCGCAAACCCAAGCGTGAGCAAAAGCATGGTTCGAATGCTTAGTTTTCCCATCGGTGGCCTCCCTTAAATGAATTCCTTATTGTCTCATGCTCACTTTCACAACGCAAATTGCGAACCACCGCGAGTCGCGGGCACGGGCCTTCAGTTTGCGAGTCGTGCGAACCGAAACAGGACGAACTCATGCCATTCAGCATAGCTAACATCGGTCTGGACACGAACATTGAAGTCCTACGTCGCCACGTCAGCCTTGAAGCGAAAAGGTTCGCGGATATTGGTTGTGGAAACCTGACATTTACCAAAATTCTGGAAGGCGAAGGAGCCGATGTTCTGGCAATCGACCCTGATCCCAAACAGGCGCAGCTCAATCGTGACACGCTCGAAGGCCGCTCAGGTCGCATTGAATTCGCTGAAGCGACCTCCGATGCGATCCCAACAAAAGACGGCACTCTGGACGGAATCTTTTTCAGCTATTCGCTTCACCACATCGACGCGGCGTTATATGCCCGAACGTTTCAGGAAGTCGAACGAACGTTGGCTGAGAACGGATTCGTTTATGTGATCGAGCCGATCGGTGGTCCGCTGAACGAAGTGATGAAGTTGTTCCACGACGAAGACGCAGAACGAGCCGCCGCATGGAGTGCGCTGGAGAATTTCTCGAAGAAGTTTCAACACGTGAACGTCGTCGAGTACCACAGCATTGTTGATTACGAGAACTGGGATGCTTTCGCAGCCAACTACGGAAATCGAACTTTCAACTCGGGCTACACATTCGAGGATGTCGCTCGCGATGAAGTCAGGGAGGCCTTCGAAAAACTGGCAACGAAAACCGAAAACGCTTACCAGTTTCAGTCCAGCAAGCGAGCGGTTCACCTGTCGAATTGAACGAATCGATCAGTCAAGAATCTTGAACTGTTCCGCCACCTCGTCGATGGCGTCGACGGCCTTCAGTTGATCGAGAGCCGCATCAACGGACGATTGAGAAGTTAGCTTGGTCACGATCACAACTGGCACGATGCCTTCGCTGGAAAGATCAATGTCGTGCTGGTAAACCGAAGCGATTGAGATGCCGTTATCGCCCAAGGCTCCCGCGATCTGAGCCAAAACCTTGGGAACGTCTTTGACATTGAAACGCAGGTAATACCGACTGACCAAGCTTCCCGGTTCTGCAATTTCAACCCGAGCGTCGCCGTCCGCCCACAGCTCCAACGTTTTGAACGTGATCTCCGTTCTTCCGACTGCGACATCGATTAGATCCGCCGCAACCGCTGAAGCTGTTGGCATTTGTCCGGCACCTTGCCCTTGAAAGAAAACCGGCCCGACGGCGTCACCAACGACTCCAACGGCATTGTAGTTTGCCCGCACTTCCGCCAGCGGCTGGCCGATCTTGACCAGCATGGGAGAAACATCCAAAGCCAAACCGGTTTCGGTGAGCCGAGCCAAAGCGATCAGTTTGATGCGGTAACCCAACTGTTTTGCGTACTTAAAATCGACAGACTGCAAGCCATCGATGCCTCGGCGTGGAATTTCCGACCAGTCAACCCGGGCTCCGAAAGCCAAATGCGCCAGAATCGCAAGCTTCTGGGTCGCATCGGTTCCATCAACATCCATTGTTGGATCCGCTTCCGCGTAGCCCAATTTTTGAGCTTCAGCCAACGTCGCGTCGTAGTCGGCTCCTTCGGCGTCCATTTTCGAAACGATGAAGTTGCAAGTTCCGTTCAAAATTCCCTGCAAAGATTGAATCTGATTTGCAGAAAGGCACTGACTGATGTTGGCGATGATTGGAATGCCTCCTGCGACTGAGGCTTCGAACGCGATCGATTGCCCGAGCTCACGAGCACGATCAAACAGTTCTGGACCGTGCTGGGCCAGCAGAGCTTTGTTCGCGGTCACGACATCTTTGCCGCTTTCGAGCAGCTTCAACATGATGGTTTTCGCGGGCTCAATTCCGCCCACCAACTGAGCCACCACGGTAACGGTCGGGTCGTCAATAACTTTTTGCAGATCATCCGTCAAAACATTGTCGGGTAGATCAACGTCTCGCGACTTTTCCATGTCGCGGACAACGGCATGAGTTAACCAGAGCTGACGGCCAGCATGACGTGCCGTTCGGTCACCGTGATCCAAAAGCAGCCTTGCAACGCCCGCTCCTACGGTGCCCATGCCAACAATCGCGACTCCTGTTTTTTCCATCGTTTCGCCTTTTTTACGCTCGGTGAACGTGAGATACTATCGGCTGTCGCGAAGTTGCTCAACCTGGTCTACGCTCCTCGATGGCCACCCTACGGGCAGCGATTAATCCAGATCGAGCTCGCGAAATCCAAACCAACTACCGGACTCCCATGACCACAAAAATTTATTTGGCCATCGTCGCATTGATTTACCTTGCACTGGCGATCTGGTGCACTGCGGATTCAGGAACGACGTCGGAAAAAGTCGGTTTCGAACTCAAAGGTGGCTCCGGCCAATCAGAATTCGTTGCCGTTTACGGTGGACTGGAATTTGGCATGGCGCTGATTTTCCTGATGCCGCTGGTCTGGAATGATTCAACGCGGTTCGCCTTGATGGCTTGCCTGCTGATCCATGGATCGCTGGTCATTTTTCGCACGATTGGCTATTTCACTTTCTCGGACATTGGCAGCTTTACCCATCGACTGGCAGCTGGCGAGTGGGTGATTTTCATCATCTCGGTTGTAATCTGGTTCATGCAGAAACAATCAACCGTCGACGGTTAGACGCGAGATGGGCACCCTAAATAATTCACCAACCAGAAAAAAGTGTTATGAAGCAACGATTAATTGCGATCCTTCCGGGCGACGGGATCGGTGAAGAAGTTACCGCCGAATCTGTCAAAGTCATTGAAAAGCTAAACGCGGCACACGATGCCAATCTTGAATGCCGCCATGCAACTTTCGGCGGTACGGCCTACGACCTTCATGGTTCACCCTTGCCGGAAGAAACGCTGGCCATCGCGAAAGAAGCCGACGCGATCCTGCTGGGAGCTGTCGGTGGACCCAAATGGGAATCGGCTCCTCGTGAACTTCGACCAGAAAGAGGATTGCTTGGGATCCGCAGCGAACTGAAGCTGTTTTCGAACTTGCGACCGGCGACTTTGTTTCCAGAACTTGCCGAAGCTTCAACGCTGAAACCGGAAGTGGTGTCGGGACTGGACATCATGATCGTTCGTGAACTTACGGGCGGAATTTATTTCGGCGGGCCGCGGGGCATCGAGGAAGTCGACGGGCAGCGACGCGGTTTCAACACGATGGAATACACTGAATCGGAAATCGAAAGGATTGCCCATTCGGCTTTTCGTATCGCCATGCAGCGAGACAAAAGGCTGTGCTCCGTCGACAAAGCAAACGTTCTGGAAGTGTCCGAACTTTGGCGCGAAATCGTAATCGCAGTAGGTTCTGAATACCCGGAAGTAGAACTTTCACACATGTACGTCGACAATGCCTGCATGCAGCTTGTGCGAGCCCCGAAACAATTCGATGTGATCGTGACCAACAATATGTTTGGCGACATTCTTTCGGACGCGGCTTCGATGCTTACCGGATCGATTGGCATGCTGCCTTCGGCGTCTCTTGATGCCAACGGCAAGGGGATGTATGAACCGGTTCATGGTTCAGCACCAGATATCGCCGGGAAAGGCATTGCCAACCCGCTGGCATCGATCCTTTCATTGGCAATGTTGTTACGCTACACGCTTGCCGAAGCGGAACTGGCCGATCGAGTCGAATCAGCCGTACAGAAGGTTCTGGCAAACGGACTTCGGACCGCCGACATTGCCGGCGAAGGCGAGCCCACGGTTTCGACATCGGAAATGGGCCAAGCGGTTTTGGATAATTTGTAGACCGCTCGATCTTCCTGTCAGGTTTTCACCCAGATCATTCACGAGGCGAAGGCGTCGTGAATAATCCGGGCTCAAAGGGCAAGCAGACGTCTGTCGTCGTGAATAATTCCGGTTTGGTTTACAAGACTTTGCGATCATAACTTGAGGCGTTCAAAAATGAGCCGACCCACACTTCCTCCATCTGGAATCTGCAATCAAAATCCAGATCGGAAAGACTGTCCTCTAACCTGCAAATACAACCATTTCGAATCCGACGAAGAAGACTTGACCATTGACGCGTGGGAGCTGAAATGTCTCGACTGTGGTTGGCGTGACACCATCGGTTTTCGAAGTGACGAACCCGACCCGGATGCCGCCGACGATTTTGATCCGGCGATTTGTCCTTTCTGCAAAATCAGCGGACTCAAGCCGGGAAAGAATCCCTGCGATTCGTGTGACAAATAACCGATCTTGCTCGATTCGAATCTGGCCCCAAAGAACTGGCGACGCCGCATCTTTTGAATATGGATAGTCACAGCTTCGCCCGTCGTCTTCGGTTACAATTTGCCGGTATCCTTAACCGGAATTATTCACGACGACAGGTGTCTGGTTTGGCCCTTTGAGGCGATTCTCCTGAAATTATGACAAGTTTGCAAATGCGTCAGCAGGACGTGCTTGGTGAAATGTCGAAACCACAAACTTGGAACAATACAGCAGGGAAATAGGCCATTTCTATTTCGACACCCACGCCTCGTGAATAATCCGGGCTTCGAACAAAGTCTGCTCTAAAACATTGGAAGCCATGAGCTCTGTTTCATTTCACCAATCGTTGAAAGCGTTTCTGTTTGTTGCTTTCATTTCTGGTTTAAGCTTCAAAGCCGCACTGGCTAAATCACCCGAAGAAACCAAAAAGCAGCCCAACATTCTGTACATCATGTCGGACGATCACACGTCGACTGGCATTGGCTGTTATGGGAGCCGACTGGCATTTCTCAACCCGACGCCAAACATTGACTCCATTGCTGCCGAAGGCGTTCGCTTGACCAACTGCTTTTGCACCAACAGCATCTGCACTCCCAGTCGCGCGACGATCATGACAGGGCAGTACTCTCACAAAAACGGCGTCCACACTCTTAAAGGCGAAATTCCAGCGAAGCAGCAAACGCTGGCTCGACTGATCAAACAAGCCGGCTACGAAACCGCCATGGTTGGCAAATGGCACTTGAAAGCCGAACCGGCAACATTTGACTTCTACACGGTTCTGCCAGGGCAAGGCTGGTACCACAATCCCGAGTTTCGAACCCGCGGCCCAAAACCGTGGCCGCAAAACACGATTCGCGTCAAGAAGCATTCCTCCGATGCGATTACGGACATTTCGTTGAAGTGGCTCAAAAATCGGAAACAAAAAGATAAACCATTTTTCTTGATGCACCATTTCAAAGCGCCCCACGACGACTTTGAAAACGCCGAACGATACGACTTTCTTTACAGCGACGTCAATATTCCGGAACCGGAAAGCCTGCGAATCCGCGGGAACCATGGCCCCATTGGTCGTGAACGCTATGGCACAAGCGTCTCCAAAAGGAATGAGCGTCGCAGCATGGGCGATCACATGTTCGTCGATCGAGCGATGGACGACGATCAATTCACGACAGAATCGTACCAGCGATATCTGAAGAAATTTCTGCGCTGCGTGAAAGGAGTCGACGACAATGTGGGACGACTTTTGAAGCACCTGAAAGAGACGGGCGAACTGGAAAATACGGTCGTCATCTACACAGCCGACCAGGGATTCATGCTTGGCGAGCACGATTATATTGACAAGCGATGGATGTATGAGGAATCGTTGCGGATGCCGTTTGTGATCCGATACCCCAAAAAGTTTAAAGCGGGAACTTTGAACGAGGACATGATCAACAACGTTGATTTCGCGCCGACGTTACTGGAACTGGCAGGCGCAGGCGAATCGATAAAACAACTGCCGGATGAACATGCGATGCAAGGCCGAAGCTTCGTCAGCAACCTGGCTGGAAACACGCCAGAGGACTGGCCGAAATCAACCTACTATCGCTACTGGATGCACATGGCTCACCATGACAATCCGGCTCACTTTGGAGTCCGAACCAAAGACTACAAGCTGATATTCTTTTACGGCAAAAAACTGAACGAAGACTGGTTTTGGAACCCGCAACGCTGCGACCCAACGGAACCCCACTGGGAGTTCTACGATTTGAAGAACGATCCGAATGAAATGAACAACGCCATCCAGGACGCGAACTACGCTCAGATCATTTCCGGATTGCGTCAGGAGTTAATGCGATTGCGAGCCGAAGTTGGCGATACCGATGAAGCTTACCCCGAAGTACAAAGACTGCTTGAACCATAGGTTTTAGCGCGGATTATTTACGATGCGTGGGCGTCAAAATTGAGAAGGCTTGTTTCATTGGTCCATTGTTCCACGTTTGTAGTTTCGAAAGTTCACCCACGACGTGGATTGGTGAATCTGCAAAAACTGTCGCCACTTCAAGAGAATCGCCTCAAACATCAAACCAGACGCCTGTCGTCGTAAATAATTCCGGTTTAGGAACAGAAGCTTCCAGGAACAGAAGCTTCCAGGAACAGAAACTGCAAGGAACAGAAGCTATTCAAGTCCGGCATCATTGTGAATATCGGTCGTTGGCTTGCCCTTGCAGTCCTCCCGCCTCACTGTTTTGGAACGCGTATTTTACCTCTGGCATCAGGTAAAGAATCATGCCCCAGATGGCCAGTGCCAGGGCAGTCGGAGCACAATAACAAGTCAGTGAACTCAACAAGCCAGTAAGGTGCGCCGCGATTCCGAGCTTCCAGCCTTTCAGTCGAAGGCCCTGAATTCCGGCAACGATTCGCAGCGTACCGGCCAACATTGCCAGCCCGCCTCCGCCGCCGTAGATGACCGCGAGCACGATTTGCATTGTCTGCTGTTGCTGCGCCTGCATTCCATTTCCGCCCAGAGGACCACCAGCGTTGGCCAGAAAGGTTGGCATCACAAACGCCATCACCGCGTAGAACAACCCCATTAAAATTTCCAGAACACCGACCACAATCATAATGATGCACAGCGCTTTCAGCTGTCCCAACAAAGCGGAACTGGGGCCAAAACTGGGCTGTGCTTGAGGAGAAACGGGTGCTGAAAAAGGGTTCTTGTCGTCCATCAATGGTCCCGATATGTGCTGAGCAAATGTTTGATGCCAGCAATGTAAAGCTTGTTGGTCCAAATTACAAAATCAATTCCATCGGTCGCGGCCTTGGGTCGAAAAACACCCGGCTCAAGAAAATCGCTCTGCCAATCACATCAAAGGCAAAGCAAGCTACCACTCAAATGCAAAGCACTTCTGAGGAAGTTGTTATGACAGCAAAGAAAACCAAACACCAGCAAATTCTAGAGTTCGTCAGACAGGCAATTCTCGGCGGGACTTACAAAGCAGGCGATCCGGCGTGAAAATTCCGCAAGACATACGCTTGATCGGCATCGATGATGTCAAAATCTCGCAAATGACCTCGATCCCGCTCACCAGCGTTCATCAGCCTTGCCGCGCGATCGGCAGTGCTGCAGTGCACACCACGATTCGACGTATCGAAAACCGAATAAATGTGTGCTCACGATATTTTCGTCGACGTAGACGTGGTCGTTCGAGATTCTTGTGGAGCGAGCTTAGGTCATGCTCCCCAACTGCCAGAATAGCAAACCGCACCTGTTTCAAGCTCCAGTCGAGCTCGTCGATTTATTCTAAATCGAGTATTTTACGCCAGCCGTTTAGCCGCGTTTAGGCGTAGCCTCGATTAAGGACACTTCAACAGGGGCTATTACCCAAACGGCACACTTACTTGAAACGCTCCCTGAGAAAAAGATGCCCCACTCTTCATGAATTTGAACCCAAAGAGGTTGCCATTGAGCCAAACGTCGGCCAAATTCACGTGGAGAGGGGGTTGGGGCAAGTGCAGAATTAATCGTTCGCAGGACTAAACGACCAATCAATGGCTGTTATTTCTCGAGGATCCAAGGTGCTCTGCGGAGTGCTAAACTTGCCTTCAACTTGAAGGAAACGGACCATCAAAAGGGGCACTTAACTTGAACGACACAGCACCATCACTGGAAAAAATCCCAACCGTCGGGTTGGGCATGTGGAAAATCGAAAAGCCCAAAGTCGCTGATGTTGTTCACAAAGCAATTGAGGTCGGCTATCGGCATTTTGATTGTGCTTGCGACTACGGGAATGAAGCTCAGGTTGGCGAAGGGCTGGCCACTGCTTTCGATGCGGGACTATGCCAACGGGATGAGCTGTGGGTAACTTCCAAGCTTTGGAATACCTACCACGCAGCCGAGCACGTACAGCCGGCGATCGAAAAGACGCTGCAAGACCTGAAGCTTCAGCAGCTGGATTTGTACCTTGTTCATTTTCCGATCGCGACCAAGTACGTTCCTTTCGATGTACGCTATCCTCCCGAGTGGTTTTTTGATCCTGAAGCCAGTTCGCCCAAAATGGAATTGGCTCAGGTCTCGATACGCGAAACATGGGAGGCAATGGAGGCGCTCGTTGATGCCGGACTGACGAAGCGAATCGGCGTCGCGAATTTCAACTGCCAGATGCTTCGCGATGTATTGACTTACGCTCGCATTCGTCCATCACATCTGCAGGTCGAATTGCATCCGCTACTGTCTCAGGAAAAGCTTTTGCGTTTCTGCGAATCACAAAACATTGAGGTGACTGGATTTTCTCCGCTCGGTGCCGAATCCTATTTTTCGCTGGGCATGGCGGATCAGAGCGAATCGCTTTTGGATAACGCTTTGATTTCTTCAATCGCGAAGGCTCACGATAAAACGACAGCACAAGTCATGCTGCGATGGGCCGTCCAGCGAGGCACATCGATCGTACCGAAGACCTCAAACTACGATCGCTTGGTCGAAAACCTCAGCATCTTCGATTTCGAACTCTCGGCCGACGAAGTGTCTCAAATCTCATCATTGAACCAAAATCGAAGATTCAATGACCCCGGCGACTTCTGCGAGTCGGCATTCAATACGTTTTGCCCAATCTACGAATAGTCATTCCTGTTCAAGCACAGTTTGCCTGATTTCAGCCCGGATTATTCACGATGCGTGGGCGTCGACCCGGAGAAAGCTTGTTTCATTGGGGTATTGTTCCAGGTTTGTGGTTTCGGCAAATCACCCACGACGTGAAATTGACAAATTTGCAAAACCTGCCTCCGCCTCCAGAGAATCCCTTCAAAGGCCAAACCAGACGCCTGTCGTCGTGAATAATTCCGGTTCACCCCGGATTATTCACGATGCGTGGGCGTCGGCCCGCAGAAAGCTTGTTTCATTGGGATATTGTTCTAGGTTTGTGGTTTCGGCAAGTCACCCAGGACGTGAAATTGACGAATTTGCAAAACTTGCCTCCGCCTCCGGAGAATCGCTTCAAAGGCCAAACCAGACGCCTGTCGTCGTGAATAATTCCGGTTCACATGCAA
>CAYZPA010000090.1:0-19603 GCA_964479855.1 uncultured Pirellulaceae bacterium
GCAACGAAACTTGGCTTGGAATCAACGATGAGATGCCCGGGAAGACCCAAAAAGAAGTAAACTGGACCTGTCTCCGTTTCTTGTCCCCGTTTCTTGTCCGCGCTGCCCGGATGATGAAACCAAGAATCCGGCAAACAGTTTCCATTCTTCCGGATACTTAAGCAATCTTTTTGCTATGGTATCGAGCACTAAGAGTTTATTCCACAACCTTTTCGAGCGACGCGTTTTTCTGCTTTGTCGCGAGGCACCGGGATAAGCACTACGTCGGCACTAAATCGATCAGTCAAAACCGAATACAAAACATTCACCATGAATCCCGTCCCATCTGCTTACACGCGACCACATTTTTCGAACTTGCTGCTGGCGGTGATCGCGTTCGCACAAATCGCCGCCCCAACTGTCTTGCAGGCGATGCCGCTGCCGGATAAGACGATTAAAAACCGGCAGCTTAGCATCGGCAAAGTTTCCAATCAGGTCTTTACTTTGACCGGTAAATCGCTGTTAACTATCACCGCGGCAAACGAGGCGATCAAAGACAGTACGATTCAATTGAATTCTCCGGATGCCTGGGTTGTATTTATAAAGATCAAACCTTCGGTCGTGGCCAACAACTACCTAAAACACTTTAAGATCTCGAACGCGCCGGCAAAGCTAAACGAAAATGTTTGCATCAGATTACTAGCAACCGGTACCGTGGTAATACCACACGGGCCAGACTACGCGGCGCTAGAAACGTTCAGCCAAACACGCTTTCGCGGCGACTCGCTTTCCCACGTTGTTCACCAATATTACCGATCAGAAAAACTAGGAAAACTCGACGACCAGGTAGCGTCTTTTAAGCTTAAGCATGGCTACATGGCAACCCTCGCCGAAAACGAAAACGGCACCGGCGCCAGTAAAGTTTTCATTGCCGCCGAAAAAGACTTAGACGTTCGTGACTTGCCGCCCGAACTCAAAGGCAAGGTTTCTTTCATCCGAGTGTTCCCTTGGAACTGGACTTCTAAAAAAGGATTCGGCGGCAATCAAGAGCGTTCCCAATCGCTCGCAGCCCAATGGCGATATGACTGGTCTGCCGGCGGAAAAAGCACTTTGGATATGGAATACGTTCCCATGCGGCACAATCGCTATTGGGACGGTTTCCAAAAAATCAACCAACTTGAGAACGTAACTGCTGTGCTGGGCTTTAACGAGCCAATGCAAAAGGACCAAGCCAACATGACGGTCGAGCAATGTCTTAAGCTTTGGCCGAAGCTGATGGAATCGGGATTACGAATTGGCAGCATTGCTCCGACCGACGCCGGCCGCAGCCTTAATTACCTATACGAGTTCATGGACAAAGCAGACGCGCGAGGCCTTCGAGTCGATTTTGTGGCGGTACATTGCTACCACGGGAACAGAAGTCCAAAGCAATGGGTGGAGTGGCTGAGAAAAATTCACGTTCGAACCGGGCGGCCGATCTGGGTAACCGAATTCAACAACGGAGCACGCTGGGTAAAAAACCACGACCCCAGCTTGCGGGAAAATGCAAAACACATTCAAGGCCTCATTCGAGCCATGGATGCCGCTCCGTTTGTCGAGCGATATGCGATTTTTAATCTTGACGATAAGAACCACAACCGCCAGCTATTCAAAGAAAAAACGCTCACGCCAGCAGGAGAAATGTACCGCCGCCATAAGTCTCCTCTAGCAATTGGTAAGTGACCGGCGTACCAGTGGAACTCAGCAAATACTACAGCTCGCGTTCGAGCACCGAATTGAGGAAATAAAGGTGTCAGCGACGGTCTTAATTATTGTCAACTTCAAAACAAAGAATTTTGTTTTCAGGCAGTAGAGTCACTTGGTGGCTCTGCCCCAAACCCCCGAAGTTTTTTAAGGCATGACTCCGGTGTTCAATGATTCCTGAATCGCGTTGAGCGCAGCATTAAAATTTCAGCGTCTGGCGAAACGGAGAACTGCTCTGTGGAAGCACAACTGTTTAGAACCGTAGGTTCTCCGGGATAACCAGGCCGATCGTGCGTCAATGACTCATCCATGGCGAGCGTTTGCGGATTTCGCAGACGCTCGTTTTTTACTATGCGGTCTCAGGCTCTTGCCACAGCTCATCGCGTTTGATGAGTGTGTTGATGATCGTCAGTAGCTTTCGCATTGCAGCAACCAGGGCCAGTTTCTTTGGCTTGCCTTCGGCCAAGAGCCGCTGGTAGAAAGCCCTGATCCTCGTGTTGTGCCTTGTGGCTACCAGAGCCGCCATGTAGAGCACTCGACGAACCGAACTTCGCCCTGCGATCGTCTTGCGTTTGCCTTTGTGCTCGCCCGAATCGTCGTTGATCGGAGCCACGCCAACAAGCTTGGCAATCTGCCCGCGATTGAGTTCACCCAGTTCTGGTAACTCAGCTACGAACGTGCTGATGGCGACCGGTCCCATGCCTTTGACTGATTCCATGATCTCTACTTTACGCGATGAGGTTTTCTCTGCTTCAACCGCCTCAGCGATGAGCATGTCCAGTTTTTGGACCTGCTTTTTCAGGGCTTTAAGCGTCTCTTTGATGAACTTCACCATTTTGGAAGACGATTGGCCAAGACGGTTGTTTTCCATGTTCACCATCTTCAGCAGTTGACGTCGGCGAATCACCATGGCTGCCAGTTCTTTTTCCGCTTTGGTCTTCGGTCGAGCAGCTTGGGGCTGCACAACTTCACCGTAGCGAGCGATCACTTTGGCATCGATGGAATCTGTCTTTGCATCGCAGCCAATACCTTTTGCGAAGTCTCGAACCCGGCGCGGATTGACTACGGCAACAGCAATCGAAGCAGCTTGAAGTGACTCGACAAGCAGCGTCTCATACCCTCCGGTAGCCTCGACAACGACAAGCGAGGAGGGAATAAAGGTGTCAGGGGAGGGAATAAACAGGGGAATAAAGGTGTCAGGAGCCAAAAGATGATTTGGCAAGGTGATTTCGTCGGCGAGGCTTAAAATTTAGCTTTGATTTTCCCGTATGTGATGTCGCGAGTCGACTTGCATGCGGGCTTTTTTCGTTGTGACAGCAAAGCTACATCTCATGAAAGAACAGGGGACGCAGCGCTGCGTCCCCTGTTCGATTTCCTGCAAATTCAGGCGTTGCGGCATTTTAAATCCTAAAACAAAATTTGGCTGACTGAGGTATATTTATTGAGTCGACAGGGGAATAAAGGTGTCAGGAGCCAAAAGATGATTTGGCAAGGTGATTTCGTCGGCGAGGCTTAAAATTTAGCTTTGATTTTCCCGTATGTGATGTCGCGAGTCGACTTGCATGCGGGCTTTTTTCGTTGTGACAGCAAAGCTACATCTCATGAAAGAACAGGGGACGCAGCGCTGCGTCCCCTGTTCGATTTCCTGCAAATTCAGGCGTTGCGGCATTTTAAATCCTAAAACAAAATTTGGCTGACTGAGGTATATTTATTGAGTCGTCTTTAAAATTTTTTTCTGGAGCAAGCTATGGCTCGTTCGTTCACTTTCTGTTTCTCGTTGTTTGTGCTTTCGTTTGTTGGCTGTGCCAATGAGCCTGCTGTGATCGCTCCTGTAGCAAACGAAGTCACTGATCCGGCGATTGAGCAGCAAGCCGATCAGGATGAACAGCCAGGCAGCGGCGGAATTGGCGACAAGGTTGCGGATCTTTTGGAGAAAGCAAAATCGAAAGCACCCACGCTGGAAGGTACCAAGCAGTGGTTTAGCGATGCCGGCGAAGCGACGGGGCAAACGACTGAGGATAGTCTGGAATGGCTCAACGACACCTACAAGTCCCTCAGCGATCAAGGGCTCACCACCGCAAAGGATGCGGGCTCATGGGTGACTGAAGACTGGAATTCAATGGGAGCGTGGGAATACAAAGTCGTGTCGCTAACCAGCGCACAAATCTTCGAAGACCCAAGTGTGCTCGAAGCAACTTTGAACGAGAACGGAAAATCTCGCTGGGATTGCTTTCACATCACCGAAGGACCCGGCGGAAGCAAGTTTTACATGAAGCGTCAGAAACGCAGCTATCTCAAGAACTTGCCTTTGAAAGACGTTCTGAAACTGGTCCCGTTGCTTAACACCGACGGCGGCGGAACCGAGTAATGTTGCCTGAATTGTGGTGAGTGATTCAGGTTTCATGACAACGTTGCTGAGATGGTTCACTCGCTTGCGAGCTTGTTGATTTATTCCAAACCGATATTTTGTGCCAGCCGTTTACGCGTTAGCCTACGTTAGCAACGCATCAACCGGGGCTAACGCCCAAACGGCTCATTAAATCAACAAGCCGTCGCGGGTCGGGCTTGCGCTGACGATTGAGCTGTAGCAGTATCAGAGGCAGTTGCATGAGCAATCGATGCTAGACAGGATCCTGATTCAGCGGATCGAACTCAAGGTACTTCTTTAGCCACGCAACCAGAATGTAAAACGGAACCGTATCCAGTAACGCGACGGCTACCTTGAACATGTATCCGGTCGCGATGAGCATGAACAAATGGTGGCGCAGCGTGGAACCTTCTGCGGGCGGCGGCAGAGAATTCGCGTAGAACTGCGAAATCAAAATGACGGCGACCGTGTCCACCATTTGGCTGATCAAAGTTGAGCCGTTGTTCCGCAGCCACAAGTGTCGGCCGCTGGTCATTCGTTTCCAGAAGTGGAACAGCCAGACATCGCAAAACTGTGCTGTCATGTAAGCGATCATCGACGCGACAACGGCTCCGAAAGCCATTTGCTTCATGCGGTAAAAAGCATAATCGGCTGGAACTTTCGCAATGTGTTTGGGACCGTCATCCGTCTGTTCGACAACGACTTCCACGATGGGAACCCCTGATTCATCCATCGCGGGTTGCTGCGGCAAAGAAGCACCGAGCCATAAAATGAAAACCACCCACACGTTCAAAATCAGCCCGACGATCACCAGCCAGTTTGCTCGCTTGCGTCCATAGAATTCGCTGATCAGGTCGGTGCACAAAAACGTGATCGGGTACGGGAGGACGCCAACGGCGAGTGCAAAATTGATCTGGCCCCACTGGCCCCATGTCCACGAGTAACTTCCCGCATCGTCAGCGTTGAGGCTTAGCAGCACGATAAATCGGCTGATGCCAAGCACGTTCAATAACGTCAGCGAACCGAGAAAGATTCCGGCCAGCAGAAGAAAAACTCGCTCTCTGCGAGCGTGCAAATGGGACGCTTCGATGGGATGTAGGTCGTTTGCCATTCGCTAAAGCGTAATCAACTTTTCGTCGCGTGACAGTCCGATCCGCGATGCCACCTGTTGGACCACGCGAATGAGGGATTCAAGTTCGTCAATGATTGCGGATCCTTCTTCTGCGTTCGCAATACAGTTCGTCTCAGCGACGCTCGGCGAATTTCATCTACGTCTCCTCCACGGTTGCATATTGCCGACTTGAAACGACCACCATTCCGATCACCAGTGCAACCACCATGGCAGAAAAAACGCACAGTAAATGGAACCAGACGGGGCCCGCCTTTCCAAAAATCATTTCGTACTCAAACTGGCTATCCGGCAAGAACCATCCCAACCAAAGCTCGCCCAATCTCCGCAAGTGGTAGCTCATTGTGAAACGGCTGACGACCGCTGGAACGGCAGCCAGAATGGTTTCAACTCCAACCAGAAAACCGGCTCCCACGACCATCGCTCGCTTGATGAAAATCGTACCGATCGCGGAAAGGATGGCTCCATAAACGAGGCTCGCAATCGCAAAAATCCCGCACAGAATCCCCCACTTTTTCCATGGCTCGAATCCGCTTCCGAGCGTCCCAAATCGATCAGCCACCAAGGTGCACAACGTCAAAGCAAGGCAGGAAATCGAGAACGAAACAAGCACGGCAGTCAGGTACTTGCCAAGGAAATTGGAGATTCGGCCTCCGGGTCTCATCGCAATGAACGACCACGTTTTTCCTTCGAGTTCGCCGTGCACGTTCGGAGTCGCCCAAAGTAAAAGGCTCAACAGGCAAACCAGTGCGACCAAGAATATGATCGTGAATGTGACGTAACTGAGCACGTTCGCGGCACCGCCGCTACGACTGGCGGCGAGGATGACCAGCCAGAGCATCACTGGTGGAAACAGGGAAAGGCCGAACGATGCGGCGAGTCGTTGAGCGTTGAACGATCGCATCAGTTCGAAACGACAAGTTGCGATTGCTCCCAAAATCCAATTATTCATTGAACGGCTCCTTTGAGCATCTCGCCTCTTTGAATTCGCATCAATGTTGAAAACAGGGCTTTCAACGATTCGTCGGTTGAAGTCACTTCATCGATCGAGATATCGTGCTCTTTGGCGATCTGTGGCAGGAAGCGACAGATGTCGACCGCAGAAAGTGTTTCGACATGAATTTCTCCCGCCGAAGGAAAGGAGATCGATTCAGCCGAACATTGCTCTGCCAAAATGCTGGCCAGTTTCTTTGCGTTGGAGCTGCGAATCACCAAAGTATTGGGAGAATTTGCGAGGATGCGGCGAACCTCCGTAGGAGAACCAGAAGCCATCAGTCGACTTCCATAGATCAGCAGAAAGGAAGGATTAACGGCTTCGACTTCATGCAGAATGTGGCTGGCCAGAATCAGGCTGCGACCGTCGGTTCCCCATTGTTTCAGGAACTCCGTCATCTCAAATCGTCCTACCGGGTCGAGCCCATTAAATGGTTCGTCAAGGATCAACAATTCGGGATCATGGGCGATCGCTTGAGCAAGTTTCGCACGCTGTCGCATCCCCAACGAATACTCGACCATCGGTCGGTTCATGTTGTCCGAAAGTTTGACTCGATCGAGCGCGTTCGCGGCGCGACGACGGGCTTCGGCGTGACCAAAGCCGTGCATCTGAACCATGTACGTGACCCATTGCAAACTGGTGACTCGGGGGTATGAAATCTCAAGTGCCGGACAATGGCCGACGCGTCGCAAAAGAGAACTTCTTCGCCATGGATCTTTTCCAAACAGCTTCACCGTCCCGATGGTGGCTTTAAGCTGGCCAAGGATCAGGTTGATCAGCGTTGTTTTGCCAGATCCGTTTGGACCTAGTAGCCCATAGGTTCCCGGTTTTAGCGAGAGATTGATCTCGTTGACGCCGATGACGTCGCCGTAGAGTTTTGTAACGTGGTTCAGTTCAATCATTATTTATCAAGCTCTCAGTGGAGCGTTTACCCGACGATACAAAACCAAAAAAGCGACCACTGTGATGGATGCGAGCACCGCGAACGCTGGCCAGATTTCCGAGAAGCTCTTGAAACCAAAAATCCACGTTTGTACATCGCCCATGTTGTTGTACAGCGATAGAAGGCTCCACGTTTTTACGGACCAGCTTTCGAGAACTTCGGGGCTCGAAGGCGGCAGGTTCTGGCGAATGCCTTCACTAAACAGAATCGCCATCCACGCTCCGTGACCAAGGATCCATGTTGCGAACCATGAAAAACTGGCAAACCGACTTTCTTCCGTTAGCGACGACAACATCAAAGCCAGAGAAGCGGTTGGTAACACCAGCACAACCGTTGACAGAAGAATTCGAATCGGCACGTCCCATGTGGACCAAACGACCGACATCGACGGCGACATCATGACGGCGAACAGGTACAGCACCAACGCGGGAAATGTAGAAACGAATCCAATGTAAGCTCCGGGCACGGCGACCTTCCCCAAGATGTACTCAAGCCGCCCAATCGGACGCGAGAAATACAACAGGTAGGCTCGGGATCGCAAGTCCTGGGATATCAACGACGGAGCGACGAAACCGACAATCATCAGGACAAGAATTGCCTGCGAGTATCGAAAGAACACCATCAGTAGCCAGCCCCAGATTCGATTCCGGGCTTCCACTGCGTTCTCGGATTCTCGAATTGAATCCGCGAGGAGAGCGACTCTGGGAACACGGCGAAACATGCTTTCGATTCTGCCCGCCGCCGCGTCACGATTGATGTCCAGAATGGACTGGTTCGCCAGTTTTTCGTCAATCGATTTGCCGAGCTCCTCACCGACGGCATTCATTGGCACTTTGCTTTGTATCGGCTGTTCCAGAGTTTGGCCGACGAAGAAAAATGCGATCCCCCAATACAGGACCGGCAACCACGCGACGATCAGCATACGGCGAAGCCAGCGGTTTTTTCCCGCGAGTTGAATGCCGGCTTGGGCGATGATCGACCAGCGTGACAATTGTGATTTTCGGGTTCCCTTCCATGGCCGGTATCCCAAATCATGAATTGGCATTGGAAGCCTCCTTTACGGTTTGCATAAAGATTTCTTCCAGCGAATTTTTGGCGGGAACAAGAAGGTGAATCACAGTCTTTGACTCATGAGCGGCATTCCAAACAAGGTCGGTCAGATTCTCGATCGGACCTTCAACTTTCATCACGTTCGGAACTTCTTCTTCATGGCACTTCAAGCCTCGCTGCTGCAGGGCCGCCTTGAAGGTCTGAAGTTCGCCATCGAAGCGAATCGTTACCGTCGGCGACGTCATTTGGTTGAGGACTTCAAGTCGATCGTTAAGTCGTATTTGTCCTTTGGCCAGAATGACGACCTGATCACAGATCTGTTGCACATCAGGCAGAATGTGCGTCGACAACATGACGGAAATGTTGTTCTGCAAGCCAAGGATTTTGATGCGGTTGAGCAACGCTTCCCGTTCTTCGGGATCGAGGCCGGAAGTCGGTTCATCGAGAATCAAAAATTCCGGATCATGAACGATCGCTGCGGCGAATTTTACTTTTTGCCGCATGCCGGTCGAGTACGTTTCGATGTTGCGGTAGCGTTCCTGTTTAACACCGCAGAAGTCGAGAATTTCGTGACTACGGCGTAGGCCTTCCAATGGTGGCAAACCGGAAAGTCCAGCAGCAAATTTGACGACTTCAACTCCGCTCATGCCAGGAATGTAGCAATCGTCTTCTGGCATGTAGCCGATTTTATTGCGGATCGTTCTACCGTCACGGTGCAAACGACAGCCCAGCACACTACCGGTTCCGGAGGTTGAGCGAATGAGACCAAGGATGATTTTGATCAGCGTCGATTTGCCGGCACCGTTTGGACCAAGCAACCCCGTGATCCCCGGCAGGATATCCAGATTGACGCCATTGAGCGCCTTTGCAGACCGATAACTTTTGACGATCTGCTGCAGCTGAATCAGTGCGCTCATGGAGTAAACAGTTTTTCAGTCGAGGAAAAGAGGAAGCTTTATCGGGTCGCAATCGAACCCAGTCTTGTAGCTTACATCTGAGAATCAAGAATCAGCACGCCGCAGCCTACCAACCCATCACCATATTGGTTTCGATGATCTTTCGAGCGCTTTCAAGGTCGTCGCCGGTGTGTTGCATGTAGAGTCGAATCGCGTGAATTTTGTCACCGGCTGCTTTGGAAAGGCAGTCTCTGGCAATACCGCAAGGATCTGCTTTGACTTTAATTCCCAGCACACCTTTCGAGATCACCCAGCTGTCTCTGGGGCGTTGAGACAGTCGCAGGATGTTTTCGCCCGGGTAGCATTCTTGTGCAACAACGCGTGCACCGGCCTCGTCATCAGACCATGTGATGATGATGTGTGCGTCGGTTTCAATTTCAAACAATGGCATCAGTTACTCCAAAACTCGGCTCGCCGGATCTGACTTTCGTTGGTCCAGCGGCTATTTGCGGCACTCTTCGACGGTTCCCAATAGCATTGTTACTAACGATCCGAAAAAACGCCAGCTTGTTGATTCGGAATCGGGCTTCAAATCTTTGGTGCTTTATCCGGAATTGTTCACTACGACGGTCGTAGGGCACGTCCAGAGAGTTGAACGGCGTTCACAGCGAGGCAGAAACTTCAACCGGAATTATTCACGACGACAGGCGTCTTGTTTGTCCGTTGAGCGATTCTACGGACGCGGCGGCAAGTTTTGCAGATTCGTCAATTTCACGTCGGGGGTGACCTGTCGAAACCACAAACTTGGAGCAATATCCTAATGAACCGGAATTATTCACGACGACAGGCGTCTGGTTTGATGTTTGAGGCAATTCTCCTGAAGTGGCGACAGTTTTTGCAGATTCACAAATTTACATCGTTGGTGAACTGTCGAAACCACAAACTTGGAACAATGCCCCAATCAAACAAGCCTTCTCAATTTTGACGCCCACGCATCGTGAATAATCCGGGATGAAACAAGCTTTCTCCAGGTCGACGCCCACGCATCGTGAATAATCCGGGTTCAATTCGTGACGCGATGCACACAGGCGACAACGAATGATTTGTCCTCGCGATTCTCAGGTAAGGTGAAACAATCAGGTCGATTGGAAGGCCCGCAAAATTCGTCCAGAAGAGAAAGCGTGTAACTCGTTTTCGACTTCGAGCAACAAGAATCCCGAATCGTTGACGCCACGAAAAACACCTCGAATGGGCTGCCCATCTGCCGGCTCGAATTCGATTTGCTTTCCTTGGAAAGCGAACCACTTTCGGCACGGTTCCAATTTGGATTCAGCAGAGATACCTTCACCACTGCCAGTTGCCGAAAGTGCTTCCCAGCATGTCGCCAACGATTCGAGGCACCGCTCCAGCACCGTCATGATGGGAAACTCCCTGCCAGCAATCTGTTTCAAGCTTGCGGGTTCGAATCGAGCACCTTGGTTGGGGATGAACGCTTGGTTGACGTTGATGCCAACGCCGATCAGATAGAAGTTCTGTTTCGCGACGTGAATCTTTTCGACGAGGATGCCGCAGACTTTGTGCTGGTCCAACAGGACATCGTTGGGCCACTTGAGCTGAGGTTGAAATTCGGGGCGATCGATTCCGAGATTGGCAAGGGCACGACAGATTGCAGCTCCGGAAAGCAGCGGCAAAATCGCTGCGACGTTTTGAGGCATGAGGCCCGCCTCGACGACCCACGTGAAGGTTAAACTTTGACGGTCAGAGAACCAGTTACGACCGGGTTGTCCTCGCCCCGCTGTTTGCAGATCGCAAAGTACCAACAAGGGGAATGTTGCGCAAGGGAATGTTGCGCAAGGGAATGTTGCGCAAGGGAGTGCCGTGTTGGGCTGGTCGCCGGCAAGCAATCGTTTTGCTTCCTCGTTCGTCGAATCCAGCTCCGATCGCCAATGAAGCGTCGCGACGGGGCTAAAAGCCCGGATTTTTTCAGGTTCGAATGTTCGCATACCGTTTCGACGTGAATTTGGATTTCGGCAGGTAAGACCCTTTCAAAGGGGACATCCAAAATATAAGTTGGCGGGGATGGATGACGAGTCAGAGACCCTATTTTCAACTTCAAATCATAATGACAACCACGCCTGAAGAACCAAATTGGATTCCGTGGCTCAGCGAAGGTCACGCGGACCGCGATGAGGCAATTGGAGAATTGCGAGGAATTTTGCTTCGTGGTTTGAAGGCAGCCTTGGGCCCTCGTGGAGCCGATGACGCTTTTTGCGAAGATGCGGCTCAGGATTCAATTTTGAAAATCCTGAATAAGATGGACTCGTTCGAAGGCCGAAGTAAATTTACCACATGGGCGATGTCCATTGCGATTAGAACCGGAATTAGTAACTTTCGTCGGAGACACTTCAAAGATGTGTCGCTGGATAAAGTGCAGGACGATGGTTTGCGATTTGACCCTGCAGATCCCAGCTACCGTGATGCAGATGACGATGAAAATCGTGAGGTAATTTTAATCCAATTACACCATCTGATTGAAAACGAACTAACAGAGAAGCAACGAAATGTTGTGCGAGCCCTATTGGGAGGCATGCCGGTCGAAGAGATCGCCAGTCGAACCGATAGTAATCGCAACGCGGTCTACAAGCTTTTTCATGACGCGAGGCAGCGTCTGAAGAAGGGCTTTATCGCCGCTGATTTTTCTGAATCCGACATGCTGACCGCTTTTTCTAACTAGCCAACTGAGTTCACTGATGCCTCTTTCCAACCAACAAATCGATACTTTGCTGAATCTGGTTGCGACCTCCAGCGAGGATGAGCTCGATTGCGATGGCTGCTTTGATCACGTTTCTCAGTTTGTTGAAACGAAATTGGCCAATCGGACTTTGTGCGAATCCATGCTACTGGTCGAAAACCATTTGCAAAACTGCCCGTGCTGCAAAGACGAATTCGAAGCCCTGCTGGCTGCAATGTCTCAGGTCGAAGGCGGCCGCTAATTTTTGCCGCGAAGGTTTGAGTCAAAAAGAACAATTTTCTTTAAACGAATCCTTCTACGAAGATAAGCTCAGCCATCTTGAACGCTGAGCCATTCGTTTGGCCGTTCGGCCAGTTCGCAGTTCACCACGTTTATCATTCTATTCGCTTGGTTCGCAATCAGTTGACTCTAACGAATGAGGCTAACGCTTCCTGGGGCATAGCCACCGGAGCCGGTCAGTAATTTCGACGGCAGTTCCACATCGGACTCGTGGCTGGTCGTCGCATTTTGGCCCGGAGAAAAATTGGACGGAATGCTCGCCGTCCGCAGGCCATTGCCGGGATTTTGAGTTGGCGGAGCGACAGCGACTGCACCGGTTTGACCAATTGGACGATTCCAGGTCGAGCCAAATGCGCTGTTGCTTGCCGCTGGAGCGCCTGGTTTCTGTGGCCCCAACATCGAACCGTTCGCCGGAGGTGCCGGTGTTACGTTGGCGACGCGAGTGCCGCCAAACGCGTCGCTTCCCGGTGCCTTGAATAGGCTGCCGTTGGAGGGAAGCCCGTTCGTTGAACCAGTGTTGGCCGCCGGTTGATTGAGCGTTGATTGCGTCGAAACGGCACTGGGCTGCTGGAACGAATTGGCTGCAACCTGATTTTGGGTGAGCATATTCTGACCGGGAGCTGCCGGAGTGATTTCATTTTTTGTTTGTCCGATACCGGGAGCGCCTGCAGGATAGTCGAATCCTGATGCTGCTTCTTTGGCGGTGTCGGTCGCTTTGGCTAGTAAGTCACTGGCCTTTTGGCTAACTTTTGAAACGGCTGCTCCGATTCCACCCGGTTTTTTGAAGCCATTATCAGTCGTCGAATCAGCCGGTTTGAACGCCGGAACTTTGAACCCGCTGGCTGCCGACGCAAATTTGTCTTTGGCGCCTTTCGCGTTGGCGGCAACCGATCCGATGGTTTGATTTAATTTTTCTTGAGCACCTTTGAAGGCGTTGGAGGCTTTTGTCGTCAGGTTGCCTTGAGAGTCGTAAAGCGACTTGTTCACTTTGGCCAATGAGCTGTCAAATTTTGATTGGGCAGAATTTTTTAGTCCTTGAAATCCTTCGTCGGCTGATTTGGAAAGCGTTTCTGCTGGTGACTTGAAACCACTGGTCGATTCTTTCACACCCGCGATCGCTGCATTGAATTGGTTTTGGGCTTCGTTGAGCGTCGCAGAGCCTGATTTTTGAAAATCGTTTGCGGCAGATCGAAATCCTTCGGTGGCACTAATGAAACTGGACTGACCAGACATGCTGGCACCTGAACTGTCGACTCCAAACGGGCGGCGAAATTTGTCGTCACCGTTGGAAGCGATTGAGTTACGAGCGTTTTCGTATTTGCTGTCGATTTTGTTACGGATCGCGTCCAGGTCAACGCTGCCGGCTTTGACATCGTTGCTTGCCACCATCGTGCGCTCATTGCCGGAGATCGAATTCGTCGGCGCCGGATCGAAATGGCGAGCCGGCGGCGGTGGGATCGCGGCGTCATCCTGTTTCCAGAAAGCGAGTTTGTCCGCTGACGGAAGCTTCATGTCAGAGAACTTTGATTTCAAAGTCTGGCAGCCTGGCATCATCAACAGCACGAATGTCAATGAGCCGCATACAAGCCGCAGCTTTCGCAATCGATTTTGACGCGATGATTTTGGTGTTAGATGTCGAGACATGTTCGGAATCCCAATCGTTCTTCCTGATCCGCAGTGTTCACTTAATGTGATTTATCGGAAAAAAGAGCCAACAGAGTGATCCAATTTGCCGAATTTTTCGGGGATGTTAGGGAGACCGGTTTTTGCCGTCAACCGACGAAAGTGATAGCAAACGCGACACCGATGGGCCGGAATTATTCACGACGACACGCGTCTGGTTTGCCCTTGAAGCGATTCACCGGACGCGGAGGCAAGTTTTGAAAATTCGCCAATTTCACATTGTGGGTGACCTGCCGAAACGACAAACCCGGAACAGTGCCCTAATGAAATAAGCTTTCTCTATGCCGATGCCCACCCATCGTGAATAATCCGGGCTGGGATAGCGAGTCAAAGTAGTTTGGGTCGTGGCGGCAATTCGCGACAATTCGCGGCTACCGAATCGTTTCGCAGATTGCCAAGCCATCGGCAACGATTTGGGCATGGTCGAACGCAAGTGCTGGCAGTTGATCGATGGGAAACCAGCGAGCATCTTCCGCGTCGTCAGCTGCTTCGAACGATTCCTGTTGCGAGGCGAAAGCGAGAAAGGCGATGGTCACAACGCGGCCTCGAGGGTCTCGGTCCACCGCTGAATAGGCGCCGATCTGTTTCACTTCTTTTACTTTCAGACCCGTCTCTTCCTGTAATTCTCGAATCGCGGCGACATCAGCCGATTCTTCCATGTCCATGAATCCACCCGGCAACGCCCAAGTGCCTGCAAACGGATCGTTCTTCCGCTGAATCAGCAGCAAGGTTTTGTTTTGCAAGTCGATGACGACTGTGTCAGCGCTGACGGCGGGGCGAGGATATTCGTAGGTGAAAGGCAATTTCTGTTTCCGGTTTTTCGATAGCAGTGGTCACAAAAAACGTTTGGCATAAACCCGGATTATTCACGATGCGTGGGCGTTGACATGGAGAAAGCTTGTTTCAGTGGGGTATTGCTCCACGTTTGTCATTTCAACAGGTCATCCACAATGTGAAATTGACGAATTTGCAAAACTTGCCTCCGCGTCCGGAGAATGCCTTCACAGGAAAAACCAGACGCCTGTCGTCGTCGTAAATAATTCCGGATAAAAAAAGAACGCAGCCGAGACTACGTTCTTCCATTGACTGAATCGCAAGGCAATGACTTGCTTGATCCGCATTCACACTAACCTTTTGCGGCTGCGAAACGGGTCGCAACGGCATCCCAGTCGATTACATTGAAAAACGCAGCAACGTAGTCGGGACGCAGGTTCTGGTACTTCAAGTAGTAAGCGTGTTCCCAGACGTCCAATCCAAGAATTGGCGTGTGTCCGTGCATCAGCGGGTTGTCCTGATTGGCAGTGCTTTCGACGTGAAGTTTGCCTCCGTCGAAGCACAACCATGCCCAACCGCTTCCGAAACGTGTCGCGGCAGCGGCAGAGAATTCTTCTTTGAATTTGTCGTAGCTTCCGAACGCCGCGTCGATCGCTTCGGCCAGTTCTCCCGATGGAGTGCGAGCGCCTTCTGGGCTCATCACCGACCAAAACAGAGAATGGTTTGCGTGTCCGCCGCCGTTGTTTTGTACCGCAGTCCGCTTGTCCTCTGGAACGGCAGACAGATTGGAGATCACTTCTTCGATTGGCTTGTCAGCAAGATCGGTGCCCTCGAGTGCAGCGTTGACTTTGGTGACGTAGCCGTTGTGATGTTTTGAGTGATGGATTTCCATCGTGCGAGCATCGATGTGTGGCTCGAGTGCATCGTAAGCGTAACCTAACTCAGGCAATGAGTAACCCATGTCGAATCCTGTTCTATTCTGTTGATTTAACGAGTTTATGGCAGCCGAAAAGAGCGATCTCGATCCGGGTGTTTGGTGGCTCGTCAGAATAGCCCATTCACAGAATTACTTCAACAGTCGGACGCTTTATCGGCCGGGCGTCGGCGCGGTCGCGACGTCGACTTTTACCTCAGAACTTTCATCGTTGAGCATCATATAGCGACGAATCTCAGACAATAGAGCCGGAGCGAGGTCGGTTGAGTTGGTCGAAAACCACTTGCGTTTCGCTTCACGAATCACGATGCGAATGAAGCTCTTGTTGCGAGGTCCGCGTTCGGTGTCGACCTCTTTTTCCTGAAATTCGAAAGTGACACGAAACCGGCCACGACGACTGTAGTCGTTGCGATCTTCCAGTTCGACTTCCACCGATGCGAAATCTGATTCGACCTGTCGAATCTCGGCATCGAATTCCAGAATGAATCCTCTAAGTTTTGCAACCAGAACCGAGACCGGTGTTTGCGTTACGAATTCGTTGGAAGAAAGCGCCTTCCGGTCGTCTTTTCTCCAGTCGATTCCAGATACCGACGCGGAATTGATCATCTCCATGCGATCCCCAGACGGAGCCTTCGCGGCAACCACTCGGTTGCGCCCAAGCTCCTTGGCTTTCAACAACGCCGAATCTGCTCGAACAAAGAAATCGGTCGCGGAATCGTTTTCGCGCAACTGGGACACGCCGAAACTGGCCGTGATGCATTTTCCGTTGAGCATCGATTGTGGAGTGACTTCCAACGACTTTCGAATTTCTTCAGCACGCTCAATCGCTGCCGCAATATCGCAGTCGGTACACAGGATCACGAACTCTTCGCCACCGTAGCGGCAAACAAGATCCTGAGACCGAACGAATTGTTTCAACTGGCCTGCAAACGAAATCAACGCTTGATCGCCAACATGATGGTTGTAGTTGTCGTTGATGGATTTGAAATAGTCGATGTCACAAATGATCAAACAGGTGTTGTAGTCTTCCATCATGTGGCTGGAACGTAGCGACTCGCTCAGCACTCGTTCGAATTCGCCACGGTTTGCGATCTGGGTCAACGGATCCAGAACCGAGATCTCGTACAGGTCTCGCAGTTGTCGTTGCAAGTCCAGTTGGACTGATGCATCGTGAACAATGACGACGGCTCCCTGAACAAAATTCTGATCATCAACAACGGGAGTGACCGCGATTTCGACTTTGACTTCGCGACCGCTTCGACCGATGATTCGGTAGTTACCCTTGCGGATTTTTCCACTCTGTAAGCAGCCCGCCACAGGGCATCGATCTTCAGGAATCAGTCGACCATCGTGGTCGTGCAGATTCATCAGCGTTGGACGAACAATCTGCCCCAGAACGTCGACTCGAGGCTGTCCGGTGATAAGCTCAACCGACTGGCTCCACGTGCGGATACGATACTGGCGATCCACAAAAATGACGCCTTCACGAAGACATGAAAACAGTGTGTGAAGGTAGCTGGACCAATCCATCGCTTCGGGAGGCGTGTTGTTTGCCTGCTGCGGCGTTGGCGGAACAGGCTGCGACACCGTGGATTCGGAGCTCGGTTGAATGTTGGTGTTCTGGCGCATGATGCTTCGGATTTTGACGATACGATACGCTCTAACCTAGGTTGCTCTTTAAGTCGTGTTAAAATGTGATTGCAAAAAAGTGAACTGACTGGCTATTAGCGTTTCTTCAAAAACAAAATTCTCGGCTCTAACGAAAATGCAGATTGTATCGACTCAAAACGACCCCAATTCATCGCTCGCTATTGTTACAGCAGACGGTTTTGTGCCGCTGGCCAATCGTGAATACCCTCGGTCGATGATTCAACTGATACAGGATTGGGAGCACTGGGCTGAGGCTCTTGCTGGGCTGGAAGCGGATTCCGGCGTTCTGCGAGAGCTGGATGTAAGGGCTCCCATTTCAGCCCCATCGAAAATAATCTGTATTGGAAAAAACTATGCCGAACATGCTCGCGAGATGGGTTCCGAGCCTCCGTCAATTCCCGTTGTATTCAGCAAGTTTCCTTCCGCGATAATTGGACCGGATTCGGAAGTTGTTTTGCCGCCAATCAGTTCCAAGGTCGACTTTGAAGCCGAGTTGGTGGTCGTGATTGGTCGAGCCGGTCGTAATATTGCTCGCGAAGACGCGATGAGCCACGTTTTTGGTTACTGTTGTGGCAACGATATTTCGGCTCGAGACTGGCAGAAGGAAAAACCCGGCGGTCAGTGGCTTTTGGGGAAGACTTTCGACACTTTCGCTCCGTTGGGTCCAATGATTGTCACCGCCGACGAGGTACCCGATCCGCACCAGCTGGACATCGAGATGCGGCTCAACGGCGAAACGATGCAGCGATCCAACACTCGAAATCTGATTTTCCCGATCGACTATTTGATCGCTCATTTATCCCAGTTTTCAACGCTGCAGCCGGGCGATCTGATCTATACCGGAACGCCGTCAGGCGTTGGCGCGGGCCGGGATCCGCAGCTGTTTTTGAAACCGGGTGACCAGCTGGAAGTTGAGATCTCCGGGTTGGGCGTGTTGCGGAACTCCGTGGTTGCAGGCTAATGCTAGCGACGGAAACGTCGTGTTTACCCTTCAGAGTGAAGGCTGTCGGGGAAACGATAGAACAGCTAATCGAGCGGGCTCAAGTTGCCGAAAATGAGATAGGTTCGGTTCTCTCTTGTAGTGGTGTCTCGTCTTCATGGTTGCTCGTCGTACAGATGCTCGCAGACGACGTGTGTTGAGCGAAGAGTTTGTGCCGACCGAGGACGACCTTGCGATGAGTGCTGATTCGGTTGAATCGCGGCCGATGCAAGCGTACTCGTTTGGAGCCAATCGTCGCAATCAACCCAAGACGACGGACCTGATTCCCAAGCGAGCTTTGTCGTTGAGTCTCTTTTTTGTTTGCATCGCAACATTGATTGCGGGGCTGAATGCGTTTGCGTGGTATCGCGATTCTCTGGAAGCTGTCGTCGGCGAAACCGGAGCCGCGTCGCTGAGCCTTGTCGGCAATGGAACGTTGGCAAACTGGCTGTGCTGCGTGTCGCTGTTCCTTTGCAGTGGCGTTTGTGTGCAATTGTATTTGTTGCGTCAGCACAAGCGAGACGACTATGGCGGGATGTATCGAGTATGGATTCTGATGGCGATTATGTTTGTTTTCGCCAGTATGGATTGCGTTTTGGATCTGCGAACGATGGCGGCCAAAGTGTTCGAATACGCGACGCATCGCTCCTTGCTGCAAACGCCATGGCTGATGATGACGATCGAAATGATCGTTCTGGGACTGATTGTTTTGAGAGTGCTTTTCGAAGTTCGTGCCTCGAAAGCATCCATCGCTTTCGTGACAGCGGTCTGGCTATGCTTCGTGTCTGGCATCGTGCTGCGGAACTCATCGCTGCCGGCTGGTTTGGGGATCGATCACGAGATGGCCTACGGAAACAGTCTGCTGGCAGGATGTGTCGGTACGCTCACGGCATTGACGGTCTACACTCGTTTTGTGTTTCTTAATGCTCACGGTTTGATTGCGGTGAAAGCGAAAGCCAAAAATGGAAAATCGAAGCTTAAAACTGCCAAGCCAAAATCAAAATCAAAGGTGATGCTAAAGAAGCAACGCGACCTTCAAGAAACAGCGACAACGATTGCCGAACCCAAAGCTGCTGTCACAGAAAAACCGGCTGCTGAGGAGCCCGCAGCAGATCAGGGTCAGACGTCGTCTGTAAAATCGAAGTCGAAATCGAAAACGTCGTCTTCGAAGAAAAAAACAGCCCCTGCCAAACCCAGCCCGCCAGCAGAAGCGGCGGCCGACGATCGAGCGGAATCGTCTGCCCAATTGTCTGCAGAAGAGGATCCCTCGATTCTGTCGATGTCGAAAACTGAGCGTCGGCGGCAACGCAAGCTGGCAAAGCGTGCGGCACGGAAGGCCGCTTAGCTTGGGCGATAGTCTTAAACTTGTATCGCCTTTGTAGATACACAAATACCAGCCCGACGCGCAACGGGCTGTTGATTAAGTTCGTTTCGCAAAGGCAATCTCGCA
>CAYZPA010000091.1:0-17987 GCA_964479855.1 uncultured Pirellulaceae bacterium
TTCTTTTTGGTCACCGAAAAGAAGTATTCCGATTTCAAACTTAGCGTTGAGATCCATCTGCCTGAAGGTAAAGCCAACTCGGGCGTGATGTTTCGATGTCACGTCGACAAGAATGCGAAAAAGAAAGTCTTCGGCTATCAAGCGGAGTGCGATGGTTCCGATCGTCGTTGGTCTGGCGGGCTTTATGACGAAAGTCGCCGCGGTTGGATTTGGCCAAGTACCAAAGGGCGTTCGCCTGAATCGTTCCTGTCGCATGAAGAAGAATCGAAAGCCTTCTTCAAGGAACCTGCCATCGCGAACGCACTCAATCGCAACGGTTGGAACCGCTTCGTCGTCACTTGCAGGAAAGATCTCATCACGATCGAAGTCAACGGAGTCCAAACGACTCGGTTTCGTGACGCGACCGACGCCTCTGGCTTCATCGCCATTCAGCATCACGGTGAGAAAGGCCAGACGTATCGCTTCCGCAATCTGTTTATTAAGGAGCTTCCCGAAATCCCGGCTGAGCAGCACGTTGCACTAACGGAACAGGAACCCGTTTCGATCAAACGGATTAGTGACACGGTGACTCAGATCGATTTCGGCAAAGTCGCATTTGGAAACATCGTGATGCCGGTTCCGGGCGGCAAGGGGAAAGCCAGCGTTCACTTTGGCGAAAAACTAAAACAAGGTCGCATCGATCGAGAACCTCCGGGCACGGTTCGCTACGGAATGACTCCGATTCGACTCGGACAACAGAAAGGCAGTTGGGTCGTGCCGGCACCGATCGATGGCCGCACCGTTCAGCAAGCTGGTTTGATGTACGCCAATCCTCCTGCGGTGTTGACGCCCGATTCGTGGGGAGCCGTGATGCCGTTTCGCTGGGTTGAAATCGAAGGTCTGGCAGAGGATTTTCCTTACGATCAGATCCGACGCCGCGCAGCGTATTCATCAACGTGGAACGACGAAGCCAGTTCCTTCGAATGCTCGGATGATACGCTCAACAGGATCTGGGACTTGTGCAAGTACAGCCTCAAGGCCACGACCTTTGCGGGTGTCTATGTCGATGGCGATCGAGAGCGAATTCCGTACGAAGCCGACGCTTATTTGAACCAGCTAAGTCATTACACGACGGACGACAACGTCACGATGGCCGCGCGGTCGTTTGACTGGCTGATGGAGAATGGAACGTGGCCAACCGAATGGTCGCCGCACATGGTGTTCATGGCTCACGCCCAGTGGATGTATTCAGGCGATAGCGATTGGCTGGCGCAACGATACGAATCTTTAAAATCGAAAACACTGATGCACCGCAGCGGCGATGATGGACTCGTTCGCAGTGGTGAACTGGATCAGAAACGCCACGACATCGTTGACTGGCCGAAGAAAGAACGTGACGGTTTCGTGTTCACCGAAATCAACACAGTCGTCAACGCGTTTCACATCGCGGCATTGGAGCAGATGGCTCAGATGGCGACGGCCGTTGGCAAGCCTGATGACGCAGAAGCGTTCACCGCCCGAGCAAAACTTGCCCGAGCGTCGTTTCAGGAAAAGCTGTTTGATGATTCCGCCGGCATCTATCGCGATGGAATCGACACGGACCACAGTAGCATTCACGCTAACTTTTTCCCGCTGGCTTTCGACCTGATTCCGGAAGACAAAAAATCCGGAGTGATCGCGTGGCTGAAAGAAAACGACATGCGTTGCAGCGTCTACGCGGCTCAGTATTTCATGGAGGCATTGTTCCGAAACGGCAGTGACAAAAAAGCGATCGACTTGATCCTCGCAGACGGCGATCGGAGCTGGAAACACATGGTCAACAGCGGCACCACCATTACGTGGGAAGCTTGGGGCCTGAAGTACAAGCCCAATCAGGATTGGAATCATGCTTGGGGAGCCGCACCGGCAAACTTGTTGCCTCGATTTGTCTTGGGCGTCAAAGCTGGATCACCCGGTTGGGAAATGGCCGTCATTCGGCCCTGTGTTGGCGGGCTAAAATATGCTCGCGGACGAGTCCCAACGCCGAGAGGGCCGGTCGAGATCGACTGGAATTATGATGAATCATTCAAGATGTCGCTTGTTTTGCCAGAGGGCTTGTCTGCAAAAATCGACCTTCCGGGTATTGACGGCAGTAGTGCTGTGTTCGCCAATGGAGCCAAGGTCGAGGCAACGAAAGAGAACGGTCGCTGGATCGTTTCCGATGCGGTGAGCGGATCCGCAACATTCGAAGTCAAGTAGCATGAAATGCGAAGCATTCCAATACAAGCCCGACGCGCGAGCGAGGGAGTACAAGCCCGACGCGCGAGCGAGGGAATACAAGCCCGACGCGCGAGCGAGGGAATACAAGCCCAACGCGCGAGCGAGGGAGTACAAGCCCGACGCGCAAGCGAGGGATCGGGAAATCCTCGGAAATATTCCCTCGCTTGCGCGTCGGGCTTGTATTTTGTTCTGCACACCAAAAACCTATTCAGCGACAATTAGCCCGCAATCTATTTAGCGCCATGAGCTGCGAAAAAGAGAACTAACATGAAAACCAACTGCAATCCGACAAGCGCTCTTCGTGCGTTAATTCTGTGCTTTCTTTTCGCAACGTCTTCAAATGCGATCGCCGACGACAACTTTGAACAACTGTTCAACGGCAAAGACCTCACAGGCTGGGCTGGCGTGGATGGTTTTTGGTCTGTCAAAGACGGAGCCATTGTCGGCGAAACGACGAAAGCAAAACCAACCAAGGGCAACACGTTTCTCGTATGGCAAGGCGGCGACGTTGGTGACTTTGTCTTCAAAACGAAAGTCCGCTTTCAAGGCAACAACAGTGGCGTGCAATATCGCAGCGAATTGATCAACGCCGAAAAATTCGTCGTCAAAGGCTACCAAGCCGACTTGCACAAAAAGCCAGAATACTTCGGCATGCTGTTCGCCGAGAAATGGCGTGGCATCGTTGCCCAGCGTTTCCAACGCGTTGAAGTCGGCTCCGACGGAAAACCAAAAGTCGTCGGTTCAGTCGGCGACAAAAATCAAAAGCTCGTCGACTCGCAATGGAACGAACTCACAATCATTGCAGTCGGCGATCGCCAAATCCATCAAGTCAACGGGATCACGACGATGGACTTGACCGACAACCACCCGGAAGCACGCCGCAAAGGAATCCTTGCCTTGCAATTACATGCAGGGGCTCCGATGAAAGCCGAATTCAAAGATGTTCAACTCCGTCATCTTTCCGGCAAAGACGCTACCGACACAATCAAAGCCGCGATCAATAATAAAAAGAAAGCTTCTGCACCAAAGAAGACCGCAAAAGCTGGCAGCAGTCCTCCCGCGGCAGATTCGATCTCGGTTGCCAAAGGCTTCAAGGTGGAGCTTGTCTACAAAGTCCCGAAAGCGACTCAAGGAAGTTGGGTTTCACTGACCTGCGACGATCAAGGACGCTTTTACGCAAGCGATCAAGGCGACGCGGGACTGTTTCGGTTTACGGTTACCGAGTCCGTGGCACTCAATGAAAACGGACAGCCCTTTGTCAAAGTCGAAAAGATGCCGGCTAAAGTTTCTGGCGCACAAGGAATGGTTTGGCACGACGGAGCCCTGTACTTCAATCGCGGCGGCAGTCCGCTGTTCAAGCTCACCGATTCAACTGGCGACGGACTTCTCGATCACGCCGAAGAGCTCACGAAATCGCGTGGCGGCGGAGAACACGGAAATCACGCCGTTATTTTGGCCGAAGATGGAAAGCACTTTTATGTCGATGCCGGAAATCACACCAGCTTGCCCGAAGCCGATCAAATTTCCGGATCGCGAATCCCGACTTGGGATGAAGACCTGCTTCTGCCGCGCGAATGGGACGCCAACGGACACGCCCGCGGTCGACTTGCTCCCGGAGGTTGGATCACCAAGTTCGATCCTGAATCGAAGAAGCACGAAGTCTACTCAATCGGATACCGCAACCAGTACGACATCACACTGAACCGCGCCGGTGACTTGTTCACTTACGATGCCGACATGGAGTGGGATCTTGGATCGCCATGGTATCGCCCAACGCGAATCAATCACGCGGTCAGCGGTTCGGATTACGGTTGGCGAAGCGGTTCAGGAAAATGGCCAGCTTACTACGAAGACAGCCTTCCCGCCGTGCTGAACATCGGCCCCGGCAGCCCGACGGGAATCGTCAGCGGATCAGGAACAAAGTATCCGACAAAATATCAGGACGCCATCTATGCGTTGGACTGGACGTTTGGAACCATCTACGCGGTTCATCTGGAGCCCGATGGAGCCGGTTGGCGTGGGAGTCAGGAAGTCTTCTGTCACGGTGCTCCGCTGCCAGTGACCGATGCGATCGTTGGCAAAGATGGAGCACTCTATTTCGCGACCGGCGGACGTGGAACGGATTCAGCGGTCTATCGAATCCGCTATGTCGGCGATCAGCCAACCGATACCGTCGCGACAGAACTTCCAGGATCGAAAGCCAGAAAGCTGCGCCGCAGTCTTGAAGGCTTTCACGGGAAAGAAGATCCAGCCGCAGTCAAAAAAGCCTGGCAGCATCTTTCAAGCGAAGATCGTTGGCTGAGACACGCGGCCAGAATCGCGATCGAGTCTCAGCCCGTTGAGCAATGGTCTGACCGATCCTTTAAAGAGCTCAACGAACAAGCGGCGATCACGTCAGCCGTTGCCCTGGCCCGCAGCGCCAACGCCGATTACCTTAACAAGCAAATTTACAAACTGCTGCAACAGGATTTGGGCAAACTTTCAGAATCACAGCAGCTTGGTCTGTTGCGAGCATGGGCTCTGACCTTCATTCGGCTCGGCGAACCATCAGCGACACAACGCGAACTGGTGATCGCGGAGCTTGATCCTCACTTTCCGCACGCGAACAAAAACGTGAACACGGAACTGGTTCGGTTGCTTGTTTATCTGAAGTCGCCAACGGTGATCGAAAAGACAATTCCATTGCTCGCCGACGCCAAGGCAACTCGTCCGTTCTGGGCGGAGCAGATCGATTTCGACAGTAACCCGCGTTACGGATACCGAATTCGCAAAGTGCTCGACAAACAACCGCCGTCTCACGAAATCAACTACGCGTTCATGCTTCGTAACATTCGCGATGGCTGGACGATGGAGCAGCGACGTGACTATATCGAGTTCATCAACGGCTGTGCGAAATACAGCGGCGGAAACAGCTATGGAAAGTTTCTGGCGAATCTCCGAAACGAATTCCTCAGCCACATGAACAACGACCAGCGGGCCAAACTCGCCGACATCAGCAGCGAGGACTTTAATCCTGTGCCGAAATTTCCGATCACGCCACCGAAAGGCCCGGGCAAAAAATGGACGCAAGTAGAAGCCTCAAAACTGACCGGCAAAGATCAACTTGCCGAAGCGAATTTCAAGAATGGCCGAAACCTGTTCCATTCGATCAAGTGCGCGACTTGTCATCGATTCGACGGGCTTGGTGGGGACGTTGGGCCAGACTTGACCACTGTGAAGAACAAATTTGATGCCAACTACTTGCTCGAATCCATCATCAAACCGAGCAAAGTCATCAGCGACCAATACAGTTCGAAGATCGTGGCGCTTGAAGACGGGCGGCAGATCACTGGCTTGGTGATTCCCAAAGACGGGAAAGTTGAAATCTATCCAGTTCAGGAAACAGCCGAAGCTCTTGAGCCAATCATTGTCGACGCTGACGAAATTGAGCAGATGAAAGACTCTTCGACTTCGCAGATGCCGGCGGCGATGCTGGATTCGCTCAACGCCGAAGAGGTCCGTGACTTGATTGCGTATTTGCTGTCTGGCGGAAAACCAAAAGCTAAAGTTTACGGAAGGCGATAGGATGAAGCCAATCGCATCGATTTTAATTCTGGTCTTTTTCGGGCTCAGTCAGTTTGCGTTCGGGCAAGAACCGGAGCCGATTAATCCGCCAGCGGGACGGCTTGCGATTGTCGCAGACGGAAACTCGCCCGATCCGGATGACATCGGTGCAACGGCGGTGATGTTTGGCTTGCTGAAAGCGACAGGTCTGCGAGACCGACTTGTTCACTTGTCGCATTCATGTGACCTGAAACCGACGGATCGAATTTCGGCTGATGACGAACTGCGGCGTCAGAAAGTTCTTGGCCAGATATGCAGTTACGGCGTCGAGAATTTTGGCCCGTTTAAAAACCTTTCGGATACCTTTAACTGCCGCACGCAGCAGCAGGCCGCGATCGACGATCTTCGCGACGCCATTAACGAATCGACCGAAAACGATCCGTTGTGGATCATCGAAGCCGGCGAGCCCGACATCATCGGCTACGCGTTGGAATCTGCTGACGCATCGAAGACGAAATTCGTCCACGTCGTTTCTCATCATCCCGCCAACGACAACGCGGGTGACTTTTTTGAGTGGAAGCAAATTCTCGAATTCGGCGTCGTCGAACATCAAATCGGTGATCAGAACGTTGGGTTAAAAACAGCAATCGAAAAATGGGATTGGGCGAAAGATCATTCCGATCCTCAAATGAAATGGATTTGGGAACAGCTTGCTTACGCCGAACAGGATGGCGTCGTTAAGTTTCAAACCAACCGTTTCGACTGTTCCGACGCGGGAATGGTTTACTGGTGGATCACGGGAGCCGACCAAGGCGGCAACGCCAATTCCACGCCTACGGAAATCGCAGCGATGCTTCTGCGAAAGGTTTCCAAACGCCTTCCGGACATCGTCGTCTATCTGGCGGACGATCTGTCTGCGAGGGATCTGTCGCTGTACGGCGGAACGAATATCCAGACTCCAGCCATCGATCAATTGGCCGCCGAAGGCATGACTTTCAATCGAGCTTTCGTCGCAAGTCCTTCCTGTGCCGTCAGCCGCGCGGCATTGCTGACTGGCTTGATGCCGGCGCGAAATGGAGCTGAAGAAAATCACAGCTATCCGCGAAAAGAGATTCTGAAACTGCCCCAAGTGTTGAACAAGCTTGGCTACCAAACTGCAGCGTTCGGGAAAGTCGCTCACGGAAAAAGTGCTCCCGACTATCACTTCGAAATACACGATCGAAAACAGCATATTCCTGAACTACGGCAAACAGTAAAAGCGTTCCTCGAAAACAGAACCGACACGCGACCACTTGCCTTGTTCGTCGGCGTTTCCGATCCGCATGTGCCATGGCCAAGCGAATCAACCGTCGATCCGGAATCGATCTCGCTGCCGCCGCAACTGCTCGACACACCACGAACTCGCGTTCAGCGCTCACGTTACTTGCAGGAAGTCAAAGACCTTGATGCGTACCTTGGAGAACTTCGCACGTTAACCGACAAGCACATGTCCGAGGACAGGCTATTTGTTTTCTCAAGTGATCATGGTGCTCAGTTTCCGTTCGGGAAATGGACGCTCTACGACGAAGGAGTCAACGTTCCGCTAATCGTGTCGCGTCCGGGCAAGGTCAATGCCGGATCAAAAACGGATGCCATGGTCAGCTGGATCGACATCCTGCCGACGTTGATCGATATCGCCGGCGGCAAGGCGCCTGAAAAATTGGACGGTCGCTCATTCGTGTCAGTTCTGCATGGCGATTCTGATTCTCACCGCGATCGAATCTTTACGACGCACAGTGGCGATCGGAAGATGAACGTCTATCTGAGTCGTTCCATCCGTACCGACAGATACAAACTGATTTGGAATGTCCATCCAGAGTTTGCTTTCACGACTCACATCGACATGTTGGTTCGCGAGACGTCAGGAGACTATTTCAAGCAATGGCAAGAACGGGCAAAGACGGACGCTGTCGCGGCAAAAGTCGTCGCACGACATCACGGTCGTCCGGAATTCGAGCTGTTCGATTTGAAGAACGATCCTCGCGAGCTTTCCAATCTCGCCGGCAAGCCAGAACTGAAGCAGGTTCAGGAAGATTTGCTTTCTGAGCTTAAATCATGGGTTAAGGAACAAGGCGATGAGCTTACCGTATTCCACGAGCCATTAATGCTGGATGCACCAGAGACTTGGGTGCCGCAAGGACGCAAGTGATGCAAACCATACAAACACGATCCGCAAGTTTTGAAGTTGCACATTTGAGACGAGAAAAAAAGATGCGAAGCGTTGCAATACAAGCCCGACGCGCAAGCGAGGGATCAGGAATTCCTTGGAAATATCCGCTCGCTTGCGCGTCGGGCTTGTATTTGTCCAACTTCAAAGCGCACAAGCAAGTGAGATTTACCATGCAACCAAACCGCACTCTCCAATTCATGCTGGCAATTTTCCTGACGGCGATGCTAAGTCCGTATGCGTGCGCCCAACAGCCCAACGTCGTATTCCTGCTCAGCGACGATCAAGGCTGGATGGACTATAGCTTCATGGACCATCCGCACATCAAGACTCCCAATATTGACCAACTTGCCAAAGCTGGCATCCTGTACGAACGTGGCTACGTCACCGCACCGCTGTGCCGACCCTCATTGGCCAGTATCGTCACGGGAATGTATCCGCATCAAACTCGCATTCGAGGCAACGATCCTCTGATGCCATCCGGGACGAACTGGAGAAGCCCCAAACACAAACCTCTTTCGCTGAAACTGCGAAACCGTATGACGGCTCCGATGAAAGAACACCCTTCCTTCGTGAAGATTCTCAAAGACAACGGCTACGCGACGCTGCAAACCGGCAAGTGGTGGGAAGGCGATCCGAAAGACCATGGGTTCACCGATGCGATGACTCACGGAGATCACATGCGTGGCGGTCGACATGGTGACAAAGGGCTGGACATTGGCCGGAAAACGATGAAGCCCATTTATGACTTTGTTGATGCTGCGAAAGCCAACGAACAACCGTTCTTTATCTGGTACGGCGTCTTCCTGCCACACTCTCCGCACAACGCTCCGGATCGGCTTTACAACAAATACAAGGACCTCGCGCCCGACGAACCGACGGCTCGGTATTGGGCCAACGTCGAATGGCTTGACGAAGGGTGCGGCCAGATCATCGATCATCTAAAAAAGAACGGGCAGTACGAGAACACGATCTTCGTCTACACCTGCGACAACGGTTGGGTTCAGGATCCCAATAAGAAGAACCGCAGCATTCGGTCAAAACGCCAGCCAGTAGAAGCCGGAATTCGCACGCCGATTTTCATCACGCAAGAAGGGAAGATTCAACCTTTGCGTGACAAAGAGACTCTGGCCAGCAACATTGACATTGGGCCGACGATCCTGAAGGCGTGTGGAATCGAGCCACCGCCTGAAATGACCGGGCTGGATCTGCGAGACACCGCATCGCTGCAGAAACGAAATCGGGTTTTCGTCGACGTCTACCAACACGACAGCGACCTCGATCAGCTCGACAACCTCAAGAGCGGTTTGATCGCGCGCGTTGTGATTGATGGCTGGGACAAGCTAATTGCAGGCCCGAACAAGAAACGGTTGTTCGATTTGAAAACGGATCCGGATGACCGAAAAGATTTGTCGGACGGAAACGAAGAGAAAGTTGCCGAGCTTTCGAGGTTGATTGACCAATGGATTGCTGGCGGGTGATTCCCATACAAGCCCGACGCGCAAGTCTTGATTTTGCGCTAATACAAGCCCGACGCGCCAGCGAGGGATTATTCGCTGGGTTTTCGAATCCCTCGCTCACGCTTCGGGCTCGTATCACTCCAACAAACCCATTCCACTTAAAAACATTACTACAAACCACACTAAACAGGCCCCAAAATGGATCGCAGAAACTTCATGGGCTCCATCGCCACCGGCAGCGCTGGCCTTGCGCTTTCGACAAACCTTCTGTTGAATCACGCTCATGCGGAGTCGAACGACGGTGCGGTCGGCAGTGACTTCGACAAGCTGACGAAAAACTTGCTCGTTGACTGGTGTGACGGCATGCTCCGTCGGCAGATCAACAAGCCAGACGATCCAGCGGTCCACGGCGCCTTGGGCTGTCCCGCTTGCGAACATATCCACGGCCGCTGTTCAGACGCTCTGTATCCATTTTTGCACTTGGCACACGTCACCGGTGATAAAAAGTATTTGAAAGCTGCGATCGATGTCTACGAGTGGGCGGAAAACAACGTCAGCCAGCCCGATGGAAGTTGGCGAGTTAGCACTCGGCCGAAAACCTGGCGTGGGACCAGCATCTTCGGCGCCATCGCTCTCGCCGAAGCGTTGCACTTCCACGGAGAAGTGCTCGATGAAAAACGTAGAGCCCAATGGATGGCGCGCTTGGATAAGGCCGCTGGCGGATACCTGTATCGTGACTTCAAGAAAATCGACTTCACGAATCTGAACTACGGCATGACGGGCGTTTATGGATTTCACCTGTTCGGTCAGCTGCTTAAAAAGCAAAAGTTCACCGACCGAAGCCATCAGTTTGCCGAACGGGTCAAAGAGTTTTTCACCGAACCGAATTTTTTGTTGTGGGGCGAAGGCAAACCGAACAACAACCGCAGCGGTCGAGGGCTGTTACCGGTCGATCTTGGTTACAACGTTGAGGAATCTTTGAACGGCGCGATTCTGTATGCACTCGAAGTCGACGATACAGAAATGCTTAACCTGTTGGTTAAAACGATGAACGGTCACCTCGAATTTATGTTGCCCGATGGAGCCTGGGATAACAGTTGGGGAACGCGTTCTCAAAAATGGAGTTACTGGGGCAGTCGTACGTCAGACGGATGCCAGCCGGGATTCAGCCTAATGGCCGATCGCAATCCGGCATTTGGCACCGCCGCGATGAAAAATGCTCAGCTACTTGAGCGCTGCACCTCGGACGGGCTGCTGCATGGCGGGCCGCACTATGTGTCGCATGGAGTGAAGCCTTGTATCCACCACACCTTTGCACACGCGAAAGTGATGGCCTTTGTGCAGGACAGGATGCAAGAAATGCCAATGGTTGATACAGCGACTCCCCTGCCACGTGAAACCGCAAACGGCGTCAAGCATTTCCCTGAACTGGCAGTGTGGCTGGCCGCCAAAGGGCCATGGCGGGCGACGGTGTCGGCTTATGATTCAATCTACAAGACAAAGAAACACAATCACTTGCAGCAACCGACCGGCGGCTCTTTATCCGTTCTGTACCACAACAAAGTTGGCACGTTGTTGGCCGGCAGTATGGCTCGCTACATTATGGTGGAGCCATTCAACATGCAGGAGCAGCCGGGTGAGGAATTTCCGTTGACGCCGCGGATCGAAGTGCGAAAAGGCGACCAGTGGTTCACTAACCTTTATGACCTCAAGACGGATGTGTCGTTTAAGGAAGACGCGAGCAACATTACTTTCGACGTCAAAGGAACGATGGTCAACGAAGCTCGAGAGCCTGTCGAAAACGAATCTTCAAGCTTCAAACTCAACTACATATTCGACGCCGACAAAGTCACCGTTTCCGTTCCGGCAGCGGAAGCCCCGTCACCGCAGGATCGCACTTTGGTTCTTCCAGTGCTCTCTCCGACAGGTGAGGAAGTGCGTGTTGTTTCGGAAAACCGTATCGAAATCACCAAGCCCGATGGCACGGTCGTGATCGAGTGCAACAGCCCGCTGTCCATCAAGAAGACAGAGAAAGAGCGCGTCTTCAACATGGTTCCCGGTGCGGAGGCCGTTCCGATCATGGTTGAAATTCCAGCCGGGCAGAAGCAAAAGATAGAACTAACGATATCGGTGACGTAATAACTTTCGAGTCACCAATACAAGCCCGACGCGCGAGCGAGGGATCGGGAAATCCTCGGAAATATTCCCTCGCTTGCGCGTCGGGCTTGTATTTGCGCAACACCAAAACTCGCGTTTCGGGCTTGTATTACCGTTCTCGTTCAGGACCAAACCATGAACCAACCAAACCGAAGATCCTTTTGCAAGTCCGCAGCGGTCCTGCCCTTCGCGGCAACTGCTGGCCCGCGGCCGACATCAACTCTCTCGGACAAACCTCCTATCAAACGTGTTGGCGGTTCGCACTTAAAGCTCTCTCTCAATGCGTTCTCCTTCAACGCGTTACTCCGTGCCAACGCCAAAGATCCGGACAAAGGCTTGGACTTGTTTGGGCTTTGCGATTTCTGTGCCGAGCATGATTTCGATGCTGTCGATCTGACGGGGTACTACTTTCCCGGCTATCCAAACGCTCCTGAAGACAGCTACATTTTCAAACTGAAACGACATGCCTTTGACCTTGGACTTGAAATCAGCGGCACCGGAGTTCGCAACGATTTTGCGACAGCGGATGAAGCGGTTCGGCGAGAAGGCGTGCAGCTGGTCAAGACGTGGATTGAGGTTGCGGCCAAGTTGGGTGCTCCGGTGGTCCGGGCTTTCGTCCAAACGTTTGGTCCGTTTCATACCTGGCAGAAGGCTTCAGGCGGCGCCGATCGAGACATCGTTGAAAGATGGATCGCAGATGCATTGCGTGAATGTGCTGTGCACGGAGAGAAGTTTGGTGTGATCGTTGGCGTGCAGAACCACGGCGACTTTGTGAAGACCGGCGCGGAGCACTTGAGTCTGATTCGTCGTGTCGCTCACGATTGGTGCGGGGTTTTAGTTGATACCGGCAAATACAAAACCGAAAAACCATTCGACGACATTGCTTTGACGGCGCCGCATGCGGTCAATTGGCAAGTGAAGCAAGCGATGGGTAGCGACCGTGACGCCTCGCCGATGGACATGTTGAAGTTAATGACCATCATTCGAAAATCCGGTTATCGCGGCAATGTTCCAATCGAAACATTGCCGCTGAAACGACCTGATTACGATCCATTCACCGAAGTGCCAAAAGTTTTAAAGCAAGTCCGCGAGGCGATGAAAGCAACCGAGGCCATTGAGCCGGATGATCGCGAATAGGGTTGCTAAAGAATGTTTCGGGAGCAGTACGTTTCAGGAAGAGTACTTGAAGATGTTTGTCGATCATGAAGTTGAATATGATCCGAAGTACCAATGGGAATGACGCCTTTGATGTGTCGCCCTCCTGGCCGAGTATCAACATAGGCACTTTCCGGTGGCTGACGAAAGTGCAGCGTCTTTTCTTGCATGAAGATGACTTCAGGGATGGCGTGTGCGTGGGACACCGTTAGGGTCGACGCGTTTCAATCACTCGTCCGCAACTTTTCTGGACTTCAGGTCATACATCTCACCAGCTTTCAGGATGACCGGTTTGAATTCGCCTTTTTCGGCTGCAGGCAAATCATAAAACGAAACCGCGGCTTTCCCAGTGACACGCCCTCGCTGACCCTGAACAATCAAAGCGGTACTCTCATCGATACCGACTCCAAGCATCTGAGGGTATTTCTTCATCAGTTCCAGGAATGGCTCGTGGCGTCCTCGTTGCAAAAAGTGAGCGTCGATGATGGTGCCTTTGAGCAAACCCATGCCGCGAGTGTAGCCACTGAATTCGATGTCTTGATTCGAAGTTGGATTGCCCCGAACCAAAAAGTCGCTGGGCACCTGACAGCCGGCAGAACTTCCACCAACGACGCCGCCGCGCTTGAGAACTTCAGCCAAAAGAGCGGGCACTTGTGTGCCTTCGTAGCTGTCCATGAATCGGAATGTTCGCCCGCCATCGATCCAGACGGCTTTCGCGTTTTTCAGCTTCGATGCAAACGTCTTGCTTGTGTTAGCGACAAAAGGATCGTCGGTGTGGAGGACGGTAACATTTGTGCAGTCCATTTCTCTGAGAGTTCTGGCGCTGTACGAGTCCGGTTCTTCAAACGGATCGAACTGCGAAGCACTTGGGATGCACACGATGGGAGCGTCTTTTCCGCCAGCGAGTTTTATGAATTCTTCCATGACGTCTTGTTCGATTCGCGATCCGCCGTGCAGGAAAAGTGTGCCTTTGTCTACGACCGGCGTCTCAACAGATTCGGGAGGAAAAATGCTGCGGCCTCTTTCGTTTGCGGATCGAATCCATGAAAGCAGGTCGAGGCTGTAACTCGGGTAGCCGCCAGGTCCAAACACATCAATGCACTCGAAAGTGCGTTTCTGAAGCGGCCATCCGTTGGATTCCTTTACCATTAAGCCTACGTCTTCGTTACCATAGCCAGCAATCCGCCGTCCCTGGTGAACGACCAAAGCGGAAGCGTTGGGGATGGTGAAATGAAGTTTCAGGTGCGAATCGGAATCTTCATTGTTCGCAGTTGCAGCATCACCAAAGTGGAACTCGCACGTGGAGAATGGCGATTGCAAAAGTTTCGCTTTGTCGTTTTCATCCAGTTCGCTCAACAGTGACACAGCCGATGAACTGACAGCGATGACTCCGTTTCGCTTCGTGATGTTTTTCAGCAGCGAAGGCAGCAGCGGGTGCTTGGCGATCAAATCAGTAGTCCCCTCGATCCAGACGCCGTCAGCACTGAGCATTTGAAGCGTCAGCTCTTTTGAGTCTTTGGGGACTTCGCTCAACGTAAGCACCGTTTCGGCACCGCGATCTTTGAAACGCTTCGCGGTGACTCGGGCTTCACCGTCGAGGTTCAACACAACAATGTTTGGTGTTGCCCGACCACACAGGTACAGAAAGCAATCCACCGTGTAGAGCGGTACTTCGCCGTCACCAACGACGATCCGCGATCCTTCGATCGGGCGAACCAGGGCTGTCTGTTGCTGCGAAAAACACTCCGCAATTTGAAGATGCGGCGACAGAAAAATTGCGAACAGAAAAACGATTGACTTTAAATTGGTGTTCAAAGGAATGCTTTCGAAGAGTGTTTGTTGGTTGCTGTCAGCTGTAAGTTGGTTTTCGATGGGCGCGTTTTTGTCAGGATTCAACGGCGGCGACCATCGTGATTTCAATCGGAGCGTTGCCTGGCAAAGTCGCAACGCCGATTGCAGCACGGCTGCCGATACAGGATTCGCCCAGCCGTTTCGCGATTTCGTCAGAAGCGAAGTTCGCCAGGTCTGCGTGTGCCTTGAAATCCTCGCATGCGTTAATGAACACGTTAAGCTGCAGGATCATGCCGACTCGTTCGCCATCCTGCAACAGGCTTTCGATCGCGATCAATGCATTGGATGCCGCCAACGCAACGGCTGGCTGATGTTTCTCAAGCGGATCGTCGACTCTGACTTTTCCTGTGAACTGCAGGCGACCGTCAACTCGCGGGGTCATGCCGGACGTGTAGATCAAGTCAGCGTGGCGAACGGCCGGCTTATAGCGTCCTTGTGGAATCGGGATTTGCGATGGGTTGTTCATGATTTGTAAAGTTCAACCATTTCCACGATTCGTTTGGCTGCCGCGACAGCTGCCGCATGATCTTGCGAGTAGTTCAGGCGAATACTCCTGTCGGCTGCAGGGTCAAATTCAGTTCCCGGAGTCACCGTGACGCCTGCCTGGCGGCGGAGCAGTTGAATGAATAGCTTGCTGTCACAGACCAGTTCTGGCAGCTCGGGAAACAGGTAGCTTCCTGCTTGGGGTGTTGTTGTTGCAAGCCCTGCTTCGCGGAACACAACCAGCAAGTCATCGCGTATTTTTTCATGAGCCGCAATTCGCTCGTCCAACCAACCATCCGGTTCGTTGAACCACGTTTCCAAAGCCGCCTGACTGTAGCCGGCAGCACGCAGAGAAACGATCGCTTGTAATCGTTCCATTCTTTCAATCAGTGTCGCCGAACCGAAGGCGACGCCAAGCCGGAAACCGCTGAGCGATTCGGTCTTCGACGGTCCCATGATGGTGATCATGTTCTCCGGTGCAGCTTCGCAGGATCGCAGATGAGTGTACGATTCCCCCGAATACAAAAGACGCGAGTAGAGTTGGTCGACGATCAACGTGACTCCGTTCTCGGAAGCAAGTTTTGCGATCGCGTTGATCGTGTCTTGCGAATAGACGACGCCGGTTGGATTGTTGGGATTGGAAAAAACAAACACTTCCACGCCTTGCTTGAATGCATGTTCAAGCTGCTGCAAGTCCGGACCGTTGTCGGAGGAAGATGCCTGGTATTGCAATGAAATCGGGACCATTTCACCGCCAAAAAACTTGACCAGCTTGCGGTTCGCAAAATAGTCGGGCTCCATCACAGCAGCTTTGGTTCCATTTGTGACAGTCGAACCAAGCGCGAGGAACAGTGCTCCTTGAGTCCCCGGCGTGACGATCAGTTCGTCATTGGAGTCAATTTTTCGACCGGTGAACGCTGCCAACTTTGCGGCGAGTGCGTGTCGGATTTCAGCATCACCACGGTACTCGGTGTACGCTTGTGCGCCGCCCTTTTGAAAACCGGCCTGCCACGCTTCGTAGGCTCCCGGAGTTGGATTGAATGCATCGACATCACCGTGCGAGAAATCGACAGGGTGCCCTTCAAGCACATTGCCACGCATCTGCGATTCGATCTGAGATTCATTCTTTTTCCGAGCCTCTTGCCCGGGTGCATTTTCGGCCCGAAGCGCCGCGAATTTCTTTTCAAGATCCATTTTGGCCACAAGTCCGTGCTTGGTCAGTGTCGTCAAGTATTCACAACGCTTTGCTTCCAATCGTATCTTCTTGACACGCGGTGCGGCCTCATGAATTTCTAAAGACTTCCTTAGGCAAGCTTGTGAACTGGACGTAGAGTAACGGAGCTCAAAGGAAAACTGATCAGTGAGTCTCGTTGCAAGTTTGCAAACCGATCTTCTGAGCAAGCCAGCGCTGGGCAGATGAATTAGCTTGGAACGACAGAATCCCAACCCGAAGCGCTAGCGAGCTGCAGCTGGGTCCGCGCTAACGCTTAGGGTTTGGATTCGTTCATTCGCTAAAGCCAGCGATGCGGTGAGCAAGCAAGCTGCTCCGGTGTCAATTTCAAGCTTGCTCTACTCAAAATCCAGTGTCACCAGATAGTTTGATCGGAAGTTCAATAGGTCAAATACATTGATGACGCCGTCATCGTTGGAGTCGAAATCTGCCAGATAGCCCACATCGCCGACGCTCTTCAAGTAAGTGCTTCGAAAGCCTAGCAAGTCAGAAACGTTGACCGTTCGATCTCCATTGTTGTCGCCGTAGAGCCTGAAGAACTTGTCGGTTTCGACATCGCCGAATGTGATCGCGTCGGTGTCGTCGCCATCGGAGTCTCTGTCGATTCCGTGACCGGTGTTGGAGAGCACTTTTCCGGCGACGATGTCCAGCTGATAGTTTCCATCGACGAGCGAATCAAACTGTACGAACTGACCTGAGAACGTCAGGTCAACGATCGAATTGTTGGAGCCGGCGCGGAATTGGTGGCTAACATCGACTGTTCCACCATCGGTTCCTCGTTTTGTAACGACGAAAGCTCCGGCGTCGATGGTGACGGGGCCGTCGAAGACAATTGAAACGGTGGAGATACGTGATCGTGAATTGCTTTCGCCGATTGTGATGTCTGATTTGGATACTTCAACCAGATTGTTGACGTTCAGGATGAGTTCTTTCTGGTAAGTCAAACCAAATGAATCGGTTGCCTCAAGGCGAATTGCGTAAGTTGATTGAGCCTCGTAGTCCAGTTCCTCGCCCTGCTTAATCATCAGTTGATTGTTAACGATAACGAACTTGGCGTTATCCGCGTCGCCGGCACCAGCGACCAAGTCAAAACTGTGTGTATCACCGGCGTCACTGTCGGTTGCAGTCAGGTTTGCGAACAAACGATTGGCTGAGTCCGTGCTCAGGTTCTCGTTGATCGATGTTTCGGACAAGGCGATGTCCGTCGGAGCATGACGCGTCGCGTTGAATTCGATCCAGTTTGTGTTGAAGTTTCCACCAACCATCTCCAATCGGAAGACTTGATCGGCTCCGTTGAACGCGACGAGGCTGACATTTTCTAATGTCAGCGTCTGCCAGTTGTTCCAACCGCCAGTGGACTCGACTGAAAACGTGCCAAGGTCAGTAAAGTTGCCGCCATCACGGACCAGCAGTTTTAGATCACCCGGGTCTGCGTTATTGGACGCGACTCGAACGGAGATGTCGTAGGCTCCTCCGTCGACATCGGCCGTGTACTCAAGCCATTCGCCGTTGCTGGCCCAACCGACGCTATAGCCCGGTTCGCCTTCGTCCGTGTTGGCTCCGATGTCAACGTCTTCACTGGTGCGATAGTCGGTGCCAAAATTGCCAGCGGTCGTGTCGTGGTAGCCGACTCCTTCGCCTCCGCCGTTGTAATGTTCGGCTT
>CAYZPA010000091.1:18087-19466 GCA_964479855.1 uncultured Pirellulaceae bacterium
ATATTCCAGATTTCTTTCAGCAATACCGGATGATTCACGGTGTCCCAGTGAGCAATTTTGGGGCGGTCCGTGCCTTCAATGACTCCACCAAGTTCCGAAGCAATATCCGCAACATGTGCAAGTTGGACGGTACGCAAATACTCTCGTGCCGCCGCTGGACTGACTTCTTCGTTCAGCCGCGCATCTTCAGCTTGGTCGGCAGCCTGAATAAATGAGAGCTGTCCCCACGTGAGGTGATGCCCGTGCAGGGAATCGGCGTTTTCGTTGACCCAATCTACCGACTCGTGCGCACGTTGCTCACTCAGGTCCCAACTACGCCATCGAAGGCCGTTCGCAATCGTGACCGTGTTGAACGGTCTCGACGCGATTGCCTGATGACGTTGGAATGAGTCGGCCGACGCTTGGCCTCCCGATGTGTCACTGACAAATTCGGACTTGATGATGTTGCCGAATCCGTAAGCATGTTCGAGCTGATTGACTTCGACAACCGCGCCTGCGATCGGAGCTCCGGCAAGTTTGGTGACGTTAACGGTCAGCGGACTTCGCCAGTTGTCGAGTACGCTCTGCTGAGCTTCCCAACTCCAGTCGCTGTCGCACCGTCGTAAGACTCATTGGCCGCCGAAACCACGGCGCGCACGCCGACTTCTGCCTGGAGGGGTCGAAGTTGTTCATTGGGAATCGCTTCCCATGTTGAACCCGTCTGGCGCCATTGGACTTCCAGTCCGTCGTAGCTGCCGCTGTCGGTTTGCCTGGCTTCAAAGTAGTAGCGAACTCCTGCAACCAATTCAATGGCAGCCGACGTTTGACTCGAATCAACATCCCATTGGCCGGGCGCCGATGCCGAGTCAGTGGACGCGATCACCCAAGCAAGTGCCGAATCGCTATCGTCGGCGATTAGCAATCGATTCGCATCGCCGCCGGAAATTCAAAACTGATACGTTCCGGAAGTTTCAAGCACGATGTAGCCGCGCGTCCGCTGTGCCGGATGGGTTGTAGAATCAGACGAGGCAATAACTGACGAATCGATGGCTCCGCTGGTAACGTCGGCGAAATTCACATCGCCCGTGTCGAGAAAGTCTCCATCGACTGCCGTCAGTTGTTCGAACAATACTCCACGCGGATCGGCATCGTCGATTGCGGCCTTTTGGGATTGTGAAAGCGGCGTCCACTCGGGGCCGACAACTTCTTTGGGTAGTTCGGGGCTGGTCCAACCAAACCATAGTTTCGCATCGCCGGAGATGTCACGATACTCGACCTTCACAGAGGTTGCTTGGTCGGCAACCAAGGCAACATCGGCCGTCAATTCATCGGTTCCTGCACCGTTCCACGCATCGACGGTCAGTTGATCGCCAACCCAGACTCGCAATCCGTCTTCTGGA
>CAYZPA010000092.1:0-18819 GCA_964479855.1 uncultured Pirellulaceae bacterium
GGCTCGTTCCATCGACGTATTCCAACGGATCACGACTGATGAACTCACCCGAGTTCGGATCGTAGTATCTTGCTCGGAAGTACATCAAGCCGGATTCAGTGTCGTGTCTCCTTGACGTGTAACCATACGGCATATCGTAACTGCTGGAATTTCGCACCGTTGATCCGTTTGCCGCCAGTATCGTCCGTTTTCCGAAGTGATCGTAGGTGTAACGCTCGACAACCGCGCCAGAAGCATTGACCAGAGCTGAGACGCTCCACTGCTGATTCCTGGTGACCGCCAGTTTCTGGCTTCCGCCACTACGTAGCAGCATCACAAGCGAGTCGATCCCCTGTGCGTAGACGTATTCATTACCACTGGAGGCAGGAGCCGCCCCCTTGACGTATTCTGCGATGCAATTTGGACCTGCACAAACGTAAACCGTTTCGGTGACACTGCCATCAGTCACCTTCTTCCAGGTTCGTTTTCCTGCTGCGCCGTAACCATACTCAACCGTCGGACCACCTGAGACATTGGCCTGCTGCATCATGCCGGCCTCATCCCATGTGAACGTATTGCCGTTAGTTGCTGCCGTCAGGTTGCCATCAGTATCGAAGCTCTGTGAACTCCCACCCACGGAAGTCAACTCATGAGCATCGGAATAGCTTCTGGCCGTTCCCGTCCCATTGAGATTCACATTGCTGATGTTGCCGATGTTGGAGCGAGTCATCGCCAACGTCTTGCTCTGCCCCGACTGATTGAAGTTCAGGAAACGATCTTCTGCATCGTAACCATCATTGCCACCAGACTGTGTCGTGAAGTTCCATGAACTCATCGCCCCGCTCCATGACTCCGACAACTTGTTGCCGTTATCATCGTAGGCGTAAGTAGCCGTGCCCACATTGGTGTTGGCGATCGTGTTGACCTGGCCGTTGTTGAACCAGGTGCGAGTTTCATCGACCGAAGGCCGATCAACACTGTTTAACTGGCCTAAGTCGTTGTAACCGCGATCTTCGATCTGGCTGCTGTCGACGTCGATCGTATCCAAGAGCCCTCGATCAGTGTAGTCATAATCAACGACCCGGCCCGATGGATAGGTGACCTTGGTTGTTTGACCTCGATCGTTCCGAGTGTAGCTAACGGTGTAGGTCTGACCGCCGTATGTCGTGCTCTCACTGCTCATTTGGCCACGATCGTCGTATGTCATCGCTTGTGAGACACCGTCCCGTGATGAAGAAGCAGTTCGTCGAAGAAGCGCGTCGTAAGTGAAGTCGTCCGTTCCCGTGAGTGCATTGCCCGCGCTTCGGTAATCGACCTTATCCATTACGCCTGAGAACTCATAGACGTTCGTGCGAGATTTTCCTGTTGGCAGGTCGGTTCGCGTCAATCTTCCTGCCGGATCGTAGCTCATCGCTCGAGCACTGTTGTCCGGCAAGGTTGTGGACGTTCGCTGGCCAAGCAAGTTGTAGACGTAGGTCGTCTGTTTGTTTTCAGCATCGGTGATCGTCAGCTGACGGCCTTCCAGATCGTAGGTCTTTGACGTTGTCTTGCCCAATCGATCCAGCATGGCCGTGACCCGGCCTCGATCATCGAAGGTGTTGCTGCTGGAACTACCCTTGGCATCGGTTTGGGAACTGACACGTCCAGTAGTCGCACTGTAAGCGGTTGAACGCGTGTTGCTCAGTGGATCGGTGACTGTCAACTGACGTCCAAGGTCGTCATAGGTCATGACCGTCTCATGATTCAGGGCATTGATCGATTTCAGTGTCCTGCCGCTAGCGTCGTAGCGCTGTTTTGAGACGTTGCCCAGTTGATCCACACTGGCGATCGATTGGCCGTAGCCATTGGCCAGCGAATGAGTTTGATTGCCATCCAGATCCACGGAGGAAGTTTTCAATGCAACGATCGAGGCGGTTGCGGCATCATATTGATCCGCGATCGTGCAGTTCCAGTTGATCAAGGTGTTGGGTGTGGAGGACGCCGGTCCCCACATTTGTCCGCTAAAGACGCTTCGTCCAGCTGCATCGCTGATCGAGACTCGCATCGTTTTCTCATCAGCGCTCAGTGAAACTGTTGCAGTACCTCGCGCCCCGGCAGGCCATGTCATTCCTGCTCCACCGTTCGCGGTGGTATCGGCCAGCTTGGTCACCGCTGCCGCAATCGAGACACTGCCCGTTCCACCAGAAAGCAGGTTGATCGAAACACCAGCCGATGAATCCAAGCCAACCCCATCACCAATGATGTTGTCATAGAGGTTTTGAGTCGTCACACCGTCAGCCAATGCCACTCCACCAAGTCCGGCGATCGGTGGATCGTTACGATTGATCACGCCACGGGGCGACTTCCACTTGGTCCTGTAGATCACTCGGCCAAGGTCGTCGTATTTGGATGTATTCTCCGCCAGAGTTTTGGCGTCGGTTGGGTTCAGCAGATTCGAATGCGAATCGAAGTCTTCCAGGGTTGCTGTGTGAACACTGCGTCCTGCCGAATCCGCATTGGTCACACTGCCGTGCCCCAGTGCATTCTTGCTGCCACGCGTGAACCCACAGCAGGTCTCGTAAACCGAAGTCGTGACACCGCCAAGTGGAGCCGTCATTGTTTCCGGTTTACCTTCAAGTGTATACGTATAGGTCCAGGTTGCCGCGATGGCGGTTCCCGGTGCTTCGGTTCGCGTCTTCAGGTTGCCAGCCTGGTCGTAAGTCATATCCGTGACCACACCCGCTTCACTGATCTGCTGCGTCACGTTTCCATCAGCGTCGTAGCTCTGCTGTGATGCTAAAGACAGGCTGCCGCCGGTACGTGTCGTCGTCAGGGATCTGCCGAGGGCATCGTAAGTCGTCAGCGTTTCAATATCGGTTGGGTCGATCAGCTGCACGATCTGGCCGCGAATGTCACGCACCGCATCGTTGATGATATAGTCCGGATCTTCTCCGCTGACGCGAGTGGCATTAAGCACTGCCGTGTTGTCGGCGAAGCTGACTCCCGGTTTGCGAGTCTGAATCGTCCTGACCGTCAGTCCATTAGCCGAATAGCCGTAGTAGCTGGTGATGTCATAATCCTGAGTGGCTACATTATCCGTAATTCGCTTCAAGACTGAGAATTTCTGGTTGTTGACGTAAGTCGTGATCGTCGTATGCGTCGATCGGGAGCTTGGATTGGTGATCAACCCGATCTGACGTCCGCGATAATCCAGCCCGGCCGTCGTGCTCGATCCATTGTTGGTCGTCAGGTAAGGCCGTGAAATCCCCACGGCGTAGCCGTAGGTCGTCACCGACGTGTCTTCCGCAGGATTCGTCGAATCAATCAGACCGTCGGTCAGATCCGCATCGCGCCCGTAGGCAGCGACACTCGAGCCCATTCTTCCAGAGATGCCGTAGCTGGACTTGCTAACCACTCCGACGCGGTTCTTACGATAGATCGCCAGATTCACATCGTCGTACAGAGTCTGTTCTGTCGTTCCGTCAGAATACGCCGTGCCAATCTGACGGCCCATGAAGTCATACGAGAACGTGGTCGTATGACCTAGCGGGTCGGTTTCAGATGTCTTGTAGTTACCCGTCCAGACATAGATCGTTTCAGGACGCTGTGCCTGGCCATTAGGCAGTGGTCCCTTCATCTTGGCCAGACGCTGATTGGCGTCGTATTCGTAGTCGGTTCGTTCGTTGGCTGGTGGAGCAGAGACAGAGCTGGTGTAAGCCGTCGTTGCCGCCCATGCCAACATGCCTTCGTTGGCGTGCCCACTTCCGTAGTAACCACGAATATCCTGAACCGCCTCGGTCGTGGCCGTTGCGGTACCGCTTCCTGATACATCGATCATCCCGCGAGCGATGCGGATAACACGTTCGTTGGAGTCACGTTCCGTTAGCTGAACGAATCCCGCTCGGTCACGATAGTAAGTCGGAAGATTGTTGCTGTCGTAAAGATACTTCTCGTAGGTGCCGTCTGGATGGTCAACACGTGTCAGATTGCCGTTGCTATCGTAGGTGTTGGTTGTCGTGTAGCCCGTTTCGTCCACCGTGGTCGGTGGCTGCATGTTGAGAATCTGCGACTCCGTCACATTCGGATGATGCATGTAGCTTGGCTCTAGCGTACCGGTGATATCATCGTATCCACCGCCGGTCTGCGTGTAAGTTTCATACCAACGAACTGATTCGCCATGCTTGTACTCGATCATCTGCTGCTCGTAGAGGATCTTGAACCAACCCACATTGTTGGAATCGCTATAGAGCATGTACTTGACCTGGCCAAGCCCGTTGCGAGCGCCATGCAGGATGTTGGCGTATTGATTGACAACGGTGCCGTCACCGTTTTGATAGTCGGTCGACAGCATGATGGTGTCGTTACGGCCATGGCCGTAAACGTCACGTCGGTTGGATTGGATCGTGGCGAAGCCGTATTGTGAATCGATTCCGTAAGTGTAGGTACCGACAACTTCAGTTCCTCGCGAAACGGTGTTCAACAGGCCGTTGCTGTTGTAGGTGTAATTGGCGACCGCTTCGCCACTGTTGAGGTCCACTTGCGAGATAACCCATTGACCACCCTGCTGTGTGCTGTTGTAGCTGACACTTGCCGTATTGCCGTAGCCATCGGTGATGGTGTCGATCTGCAACTGGCGTGATGGCGAGCTGTCGATTTGAGCCTGAGTGAACGTCTTGTAGGTCAGATCAACAGAGCTGCCCTGTGGATCGACGATGCTGGTCAACTGCGAGACGAATTCTCCGCCTTCCAATGGAGTGGCTGCAACTTTCAGGTTGTAAACCCAACCATTGCGGCGAGTGACTTTGGCGAAGACATCTGAGGTGGCGGCGTCTCCGGGATCAGTGACGGCATTGCCGCTGGAATCGACCAATTGAATCGATTGATAGTAAATATTGTCTTCAAGATCGTAAGTGCCGTTTGCTCCAGTGTCTTCCAGATAAAACGTGGTTTCAAGTTTTGGATCGTAGAGAAGTGCAACTGGATCATCGTTGGCTAGTGGATAGAGCGTTAGCCGCATGTCGTAGTCGGACGCCATGCCACGACCGAAGCTGAATGCTTCGATTTGGTTGGCAGGAACGCGGCGACGAGTGATCGCGATAGATTCCATCGAACTACCACTACCGCCAGATCCGCCGCTTGAACAACCCGCACACCCTGACCCGCCACTTCCGGCTCCACCAGAGCTTCGCATGGCTACCATGTCATTGCTGACTTCAGCGGAGAAGACATCCCTTACGGCGGGAAACTGACAGGCGCTGGCAGTTCCGCCAACCATCCCTGCCTGCTCGGCCCCGTTCTGTGGGCAGCTGCCACCTCCACCACCGCTGCCACCGCCGTTGCAAGGCGGTGGTGGAGGTGACGGTGTCTTTGGTTTCACCGGAGGCTCAGGACCTGTCGGGCAGGTATGCATTTCTACTTCGTCGCCGCCAACACAGTTGCAACACTCTTCTCCTTCAATGATGACGTTTTCACAGGAAGGGCCACCGAAGTTTGAGAAACAGAATTGATCAGCGGTTCCACCACTTCCTCCTCCGGTGCCGCCCGGGCCGCCGAACTGGGCCTGCGCAAGGCTGGAAACTGAAACCACTAACCCCAAAGCAACCAGAGACGGGAAGAAACTTCTGAAGATGCGAACGTCCATGATGACTACCTCTAGCTCACGAAAGTATGACTTGATTCAAAACTCAAACTCAGGCCTGTCAATTAAGGCCTATCAGTTGCCTGATTCTGGCAACACCACGCGCACGCGATACTTCAACTGACCACTATTGACGGGCGAAGCCGCCAGAATGTCAACCAAACCCTGCGTTCCCGCTGTCGCAGTGAAGGTCGCTGTCGCAATGCCCTCAGGCGAAGCCTCTACCGACTGACTTGTTAGTCGATTAGAAAACTCACCCACTTGAGGGGTGTAGAAAGTGACTGGCGAGCCGGGCTCTGCTTTGACTGACAGGAGAACTTTTTCACCCTGAACAACCTGTTGAAACGTCTTCGAAGCACTGGCAATCGGTTTGACTTCGGGACTCGGTTGAGCGGGATCAAAAGCGCGTCCCGGTCGAATCTGGGTTAACCACGCCTGCTTGTCGGCTTCGTATTTCTTCTGATCGAAAGGCTCTGGAGCGAATAGAGAACTGACCGCAGCCTTATTGGGTTTTTCCTTATCCAGTTCCGCATAGAGCCCGGACACATCAGCGTTGGCCTCCTTGGGTACCGCAGGGGCGGTGCCGGGATGACGAAAGGGGCTTTTTGTTGACGGCTCGGGAGCTTTAGAGACCGCATCGAACGCGACATCGCGCTTGGGACGTTTTACGCCGCCGACTTCAACGAAGTCGGATTCGTCAACACCGAGCGTTTCAGAGAGAGAGGGTTTTTCAACAACTCTCTTCTCTGCAGTGTTATCAACGATGCCAACATCCGGAGCCTTGATCGGCACATCGCCGTTGCGATCCTGCAGAAGGCTTGCTACGAAAACGGCGCCGAGACAAACGCCTCCTGCGACCAGTAGCCACATCCAACTCTTCATCCTGCGTCCTCACCCAAAGTTCTGTTCCAGAGAACCCCATCGACTTCGTTTCTACCAATTGAATTTTGCGATGCAAGAAAATTCAGTTTAGATTTTCAAAATAGTTTTCTACTATCACTTTGCGCCCAAGCGTCCGGTAATCGTAATGACACACCCCCATTAGAACCAACGATCGTTAGGTGTTGGCCACCGAAAACGTTTCAAAAAACTGCTCGTGCTGTGGTATAAAAATGTTTCCAAATGCAGCTTCTTTCCATCGGCGTCATGTCATGCAACGAAATAAAACAGTGGGTGCTTTTTGTTGGTTAGCATTTCTGTGTGCCGTCGTTCAGGAACAATCACTGGCCGCTCAACAGATTCAACTGGTTGATCAGAATGACTATTTCTCATGGTCGAAATCGGTTGTCGAGAAAACAGATTACGATTTCGGTGATGTGAAAATTGGATCGGATGTAAAACCGGTGATTCGCTTGTCAAACAAAACTGACAAGAGGTTTCTGATTGAATCTGTTTCGTCCAGCTGCGGCTGCATGAAAACTTCATTGAACAAAACGGAAATTAGACCCGGTGAAACAGGAAACCTGACGATTACCTTTGACACGAAGCGGTTCATGGGAGCCCGGTCAGCAAGTATTCACGTGCTATTTGCCGAACCAAAAGGAAGGGAAGTCAAACTCTCGGCGAGGGTCAACATCCGAAATCTGGTATGCGAGCCAGAAGAGATTGTTTTCTCAGGTCAGGCAACGGATGCAGTTCCATTGAGTCGTCAGATCAGTTTAAAAAGAAGAGGAAGTCCGTTCTGGAAAGTCAAGTCGATTACCAGCTCTTCGGGCTTTCTTACGGCAAAACTAAACGAATGCAAGATCAATGGATCGGTTGTTAACTACTCGATAGAGGCAATCCTCAAGCCTGATCCAGCCAACAATACAAATGCAATTCAGAACGAAAAACTGATTCTCGAAACAAACGATAGCTCTCAACCCACGTTTGAGATTCCCGTTATCATTCGCAATCGAGGTAGCATTGAAGTTTCACCAAAAGTATTGAGCTTTTCGACGACGGCGATCGGGGAGAAGAAAGTCGCAATTGTCCGGTTCAAAGATGCACAAGAGCTTGCTTTTATGGTGCGGCCGGAGGGTTCATTTCAAATTGAAAAGATCGCCAAACTGAACGCGAAAACCTACAAGCTGGAAATCGTCCAGAAATCTGAAGAGGCGTCCGACGCCGAACTCTTTGTAGAATTGGCTGACTCTTCGGAATCCGTGACGGTTAAACTGACCCCAAACAAACCTGGCCTTCGCAGCGATCAGTAACCATCTCTGATGGCGTTTCGCCGATTGCTTTCACGTAAAGCCAACTCATTTATCGCTCCCAATCACGTCAACCATGCCGGTTTTTTCCTACAGAGCCATCGACAAGAGCCGCGCTGCTCGCCAAGGGGAGATCAATAGCGACTCGCCGCGTCAGGCTCGTCAGCAACTGCGTGACATGGGCTTGCGTGTCACGGAGCTTTCTCAAGTCAGCCGCTCGAATCGCAAAGACTTTTCGATCCCCAGTATTTTTAAGCGGAGCTGGAACCATTGGCTGGTTGGCTTCAGTAGTGAGCTGGCAACGTTGATTTCTGTGGGCGTCCCACTGGTGGAAGCTCTGGAGACCTTGTCGCAACAGTATCAAGGAAAAAGCAAGTCTATCTTGCTGCATTTGAAAGACGACGTTTCATCGGGGAGGTCGATTGCCGATGCGATGAAGCGGCAACCAGAAGTCTTTGATTCACTCACGATCAAGATGCTTGAAGTGGGGCAAAACACGGGGAACCTTGATGAGATTCTCAGGCAGGTGTCGGAATTCAAAAGAAGGTCGCACGAATTCAAGGATCGTGTCTTGAGCGCCCTTCTCTATCCGCTCATTATCGTCGCGGTCAGTCTCGGCGTCTCGGTTTTCCTGATGACGGTTGTCGTTCCGATGCTACTCGAGAGCCTTGTTGAAACTGGAAAGGAACTGCCGCTTCCAACACGGATACTACAATTTGGCAGCAACCTGCTCAGCCAACATGGCTGGTGGCTAGGGATTGTTTTGCTGGTTTCGGTGATTGGGATCTGGCTTGGAATTCAAACCGGGAAAGGACGTCGATTTCGTGATCGTTTCTTTCTTCGAATCCCCCTGATCGGTGCCATGGGACAGAAACAGGAGATTTCCAGAATCGCGCTCGTCATTGCAACACTGATGAAAAGTAACGTTGAGTTCTTGCCGTCGGTTGCCATTGCAAAGGGAACTACCAAGAATACGCTACTGTGCGACGCGCTCGACAGCTGCTCCAGAGATGTTGAGTCAGGCAAGGAGATTGGGAAGTCATTGGGGCAGTCTTCGTATTTCCCACCCATGGTCGTACAGGTGTTCACGGTGGGTCAGCAGTCCGGGCGAATGGAAGAGATGTTGTTCAGGCTGTCAAAGGATTATGATCAGCAAGTCGAATCTTTGTCTGGTCGTCTTTCAACCGTGATTGAACCTGCCCTGATTTTGATTCTATCGTTCTTTATCGGTTTTATTATGTTTGCAACACTCATGCCCATGATGGAGGCAGGTAATGTTTTCTAAGTCAATGAGATCGAAGCGTTGTGGTTTCACGCTTATCGAAATGATGGTTGTTCTGGCGATTATCGGGTTGTTGACAGCGGCTGTCGCCGTGGGAGTCCGCCGAGCGCGTGACAAGGGCCGCATCACAACCGCTGAAATGGAGATCCAAAACATCGTCGAAGGGTTGGAGGCATTCAACACGGAAACAGCCCGCTACCCAAGCAATGAAGAGGGCCTCGACGTATTGCTACAAAAGATTGGTGGTCTCGCGCCAATCCTGAACAAAAAAGGTAGCCTCGACGACCCATGGGGAAAGCCGTACATGTACCGTGTCACGGTGGATGAGGAGGAGCCATTTGAAGTCTCTAGCGGTGGCATGGACGGCGTCGCGGGAACCCCCGATGACATCTCCAACCTCAGCATCGAATAATGAATGCACCGAAGCGATCACTCAGGTCGCCCAAGGGATTTTCGCTGATAGAAATGCTGGCCGTACTTTCAATCGTTTCTGTGGTGATGGTCTCGGTTTCAATTCGTTGGGGATCGGTCTATCGGAAAGCCCGACTCACAGCGACCATTGAGCGCGTGATCAGTTTTGACTTCAAGGCGCGTCGTCATGCCATGCAGCAGAACCGCCGAGGCCGCCTGTTGTACGACCTTGACGACAATCGAATGATCAAGTCGAGCCGCTGGGTTGATGGAACCGAGAAGATGGCCTCCACTGAGATCGATAAACTGAGCCTCCTCGAAAGATTTCGCACATCACAGAACGAGTCATCCGATGGCATCATTCAATTGCAGGTCTCCAATCTTGGATCAACACCGACCTATTGCATCGAAATTGACCAGGGCGGAGAGCGAAGATGGATTGTTTTTGCTGGCCGAACAGGACAGGCAGAAGTTTATGAAGACCAGCAACAGGCCGATGAATTTTTTGCAGCATTGGAAGTCGCCGGTGGAACAGGGTCGTAACGGGCTGACACTGATCGAAGTGGTGGCAAGCATCGCTCTGCTCTCAACCTTGCTGGTGATGATGCTCTCCATTCGGTCGGGACTCGTACGACAAGCCAATCAGGCGTATAGCGCCCAGCAGGCCGTTGAGGCTCTGGACATGCAGTTGGCGACTTGGTTGGAAGTGTCCGGAACAATCCCACTCGATGAAACGGGAGACTTTGACAGTACCAAAGAATTTTATTGGCGGACCTTTCTGATTCCAACGCGTTCGTCGAATGACGCATGGAAAATTGCAACCGTGCGCGTCGAAGCTGTTTCGGTAACCACGCAAGAGCCCATTGCCTCGGTCGAACTCGCCCAACAACCCGCGGAAACAAGCGGCTCAGTTTTAGGCGAGCAGCAACCATGAGCCATCGAACGCTAACCAGACCAAGAGCGGCTATGACGCTCATTGAGCTTTTAACGTCACTGACATTGTCTGCGATGTTGATGGCGGTTCTGCTAAGTACACTTGCGCAGCATTCCCGCATGGGCAAGCGACTGCAGGAAAAGAAGCCGTTTGTTCCATGGAAAATGATTCTCAAGCAACAATTGCAGAGCGACTACTCCGCCTGTCGTCATCTTCTCATTCAATCGAAACTGATCGTAATCGAAGGTTACTCTGCGAACGGGCCAACTCGAATCGAGTATGAAATTGTCACCGGACAGAAAGGCAACTGGCTTTTCAGGTCCGAGTTTGACCTGCTGGCTCCACGAACCGACCAGAAGACCAAGGAGCTGGTCTGTCGATCTGTCAATCGTTTCACGGCAATGTCGCAGATGTCGACCGATGTGGCTCCCGGGATCTTACGGCTGCAAATTGAAACAGATGATGACGATGATATGCAACTGGTCTTGATTCGGCATGGAGGCGCTGGATGAAACGGAAGTCCCAATCGAGATCGGTCCGCGCCCGCGGTCGCCGTGGCTTCATCCTGCTGACGACGCTGCTAATCATTGCGATGGTGGGGCTCCTGACCGTTGGACTAGCGCGTCACAGCATAAACCAGGCAGTTGCGGCCAAGCTTTCGCAAAAAGAACTGCAACAGAAATGGGGCGCTGCCAGCTGCCAACGATATGCACTTCAACAGAGGCAAGGTCTGTTAACCGAAAAGGTTTGGGATGACGAAAGCCAAGCCTGGTTGCCTGAACCATTGTTGACGTCAACCAACACCATTCAATTGGGCGATAGTCAGTTTGTCGTCACGATTGAGGATGAATCGGGGAAATTCAATATCAACCGGTCACTGCAATCACGCAGCAGGCAAGCCACGACTTCGACTATTCGGCGTCTCTCTGGTATCAACAGTGGCTTCACCGTCCAGTTGAGGGTGCTACGAGAAGGCCGCGGACCGATGGAAGATGCCGTTGAGTCATGGGCGCAGGTGTTTCAGATGGATTCCAGTTTCCATACACCCGGCAAACTGAAAATCGCAACCGAGGAAATAACCTGTTGGGGCTCTCAGCTGAACTACATGACGGCATCCGATGAAGTGTTTGTTGAAACCGTTAAGCCGTTGATTGGTGGAGTTCTTACCCAAAAACTCAAACGCATTCTGGGTTCTGAGAAAGGCGAACAGTGGGCGGAGGAGCTCAAGGCAGCCGGTGCCAACGCGAATCAGATTGCTTCTCTGAAACCTCTCCTGGTGCCCCGCTCCTACACACAGGCAATTTGGGTCGAGTCAGCAGAAAGCAACCGAACCTGGCTGACTGTATCTGAAAGGGTTAGTACTTCGATTAATCGTATCCATTCATTCAGCTGGTAAAGTCCTCGCGTTTGAGTGCCGCAAAGGTACAATGAGGTTTCCCGAAAACTCACAGTTTCAAACCATTCAACTACTCGCTCCGTTCATCGACAATGCGACTCCGCACCCAACGCAATCTCGCAAACGGACTGACCGTTGCCGTCTTGGCGATTGGAGCGATGATTGCGGCTTGGGGTATCCTTTTTGAACCTCAACTAATTGTGGAGAATAGCGGGAGAGACAGGTCACGGAACACACGCCGGTCTTTGAGTGAGCAATCCATCAGTTTGAAAAACCTGACCTCGCTGCTGGACAAAAAACTTCAAGGACCGTTACAGCCGCCCGTCATCAAGCCAGAGCCTCCTCCTGCGGTGGCTGCAAAGAAAAAAGCATGGCCCAAGTTTACGCTGGACTGCGTCATCAAAGGCCAAGTCTCCGAGTTGGCGGTGTTTACTGGCAATAACCGAACTTTCACCTGTGCTGTTGGGGAGCGGTTTATGAATATGGCAGTCAAGGCGATTGGAAAAGAAAGCGTTGATGTTGAGTTTTCGGGAGAGGTGAAAACCTTCTTTACGTCCCGGTCGACCAAACAGCCAAAGGGGCGGCAATGAAGTCACGCTGTCTTGTCTCTTTCTCAGACGTGTCGATTGAGTTTTATCGAGGCGACGGCAGCTTTGGAAAGGTGCCAGTCGAGCCTGGCATGCCGCCAGAAAAAGTAGCGGCACTGGTAGATAACTTGCTGAAGTCTAACGGGTGTCTGGATGACGAGCTGGTTTACGGCATTCCATCACCGGATGTCTTCTTTATCGCTTCGCTGCTGGATCCGGTTGCCTTTCAAAGCGTTGAGGCGCTCAGGTTTGTTGTTGAGGAAAAGCTTCCGATTGATGCCGAAGAAATGATCCCGCTTGTCGTAGAGGGTCGATCTCGAAAACGCGTCCTTGTTTGGCGAATTGGTGCCCAACGTGATCTGTTAGTTCACCTGAAAGAGGAATATGGAATTGCGTTTTCCGCCTTTATCCCGACAGAGCTGCTTGTCGCAACAGAGTTGATGAAGCAGGAGCGGCTCGGTGACTCTGAGACTTTCATATCCGTAAACCGAGCTTCGACGGATTTTGTTTCATTCGTTTCGGGCGAGTTGACTCAGTGGAACTGCGTGTTTGGCCTGCAGCCAGAGAATCTGGAAATAGAGAATGGTTCTGGTACTCAAATCCTTCTGGCTGATGAGGTGGATGTTGATTCAGTTCCTGAATTGCATCGCGACAGCGTTATGGAACTAACTCGGAGTAGCTGTCTCGTCAATTCACTTTCTGGGCGCGGTCAGAATCTTCAAAACCACGACTTTGATTTCATCGATCGACTGGACTTTGAATATTCGGACAAGCACTCGGTTTGGGAACCGTTGCTACTCGCCACCTTTTTTCTGTTGATGGTCGTTGGCGGCGTGCTTCTTTACCGTTCCCTGCAGTTCCGCAACCAAGCCACTGAAATCGAAGCTTCGATCGTCAGTCGCTTTCAATCAACGCTACCGGATCGAAGAATCAACGGCGCCGTTGAAAAACTACTTCAAGAAGAACTTAAGCTGCAGGAAAGAACCACCAGTCTGCTGAGCCATTCGACGACCTCGATGCGGTTGCTGAAGAATCTGGAAAGCCTGGTCGCGGCATCACCCGACCAAATACGATTTCAATTCGACTCCATCAACCTGAGAGCCTCTTCTGTCACAATTTCGGGCGAAGTCAAGAACTTTGATGACTTTCAGACATTGAAGAAGGCGTTCTCTGGCCAGGGTTTCCAGGTACAGCCCGGAAGTAAGTTTGCCAAACCGTTTTCGCTGACGCTGACCCAAGAACCGTTGGGCTCGAAAGAGAAACCGCCCAGGGAGGAGTTCGTGACACGATGAATAAGATCAATCTCTTCCTACTCGCGATTGGTATTGCGACCCTGTTTTCCTTATGGTCGTGGACCCAATACCAGTCAGCGAGCGAACTGAAAGAGCAAGCCATCGATAAACGGGCGCGGTGCATCAAGCTGATTGCGGAGTTGGAACAGCTCAAGGCCAGAACGGCGGGCAAGGTGGTGATCGCGCCAGAAGGCTACGATTCCTCTGCTTCAGCCGCTGCCGCGGTTAAGGCTGCAGGCCTATACGACGGCAGATTCTCAACAAGTGAGTCGTCGTTGGGGTTTGCGAAGGGAACAAACGTCAAGCGATGGAGGGTCACGCTGCCCGGCTTTAAGACTTCACTTCGCAGGTGCGTGTCGCTGGTGGCCTCGTTGGCGGATTCGGAAATGAAGCTTCAGGTCGGACAGATCGATTTGAAGCGTCCCAGTAGTCCTGCCAATGAGACATCGAAGAATACGGCGGAGGTTTGGGAAACCAGCTTTCGAAAAGTAACCTACCTAAAAGCTTCTTCGGACAAGCGATAACGATTGATGTATCAGCAATATGACACAATTGTTCAAGGGTGGATCGAAGCCTGCATGGCGAAAAATCTGTTTGAACATTCAGCAACCAAACTGAAAGAATGCGAGAGCCCAGCTGACCTACTAGCCTTGGCCAAACTCTCAGGAGTTGACGGAGAGTCACTCAATACGGCCTTGGCAACCAGCTTGTCTCTTGAATGGCAAGGCAGTCTGGCGGACATGGTTCCCTCGGCAGAATTCATCGACCGATTTCCAATTGGATTGGCTCGCGAGAATGCGATTTTGGGTTTTGAGAAGCGGGACGGCGTCATGCCAGTCGCCTTGGGCGGTTGGGACGCGTTTGAGCAGCTCGACGGAGTTTCACGATTCTTTCGGTGTTCGATTCGACCTTTCTTCGCTCCAGTAAAACAAATCGAGGGAGCCATCAGTGCGGCATGGCAGAAAAGAGACAGCCAGACGACTGAAACGATCGATTCTCTTGACACGTCTGATGCCATTCTTTCCCTTGCCGCTGGAGGTCGTGAAGACCTTCTGGACTCCTCCGGACGTTCCCCGGTGATTCGCTTGGTCAACTCGATTCTGTTTGATGCGGTACTTGCCAGAGCGTCTGACATTCATATCCAACCGACCGAGGATGCGCTCGACGTGCGGTTTCGAATCGACGGTGTCCTGTTTGATCAGTTTAAAATCCCCCATGCCTCTCAGGAAGAAGTGCTGAGCAGAATAAAAATCATTGGCGAGATGAATATCGCTGAAAAGCGGTTGCCTCAGGATGGGCGTGCTTCGGTTCAAATCGGAGATCGGTTGATCGATCTCAGGATCGCGTCTTTGCCGACAAGTCATGGCGAGAGAATCGTCATCCGTTTACTCGACAAGAGCGCTCGCCTGTACACCCTGGAAGAGCTTGGTATGCCATCTGATCTATTGTCTCGCTTTCGCAAGCTGATTCATTTGGAGCACGGCTTGATTCTGGTTACCGGTCCAACGGGCGGCGGTAAAAGTACAACGCTTTACGCGGGTCTGCAGGAGATCAACACAAACTACAGCAACATTGTCACGCTTGAAGATCCCATCGAGTATCAGTTGCCCGGCATTAGCCAAACGCAGATCAGTGAAAAGAAGGGGCTCACGTTCGCGGATGGTCTCCGCAGCGTACTACGTCAGGACCCGGACGTGATCATGGTGGGGGAAATTCGGGATCAGGCGACCGCTAACATGGCAATCCAGTCTGCGCTGACGGGGCACATGGTGTTTTCGACTTTGCATACGAATGACGCGCCGAGTGCAGTCAACCGTTTGCTTGATTTGGGAGTTGAGCCCTATCTGGTCGCCAGCAGCCTTGTCGGTGTATTGGCTCAACGTTTGGTGCGCCGTATTTGCAAGCAGTGTAAACAACCCGCTCCGGAACTGACCATACAACTGGAACAGTTGGGAGAGACGATTGATCCAGTTGTGATTCCACAAATCGGAACAGGTTGCGAGAGTTGTCGCGGAACGGGCTATCAAGGCAGACTTGGCGTGTTCGAATTCATGGAGATCAAAGAAGAGACACGCTCACTGATTCAGAACAGAGCCAATGCGTCTGAAATTCGGAAGGCAGCGAGAAGCAGTGGAATGCGGCTTCTGTCCGAAGATGGCTTGACCAAGATTGCGGCCGGGGAAACAACGATCGAGGAGGTTCTACGAGTTTCCATGCAAGCCATCTCCAACCCGTCTCCCTAACTAACTTCTCGCGTTTTCCAAGCAGTCTTTATGGAGCTTCTTGCAGTTCGGCAGCAATACCCAACTATGGTGTGTAGGCGCTCAGATCTTCGGAAAACAAAGCCAAGCCCGGCGCCTGCATGTAGTTCTGCTGTCGGCGACCAGCTTCTTCGTATAGCGACTCTGCACTACCCGCAGCCCGTTTGAACTGCTGTCCAAACTTAATCACCAGCTCGCACCAAGTAGCACCATCCAAGCCAATCCGCGTCAGAATCGGTGCCAGGTGTTTTGGAATCGAACCTGTCTTATCACTGCGAATCTGACGACCCGTCCAGTCCAACAGTTCCAGATACTTCGCCAGTGAAATCGAAAGAAAACCCTTCCGACTGGCACGACGACCGCCGTCACTCATGTCTGCGCCCACCGGATCACTTTGTTCGTTGATCTCAATCGGAGACATCCAGCCACTGAATCTCCGACGGCGTGAACGCTCCCATGCATGAGTCGACTTCTTCAAACGTTCTTTCTTTGTCCCGCCACGCTGTTTCAGGTCATCAATGCGATCCTTTGCCCCAGTGAATTCGGAGGTTTCCGGCGTCGTCGCGATTGCAGCTCGAATTGGATTCAAGTCCACGTACGCTGCGCAGGCCAGCAACGATGCTTCGTCGAGTATCATTTGCGCCCGATATCGCCCTTGCCAGAATCGACCGGTTGTTTGGTCTTCTTTATTGGCGCGCCGAGCGACATTCTCCGCCGTGCAACGCATCCACCAGCTGACGTCAGAAAGCCGCTCGCGAATCTGAGTGATCCGCGTCGGGTTGTTCAGCAGCATGCCTAAATCGGCATCGGTTGGCTCTTTCGCTTTGCCATCTTTATCCTTTTTCTGCGGGAAAAGTCGCCACCAACGACGAGCCACCTCTTCGTCGGACCATTCTTTGACGACGTCAGGCCGCGATCTGAGCACGATGTGCATGTGGTTTGACAACACCGTGTAGGTCAGGCAATCGATACCAAACACAGAGGCCAGAAACTCCAGCCGATTTCGGATCCATTGTCGTCGATGTTCGTAATCTTTCCCCAAGTTCTGGTCGAAACCACAGAGGAAAGCTTGTCTGACGCATCGCTGCACGCAGTGCACGACTTGAACTTCATGCGGATTCAGATACTCGCCTCGAGCTTGCCTTGCCATCGTGACCTCGACATCAATTTGACCTTCGGTTTGTTTGTCTAAGGCAAAGTTCAGCGGTTGGGCGAAGTCGCATCAATAGGAGTATGGGTGGCCCCATACTTTCCCCCAGCCCCATACTTTCATACTCTTGATTCCGCTGGCCAACACATGGGGCTCTTCACGACATTCGATATCGATCAACTTTTCCCACGAGTCACGCCAACTGCCAACGGCATCGTGATGCAAACCAACCTTTGCTTCGATGGCTTCGTTATTGTGACCCTCGAAAGCAAGAAGAATGATATGGCTTCGCTGAACAAGCGAAACACCTGCAGTGCGGGAACGAGAAAAACGAAGCAGAATCACTTGTTGTTTCTCGGTAATTATGATCTTGGCTGCCTTTCGTGGCATCTTTAAGCTCCCGTTGGATGGGTGACTAGAAAGACTCCACGAAATCAACTCTTCAGGCAACACCAGTTCGTTCTCGCGGCACTAGCTGCTCGCGTTTGTCGATCGGCTTTACATTCCTGAAATGATTGATTCACTCGGTGAGAAAATGCTCGATCCCCGAATAGTTATTGATCAGGAATTCATCGTACTCCTGTTCCTCATCAAATTCATATCTGGCGCTGTTGAACTCATAGAGACCTTGCAGCAATCGTCCATCTTCGTCGATCAAGTAACCAATTCCTTCGCCGTTTTGAAAGTGAATAATTGGGAAAAAACGCGATGCCAATTCCTCATGGCATTCTAGCCATAAACGAACCGATTCAATGTACTTTTTCAAGTCATCAAGTGGCGGGAGGCGCCAACTCACATTTTCTCGCTTGCTATCGCCTAAAAAACCCAATCCATCTGTCGCTGAATAGAAAGACACAAATTCGCTGGGAAAAGAAAAACCTAGGTCTCTTGATACCGCTCCAATTTCTTCCGGCCTAGCGCCATCGCGCAAAACAATCTCATCAAGCTCATCGAGGACCTTTGTCTCTTCAAAGTATTTTTTCGCAAGTTGAATCCAGTTGATCATAAATGAACCACACCTTTATTGAAAAAGAAATGCACTTTTCAAGGCTCAAATTGTGAAGGAGCTTCCATCACAACCACCCACCCGCATTCAGTTACGTTACGAGAGCCATGATTGGTTATTGTTTCGGTCCTTGTTATGCCTTGATTCTTGGCAAATTTCAAGCACGAGCCATAACCATACTCACTACCTTTTAACTGCCGAGTTGCGACAAGTGATTTACTCACAACATCTGACTTAGTTATAACCTCTATGGTCTCTGGGATACGAGACAGTTGATTTCGAGTTGTAGTCCTTAAGCCCGCAAGAAATTCGTACTGTGGGTTGACAAACTCCTCGTAGTCCTCTTCAACTGAAACACACATTTTTGCCAACAGGCATTTACCACCCCAAGGAGGCGGTGTCCCCAAAGAGGATGAGCAGGGGTCGAAAGATTCTCCGCATGCTTCAATGCCTGCGTTTAAATCCTGTGTAGCAAGTGCTACAGCTGCCCCGACTATCAAGCCTCCAACCGCTGCCCCTTTTACGCTCGGCGGCTTCTTCCATTGTCCACCGTACGGCCTTTTTCCACGTTCGTATCTACCATCAACTGGCCTTCCCAAATGTCCATAGTCTTGCAGCAATTCCCAAGCTTTTCTTTCCACTGCTCTTTTTTGTTGACTCCTGTTCGATTTTTGAACAACAAAGTCTTCAAATAAATCGGCCCACTCTTGAT
>CAYZPA010000093.1:0-18640 GCA_964479855.1 uncultured Pirellulaceae bacterium
AGCGGTACGTATTTGATTGAGTCAAGGTAAGATCCACGCGCGGCAATGCGAAAAACGGGCATTGGCTTTTCTGGTCAAGCGAATTTCACACGTGAATTTGTGAGTAAACTCAATTAAGGAATCGAGCGAGCTTTCGTCAGAGGGCGCGTTCGATACCTTAATCGCATGGAACAATGAGTCGATACGCATCATCATTAAAAAGGGGTGCGATACGGTTAATGCGCCTTGAATATGGCGAGAAACTGATATTGGAAAAAAGGCCTCGTTGACAGAATCGGTGGGCGATATCAGGTTCGGGAAGTTTGGCCAGCTCATGATACAGCACGGTTTCGTAGACCTCAAAGGTCTTGAAACCGTACGATTTTCTGAGTGCCACTTTCGCCTTGGTGTTCATTCCCTCGACACTGCCGCTTGAGATCTCACCTTTCGCTCGAAATCAGTTCAGCAACAAGTCGCGATGACGAAGCAATGTGCCCGCCATTTACTTCAGGTGGCGGCGGCAGGTAGCGTGCAACAAAGTGGTTTCCGGTCATTTCATTTCGCCAACAAGGACTCTGCGAATCGAGTGCCCGTATAGTGCGCGAATTCGACCACAGCGAAATTCAATCTTTTCGGCAGCGAGGAGCTCATCTATCTGAGATGCCAAACAAGCTTGAAAGCGTTCGGCAGGGATGTCGGGAAACTGCCTGCCGATCCAAGTCTTGAACTGCTCCTCGGCGACTAAACCAAATTGGTCAAAAACAACGCCAGATGCCGAATCGCCATGACGCAACAGGCGTAAAATTGCTTGAGAGATCCCGTTCACAAGTTCGTCATCACGAATCACTCGTGCTGTGGTCAGTTGCGAAAAAAGATTATCAATGTGTCCAAGCTCATTGGTGCCAAGGATTTTGGGCAGGAATTGTTTCCCGTTAATCCTGTTCTGCCGAGGGGACATTTCGAAATGCAAGTCGGTGCATTTTGGTGCAGATTGCTGGTTTGTCAGAGTTCACGTCAGCCACTGGTGCGATTTTGTGACTTGGCGCAGTAACGCTGGTGTCGCACGGTCACAGATGACGCGGGAAAAATCGCGTTTTTCGCGCTGCTGTTTTTGGGGCGGTGTCGCAAGAACATGCGAGAGGGTTTGTCAGAGTTTTGTCAGAGATCAGGGCCAAATTCAGCCCAAAACATGTAAAATGAGGTTTGGGCGAGAAGGCCCAAACCTCATAAAACATGGGAAATTAAAGCACCCCCGAGAGGATTCGAACCTCCGACACCAGCTTTAGGAAAGCTGTGCTCTATCCCCTGAGCTACGGGGGCTAAAGGTTTTTTTTGATTATCGGGTGACTTGCCGGAAACCCTTTGATCAAAAAAAATGACGATTGCTACGTCATCCAGCGGGCAAAACGCAGCCATTGATAGCCCGTGCAGCGTTTAGAAGCCAACATAACTGCTCGTCAGATTCTACCCGCAAGATGCCAGATAAACCATATCCGCAAGGGCCACTTTTTGCCTGAAGTGCGGTTGGTTTCAGTCGCTGATGCGAGACAAGTTTCGTAAACGATTCAAACATAGTCTAGCAAAGCTAGACTTATTGGATACGCTTTTTCTGGAACTGTAACTTTTCGGTGAAGGTGTGGGGATAGGGTGATATGGAGCTTCAGAAATTTATTTTTTGAACTTCGGAAGTTTGATCGAAGTCGCCGTCACGGCCAAAGTAAATTTCCTGTCACCAAACCAAACGATCAACCGGAATTATTCACGACGACAGGCGTCCGGCTTGCCCTTTGAGTCAATTCTCCAGAAGTGGCTACACGTTTTGCAAATTCGTTAATCTCACCTCGTGGGTGAACTGTCGAATCCACAAACATGAAACAATACCCCAACGAAACAAGCCTTCTCCATGTCGACGCCCACGCCTCGTGAATAATCCGGGATCAAATGACCTTTTGATCAGAACCTCAAACAAGCCTTCCCTTTTTTGGTAAACAGCCTCGATGATAACCGTCTCAAGAATCGGAACTGTTTTTCTTGCGGGCGTTTTGTCGTTGGTTTCGCAAATCGCGATCTTAAGGATTGCGACCAGCCAGTTGTCCGCGAACTCAATCACGGTTTCGACGGTACTGGTGCTGGCGTTGTGCGGATTGTCTTTCGGGGCAATGATCTTTGGCAAAGTTGCAGATCGTGTTGCAGGCCACGAACGCATTGCAGGCCCCGAACGCATTGCAGGCCCCGAACGCATTGCAGGCCCCGAACGCATTGCGTTTTTGAGTTTGGGTGCGGCTTCGATCGCATCGATCTTGATCGCAATATTTGGCGTGTCGTTAGCCAGTTGGATTCGGTCTTTTGAAATGTCGTTGTCGGCCGAAGCCATTTGTTTTGTAGCGGCAACCATTTTTCCAGCGAACTTTCTACTGGGTGGCATTATACCGGCTCTGGCAGGCTCCCAAAAAAATGGCTCCGAAGGAACTAACGCCGCAGGTGCTGGCTGCGAGGTCTCATCAACCCAAACCGTTTCGTTTGGAACGCTCTATTCGTTTGAGACTTGCGGTGCTGCGATCGGCTCGATGGCGATCACCTTTTTCATGATTCCGCAATTCGGATTGAGTTCTTCCTGGATTGTGATTTCCGGCATTGCATTGCTGGGAGCGATTGCCTCGGTTTGCCGCTGCGGCTTTGTGATGACATCTGGCGCAGAACCGACATCGTCATTGAGTCTCGCGGTTCCAGAGAAGCCCGACCGAAACAGCGTTCGACTTTTTAGCGACGGCCAAATTTGGCTGGTGCTGGCCGGTTTGTTGTGTGGCTGCGCGAGCATGGGGATGGAGCTAATTTGGCAGCGGTATCTGGCCATTATCTTCGGATCAGACACGCACAGCTACGCCGTGGTTGCGACTGTCTTTTTGGTTGGCTTGTCGGTGGGGTCTTTTTTGGCGGCTCGGATCGAGCGTTCGTGGATCATGACCGCTCGGAGTTATTCGAGTCTGCTTTTGTCGATCGGCTTATCGATTCTGTTTTCGATGTGGGTTTTGAGAGTCGGATTTGAACTTGAAACGACTCGCACCATTCTTGGATGGCTGAGCCGAAATCCGTTGCTGTCACGCCTTTCGGTTGCCAGCGCGATTTTGTTAATCCCTTCGACTCTGATGGGGATCGCTTTACCGGTTCTGGTGAGCCTATGGGTTCGAGGTCGCGATTCGGTCAGCACTTCGACGGGGCAAATTTACGGTGCGGTTTTTGTTGGCAACGTTGTCGGGATTGTTGCTTGTGCCGGATGGCTGATACCGTCGTTGGGGCTGTTAAAGACATCGCTTGTCCTTTCAGGTATCTGTCTTGGTACAGCCGTTTTGGTTGGGGTGCACTCGGACGATTGTAAGTCGGATTCATTTTCGAAAAAGCGAAGACTTGGCACTGATGTCGCAATGCTTGGCGTTGCAATTGGATTGGCGTTTTTCCTTTCGACGACTCGTTTCGAACACGGACTTGGCGACCTTGATGATTGGACTGTAGAACATTTCAGGGAACGAGCGGACCATACCGTTGCAGTGGTCCACTCGACCGCTGACGAAAGTCACAAACGACTCTTGATGGACGGGGTCACCATCGGCGAAGTGGGGAGCGGAGTTGGCGAAAAACAGCAATTTCTGGCTCATCTTCCCTTCCTTGCGAGCGATTCAATCCGCAGCAAAGTGCTGACGATCGGGTTGGGAACCGGGATATTGGCTGGTGAACTCGCAAACATCGAACAGGTGGATTCTGTAACCTGTGTCGAACTATCATCCGCCATCATCGAGGCCTCACGACTCTTCTCCGACGCGAATCAGAACGTGCTCGATTCACCCAAGGTCGATCTGGTTCACGGTGATGGCATTCGATACCTGAGAACTGCTGAGGAAAAGTTTGACGTGATCGTTTCCGATGGAAAGTCCCGCCCAGGTTCGGCGGCCAACATTCCATTTTTCTCAAAAGAGTTCTATGAGCTTTGCGCTGATTCGATATCGGAAAAAGGAATCTTTGTCCAATGGGTATCGATCCGCTGTGATCGTCGCGAACTCGAATCGATCCTGAAGACTTTCGCTGGCTCATTTCCGTACGGGCACGTCGCGATCGCAAACCCGGATTCTTTATACCTTGTCGGCACGGCATCGCCGCTGGTACTTCAAGCCGAATCATTCGAAGCGTATCTTCGATCAAGTTCGACTCAAAAGCTGCGGTCGTACCGCTGGGAACATTCAGATGACTTTTTATCGTTGTATTGGCTTGACCAGCAAGTCATCGAAACTGCACTTGCCGATAGTGCCATCAACACGTTCGATCATCCCGTCCTAGAATCGAATGCATGGGACTCGTTCCAGTATTCTGTTTCTTCATCAAGCCCACAGCTGTTGCCCCTGAAGGAGCTTGTCGAGATCGACAAAGATTCTTTGTTTAACGGATCGCCGCTGGCTGAGCTTGCCAGACCCGAGATTCGTAACGGCTTGAAATCAGGTCGACTTGCGTCCGTCGCTCTGATCGAATCAGACATTTTAATGCAGGATTCGAAAGACGGCTGGCTGGACAAGTCGGCTGAACGAAGCAAAGCGGCGATTCGGCAGCTACCAAACTTGCATCGGCAAAAGCATGTTGCGAACGCGTTTCGCCAGCTTGCAGATCGAGCCCAGCATGATCAAGACGTGAACACTGAATACTCGGCGTTGTCGAACCTCTCGGAATTGCGTTTCGCCAATCCGGAAGACGAGCTGCGAATGGGTAAGATACTTGAGCAAAAAGATGCTTACGAACACGCGATTGATCACCTGTATCGTGCCGCGAAACTTTCCGGCAACCAGCCGCGTTATCAAGTCGCGTTGGGCGAAGGGTATCTGCGAATAAAAAAATATGATCAGGCGTTACGCAAATTCGATTCCGTGATCAGTGAATTTCCGCAGTTTTCGCCTTCGTCCAGTAAGGACTTGGTGCTGGAGCGTGCTACGCTTTTGAAAGGAGTTACGTTGGTCAAGCTGCAACGCAACCAAGAGGGGCAGGCGTTAATCGTTTCCGTTTTGCTTAAACATCCAGAGCTTCAGTCGCTCCACGACCGTCACGCTTACGATTGGTAATGGGGCTGGTATGAAGGAATGCCGTTCGAGTGTTTGGGTCGCATGGTATGAATGGCTAGAACATGGGGTTCTGACGATCCTGACGGTCTGCTGTTTTACATTCCGCATTTCGGGCGACGAATACGAGTTGAACCCGGATTATTCACGATGCGTGGGCGTCGACATGGAGAAAGCTTGTTTGATAAGGGTATTGTTCCACGTTTGTGGTTTCGACAGGTCACCCAAGACGTGAAATTGACAAATTTGCAAAACTTGCCTCCGCGTCCGGAGAATCGCTTCAAAGGGCATACCAGGCGCCTGTCGTCGTGAATAATTCCGGTTGAAAATGCACGGTTACCAAAAATAATGAATGTATGAATTCGCCAGTTCGTGAAAATTCGAATAGACGGTCCGCCTTTGATCGCGTCGTTAGCCGACGCGGTTTTACATTGGTCGAGCTGTTGGTGGTGGTAGCGATCATCGGCGTTCTGATTGGCATGCTATTGCCCGCAGTGCAGAGTGTTCGAAAAGCGGCTCGAAGAGTCCAGTGCGCGAACAATTTGCGGCAGCTTGGATTGGCAGTTCATAGCTACGAATCCGCTCACCAGCACTTTCCGACAAGCTTCGACGTCGAACCGGGAGAGATTAAACGCGGCTCATGGTCGATCCATGCAAAATTGCTTCCGCTGATCGAGCAAGGGAATGCGTATCGAGAGATTGATTTTGAAACGGACTGGCATGAACAGCTTGAATCAGAGATACCGTTGCTGGGAGTTCCCGTTCTGTCATGTCCTTCTGATTTCAATGCCGGGAATCGGTTTCGTGATGGCCAAAAATATGTGCACTCAACCAGCTATGGTTTTAATATGGGAACGTGGTTCATTTACGATCCATCAACCGGAGAAACTGGCAACGGAGTTTTCACAGTCTCTAAACCCACGAAGCACGCTTCGATTTCAGATGGGCTGAGCAACACGTTGGCTGCGACGGATGTAAAGTCGTTTACCGCCTACGTTCGCAATGCTGATCGGTTTGATTCATCGCTTCCTAATCAAACTGACCATTTTCAGGATGTCTCGGGTGAGTTGAAGCTTGGTTCGGATCCGCAAAAGAACACGGGGCACACGGTCTGGACCGATGGACGCGTCCACCACGCTGGCGTGACGGTGACCTTTCCTCCCAATACACGAGTGCCATTTTTGAGCGGCGGAATCGAATACGACATCGACTTTAGTTCTCAGCAAGAAGGTCGCGATACCGAACGAAAAACGTGGGCGGCAGTTACGTCCCGTTCCTGGCACATTGGCGGGGTCAATTCGCTCCGCATGGACGGTAGTGTTACTTTTGTTGACGAGGGAGTTAGCCTCGATACCTGGCGGGCATTTGGATCGATCAATGGCGGCGAGGTATTCCGTTTGGAGCGGTTTTAGGCGTCTGTTTCGAACGGATTGAAAGAAATTTCTGAACCTTTGTGTTGGCTATTGACACTCATCAAGTGATCGGGCATTCTATTGCCTTCTCGCAGCAAACGCGTCCACGCGATTACTATCTGCGAGTGGATCGAGGGCGTAGCTCAGTTGGTAGAGCAACGGACTTTTAATCCGTAGGTCCAGGGTTCGAGCCCCTGCGCCCTCACTTCAAATCATGCCTCGTTTTTGCCGCTTCTGCTGGCCAAACCGAGGCATTTTTTGTGCGCTGTCTGCAGGGTTTCCGCTGGGTTTCAATTTGCAATTCGTTTCCATGTCGAGACTCTGACAGACTCAATTTCCCATGGTGGAGATGGGAGGCATTACCGAGGTTGTAAATTTTTGAAAAGTCAAAACGGCAAACAACTTGGCATCTTCGCATCTTCACTGCGAACCGAGAGCCAGCAGGCGTGGCGGATCAGCCCTGAAACAAGTACGCCATTTGGGAGTCGAACCTGATCTAAGCCGTTTTTGCGATAGCCACGGTTTGGTTGTAGTATCGAAAGCGAGGCAAACGGCAAAACGACTGACGATAGTTCGCTGCGGTCTTAAGTTCGCCGCCGTCAATAGTGCGCGGCTGACAACAATGGTTCGCGCACAAAAAAACCTCACACGAAATTGGTGTGAGGTGACGACGAGTCAAAGGTTGACTCAGATTTAATTTTTCGACGGACTACTTGTGGTCGTGACTGTCGTGATCATCGCTTGTGGCAGAATCGCTCTTCAGCTTGCAACACAAGTCGGAACCTTTCGCCATGCCGCATGAGCACTTTTCGTTTCCATCCGCACAGCACTTTTCAGACGCCTTGTCGTATCCACAGTCTTTGCAGTAGACAACATCGGCAGGCTTGATGCCGGTGCAACAGAGCGTTGAGCCTGGCTTCATGCCACATTCAGCACACTTTTCTGCATCGTCTTTGCAATGCGAATCGCATTCCGCACAGCAGCCGCAACTGCCGCAAATGTCTGCATCGAGCGAAACCAGCGATGTTGATTCAACGGGCTTCGACTCTTTAACGGCTTTCTCTTCGCCTTTTTGGCAACCGATTATCACCAAAGAAAATGCTGCGACGAGCGCAATAGCTACGAGGTTTTTCATCATCCACTCTCTAAATTCAATTCAAAATTAATTTTCGCCAACTCAAGTCGTTCATTGTTCAGTTTTTTGGGCGAGAAAACAAGTTCACTAACCTCGCAATACAGGAAGCAAAGGACGCGAAAGAAACATGAAAACCCAAGCCTCGCTTTTTTTAAAATTTTCCGAGCTGTTAACCCCGTTGGACCGACCTTTGTGCCACGCTTGAGGCGAGCACTCGACCGCCGTTACGAAAACCGGTTTGGCAGATCCTGTCGCAAAAGCGAAAAAACAAAAACGATCGCGAGCCCAAAATTTATCGTTGTCGAAGGTGAAAAATCGAAACAGCAGCGACTAAAACCTAAAAAACGTAACTTTACGCCTTCAATGGTCATCTGCGGCGACCGTTGTCAGCCAATCAGGCAGTTCAATATTGGAAACGACAACGGCCCAATTCTCCTCATGGAAGCCCACGATGATCTGCCCGTCAGGCGAAACCTGAAATGAATCGTAGCCAAGATGGCCGGGTCTGCTCCAACCTTCACCAAAGCAGAAGAATCCGTGTTCAAGCCACAATGCAGAAGATGGCGGGATTTCAGTAAGCGTATCCAGACCTCGGTTCCACACCGTTTGGTTCAACAAAAACGCTGCCAAATATCGATTCAAGCTTTCAAATTTGCGAGTTTCATTGCCGCGCACGACATAAGCAATACCGTCGGCGCCACTGGTTGCCTCAGTCGCAAGAAACCAGACAGCTTGATTCTCATCCCGGATTATTCACGAGGCGTGGGTGTCGAAATAGAGAAAGCCTACATTCCCCTGAGTGTTGTTCCAGGTTTGTGGTTTCGACAGTTTACCAACGACATCAAACTGACGAATTTGCAAACTTGTCGCCACTTCAGAACAATCGCTTCAAAGGCCAAGCCAGACACCTGTCGTCGTGAATAATTCAGGCTGAATACGTTTTGGTTTAGGTGGCTTCGAAGACTGACTTCGAAGATCTATACTGCAGACTTCTGATTCATTGGGAAACAATCCTTCGCCGCTTACCCTGTCGGACGAAAACGGCGTGAAGACAAAACCCCAAATGACTCGCAGCACCATTAGAACGTTCTAGAAGGCCTAAAGATGAATTGTTTACATAGCTGGTCTTGGCGATTGATCGCGGCCCTGTTTGTCATGTCCATGATTGTGGGTGAACGAGCGGTGGCTCAGGACTGGCAACGTTTTTTGGGGCCTGATGGTGCTTCGACAAGTGCTGCTTCCAAACTACCAACCTCATGGGATGCTCAGACCAACATCAAATGGAAGGCTGAACTTCCTGGCTACGGTGCCTCTTCACCGATCATCGTCGGCGATCGAATTTTCCTAACAAGTTATTCGGGTTACGGAGACGGCAGCGAAGGAAAAGCTGAAGATCTTACTCGTCATTTGATCTGCTTCGATCGTAGTAGCGGAAGCATCAACTGGAAAAAATCATTCGACAGCTCCGAAATCAAAGACGAGGATCCCTACAAAAGTTTCATCACTCACCATGGCTACGCGACCAACACGCCGGTGTCTGACGGAGTGGCGATTTACGTTTTCCTCGGCAAGCTTGGAATGTTCGCGTTCGACCTTGATGGAAACGAATTGTGGAAGAAGAAGATCGATTACAAGATTAACGAGACGCGATGGGGATCTGCGTCGAGCCCCATACTTTTCAAAGACAGTTTGATCTTGAATGCGATCGAGGAGTGCGGCAAAGTCCTGTCGATCTCCAAAAACGACGGAGAGATTCAGTGGGAGTTTGATGCTGAAACGAAGCTGGCTTACGCGACACCGAATTTGGTCACTACGGCCGATGGCGACGTGGAGCTGATCTTGCCAGTTCCAAAACGGGTCATCGGATTGAATCCGGTCGACGGGACTCAGAAGTGGTACGCAACCAATCAGTTTGAAGGCGAATCCAACGCCTCCGTGATTGTCGACGGCGACATCGTCTACATTTACGGCGGCTTTCGCAGTGTCGGCAGCATGGCGATTCGCACCGGAGGAGAAGGAGACGTCACGAAGTCGCATGTGCTGTGGAACACCCGCGACACGTCTTATGTTGCGACTCCAGTTTTGAAAGACGGGCATCTCTACTGGATCGATGAAAACGGCATCGCTTACTGCGTCAAATCTGAATCCGGAGAACAGGTCTACAAAAAGAGAGTCCCTGGCGTTCGCGGCGGTCGCGGAATCAAATTCTTTGCTTCCATGGTTTCGGCAGGAGAAAACATGTACGCGGTCAGTCGACGTTCCGGCACTTACGTGATGAAACTGTCTCCCGAATACGAATTGGTAAGCCACAACAAAATCGAAGGAGACGACTCTGAGTTCAACGGGACCCCGGCAATCAGTGGCGATTACCTTTACATCCGCAGCAACAAATTCCTGTACTGCATTGGCCAGTAAAGTTTGCGAGGGATGAGAGATAAACCTTGAATGACAAGCGATTTAAGGGACAAACGATGCCAACTTTTGGATTTCGTTGGAAGTGAATCAAACTGAATCAAGCAAACTTAGCCGGAATCATTCACGACGACAGGCGTCTGGTTCGCCCTTTGAAGCGATTCTCCGGTCCCGGAGACCAGTCTTGCAAATTCGACGTCGTGGGTGACCTGTCGAAACTACAAACTTGGAGAAGTACCCCAAATGAAACAAGCTTTGTCCAGGTCGACGCCCACGCATCTTGAATAATCCGGGCTTAGAACCGTTTGACCCTCCGGCGAATCTGAACTTACATTTTGCCACCTCGACGGTATTTCTTGTCGCGAACCGGTGAATCGTCGTTGTCGTTCGTGACGGGATCACCAAGTAGTTTTTCGTACTTTCGTTTTTGTTCAGCATCGAGTTCAGAGAGAAGTTCCTGCTTTGCCTCTTCGAGAATTTTCTGAATCTTCTTGGTGACTTCTTTTTTGAGCTCTCGGCTTTTGTTTTCGATTCGTTGCTTCTGTTTGTCGGTGATGTTCAGGTAACTGAGCATCTGGTCGGAGAGCAGGCCAGCGGAGTCACGACCTTTTCCCTCCAGCATCATTCGTTGGGCGCTGAGTTGTTCGACTCGATCGATTTGGTGAGGCAGCAGGTTGTCTTTCATCTGCCCCACGATCGACAGTCGACCTTCTTCGATGCGGCCCCAATACTCTTTCTCAAGCTCTTTTCTATCTTCGTCACCGGCCGCCAACCAACGCTCTTTCATGTCCGAACCGACACTATGCTGCAACTGCCCGAACTCTTTCATCAGCCCTTCCATGATCTCTTTTTGTTCGTCGAGAAGGTCGAGTTCTTTCGCCATGTTAGGATTTGCCAATGTTCCAATAATATTGTCCGCGAATGGAACTTTTGATTCCTGCGCTTCCGACTGAGCGACAAGGCCGCCAGCGATGATTGGCAGGGCAACTAAAAAGAGAAATAGTTTGCGAGGCATTTGGGTGCTCCTAAAGGTCAAGATTTCGAAAGCAGAAGGGTTTCCTACAGTTTGAAGGGTTTCCGGTACTTCGAACCGTTTTTTATCGTAAACAATTCTGGTACTCGTGTCGAAACCGCAGCAAGCCCCGTTGTGAAAGCAATTGGGGTTCTGCGTTGTGACGGACGGGTGCCTTGCGGTGACAGATTGTCGCAACATCGGGTCAGATTTTTAACAAGAATTTGCAAACTGCAGCGAACTTAAGTTGAATCGAAGGGCGAACGGTCGGATCGCTTCTGATCTGGTATTGCTCGAGCTTGTAGATTTATTTTGAGATTTTTTCGCCAGCCGTTTAGGCGACAGCCTCGGTCAACGAGGCGTGAACCGGGGCTATCGCCCAAACGGCTCATTAACCGGAATTAAGTCAACAAGCTCGCTCCATTGCGGAAGTGTTTCAACGGTCAAGATCGACGGGTTATCAGCCGCTTTCTTAACCGGAATTATTCACGATGACGGGCGTCTCGTTTTCCCTGTGTTACGATTCTCCTGAAATGGCGAATGTGTCGCAAATTCGTCAATTTCACGTCGTGCGCGAACTGTCGAAACCGCAAACTTGAAACACTACCCCCAACGAAACAAGCCTTCTCCATGTCGACGCCCACGCCTCGCGAATAATCCGGGCTTAAAGGAGACAATGAAAACAAATGGAATTCGCCGACTCCAAAAAAAACGTTTCGCAGGTAAACGCGAGATCAGATTCTGTGCTGTCGGAAACGGATTCCGCCGCATCGATCGCGGAACGTTTGGCGGCTTCAATGTTTTATCTTTCGCTGCTGTTCCTTTTGCTGCTCGCGGGGTTGGTTGTGGCGTGGGTCGATGTTTTGCCAGAGCCGGTTGCTGAAGAAGCGGCCAATGTTTCTACCGCGGCGGCTACGCCATCGTTTAGTAATTTTTGGCAATACCCTGCTCTGCTGACTGGCTATTTGTTCCTTTGGGCTATGCTGGCCATCTGGCCCATCTTTCTGATGGAGCCGATCTATGTTCGCTGGCAAAGCAGAAATGCTGGCCGAAGTCGCAGTCATCGCCAAGGACAGGATTGGATTTGTGCGGTTTGTCCGCCGCTACGGATAGGCAAGTCGATTCCTGAAATGGGCGGAGAAATCTGGCTGCCTCGCTTCGGCTGGCATCCTGCGGGAAAGCCACTGCACAAGGCATTGGAACGTGTCTTTAGCAAGCCGATGCTAATCATCGCAATGTTGATCCTGCCTGTTTTGGTGATCGAATTCCGGTATCAGGATCTGCTGCAATCAACGCTCTGGTTGCGGCTCTTGCTGAGCGTAAGCATGGGTTTGATTTGGTGTGCGTTTGCCGTCGAGTTTATTTTGATGGTTAGCTCCACCAAAAAGAAATTGCTGTATGTCAAAAAGAACTGGATTGACCTCGCGATCATTTTGCTGCCGTTGGTTTCGTTTTTGAGGTCGCTGAAAATCGTACGTGCCGCGAAACTGGCTAAATTCGCCAAAGTTCAGCAACTGACGAAGATGGGTCGCGTGTATCGAATGCGAGGCTTGTTGGCGAAAACGGTGCGTGCTTTTTTGGTCCTTGAATTGGTGCATCGGATCTTCAAAACTTCACCGGAAAAGCGTCTGGAACAATTGCTTGCTCAAGCTGAAGACAAAGAAGACGAGCTGCGAGAGCTGCAACAGCGAATCACTGCGGTGCGTGCTCAAATGGAATCCGAAAGTGCGGAATCCGAAAGTGCGGAATCCGAAAATACGGAATCCGAAAAGGTTGAACCTGAAAGCTCTGTCGTTGCAGCGACTGATTAGCGTGGCGCGGTCGCATGACGACAGAGATCGCTTTCAGAGCTTGGCCGTCCGAATTGCCATTAAATGAAAAACGGCCCGCAACGAATTGGTGCGGGCCTGTAAACGAGCCTTAATTCAGGCAAAAGATCTTCGATATTCTTAAAAGGGAGCGTCAGGCAATTAGTCCTGCCGAGTCCAGTCCTTCAGCTTGTTATTCTTTTCTGCCAAGCCATTCAGGGTTGCTTCGACATCAGCTGCAGCATCAATTTCGAAACTGCAAGTCTGATCGTCGAGGTCGGTCATGATGTTTGACAAACCTTCGACGGTTTTTAGATCGCTTCGCACGGAAGCTTCACAGCCACTTCAAGTCATGTTGGGAAGTTTCAAGCTCACTTTCTGAGTCGCATCCGGTTTTTTATTTTCGGACTGTTTCTTCTTGGAATCTCCACCGTGTCCGTCCTTCGCATCCGGAATAACGGTCTTCTTTCCGATCTGAAGTTCAACGGCGACAAGCTTGTCGACTCCACTGAGCATCTGATCCATTCCGAATTCAGATCGATCGATTTGGAATTTGGCGGACAACACAAGCCCACCGTTTTCAAATCGATACTCTGCGGGAAAACTTGTCCTGTTCGTTTGGCCGTGCAATGTGAGATTGCCAGTGATCGTACATTTCCCCGCTTCGCTGATCTCAATTTTCTTGCTGACAAAGCTGGCTTTTGGGAACTTGTCGACTTCAAAAAAGTCCTCGTTTTTCAAATGAGCTGTCAGTTTCTCAAATTCCGTCCACACGCTATCGACTTGCATGTAAACTTTTAGCGACTTGATCTTTTGGTTGGCCAAATCGACTTTTGCATTGCCACTGAATTTTGAAAAACCACCCAATCGCGGTTTGGGATCGTCGCCGACATGAATTCCGACAAAGCTGATGCTTGAATTCTTCGGCGAGAGCATGACGACCGATTCGACAGGAACTGGCACTGTGACAGCTTCATCGGCGGCGTCCTGAGCCGTTGAATGGTCTGCCGAAATTGAAATCGTTAGCGCGACTGCGACAAAAGCGAAAGCGGTTGAGCGATTTAGAAGGCAATCAAAAAGGCGATTGAAAGGTTTGAGCATTGAAGTTCTCCGTGGCGTAAAATAATTTGCTTCAGTTTTGTGGTATTGGTGCTCGTTAGCAAGCCTTTACTTTAGCTATTTTTGAGCGGATGTTTTGGCGAATTGATACTTTGCAGCAATCTGCACTTTAGAAAGTCTTCCATTTGAGTCGCTCAAAAGTTCACCCGACTGGTTTTCGCTTTCAAAGGTTTGCTTTGGCCGACGATCGTTGCGCGATGAAAATTGGAACCGATGCGGTCTTGCTGGGCGCATGGGCAAACGTCGGTCGTGTTACGAACTTACTGGACATCGGAACCGGCTGCGGAATCGTTGCTTTAATGTTGGCCCAGCGTACCGAATCGATCGGGAGTCGGATCGTTGCGATCGATGTTGATGTCGCTGCCGTGTCTCAGGCGAGTGAAAACATTGCAGGTTCGCCATGGAGCGATCGCGTTTTTGCGTATCATGATCCTCTACAGGAAGCAGATTACCTGCGACCGAAAAACGGATTCGACCTGTGCGTTTGCAACCCGCCGTTTTTCAATGATTCGTTTCCGCCTGCCGACCCGCAAAAAAGAGCTGCTCGACAAGTCAACCTGCTGGATCGAGATACATTGCTTCAGCGTTCAGCCCAATTGTTGAATCCGGACGGTCGACTCGCAATCATCATTCCTTCCAGCCAGCTACAAGAGACCGTCGAGATCGCCCTCCAGCACGGTTTTGTCCTGAATCGAAAAACACTGGTGCAGCCGTCAATCGTAAAGCCGCCCAAACGTGCTTTGCTTGAATTCGGCAAACAGGTGTGCGGACTCGAAACGAGTGTGTTGACCATTGAGAAGGGGCGGCATGAGCATACCGAGGAATACGCCGAACTGACTCAAGCATTCCATTTACGCTACGCGACGACGTAGATGTGGAAACGGCTCCGCTACCTCCCCAACAAAGTGCGGCTAAACCGAATGCTGTTTGCGGAACAAATCGGAATCACCGCATTAGCCTCCTGAAATTCATGCCCGCCGGAACTCCAGGCGGATCATCGACATTGCAGCTGGATCAGGATTGTATACAGTTTTCAAAACTCGGGCGGAAATGTGGACCTTAGCGTAGTCGGCGGATTTTTTTTGGCTAATGTCCGGTCGCGGCATTGCTGGCCAAGAAAGCTCTTCGCTTGGGCAGCACTTAATCTGGCCACTTGCGAATTAGATTTACGCTCCAAATCCCAAGCTTTTGTCGAACAGGAAAAGTTCTCCCAGATATGTAGATGTCCGTCGATTTTCAGCACTCGATGGGCTTCACCCGAACAAAGCCGCGAAGGTGATCTCGAAAGATCTGTCCTGCGCCCTCAGATGAAACGTGCCCAAGAGCTTGGTAAAGGTTATCGTTCATTTTGGTCTCCCCGTCGGCTGAAACCGACGTCAAAGTTGAAAGTTTCGAAAGGCGACATCGTCGCCTTCGGGAGACCAATTTTCAACTTCTAACAATTTTTTGGACGCTTCCAGTTTTTTCGATGGATGACTCACACCCACACCATGCGCTGGCATGCTCGTTACCATACCGAGGGAACAGGCCATCTTTACCAGGGGCGATTCAAAACGTTTCCGATCGAAGAAGATGAGCACTTGTTAGCCGTGCTGCGGTATGTCGAACGTAACGCCCTCCGGGCAAACCTCGTCGAGCGGGCAGAAATGTGGAAGTACGGGAGCTTGTGGCGATCTATTAATGGCGATGAAGACTCAATTCTGTCAACGTGGCCAATCAGGAGACCCGGACCTGGCGTGCAATGGTCAATCGCCCCCAGAACGAGAAAGCGCTCAAGGCAATTCGCCGGTGTGTGAAGAAAGGCTGTCCGTGCGGGACTGACCGATTCATCACTCAAGCCTCTTCGAGATTGAAACTCGAACACACCTTACGCGAACGCGGCAGGCCAAAGAAGGAAGAAATTAAACAATGAGCTGCGACCCCTTTTCTTTTCCGGGATCGCTCCTTGGAATTCCGCCTGCAATCATATTGTTTGTAGCTTCTTTGCTGAAACTAAATCAGTTGAGGATCCTCGTTCTACTTGATTCAACTAGTCGCAATGACGTTATTATTTCGGTGAGTTTGATCGCCGTTGAGGTTGGTTTAGCAGTTGCGTTGATTTCCAAATTCCACACGGAGATGGTTCGGCGAATTTCCATCACTCTATTCAGTTTATTTCTCCTCATTTCGCTGCTCAAGCTTTTGTCAGGCGAGACGTCATGTGGTTGCTTTGGACAGATAGAAATTCACCCATTTTTTTCATTCACATTTGACTTAGCCGCTATTTCCTCTTTGCTTCTTTGGGACACGTCAAAAGCTGGATCAATCCAATTAAAGCTGATTACGTCAGCCGTTTCAGTGATCGGATTCATCGGCGTACTAATTTTTATTGGCTCCAAACCAATCTCTCTCAACGAGGTGGGGAAAAGCACTTCAGATGGGAGACTTGTTGTTGTTGAAACGGGAGACTGGATTGGCAAGCGATTTGCTGCCGCCAAGTTTATTGAGAATGGGGAAGCTCTTAGAAATGGTCGTTGGCAGATTGTTTTCTACCACCAAGATTGCCCGAAATGCCAAGAACTGATTCGCGAAGCCGAATCTGGGCGATTGTTGCTTGCTACGGCGTTTGTCGAGATTCCACCACTGTCGAACATCTTGCGCAAGGAAAGCAAAACGTTAGCGTGGTTCACGCTGACAGACTCGTATGATTGGTTTGTGCCCACTCCTCAGATCATCGAAGTTGATGGCGGCAAGGTAGTGCGTCGGCTTCAAGAACTGCACTAGCAATTGCTATCGTCCCGCACAATTGGAGAGGATATAATTTCGAAGAGCAAGTCCATGCAGACAGGACAGTCATCTCGCAACGGAGCCTTGCATCACCGTTGTACTTTCTTTTTGCTATTTCTCAATATTACAACACCCCCACTTTGAGCACTGCCATGTTTAGAATGACGATGTTTTTTCTGTGTTTATCTTTTAGCATTGGAATTGTTGTTTGCAAGCAGGCCATGGCGCAGGCTAAATACTCCGACAAGGACCAAGGCATTCGTGCTTACGTTGAACTATCTGATGTATTTGTGAAGCAACATCTAAGGCAAAAACGGAAACTCTTTTTGCAACTTGGTAGAGGGAAGGGTCTGCCCGAAGAACTCATGGTGCTTGAAGAGCAGCTCCAATCACTGAAGAAGATAGTTGCCCCTTTGAATGAAATGGTTAAGTCTGAATCAGAGAAACTCTCAACTGCCAAGGGATCCCGAAATGAAGGCAAAATCACCAATGAAGAGTACGAATCGATCAAGGCATCCGCGAGGTTGGCCCTCGATTCGTCTGCGGAAGAATATTTTGGGCTGATCGAAAGAGAATTGCTTCCGCACCAATTGAAGCTGTTTGACAAGATAGCTTCACAATTTGCAATACGTGGTCTTGCTCGCCGCCCACACCCAATCGAGCTACCCTGCGTTCTGGGTAAACATCTTGGACTGCCAAGTGAGCGATTCCGCAGACTTGCGATTGAGACAATTGAAACTCGGGAATCGCTTTCGAAAAAACTAGCTGAAACAGCTGAAGAGTTCAGGAATGTTGAGATTGAATTTTTGCGAGATTTCAAGTCCAAGTTACCTGTGGAGCTAAAGGCATCTTTGTCCGAAGCGGTACCCGCGGGGCAAATTGAAGATTTAGAAAACAGAATTCTGCAATTGAGAACCATTGGTTCTCACAGCGCAGGCAACGAAGTTTTGGATGAAAAGCAAATCCATCGCAGAGCAATGCAGATTCCTGCGGCAATCAATGAGTATAAATTTGAAGCTTTCAGGACTTCCAACGGCGAGTTTCCATTGTTCAGTTTTTCGGAGGCTGGCGATGAGGTTCAAGATTTGCAAGACGCACAGATTACAACTGCAACGGATATTTACGAGCAGGCGAGTGAATTGCTCGAAGCCGAAGCTGCAGACATACAAGCCAAATATGATGATGGAAAAATGCTAAAGGAAACCTACGACCAATTCGTAGTGGAGTACCCTAGCAAGGCGATGCGTTTGCGCAATACGTTCGTTTTATTGTGTGAGGAAGCTCTTTTGCCTCGCCAGATTCTTGAACTACAAACCGCTGCTACTAATAAAGCGATTGGGATCTCCATGGATTCAATGATTCCAAGTGTCAAAAATCCTTTTGTCGCCTACGTCTTTTTGGCTGCTGCACTCGGACAGAGCAAACCCGAACTACTCAAGTTGGCTCAGCTTGTGCATGAGTTTGGAGATGAAAGAAAATCTAGGGAGAATGAGTTTAGAAAACTAGCCAATGAAGCTAATGCAGAGGCTGTCGCTTCAGTATTAGGCGTCTTTACGTCCGATGAGAGAGAGAAATTTGAAGAGCTTTTGAGCAATAAAATCCTCAATCTATTGAACGACGTTGCATTCCAAGAAAAGAACTAGTCGCTAATGCCGTTTCCGGTCCAGTCAATTAAATGTCGGTTCCCCCTAAAGGTCTCCCCCAACATTTCGATGGACTGGCACGCGTCACCTTGTGACGCTCCGGTGGCAACGGATTTGGGTCGCAAAGAACGTCTGATAACGTCGATTTCATGCGGCTGCAAAACTCAGAAATCTGTTTGGGGCACTTTATATACACTTAACTGGGTTCTTCCGGGAATTTAGTGGCAGTTGGCCTGAACGCCGGGATTTTTGTACCCT
>CAYZPA010000094.1:0-18400 GCA_964479855.1 uncultured Pirellulaceae bacterium
CATTTGTCTTGAAGATTCCGCGTGCGGGGAGTTAACTCATCAACCGCGTGAGCCGTTGCGATGGCGTTGGCGTCGGTCGTACCCTCTGGCCATTAAGTTTCTTGACGAAAGCTAAACCGCGACACGAGAAGCCCGCAGCGCCCGCCGCATATTATTCTTCGCCCAAGCATCGAGAATAATCCGCGCTTAATCTGGAGACGACGTTTCGTTGGAACCTCCAATTTCCGTTCCATCAACCATCGGTTGAGCGGTAGTCGTCTTGGAGCCTTGATCCTCCGCATCCGTTTTTGATTCCAACACGGAAAAGTCAGCGAAGGTTGCGTAGATCGCGATCACGGCGACTACCAACATCCAGCCAACGGGCTTCGCCATCGACCACGATGTCATATCAACTGCTTTGACGTCTTCCTGAGTAAATTCGGTTTCGCGAGGATAAACTTCGCCGATCACCAACATGAAGATCACCAACCATGAAAAGACGACGCCAAGGAAATGGAATTCATGCATCGACGATACGACCGACGTGAACGGTGGAACAAAGTAGCCGACGGCAATCACGGCGAAACCTGCTAGTAGCGCCAGTTTGGCTGCCAAAGCGGGAACTCGTCGAGTCAACATTCCCACAACCACCACAGCAAAAATTGGGACCGCGTAAATCCCGTTCATTTTTTGCAGGTAGTCAAAAATTCCCTTTTCGATAATGCGAGGGTCATTCAAAAGCGGTGCAATGATCATCGCTCCAATCGCAATCAGCCATCCAAAGACCTTGCCGGATCGGACCACTTGCGCCTCGGACGCACCTTTGTTGATCACCGTTTTGTAGAGCCCCTTGCTGAACAGAGTGCAGGAGCTGTTCAACGCCGAATTGAAGCTTGAAAGAATTGCTCCGATCATCACCGCTGCAAAGAAACCCACCAGCGGCTCGGGCAGAACTCGGTTGACCAGCATGCCATAAGCGTCATCTTTACTGATACCCTGTTCGGAAAACATCGACCACGCAATCATGCCGGGCAGGACAAGGTACAGCGGGCCGAGCAACTTCAGAGCTCCGGTCAGCAGGACTCCTTTTTGACCCTCAGCAAGACTTTTCGCTCCCAAAGTACGCTGGATGATCTGCTGATTCGTCGTCCAATAAAACATGTTTAACAACATGATACCGCTGAAGATGGTCGTGAAAGGAACCGTCGTTTCGTTGCTTCCGATGGAATTCAGTCGCGACGCCTGATCACGCTGCACAATCTTGACTCCTTCCAGCATGCCGCCATCACCGCCAAGTTGAGACAACGCAAAGCCGACGATCAAAAACCCTCCGACAAATAGGCCGAGCCCGTTGAGCGTATCTGACACCGCTACCGTTCGAAGGCCTCCAAACAACGCATAGATCGATCCAATGATTCCAACCGTCCACACGATGATCCACATCGAAAGTGTGTTGGAATCCACCGCCAACTGTTCCGCAACGCCGCCCAGCATCGTTGGTACGTCAAGGATCCCCAGCATTCCTTTCGCGCCGGTAAACAGAATGATCGGCAAAAGAATTCCTACGTAGGCGACCAGGAAAATGATGTTCGTGATGATCTGAGTTTGACTATCGAAACGCACGGCAAGATACTCCGGCACGGTCGATACTCCGCTGCGAAGGAATTTTGGCAGAAAGAACCATGCCATGAAAACGAGCGCGATGACACATACGACTTCCCAAACCATGACGCAAAGCCCGTCGGTGTAAGCGGCTCCGTTAAGCCCAACCATTTGTTCGGTCGACAAATTGGTCAGCAACAATGATCCTGCGATCAAAGGAAACGTTAACGACCGTCCGCCGAGAAAATATCCGTCAGTGGAAGAGTGATCGTCTTTTCGAGTCAACCACCAGGTCAAACCGGCGACCAGTGCGGTGAAAAAAACGAATGAGCCTAAGAGCCAAATCATGGAAAGCCGTCTTTAAAGTTAGGAAGTCGGAAGCCCCGTCATTGTAGGTTCAAACCGCCCTTCATCGAATATGCGTTTCCATCAGTTTTCAATCTGTAAAACCAGCGCTCACGTCGTCTTGTGCCAATCAACCCGGATTATTCACGAGGCGTGGGCGTCGAAATGGAGAATGCCTGTTTGATCTGGGGATTGTTCCAAGTTTGCGATTTCGACAGTTCACCCGAGACATGGAATTGAGGAATTTACAAAACTTGTCGCCACTTCAGGCGAATTGATTCAAAGGACAAGCCAGACGCCTGTTGTCGTGAATAATTCCGGATCAAATGAGCTGACGACACTCTTTGACGATCACAAAGACGCCGATCACGATCAGGAAGACTGCGAATACTTTTTTGAGTGTTCGTTGATCCAGTTTCGAATTCACTTGCTGACCTACGGCACACCCGATCAAACCGATCCCGGAAAAAATGGCGACCGTGAACCAGTCAATCGATAGACCGTTGGATGCCAAAACGGATTGATACTTGACCAACCCCACAACAGATTTCAGCGTCACGATTACCAAACTGGTCCCAATTGCGACTCGCATCGGCAACTTCCCCAGCAACAGCAACGCCGGCACAATTAGAAAGCCGCCGCCAACGCCCACGAATCCTGTCAACGCACCAACCGTGATTCCTTCGGTCGCCACAAGGATCAGCTTCCATGTCGATTTGTCGACTTCGATCGTTGAATTTGGCGGCGTTTCGAGGCCTACCAAGGAAGTAACGGGTTTGCGAAAACTGTTTCGCAGCATAGTTATCGCTGCAAACAGGATCACGATTGCAAACACAATCAGTTGAGTGGCACTGGAGGCCATTCCGCTTAGCCATGCACCGATCCATGTGCCCATCATGGCCGGAATGCCGAAGAACAATACGCTCTGCCAATCCACATTTTTTGCTCTGGCGTAGGGGATAGCTCCCACCAGAGATATCGCTCCCACGATCGCCATCGATTCTGCAATCGCCACTTTACCATTGTGGCCAACAAGATAGACAAGGATCGGAACCGCGACCGCAGAACCTCCCGATCCGAGCAACCCCAGCACGGTGCCGACAACGAGTGCACCTACGATAATGGTCGTCAAAGTCGTCATAAAAAACGGGTCGTCCAGCGCCCGAAAATAACGCTGGGCAAACGTGGCTGATAGTTCGTCCAAGCTGAATTGACCGGCCGAGACAATGAGCCGAGGAACGTTTGCTCGCGGGCTTCTGCCCCTGCTTAATCCACCGCGTGCCCGTGATCTCAAGAAGACGTTTCAGCTACTCGAAGATTTAAAACGGTAAATGCTGAATCACATTATTCAAGGGTGCTAGTGCAAATAACCGCAGTTGAGGTTTGACGCGTCAACTCGAGTTGCCTCAATGAGAATGCTTCCCGCTTCGACGCAAAATCGGCGACTGATTGCCTGAGCATCCGATCTGACCCCTTTGAGCACTGCAACGCGGGCAATGGGTACGACTGAAATGCCTTGGCTCGGCTGGTTGGTTTGAGCAGCAATACTGACGGTTGGATTGTACAGATCGGACGAACCGTTATCGATCAGTAAGCGAAAGCTTCCGGCTTGCCACCATAGAAATCGCCGTACTGAAACTGGTGACCCATCGAGTTCGAATGGTCGTGAATTTGGCGATTCATGGTCAAAACGTCGTAGATGTATCCAATTCCGAACAGCCCGAAAGTCATCAGATAGATCAGGCCAGTGAAAATGCGGACTTGATAAAAACGATGCAAGCCGAAGGTTCCGAAGAAGACCAGCAACAGCCATGCGACGGAGTAATCAACCCGACTTGGGCAAAAACGTTGTCCCGCTTCACGATGCATCAGCGGAATTAGAAACGCGTCGATCAGCCAGCCAATCCCAAAAAGTCCGAACGTGAAAAACCAAATCGTGCCCGATACCGGTTTGCCGAAATAGAAACGGTGAGCTCCTGTGAATCCGATCAGCCAAAAGAGATAGCCTACGGCCATCGAATGCGATTCTGCATAGCCAACAGGAACGTACTTTACGTACTGTTTTTGCGACGGAACGTGCTGACCCTTCATTTTTCATCCTCGAAATACTTGACAAATTTGGGCTCAAAAGCGAGACCCAGATGTCTTATTCGAGCGAAGCCAGCATTTATCGAAAAGAATCGCCTAAAATTTCAGGATGATCGCAAATGAGCTTTGAATTTTTAGACCGCCAAAACTAGCGAAGTTTCGTCCCCGAACCACCTGAAACTCGCTCGTCGGCGATGTATCGCGTGTCTCGGCCAGCATTCAATTGCGACTCGCAGAGCTGTATCCACTCGGTAGGATTGCTGCCGTAAGCCATCTTCGCTTTGACATCGCCATCAACGTCCAGCAACAAGACGGTCGGATAGGATGAAATCGCATACTTGCTTGCGAGCTCTTCATTTTGTTTTTTGACGTCGGCTCGCTGAGATCGATTCTTTGGATAATCAAGCTCCAGCAAGACAACATTCTCTTTTGCCCAAGCTTCAAATTCTGGCTTGGAGAACACGTCCTTCTTCAATTTCACACACCACCCGCACCAGTCACTGCCGGTGAAATTGGCTAGGATCAATTTTCCGCTGCTTCGTGCTTCGGCTTGGGCTGCTTCCAACGAATCGTGCCGTATTAACAGTGACGTTTTTTGAGCCGATCCGCTTCCGGCTGCAAAATCTGCGTTTTGTCGCGGCCCTGAATTGGAGAGCAGTTCTCCCAGCGGATTGCGTTGCGAGTCCTTCATGCATCCGGACAAAAGCAAAGCGACAGCAAGAAAGGAGCAAATTAACTTGATAGAGCCAATCAACCTTGGCGAGCCATTCAACTTTAGCGAGCCAATGCAGCAAGGCGAATTTGATGCTGAAGTTTTCATTCTACGATTAATCTCGGTTGGACTTCGGTGGAAACAGGCGCGGAGGCTAGTGATGGAAGTTGCAAATAACGGATCTTCAATGGCAAGCGTTCAAACCTGATTCTTGCTCGGGAAAGAACAACAGACGATGTCAAACGTCAACACCGGTTATTTGCAGCTTCCGGCACGAGACAATTGGGTGGCGGATATTAGGAGAAATCAACTTGCCCCGTAAGCTCAATAATCTCTCCTCCCGATAAGTCGCTGGGTTCGTAATCTCAGGCACATCCGGCCCCGCAACGGCATAATCAGACAGCTTTAACTCAGATTGCCTGTTTTTCTCAGCCCGCCCTGTTTGTGGTCGTCGCTGCAATTGAAATATGGAGTTCGTCAAGGTAAAGTTCAGGCACGAATCACTGACTGCAGAAGGTAATTAAGTTGAAATCTTCACTCGTTGACCCCTCCGAATTCGACCTTAACAAGGTCATTGTCGACCGCGATGGAATCATGAAGGTCAATCCGCACCGTCATGAATTGATGTTGCTGGACGGCATTTGCCTGCTGACCGACGATTACGCGGTGGGTTTCGCGGACATCTCCGAAGAAGATTTCTGGGTTCGAGGCCATTTTCCCGACCGCCCGCTGATGCCAGGCGTTCTGATGTGCGAAGCCGCGGCCCAGTTGAGCGCTTACTACGCCAAAAAAGCAAAGCTTGCAGAAGCCGGAACGGTTGGGCTTGGTGGTTTGGACAGCATCAAATTTCGTGGCCCTGTTGTGCCCGGAGATCGGCTGGTCCTAATGCTGAAACGGGGACGTGTCCGCAAGAATGTCATGTTCACGGCTGACTTCCAGGGCTTCGTCAACGATACCCTCGTTGTTGATGGCGTCATCAAAGGCGTCGTGCTTCGCGATCCTGCCTAGAGCAACGCGAAGTCGATCACTCAACATTGCGATCGTCAACAAGTGCCGTTAGCCTTTCGGGTGATGTAAAACCTGAGCCAGGCACCCATATTGTTTCGCGCTCGTTTTGCGGCGTTTTGGATTTGCTACAATTTCGATCTCAAATCGCGAAATTGAAGCAACGAAAGCGCTCCCATGAAGTTTTTCTCCATTGCATTACTCTTGCTGTTCACTGCAGCCAACGTTTCCGCACAGCGGCTTCCGCATTCCTGCGCACGCCCCGATCAGGTTGCCGTCGAGCATATCCATTTGGATCTGAAGGTAGATTTCGATTCGAAAACTCTGTCCGGCACCGCCCGCCTTGATTTGGATCGTAAAACCGATGCAAAGTCATTGCGGCTGGACACCAACGGTTTGGACGTTGCAGGAATCAAATCCAGCGATGAAACCGACTTGAAATTTCAGCTTGGCGAACACGTTTCGTCGCTGGGGCAAACGCTGGAGGTTGAACTTCCCGACGGTTGTGAACAAGTGACGATTGCCTATTCCAGTCGGCCGTCAGCAGAAGCAGTCCAATGGCTGTCGCCCGAACAGACGACCGATAAAGAGGAACCTTTTCTGTTTACACAGTCGCAGGCGATTTTGGCCAGAACATGGGTCCCATGCCAGGATACCCCGGCGGTTCGGATGACTTATTCGGCGAAGATCACGGTACCGAAACATTTGATGGCGGTAATGAGCGCTTCGAATCCGCAGGAGAAGAATGACACGGGTGTTTATCAGTTCGAAATGAAGCAGCCGATTCCTTCCTACCTTTTGGCGTTGGCGGTTGGTGATCTTAAATTTCAAAAGCTTGGTCCACGCAGCGGCGTTTACGCAGAACCTTCGGTACTGAAGAAAGCAGTCTGGGAGCTTCACGACACGGAGCGGATGATTTCTGCGGCGGAGGAACTTTATGGCCCTTATCGATGGGAGCGATATGACGTCATTTTTTTGCCGTCGAGTTTTCCGTTTGGCGGAATGGAAAATCCGCGATTGACGTTCGCGACGCCAACGATCCTTGCCGGAGATCGATCTTTGGTGGCACTGATCGCTCACGAGCTTGCTCATTCATGGTCGGGAAACCTGGTCACGAACGCGACATGGAACGACTTCTGGCTTAACGAAGGATTCACCGTTTACTTTGAACAGCGAATCATGGAATCGCTTTACGGACGTCGCTACTCCGAAATGTTGGCTCGCCTGACGCTGGATGGTTTGCAGTCGGAAATCGAAGAGCTTAAAGCCCGCGACACATGGTTGAAGCTTGATTTGCTTGGCCGTAACCCAGACGACGGCATGACGGCGATCGCTTACGACAAAGGATACTTTTTCCTGAGAATGCTGGAAGAAAAAGTCGGTCGCGAAAAATGGGACTCGTTTTTGAAAACCTACTTCGACAAGTTTGCGTTCAAAAGCATGACGACCGAGAGCTTTCTGGATTATGTGAAAACAAATCTCGACGTGGCATCGGAAATTGACTTCAACGAGTGGGTTTATTCGGCGGGACTGCCAGACAATTGCCCTAACGTTGAAACGGAAGAACTTGCCAAAGTCGCATTGGCTTCGGCAGCGTTCATCGATGGGGCTTCACCGAAACAAATTGTTGAAAAGTACAACACAGGCAAATGGACAACGCATCACTGGAACCATTTTCTGCGGTCGTTTAAAACCAATCTAACGACAGAACAAATGAGTCAACTGGATGCGACATTCAAGTTCACCGAATCTGGCAATTCTGAAATCACTCACGATTGGCTCCTGCATGTGATCGCATCGAATTACGAACCCGGCATGGCAAAACTGGAAGCGTTCCTGACAGGGCAGGGCCGCCGGAAATTTCTGCAACCGCTGTATCAAAAACTGGTGGAAACAGAAAAGGGGAAAGCCATCGCCAAAGCGATCTATGCGAAAGCTCGATCGGGTTACCACTCGGTAGCCACTCAGACGATCGATGGCATCGTCGGCGTTCCGGGCGAATGATCGGCACCGCTGGTCCAAAGATCTGGAGTCAGCGCAAAAGAAAAGCCTGCCGCATCAAATGATGCGGCAGGCCAACTTCTTATCTCTTCGAGGAGACTAATTCTTTGCGTTCCACCACCATCGGTTGGCGGTTGGAACGGTTGCAATCGCTGCCACGGAGGCGACTTCTGGCTTTACGATCGTGTTTTGAGCAACGCTCCACGAGTCAAGCAGAACTCCACCGGAAACTTGAACGGTGTATCCGGTCGTGTTCGAGTGCACGTAGCTCAACTGCGTTGGAATCGCTTCTGGAACTTCGTAAGAAGGAGTCTGAATCTTGTTTCCGACGATCATGTCCAATTCCAGACCGACTCGTCCCGTTAAGTCTTCGTTGCGGATGATCGCAGCGACAACTGACATGTCCATGACATTTCGAAGGTCGCGGAACACAGGCTCTTTTGCCGAAAGTTCATCGTAGTGCTTCGTCATGTTCTTGGCCCATGCTTCAGCAACCGCCATTTTGCTTCCGCCGCGAACTTTCGAACCGTCAGCAGCAAATTTCGTGTCTTCTGTCTGAGTCCGAACGCCTTGGCCCGAAAGTTTCCAGACGGTTCCGTCTGCGTCTTTTGCAACCGGCTCGTAGCTGCATTCCATCCACATGCGAGGAGCCGAACGATTCACTCGCAATTTCCGCTTGTTGATGACTTCCATCATAGAAGGTAGTTTCTTCAACGGCGACGCTTCAAGGCCCATCGCCAAACGCTTCATTTTGTAATCTGCAGCCAACAGGACTCGAGAGAAGTGGCTGTCTTTTGGAACACCGGTCAAGCTAACTTGCTGAGGACCGACCGCTTCTTCGATAGCCGCTTTCATGTTCGGATTGAACCGATTGCCCGAGCTGAACTCGTTCCATTTACGCATGCCTTCCGCTGTCGGATCGATCGAGACAGAAACTCCCTGTCCTTGTCGAGCGTTATCAACCGCACGCATGGCGACCAGGAAATCCTGCAAGTGAATGACCGGCATGCCGCTTTTTTCGCCAACCACGTTTCCGTTGTCATCTGTTTTCCAACCTTCGCCTGGACCAGCGATGATGATGTCGGACTTGTCTTCAGAAAGAATGACGTACTCAATACGCTGCAATCCAGCCATGTATTGAATTTCAGCCGAAAGCGGCTTGCCAGCTGCGACAGATGCTTCGATCGCGGCGTTGAGCCCTTTCAGCGAGATCATTCGCAAATCGGTCGCATTGCTGATGTCTGCGTCCGAACTTGCCAGTGCTTTGCGGATCATCGCTCGATCGGCAGCGGGCAATGTTTTGTAATCGCCTCGCACCACGCGATCAGCGTCTACAGCGACACCACCGACAACGCCCAAAAAGAGGTTGTTACCAATGCCTCCGACTCCGCCACCGACTCCGCCGCCTCCAGCACCGCCGCCTCCAGCACCGCCGCCGGCTCCACCCTGAGCGAAAGCGTATGTAGGAACGATGAGTAGGGCCGCGACAGCCATAAGGATAAATCTGTAGTTGTTGGCATAACGTGACGCCATGACATGCTCCTGAAAGAGGTATTCCTGCCCCGGATTGTTGGCCAAAACGGAAACAATATCCCGGACCAACGTGTTATCGATAAATTCTGAGAAGAATCCCAGCAATCGCTGAATCTTTCCGGTCACACTGGAAATGAACATACCCCAACGGGTACCATATACAGTGAACAGGAAAGTTCGGCAGCCGAGTTCAACTGGCAGGTTTGAGACAGTTCCTCAAACCTATCGCAAGACTAACTGCGAAATTGTCCAAAATCAAGAAAAACCGGTGATATCGGGCAAAATGTTAGCCTCTGTTTGAGCCTTTTGCCGGTACAGGAATGGCCCTCGCGAAAACGTACATGGGAAACTCAACGAAAAAAAACAAGTCGGATTCACCGTTTGCGTACCTCGTCATACGCGACGGTAAAAAATGGTCCGACGTGTTTCGCCTGATTCCCGGAAGAACCGTCACAATCGGACGGTCACCCACCAACCAAATCGTGATCAAGGAAGACCAGGCCAGCCGCCAACATGCGGAGATTTTCCTCTCGGAAGGTTCGTGGACAGTCCGAGATCTCGGCAGCCGAAACGGAACAGCAATCGGAGAAGAACGTGTCACCGGAGATCACAAGCTAAAGGTCGGAGACGTCGTTTGGATCGCGGGCACCCAAATGTCCTTCGTCGAAGATCTTTCTTCCGCATACGGAAAAGATCGCAACAAGATCTTCTCCAGAGTCGAAATCGGCGGCGAAACCATCGTTGGGCTGGAAGTCAACGATAGCGATGAACAGGTGACTCAAACGGAACTCGTTTCGGTTACTGAACCGACAACCATCACGCATCGTCGTCAGAAGACAAAATTCCTCGACCACGAAGACGACAATTTCGAAGACTCCGTCCCCAAGTTCGGCATCGCGGCGACGAAACTGTGCCGACTTGCATTCGATCTGGCCAAAGAAACCACTGCTCGCGGCGTCGCAAGAATGGCGCTGGACAACCTGTTGGAAGCCTCCGGCGTGGATTCGGGTTCCGTCATGTTGGTTCCCCGATCAAGGCGGACCACAACTGACCCGGAACACCTGGAAATTCTTGCCTGGTCCAGCACCGTCCGTCCCGAATATCAACGTGTGTCCAAGTTCCTCACGGAAACCGTTTTGCGAAACGGCGAAGCTGTTTTGGCTCGAGACATTCAGGACGATAGTGCACTTGGACTGCGTGACGCCGCCGGAGAGATCCATGCAACCAGCGTCATTTGTGCTCCGATCCGAATGAATTCGCGAAACATCGGGCTGTTGCATCTCTATTCGACAACTTCAAAAATGCTCGATCCGGACGATCTTGAGTTCACTCTCGCCGTTGCCGAAACCGTCGGACTGGCGCTGCGGACTCGCTATCGCGAACAGAAGCTGGTCGATGATCTTTCCAAGACGCGAAACGAGATCGATTTGCTTCGCAGTCAATTGAACGTCGAAAGCGAAATCGTTGGAGCCAGTCCTGCGATGCTCGCTGTGCATCAACAGATTCATCGAGCCGCTCCCAGTAAAGCGACGGTTCTCGTGCGTGGCGAAAGCGGAGTCGGTAAAGAACTGGTTGCTCGAGCGGTGCACTTTTCCAGCGATCGAAGCAAGGGACCGTTCGTCTGTTTGAACTGTGCGGCGTTGAGCGAATCGCTGCTGGAAAGCGAATTGTTCGGCCATGAAAAAGGTGCCTTCACCGGAGCCACGGAACGTAAAGCTGGAAAGTTTGAATCGGCCGACAAAGGCACTTTGATGCTGGATGAGATTGGCGAAATGAGCCCCTCGATTCAGGCCAAGTTTCTTCGCGTCCTCGAGGGCCATCCTTTCGAACGAGTCGGTGGCTCAAAAGCGATCACGACCAACGTCCGGGTCATCGCGGCGACAAATCGTGACCTCGAAGAAGAAGTTCGATCCGGAAAGTTTCGCAAGGACCTCTTCTTCCGCCTTCACGTTGTGCAAATTGATGTGCCTCCCTTGCGACATCGACCGGAAGACATTCAGGTGCTGGCAGACCATTTCTTGCAGAAATACAATCAGGAAACGGGGCGAAAAATTAAAGGCTATTCGCCGCATGTTCGCCATCAGCTGCAACGCTATCGCTGGCCCGGTAACGTGCGAGAACTCAAGAATGTTGTTGAGCGAGCGGTCGTTCTGGCTCAGGGCGACACGATCGAGATGGAAGATCTGACACTGACAAAACTGTCGACCGCCAGCGAATCCCAGTTCGATTTGGGAACACTGGTAGAAGAATACAGGCCAATGTCGCTCGAGGAAATCGAATGTCGACACATCGAACAAACGCTCGCTGCAACAGCATGGAACAAGAGCCGTGCTGCCTCGATTCTTGGCGTTGAGCGATCGACGCTTGATCGGAAGATCAAGAAATACAATCTGAAAAAATCCGTCTGATTTCAAACAAAGTGGAACCCATGAAACCAGCGACTGAAAAAATCTGGTGTCCAAAATGTCATAAACGACACAAGGTTCCACAAAACGCAGTTGGCGCGACGCTGCGATGTCGAGGCTGCCAGTTTGCGTTTCTGATTGAGGATGGACTGACGACCGAACCAGTATCCAAACCTGTCGAGCCATCGTCCGCCCCGATCGAAAACGTTGCGAATCCAACCGCTGTTTCTACGACTTCCAGTTCTGGCCCCAAACGAGAATCCACGTCAAACCCGAAAGCGGCTCCTTCAGCAACTCGGCCACCGAAAGCACCGACGGAAGTATCGGCAGAAGCATCGACAGAAAAACCGATCCCACGACTGGATAACAATTACGACGATATCCTCGATGTTCTGGATAGTCCTTCAGCAGAACCAGTTCGAGCCTACGCAAAAGACAGCTCGAATTCGAACCCCGTTGCTAAAGCTGTGTCAAATCCTGCCGATGCCAATGCCGCCACCGCGACCAAAGCGAGAGGTGACGTTCAAGCCGCAGTTCGCGCTCCCGTCAACAAACGAAAGCTGCAATCGCATCGCCAATCGCGAACGTTCTGGATGCTGATCGCTCTTCTATTTTCAGGTTTGGTCGCCGGTTTCTGTTGGTTTGGTGTCAGCCTACTGCTGAAGCCCCAGCTTTCGAACTGGGAACGGAAACTGGTTTATTCATTCGGTGTCCCTGCAAGATTCCTTCCTCCGCTTGAACCAGAAAACGAAGGACTCGAGCCCGCGAATTCAGTCAAACTAAGGGGCGAACACGCGGATCTTGCCAAACGAGACGACAACTTTCGTGATGAATTCGTCGTTCGACAAAATGCCCGAGTCGCTCCCGACGACGAAGTTGGCGGAGCCGCAGAACCAAATCGCCAGCCAGCTGATCGACGCGTGGCTGCCAATCAGATGGCAGCTGGAGATGGCCGATTGCGAATGAACTCAATGGTGACGCCCGAAGGAAATCAGGACCCTCCAGCCGCTGACGCCGGTCGGCCTCCCGAGCCCAACCAAAATCCAAACCCGAATGCCAATCGGCCCCCTCCACGACAACGCATGGCTCGGCAAGGGATGAACAATGGCGGTTTGCCTGCAAGGAACAGAAACGCAACGCGTCCCTCAACTCGCGGCGACAATCGGAACAAAAACGAACCTGATTGGAAACCACCGGCGATTACCTCCGCCGACGTTCAGCTGATATCACTTCGAGGCATGGACCCTCGCGTGCTGGCAAGCCTGCAGTTGGATTCACAAGTGGGCAACCTGATCGCCATTTCAGCTGACGTGCTTTTTACCGTCGATGATCAGCGACGACTAAATGCAGTCGATTGGAAAACAAAAACGCTTTTGGGGTCACGCCAACTGGATAACGAAGTTGTTTCGATTGCCAAGGCTTCCGCTAAACGTGAAACACAAGGGGTCTGGTTGCTGTCGTCGAACGGACGAGTCGAAAAGTGGGATGTTGGTGAAGGCAGCCTTCAGCGGGGTTCGAGCATTCCAATTGGCGAAATCGACACGAAAAACAAAACGGACTTTGCGATTTCCGAATATCAAATCGCTGTCCGTTCAGCAGATACCATTGTCGTTGCGGATTATCTGCCGACCGATCAAAAGATTGGTTCTTCGATCTCAATTCCGATTCCTGAATACACGAATTCAAACAGCCAGGGAGTCCCCGAACCCATCCATGCGATGAAGTTTTCGCATGATGGAGAACAACTCTTGGCAATCATTCACGATCAAATTCATCGCTTCAACACGCGAACTGGCAAACTGATATCCAAATCCCAGCTGCCTCAAAATTGTGTTCTGCCTCGAGACGCGAAAGCTGGCTCATGCGTCATTTCAGATGACCTTTTGCAGGTCATGGTCTGCAAAACAGGTTTCATCGAAACGTGCGACGTTGAAACTGGAAAGCCAACGGGACAGTATTGGGCAAACTCGCCAATTCCAATTCGCTTCGCAAGTTTCGGGTCCGGTTTGCTGGTTGGTTTGTCGGACAACCCAAAGCCGATTGCGACGATCTTTCAAGCAACGCCCGGACAGGTTTCTGGAAATTCAGATACATCACAAAAGGACAAGTTTGCTGGCGATGCGAGTCGTCGAAACGATTCACCAAAAAACGAAGTCGATAAGAAGGCTGAATTGCCTGCCCCATCCGGCGACATTCCATTCCTTGTATCAAATTCTTCAACAATCGCTGGCCCAATCCAGTCTTTGCATTTTTTGGGCGACCATTCACTGGTTATGCTGAGCAAAAAACGCGAGGTATCGATCGTCGATTGGAAAAACGGCTGGCAGCTTAATCCTCTGTCCATCAACACCGGCAATCCGATCGATCAGATTGCAGTGGCTCCAAACGATTCGCTGGTCGCGGCGGTCACATCGACGAACGTTAAGGTTTGGCGCGTCGTCGATCGCGCTTCGGGACAAGTTGAGCTTGTGTCTGAGTTCTCTGGGCACTCCCAGCCAATTACGCGCATCGCTTTTTCTATCGACTCGGCTCACGTGATTACTGGAGACAAAAAAGGGAACGTTTACGCATGGTCAGTCGCGGACGGCAAAATGACCGGCGGTATGGAAGGTTTCAGTCGCCCCATCGTTTCGATCATGCCCAAAGGAGATCGTGGTTTTGTGGTGATGGACAATCTGTCCGTCGGAAAAGGCGACGTCAATCATCAGCGGGACCGCGTCATCGAGTTCGGGCGGTCGGTTCCAGCGATCTCGCAATTTTCAAAAAATGGAAACCGAATCGCTTTCCCTACCGGCAATCGATTGCAGATCGCAGATCGCAACAGCCAGCGAATTGTGGAGGAGTTTGACGTTTCCGAAGTCTGTCGTGATCTTCAGTTTTCACATGATCACGATCTCGTGTTACTGCTGACACGTTCAGGAATCAGCGTTTGGGATTGGAGTCGCGGCAAACGCGTGGGACGGATTGACTCGCCCGCTTCGTCGGCGTTCAATTCTTTCGACTTATCGAACGATGATCGATACATTGCCGTCGTCGACGGAACCCAGAACGCCAAAATCCTGATTTTCGCGACGCCCTCAAAAACAAAACGCGACCAATAACGGGGCGACGGCCAAGAAGATGGCGAACGCATTAACCTGAATTATTCACGACGACAGGCGTCTGGTTTGATGTTTGAGGCGGTTCTCACGAAGTGGCGACAGTTTTTGCAGGTTCACCAATTCACTTCGTGGGTGAACTTTCGAAACCACAAACCTGGAACAATGCCCCAAGGAAACAAGCCTTCTCAATTTTGACGCCCTCGCATCGTGAATAATCCGGGTTTAAGACAAATTGTGTCTCACATCCGCCGTTCATTTCAAACCGGTTTGGTTCGCGGAGATTCGATCCTGAGCCAATCCATTATTCGAAGTTTAAACCGCAGGCTCGTCATCAACCGAATCGTGCACTTCCGGTCTACCGCCATTGTTCATGGCACTTGTTGCAGGATTGCGAAACAAGATTCGCAAATCGGCTTGTGGAATCAAAGTCATCGTTTTGAGCCGACTGAGCCGTCGCTGTCGCCGCGTTTGTCATCGCAGCACAAAACGCTTGATACTCTTCGTCGTCCGCGTCATCCATGCCCTCTTTGGCGATCACAGCTCCGATCGCCGCGACCCATTGAGCTTCTGCAATGATCGCAGCTTTTTGTTTTTCGAAAGTCTTCTTGTTGGCAGTCCAAAGCTTCAGATTCTCGTCCGCCGTCTCCAGCCGAATCATCGTTTCGGTTCGACCGATGACTTCTGCCCAATCGATTTCGCTTTCAGGTTTTTCGGTTTCCGGAAAGGCTCCGCCACGAACTAGATCTTCCAGATCAAATTTACGAGCATTGCAATAGTTAAATGCTTGATCCGAATTGCTGCGCGCTTTTGCGGCGGCCTGTTGTAGCGCCGCGTGAGCTGCCGGTGCGTGGTCTTTCCATCGAATCTCTGCATCGTATTCGCGAACAATCGCAAACGACATAGAAAGCAATGACATCGCCTGTTGCACGTTGTTGTATTCGGTCTTGAATCGAACAGGGGTCGTCAACTTCTTCGCCAAAAATTGGTTTTGAGCTTTCACTTCGTCCTCAATCGTCGTACCTGAAATAAGATCTGACCAGCGAAATTCGCCATCATCAATGACCTTGGTTGAATCGTCTTTTTTCTTCGGTGTTGACGCGACTCCAGAACCAGCCGCGGCCTCTGAGTCAACGTTGGCTTTCGGGCGATTTCCGACAAGCCCATCGGAAAAAACACTGTCAAACCAGACATCGTCCGAAGCGTCATCAAATTCAGGTTTGGCAACGCGTCGCACTTTACGAATCTTCTTCGGTGCTGCCTGCGTCTCCTTTGCCGAGCTTTTTTCGGGTGGCTGCTGTGATTGCGCGAACACATTTGAAACAATCGAGAAAATCACAAACAGAAAGATAGCAATCCGAAACATTTCAGACTCATTAAAACAATGGCTTGTAAGCAGATTCAATTATACCCCAGAAGCAACAGAGCATGAAGAAAAGACTCGATTAGGACATGTGAAGTAAGCCCGCATCAACCTCGGATGATTCACGAGGTATAAATCTGAAGAACCGTATCGCCGCACCCAAGAAGTCACCCCGGATTATTCACGATGCGTGGGCGACGACCTAGAGAAAGCTTGTATCATTGGGATATTGTTCCAAGTTTGTAGTTCCGACAGTTCACCCACGACGTGAAATTGACGAATTTGCAAAACATGCCTCGGCGTCCGGAGAATCGCTTCAAAGGACAAACCTGACGCCTGTCGTCGTGAATGATTCCGGATCAAACACGCTCATCTGTTTTGCGTTATAAACATCTGAAAACTCTATTGGCCAGAGCTACTCACGTCGAGGCTGCTGGACTGGAGGCCAGATCTGCGGTTATCAGTGTGGTGAAGCCCCCAAGCGATTAGCAAGGTAAGCAGAAACGCAAGAGCGGTGCAAATCACCATGTTGTCTACAACATGAAAAAGTCTATTGTCTTCGATAACGCTCCATTCAGTGACATGGTCAGGTAGGCCTTGGTCTATGTATCGGTGTAAATACGCGTAAGGCCATCCATATCGTTCCGCAACGGGAAAGTAAGACGGGCCGTCATAGATATAGATTGCCCAGTTCGTTCGCCATGGAATCACATTCAATACCAGAAACAGGGACACAGCTGATGTGAAGATGCCCATAGTTCTGACGCTAAATCGTTTCATGATCAGAGCGGATGGTTCAGCGGGATAACGAATTGCGATCTATCCGTGTGCCACGAGGACACGTTCGCAATTTGGGGTTTGTTTGGGGCACGGATAGATCGTGCGTTGAACTTGGTCGCTCGAAGAGACGCTGGTCACGCTTTATCGTAATCGATTTCAGAAGCGGTCGCCGGAATTTCGTGGCAACCTAAAGGCGAAATGTTCCTTCAGTGACGTTGATACCACTGGGTACGGTGACTTGGATCCATCACCCTCGACCAGATCGGCTTTTCGGTCATGTTGTGCGGAATCAATGAACAACCGCTGACTTTGCAAAGCCGTTCAGCTGAAGCACCTCGGCCATGCGGGATGAAAACTCACTGACTCGACAGAGATCTTCGCAATATCCAGCGGATCGCTTGAGGCGTGAGCGAAGTCGGGTTAATCGAGCCGCGTGAATCGAGCCTCGTAAGGCGAGCCGAGTCGCGTGAGCGACCGGGTGGGCATCGGAGTAAATCAGCAATCGCGATAGAAAGTACCCGAGGACTCAGGTCCAGCAGCCAGGAGTCTTCATGCTGCGTGGTGGTCAAAATCAAAACGCAAAACGGCAGCAAGTGGAACGCGTGAGAGCCAAAACGGGCTTCTTGAACAAAGTGTTTGAGCTCCGGCGGGCGTCAAAGAGCAACCGCACGCCAACATTCAAAGAGAATTCTCACCCCGATGAACCTGCCTCCGCCGCACCCGCGAAGTCAAACACTCAGATGTTATCCATCGTGCGGATTGTTTGCCCCACCACATAGGAGATAGGGTTGTTGGTTAAAATTCTTGCTCTCGATTTCCGCGACCGAACTGCGCGAGCATTAAAACCGAGAGAACCAAAAAGCAGCACGAATTTGGCTCTGGCACCGATACACTCAGTCGCAAATTGTCGAACACAAGATTGTCGTGCGCGATATATGCAGTATCGTTAGTTGAGACAGTAAAGAACGAATTGGCTGAGCCGTCGAAAATGTCCGAAAAATCAAATCCTGAAGCAGATAGTGTTTGGAGGTTTACGCCATTCTCGTCATTCAAAAATCCATAGACATCAAAATCGTCAAAGGCATTTCGTTCAATTCGCAATTCGACCTCAAAAAAGTCGGAGACTTCATTGGGGGAGTTATTGACCAATCCGAGTTCAGAAACGTCGCCTACTTCACTGATTTCGTTCGAAAAATCACCACCTGTAATCATCCCAAAGACATACTTGTCCAACCCAAGATTGCCAAAATTGCCAGCTTGTCGACCTCGCTGAAGCGTCAGCCAAGCCGGTAGCGGGGCAGTTGAGGCGTTGCCAGAAGAAAGTGCGACATTAGTAATTAGGCTCGTCTTCACGAAGTCATTATCGTCGACAAACACGGTTGCATTTTCGACTCGTACAACAGTGCTCATTGAAAGTGTTCTCCCAATCCCCAAAGGGTGCGATCCGGCTGATGCGCCTTTGAATTGATATTGAAAAAGAACAGGCTTC
>CAYZPA010000095.1:0-18212 GCA_964479855.1 uncultured Pirellulaceae bacterium
CAAACGGCCCCGACCCATGCCAGATGCAGTTTCGATGCGATTATGGCAAGGTTCCATATTGGGGAGTCATAGATACCAAACAACAGATTGCTAATAATCGTTTGGGAATCGAACAGCGTCACAGGTAAATACTCACGTCGCTCAGACGAGACTCCAGCTACCGCGATTGTATTTCCCGTTGCAAAACCTTGAATCTGGACAAACCTGTGCGGTTTTGACGCAAAAGACTTCGTCGATTTTGCAGGGCTCTTAAGTCGCGTTTCTGCGACTGCAGTGAGCCGAGAGTTTACAAAGGGAATTTGTCTGGCGGACTCGCGGTCATCATCGCCAATCCACAGGCAGTGGCGAATTTTCCCTTGAATCATCTCTGCAGACCCAATATACGCTTTCGCAAACTTTCTTATTTCAGGTGAATGATCTAACACCGTCCTTAGCTCCTCATCAGAAAGGCAGAAATGCCCTCCGTCTCTAGGCATGTTGCCGAATAGCATTTCTGCCCTACCTTCTGGTGGCTGTCTTTGCGGTTCGACAAATACATCGGGTGCAGGCACCAAATAGGCGTTGATGTTGTTTGTTTTGAGTGATGACGTCTCCCCTCGATCCACGCTGTATAACCTCTTTGTAACTGCTCGATCGCGACTCAAGCCAACAATGACCACGGTTACGCCGGCGTTGTGGCTTGCAAGGTTCGCCCACTTGAAAGAAAGGTAAGCGAAGTGAATGGCATAACCCTCTTCGTGAATTAAGGGCCATAGCAATGGCACCTGCAATCCTTGGCATATAGAATTTGTTGAAACAAAAGCGACGCCGGTCTTTTGGCAACCTCTATAGCACGCTGCTTTCATGAAAAATCCAGAAACGTAATCCAGCGATTTCCAACTAGCCACTCGCTCCGCAAAAATATCACGTAAGTCGTCTTTCTGCTCGCTACTTTGCCAGCGACTCCCAAGATAAGGTGGATTGCCACAAATGAATGTTTCACCGCCTTCGTTCTCAAAATCCATTTCCGTTTGATCTAACGGCGTGCTAAACAAGTCATCCGACGTGATTTTGACGCCCGTTCCAGTTGGTGGACAAATCTTCAGCCAATCCAATCGAAGGGCATTTCCGCAAGTAATCCAGTTTTCTGCATCCAAAGGCAGGAACTCCAGCAACGCCAACTTTTGCCCGCGATACAAAACATCGCATTGGTACTCGGCGATGATCAAAGCCAGTCGAGCAATCTCGGCCGAAAAGTGCCTTAGCTCGATGCCGCGAAAATTCGTCAGTGGTATATCGCTGCGACGATTCTCTTCGCCACGAAGCTGGTTGATCTTGGCTTCAATCTCCCGCATCTCTTTGTAGGCAATCACAAGAAAGTTGCCCGAGCCACACGCTGGATCAAAAACTCGAATGCGAGCCATCCGGTTACGGAGGTTCAACAACTTGCGTTTATTGTCACCTGCTTCCTCCAGTTTGGTTCGCATGTCATCAAGGAACAGTGGACCCAAGACTTTCAGAATGTTGGGGACGCTGGTGTAGTGCATCCCCAAAGCCCCACGCTCTTCATCATCGGCGACCGCCTGAATCATCGAACCAAAGATATCTGGATTGATCTGGGTCCAATCCAGATGGCCAACATGAATCAGATAGGATCGTGCGATCTTGCTAAACTTGGGGGCGTTTGGCGAACCAGAAAATAGCCCACCGTTCACGTAGGGGAATTGAGTCGCGTAGGGCCGCAGATCGGCAGTCTTGCGAGCTTCGGGAGATGTGTTCATCGCCTGAAACAACTCGGTCAGGATCTCATGAGCGTTCGTGCCATCGCTCATTTGCTCAACGGTCTTCGTGAACAGGTTGTTCCCGTTAAAGATCCCAGTATCTTCGGCAAAGAAACAGAAAATCAGCCGAGCGAAGAAGTGGTTCATTTCTTCACGTCGCTCAGCGGTATCCCACTGAGGGTTATGCTGAAGCAATTCAACATACAGCCGGTTCAGCCGCGATGTCGCCTTGATATCGAAGGCATTGTTGCGGATCTCCTTTACCGTCGTGATGCCAGCCAACGCCAAGAAGAAACCAAAGTTATCGGCAAGCTTTTCGTAATCGCAGGCGAGTGTTTCGCCTTCGACCAGATTCTCTGCCTCGATCGTCTTGCCGTCGGTCGCCAAAGCGTACTTGCATTTTCGCTTGGCCGTTTCAGGGCTCTCGACCAGAGCCTTCAGTGACTGCGTAACGGTGCCTTCGTCGCAAACCAGCAAGTGGATGTTTTTGGTCTGAAGTACTCCGCCTTCCAGATCACTTTTGTTTGCCGATCCCTTCTTCGAGCGATCAGCCTTCAGCTTCTTGATCGTCGTCGCTTTATTCCCAAACGCTTCAAGAAACGAAAAAGCAAAAGACTCCCGATCAAAGGGAGCCTCGACCAAATCAGAGACAGCTTGTTCAATTTCAACAGCGTTCAAGGGAATCGGCTTTGGCAAGGCAAGTGAAAAACCCGATTGTAAACGCTCTCAAAATGATTCGGGAGAGCAATCCGACTCTTTGAGCCTCGCAAGACAGGCAACTGACGCCGGCAAGCACAGATCGATTCGTGGTTTTTCGGCTCCGCGCTGCCGCGATCGAATAATCATGCAAGGGAATTGAAAAGCGGTGTTCGCAGATGACTGAATTCTGGTGAGCCCAACTACGTCCTCGCGGATAACTGGACTCTCGTGATTGATTGACCGCTTCTTACGCACCCGGCGTTTACGCGACTCGGCTCACACATCAAAGTGAGCCGCTGGCCGTAAGGCCTGATCCCCTTTCGCGACTCGGCTAGCACACCCCATCGTTTACACCACGTGTAGTGATCAGCCTCATCCCGCTTCTCTGAACTCTGGCGAGTCCAGCTACGGTGCTGGGTTACTGAACTCTGGCGTGCTTGTTGTTTTATCCCAAATCGGGATTTTTATGCCAGAGTTTTGGGCGCTCAGGCGCTTAGGGCTTAGGCGTTAGCCTCGGTTAACGAAACTTCAACTGGGGCTATCGCCCAAACGGCTCATTAAATCAACAAGGCCTGGCGAATCCAGATACGTTCTTGACGAGTCCAACTACGTTACAGACCGCTGACTTCGCCGTCCGAAAGAGAGCGATTGTAAATTGAAACGCTATCGATGGAGCCATTGAAGAAGGCACCGCTTCCGGTTCCGTCGTGGAAAACAGTTCTTCCATTGACGCCGCCGACCCCAATACCACCGGCATGACCAAAGATCTGCGAAGCGGAGGTGCGACCCACAAGGCTTCCGTTGAGGAATCCAGAAAATGAATCCGGTGCGACGGAGGCTCCTGCGTTGAGCACGATGGTTGCGCTGAAGGTCTGACCTGCGACAATCGGTGCGGTCACGAAAGTCGGCGCGTATCCCGTTTCCGGAATGTTATAACCGCCCAGATAAAGCAAGCCGTTATCGATGTAGATGTTGAGCCCACGCACGCCTCCGCCTTCTTCATATATCAGCTGGCGAGCAACAACATCATTGGGTGTAAACTCCACATGAATCGTTCGCTCCGTCACGGGAGACCCCGTATTGATATCGGGCGAATTGGCGATTGTCACGAAATCGTCGACGCCGTCGAGCACCAATTGACCTCCAACGATGGTGGCTCCATTGACCAGTGCTCCATCATTCGAATTGCCAAAGGGGGACGAATCGCTGGCGTTTCCGTTGAACAAAAGCTCCGCGACCAGTTCTTCTGTCGAGACCGCGAACCCTTCGCTTGCTGGAGCGACATCAACTGAAATCTGATTGTCGATCAAACCAGCGATATCATCCACGTCGTCACTGACGTCAAGCTGATCGATAAAGTCCATTCCGGCAGAGGCTGTCGTGCCACTGGAAGCACCATTCACCGCGTAGCTCTGCACCGAATCCTGAACGGCACCACTGACATCTGAAAGTTCGCTAATGAGAGAATCGCGCACCGCGACAAGCCCGACAAGCAATCCCACAATCGCGACAACGGCGACCAGCAATATTTCCACGCTCACAACCGCGCTTCGTTTCCCACAAGCAGGGGACGGCGAATCAGTTTTTATTGAAAAGCGATTCATGGTCGTATCGGAACAGGTATTGAAAATTCGAACGCGTACAGAGAGAGCGGCGAGCCAAACAAATGAACAAAGGGCGACGGAACAATAAACCAGATCAGAAAGCAGGTCAAAACATCGACGCCTCACAATCCGCACAACCGTTTCGGTGCCTTCGTCGCAGCGATTCGATCAAGCAACTGTTCCGATCAAGCAACTGTTCCGATCAAGCAAATGCCCCGATCAGAGATAGGGCACGCCTGTTATCCAATCGGCCAAATCGAGGATGAAACTCGTGTTTACCCTGACACGACATCGGCAAGCAGCGCATCCCGCAAAATCTGAGCAGGATGAAGCGCAATACGGCTCGTCCCGTCCTTGATTTGATGCCGGCAACTGGTTCCAGTGGCAGCGATCACGTTATCGGCCGGCTCTTCCCGAATCGTCGGAAACAGCACCAGTTCGCCGATCTTCATCGACACTTCGTAATGTTCGGCTTCGTACCCAAACGAGCCCGCCATTCCGCAGCACCCTGATGGAATCAGCCGAACCTTAAAATTCGCCGGAAGCTGCAGGGCTCGAATCGTAGGCACCAAACCGACCAGCGACTTTTCATGACAATGACCATGGAGTCGAATCGTTTTCGACTCTGAAACAAACTGGCCTGAACTGACCGTTTTCGATTCCACATTCCTTGCGATAAATTCCTCGAACGTGAAAACATTTTCAGCAAGTGTTCTGGCCTGATCCTGTTGTTCTCCTCGCAGCAGATCTACGTATTCGTCTCGAAAAGAAAGGATCGCTGAAGGCTCGATTCCAATGAGCGGTTTTTCATCAGAGACGACTTTTGCGAACAGTGCGACATTTTCCTGAGCGAACGTTCTGGCTTTTCTCAGCAAGCCCTTCGACATCGACGCTCGGCCGCTTTCGGCATGGTCGAGCATATCGACCTTCCATCCGAGCGATTCCAAAACTTCAATCGCTGCGACTCCGATCTGTGGCTCGTTGTAGTTCGTGAACTCGTCGCAGAAAAAGTAAACCTCGCCGATCTTCCCCGCGTTGGCGTGCGGCACATGTTTTTCAAACCATCGACGCAGGCTTTGGCCAGCGATTTTTGGCAAACTGCGTTTCGTTGCGAACCCGGATGTCTTTTTCAGTAGCCAACCGGTCACCGGGTTGGAAGAAACAAAGTTCGCCAGCCATGGAACTCGTGAACCGATTCGATTCATTCGATCGATATTGGCAATCAAACGAGTCCGCCGCGAGACACCGTGTTCGTCCTGCCAAGCCTGAAGAAACTCAGCCTTCATTTTTCCGACATCGACGTTCGACGGACATTCGCTTTTGCAGCCTTTGCAAGACAAACAAAGGTCCATCGCATCGCGCACTTCTTCATTGGCCAGCGGATTGGCGGTCGATCCGGAATCGGCAAGGACATGCCGCAAAATATTGGCGCGTGCCCGAGTCGTATCGCGCTCGTTTCGCGTCGCCATGAAGCTGGGACACATGATGCCGCCGATTTTGGAGGTCTTTCGACAGTCGCCCGAACCGGTACACATCTCGGCCGCCCGCTGCATGCCGAGCGTGCTGCCAAAGTCCAACACGGTTTCCAAATCGCGTGTGTCGGGACGATTTTCATACCGAAGAGCACTGTCCATCGGCGAACTATCGACAATCTTTCCCGGATTGAAAACGTTCGCCGGATCAAAGATGACTTTAATCTGCTTCAGTATCGCGTAGCACTCTTCGCCGACCATCGATTCGATGAACTCGCTTCGAAGCCGTCCATCACCATGCTCGCCACTGATCGATCCGTTGTACTTTTTCACCAGAGCCGCAACATCGGTCGCGATATTTCGAAACTTGACCACGTCAGAATCAAGCTTCAGATTCAGGACCGGCCTTAGGTGAATTTCCCCGCTACCAGCGTGAGCATAGTAAACGCATTGACAGTCGTATTTGCCTTTTAGCAACTGGTCAATGTCGCGAATGTAGGCCGGCAAGTCCTCGATCGAAACTGCGGTATCTTCGATCACGGCTACCGGTTTCGCATCGCCAGGCACGTTGCCGACGACCCCCAGTCCAGCTTTGCGAAGTTCCCAAATGCGTCCGATGTCGCGGCCGGTCAGCATTGGAAACGCGTAACCAAGCCCGGCGTCGCGAAGGCGATTCTCAATCGTGGAGGCCAAGGATTCGACTTCATTGAAAGTTTCACCACGGATCGACAACACCAAAATCGCTCCGGGTTCGCCTTGAACGAACTTGAGATTCTCTCGCTGACCGATATTCCGCGCAGCTCCCTGCAGCACCAATTGATCGATCAGTTCAGAAGCGTAAACCGGATGCTCCATGGCAATGACATTGGCCTTCAGCGCCGCATCCACTGAATCAAAGTGCACGCACAGCAAACCGTTTTCCTTCGGAGGCAGCAGGTGCAGTTGAAGCTTGATCTCGGTTGCAAAAAACAGAGTCCCTTCGCTTCCAGCGATCAACTTGCAAAAATTAAACGGTGCATCGGCACCAGCGTCAAACGAATCGCAATGCATTAAAGCGTCTATCGCGTAGCCGGTGTTTCGACGATCGATGCTGGCTTTCGGAAAACGGTCGGTGATCAGCTGCCGCACAGAATCCTGAACCAGCAGATCGTGGATGGACCGGTAAATGCTGCCTTCCAAATTCTGCTGTTTGCATTTCTGAGCCAGCTGTTCTTCATCCACTGGCGCAAACGTCGCTTGAGAACCATCGCTCAAAAACCCGGTTAATTCGATGGTCTGATCGCGAGTCGCACCGTAGACGACCGAATTGGAACCGCACGAATTATTGCCGACCATCCCTCCAATCATGGCTCGATTGGAAGTCGAAGTTTCAGGACCAAACATCAGTCCGTGTCTCGCAAGTTCCAGGTTAAGTTCGTCTCGCACCACCCCCGGCTGCACGACTGCCGTCCTGTTTTTGACATCGATTTCGATGATTTTCGTGAAGTGTTTCCCAACATCCACGATGATTCCGGAGCCAACAACTTGCCCGGCCAGCGACGTTCCCGCAGTGCGCGGAATCAGGCTGGTTCGGTGATCGTTAGCAAAACGAATCAGAGCCGCAATGTCGTTGTCCGACTTCGGAAAAGCGACCGCAGCCGGAAACTCCTGATAAACCGACGCATCGGTGGAGTACAACTTCCGCGTTAACGAATCAAACTCGAGAGAGCCATCTAGCTCCCGATCGAGAACTTCGAAATGGGATTCGAGCTGCGGCTTTGGCAAATTCATGCGATGACTCATCAGTCGATCGGAAGATCATGTCCCATTTTATCCCGCTTCGTCGCAAGATACTTTTCATTGTGCTCGTTGACGGGAGGCAAAATCGGCACTTGATCAACGACCTTCAGATCGAAACCTCTCAGATTAAAGGCTTCCGTCTTTTTTGGATTATTGGTCAGCAATCGAACTTCGCTCATCCCGAGATCCTTCAAAATCTGGATCCCGACGCCGTAGTCTCGCATGTCCGCCTTGTGGCCCAAGGCCATGTTGGCTTCGACGGTGTCCATCCCCTGATCCTGCAGATTGTAAGCCTTAATTTTTTCGACCAGTCCAATCCCGCGTCCTTCCTGCGGCAGATAGACCAGCGCACCGTAGCCCTCCCGAGCGATCATGGACAACGCCATATCCAACTGGTCGCCACAATCGCATCGCAGCGAAGAAATCAGGTCGCCGGTAAAGCAGCTACTGTGCATCCGCACCAAAGGAGCCTGTTTCTGATTGGCAGGATCGCCCATCACAATCGCAACAGGTTCCTGAGTCTCGTACTGGACTTTATATCCGTAGATCAAAAACTCTCCGTACTTGGTCGGCAGCTTCGCACAAGCAGTTTGCGAAACGAGCTTTTCGCTAACCCGACGGTATGCGATCAAGTCCTCAATGGTGATGATTTTAAGGTTCTTGTCCTGCGCGATTTGCAGCAACTGATCTCGAGTCGCCCGTTCACCGTCGTCGTCAAGAATCTCGCAGAGAACGCCTGCAGGTTGCAACCCCGCCATGCGAGCCAAATCGACTGACGCTTCGGTGTGTCCCGCTCGTCGAAGGACTCCTCCGGCCTTGGCCATCAAAACGTGCACGTGGCCCGGTCGTTGAAAATCGTCCGGTTTACTTTCCGGGTCGGCGATCGCCCGGACGCAGAGCGCTCTTTCTTCGGCAGTGATTCCGGTCCGCGCGGTCACGTGGTCCAGCGGAGTCAAAAATGCGGTCTGGTTGTTGGAGTTATTGTCCTCCACCAGCGGCGTGAGCTTCAATCGTTGAGCGACCTCCGGCAGAACCGGCATACAAAAATCACCGCGTCCGCTCATCACGAGGTTCATCGACTCGGTCGTAGCCAGTTCGGCGGCACAAATATAGTCGCCCTCGTTTTCGCGATTTTCATCGTCGAGCACGATCACGACTTCTCCTCGGCCGATCGCTTCGACGGCTTCGGGGATGGTGGAAAATTGATTTGCCATGACTGCTGACTCCGGGGATAGGCGTAACGTCCTAACCGCATTATAGATTCGCAACTAAACGGCAGTAGTCGTAATCGCCAGTTTTGGTGAAACCTGAAGTTGCCCACGGTTGTACTGGAGGGGTCCCCACGGATGACTGAATTGTTACAATTCGTGTGAGGACCCGACAGGAAATTACAGCACAACTTTTCACGAGAATATTTCGATGAGCTTTGACCCCAACCAAAACACACCGCCAATGGGCCACGCTGCTCCCAAAAAGTCTGGGGCTTTGAAATGGATTCTTGGCGGAATCGGCTGCTTTACGTTGATGATCGCGCTTTGTGTCGGCGGTTTGATTTATTTTGGGATGCAAGTTAACGATATCGCAACAAACAACGCCGCATATTTTAAAGCCGTGAATTCGATCGAAAGTTCGTCCGCTGTCGCCGATGTGGTAGGAGCTCCTGTGGTAGTTGAGCGATCAGCAGAGAAACCACCGCAACGCATCCCAGCGGAAGCGGGTAAGATCGGGTTTAAATTCGATACAGTTGTTAAGGGCTCCAACAAATCGGGTGAGGCCGAGATAATCGTGAGTGGCGAACTTATGAACTCCGACAATTGGCAAGTTGACTCAATTAAGGTCACGGTCGACGGTGAAGAAATTCCCGTCGACGAGGTTAGCCTTGATCTTGATATCGATCTGGGCACCGAGACAGAAGAAAACTAAATCACTTCATTACAACTTTTTGAAAATCCAAACTCAGGAATTTACTTAGATGGCGAAGATTACTCTCAAAGGGAACGACTGCAACACTTCTGGCGACCTACCTGCTGTCAGCAGTGCGGCTCCTGATTTCACACTCGTCAACGGAGATCTCGGCGAACAATCCTTGGCTGATTTCGCTGGCAAGCAAATCGTTCTGAACATCATCCCAAGCCTCGACACCGGCATCTGCGCGGCCAGCGCGAAGGCTTTCAACGGAAAAGCTGGCGAAGTCGCAGACACCGTGATCGTGAACGTCTCGAAAGACCTGCCGTTCGCTCAAAAGCGATTCTGCGAATCCGAATCGCTGGAACACATCAGCAATCTTTCGGCTTTCCGCTGTGACAAGTTCGGCGAAGACTACGGCGCGACCATCGTCGACGGACCGCTCAAAGGTCTACTGTGTCGAGGCGTCGTGATCATTGGAACCGACGGCAACGTCAAGTACACCGAACTGGTTCCAGAGATTGCTCAAGAGCCAAACTATGATGCAGCGTTGGCGGCACTTGCGTAAGATCGCGATTCGCGGCCAAAACTGGTTTCAGACGAATCTTTGTGGCGAATGGAACTTTGTAGCCAACGAAACTTTGAGGCTTAACAGGATTCAAAAGATGCATGTGAAAAGATTCTTTTACTTCACATGCGTCTTTTTTTGCGCCTGTGCGTTTGTATTGGACACGACTCCATCGATTGGCCAAACGTCTAAAACTGACTCCGCCGGGTCACAAACAACCGAAGACTCAAACCGCCTGCGGTTCAAATACGAGAAACGCGGAGCCATCGTTTACGCCCAAGGAGACGACTATGAACTAAAGTGCGATCTTTTCGTTCCTGAATCTGATTCACCGCGCCCCATCATGCTGGCGATCCACGGTGGAGCATGGACGACGGGCAGCAAATTCGCGATGACCCGCCACGCTCGCATCCTTGCGAACCGCGGCTATGTCGTGATGGCGATCAACTATCGACTGGCCCCCAAACACAAATGGCCTGCTCAAATTCACGACTGCAAACATGCTGTTCGCTGGATTCGCGAACACGCCAGCGAATACAACGCTGACCCAAAAAGAGTTTTCGCGTTCGGCTACTCGGCCGGAGCACATCTCGCAACCATGCTGGCAACCACCGATGCAGATGACGGATTGGAAGGGGACGACACAGAGCCTTACTTGAAACACGACACGCGCATCCAGGGAGTCATCGCTGGTGGCACGCCGACTGACTTTACGGTGATCGATGGTGAATCCTCGATGCTGTCGTACTGGCTGGGGAAAACTCGTAACGCAGCTCCGGAAGTTTACCGAACCGCGTCGCCGGTCACCTTCGTGACGGATGACGATCCCGTAGCGGTTCTGTTTCACGGCAAGTCCGATGCAATCGTTCCGGTTCTCTCTGCTACGACCTTCATCGAAAAGTACGAACAAACGGGAATCGGTTCGGCATTGAATCTTGCTGCCGGCGGACACGGTGCTACGTTTTCACAAACAAGCCTGTTGATCGAAAGCCTTCAGCAATTGGAATCGCTGGTTGCCAAAACCGACACAAACGATCGCATGCTGAAAATCATGAAGTGGTACGCAGCGTTTCAAACCGCAAACGATCGCAGTCCGCGTTCGCGAACCGAGCTGACCGAATTTCTTTCAGCGAATCAGCAATCAGATCCTTCTGCTGATTTATTGATCTTTCGAGGCTTGCGAGATGGCCAGCAGTTTTTAGTCGACTGGAATGCGGCATTGGATTCGACAGAGTCAATCATCAAAGAAGCGATCGGCGAAAATGGGCGAAAGTTGATCGGCACGCTTCCCGATCAAATCATCGAAACTGATGATAAAACTCATGACAAGGCCACGCAAATGGCTGAACCGGGTCGCTAAGTTTGCTATTCTGGTGAAACCGAAGTCGACCATTACTTCCACCGACGGTTTCGCCATGACCAAATCGAATCCTTATATTGCCGGACTTCTGGAGCTCGTCGAAGACCTCGCATTTTCCATGTCGCTCGACGGGAACGAACTGCTGTACATCAACGCGGCGGCCAAACGGCTCTACAACGATGATGGGCTCGGAGGCGACGACAAAACTTTAACTACGGCAACCGAACCTGAAAGTTGGCTGGACCGAGTTCACGATGCCGACAGGGAACTGTTGAAAGACAATCTATCTCGGATGCCAGAAGTCGAATCGTTTAACCAGAAATTTCGCATCCTTGCGAACTCTGGAGAAGTTCGTGGAGTCAACGGACGTTTCGAAGTTTTGAAAAACGAGAAACTGGAACCGATTGCGATCGGCGCGATACTTCGAGACGTCACGGATCGCGTGAAAGCTGAGCGTCGATTCATGGAATCACAGGCGATTTATCACTCGCTTGTCGAAAGCCTTCCCATCAATGTGTTTCGAAAGGACTCGAAAGGCCGAATCCTGTTTGCGAATCAGAGCTTCTGTCGCGAAGTTGGTTTCCCGCTGGAAAAACTGCTCGGCAAAACGGACTCCGAATTGTTCGGTGCCGAACGCGGTGAAAAATATGCCCGCGACGATGCATGGGTGCTTGAAACAGGGGAAGTCTTTCACGACATCGAATATCACCCGGGCGACGGGCCGGCAAAACATGTTGAGGTTCTCAAAGCGCCCGTTACCGACACGCGTGGTGTTCGTGTTGGTATCCAGGGCATGTTCTGGGACGTCACCGATCGCGTTGACGCGGAAGCAGCTTTGCGAAGCGCGAAAGAAATGGCGGAACACGCCAGCCGAGCCAAAAGTGATTTCCTTGCGAACGTTAGCCACGAAATCCGCACTCCAATGAATGGCATTATCGGCATGTCGGAGTTGCTGCTGCACGAGCTGGAGGACGGAGAGAATCGCGAGCGAGCCGAAATGATCCTTCAGTCTGGCGAATCGCTGCTACGTTTGATCAACGAGATTCTGGATTTCTCAAAAATCGAAGCCGGCAAGATTCGGCTCGACAGCGAAAGGTTTAACCTTCGAGAATGCATCGGCGATACCGTCCGCTCTTTTGGCTTTCGCGCCCATGAGAAAAAGCTTGAACTGATTTTGCACTTTGACCCGTCTTTGCCCACGGAAATTGTGACCGATTTGAACCGGCTCCGGCAGGTAATCGTCAACCTTGTTGGTAACGCGATCAAGTTCACCGAAAAAGGACATGTCTTCTTTTCAGCCCAGACGAAAAGGTGCAATGACGAAAAGGTGACCATCGAATTTACGGTCGTCGATACGGGAGTCGGGATTCCGGAAGACAAACACGAGATTATTTTTTGTGAATTTGAACAGGTGGATACTTCTTCGACTCGAGAATTTGGCGGTACCGGGTTGGGGTTGGCCATCTCATCGAAGATCGTACGCATGATGGGCGGTGAACTGCAGGTTCGCAGCAGCGAAGGGATTGGAAGCCGTTTTTCTTTCGACGCCGAATTCCTGATCGGTGCCAGTGCTCCGGCGGTGATCGAGGACGACAGCATTTTCCTTGGCAAAGCGGTCCTTGTCGCGACCGGCAATCAGCTTTTGTCAGAAAGCTTACAGCAGCGGTTGGCGTGGCACCGGATGATCGTCGGCGCCGTCACAGAGCTGGACCACGCGAAACGGCTGCTGAACCAACATCACGAAGAGGGCAACCCTGTCGAAATCATTTTGCTTGACGCGATGATGCCCGACGCGAAACCATGGCTCCAATGGCTGGCCGACCATCCGTCGATCACTCGTCCGAAACTGATTTTGCTCAACTCCAGTGCTCGCGTCGACACACTGGAAGTCCCCGAAGGACTGGAGATCGTTCAGCAAATTCTCAAGCCCGTAAAATCGAGCGATTTGCGTGCAGCCTTTGTCGCTGCGGTCGCTGGGCCAGACACAGAAATCAAACCGCTCACGGAACAGAAACCGGCAGTCACCAAACGGAAATTGAATATTCTTTTGGTAGAAGACAACATCATTAACCAGAAACTTGCCTTGGCTTTGCTGAAGCAAAACGGTCACACCGTCACCGTGACGAACGACGGAGCGGAAGCGCTTGAACAGTTCATCGCGAACTCATTCGATCTGGTCCTGATGGACATTCAAATGCCGATCATGGATGGGTTCGAGTCGACTCGCCGGATGCGAGAACATGAAAGTCAAAACAGCGTTCAGGTTCAGACTCCCATCGTCGCGCTGACAGCACACGCCAGCAGTGCGGACCGCGAACAGTGTCTCGCTGTTGGAATGAATGAGTACATTTCCAAACCCATTCGGGCCGCGGCACTTCACCAGCTAATCGAACAGCAGACCGGTCAGCTTACGAGCAAGTCGGCAACTCCTGACAAGGAAGCCGCACCTCGAGTTGTCGATTGGTCGAGCGCTTTTGAAACGGTTGGCGGTCACAGGCCACTTCTCAATGAACTATTGGAAGTGTTTTTGAAAGAACGCGATGGCATGCTGGCTTCGGTCAAAAAAGCGATCGACGAAAACGATGGCCAAAACATACGAATTTCGGCTCACTCCCTGAAAGGCGCTCTCGGACATCTGGGAGCTCTATCTGCCAGCGAAACGGCCCGTCAAATCGAAACACTTGCGGGCTCGACTCCGGTTGACAAACTGGCGTGCACCGAACATTTCGGGAAGCTCCAATCGATGGTTTCCAGCGTCTGCATCGAGTTCGAAAAGTTCATCGCCGAAGATGACTCATAGCGATGAACGAAGAGGCTGAACGAACTGGCTGCGCGAAAAAGCTCCATCGTCGCCAAACCCCGCTTGATCCAATCGCATTTTCGCACGACCTTGGCTTAGTTAGCTGACCGCTTCTGCTTCAGACGTTTCAGCGATGTCCGTTTTGTCCCAGAAAGTCAAAACAAACAAAATCATAACGACGGCGGCAAAGATTGCGGGAGCATACCAGAATTTTGAAAAGTCAATCACTCCATCGGTCGTACATTGGCCAGTCCACCAGCCAAACACCTGGGCGCCGATCCCCAACCCAAGCCCCTGCGTGAGCAGAACCACCAGCGATTGAGCCTGGCTGCGTATTTCTTTGGGCGCCTTTTTGTCGGTGTAGATCATTCCAGTCACAAAAAAGAAGTCGTAACAAATCCCGTGCAACACAATCCCAACGAAGACGGGTGCCGTCAGCATGATTCCTGTTTGACCGAAGGCCCAACCCCACAAAACGTAGCGAGCCACCCACGCTAACATGCCGATGATCATCATCCACTTGACACCCAGCCGAGCAAAACAAAGCGGCATCAGCAGCATGAAGAAAATCTCGCTCATCTGTCCCGTGCTCATCGCCGCCGTCTGCGAACCAAACAGCGTCACTCCCATATCTCCGACGAAACCGGCCCCTTTCGCGTAGTAACCGGCCAATGGAATACAGGTCAAAAGCGAAGCGATTGCAAACACGAAAAACGCTTTGTCTTTCATCAACCTCCACGCATCGACGCCAAGCACTCTGCCGATCGAGATGGCCTCACCTTTCGCAGGAGGCGCCGTCTTGGGAAGCGTTAAACAGTAAATCCCCAACAGGGCAGAAGCGACCGCCGCTGCGTGAAACATGTGGCCTGAATCGTCCGCGAATTCCTCAGCATCACCGAACATGCGAAGTCCCAGCATACAAAAGTTGCCCGCAATCCAGCCGATCGTTCCAAGAACCCTGACAACGGGGAACTCTTTTTCACCGTTGGCAAGATGCTTAAACGAAAGACTTGCTGTCAGCCCCAACGTTGGCATGAAGCAGATCATGTAGGCCAGCAGGCAGAGAACCATTGGGTGAAAGAACTGCGAAATCCATGAATCAGGAGCACCGGCACTCGCAAGCGATGGCGTCACCCACAGCAAAGCCGCTCCGACCAAACTAAGAATGGCAAGCACTTTTTCAACATTCAAAAATCGATCCGCAATCAACCCGATCGACAAAGGAGCCACAATCGCCGCGATGGGAGCCACCGTGTAGGCCGCCGCATCGAACGAGAACGAGCCGCCTCCGCCGAGTTCCGTCATACCGCTTTTTTTCAAAAACGCATACATCCCGACATACCACGATCCCCAGACAAAAAACTGGAGGAACATCATGATCGCCAGACGAATGATCAGTACGACAGAGGATTTTGATTCAGACATGGATCTTCCGAAAGCTTGAAACAGAACAAGCTTACATGATATTCAATCCATCGCCCCTGCACAGCGTCTAACATTTAGCCCGGATTATTCGCGAGGCGTGGGCGTCGACACGGAGAAGGCTTATTTCGTTTGGGCATTGTTTGAAGTTTGTGGTTTCGAAAGTTCACCCAAGACGTGAAATTGGCAAATTTGCAAAACCAGTAGCCACATCTGGAGAATTGGAGAATTAACTCAAAGGGAAAACCAGACGCCTGTCGTCGTGAATAAATCCGGTTTAGAAAGACCAAGGCCCGCAGTCGTCCCCGGTCGGCGGATTTGAAAATCTCTAAGGCGTCGAAGAAACCGGGGTGGTCTGGGACTCCATGATTAAACCCATTTCGCCCAATGCTTCCACAGCGCCAGTTGCGTTCGTCGTGTCCGTTGGCGTTGGCTGAACGCTCGAACTCGATTCAAGGCCAACAGAAGCAGCATCGCCAGCGGAAGCAGCATCGCCAGCGGAAACTTCGGGAGCGATCGTCGTCGGCAAATCAGCAAACGGTTGCTTGACGCTGGATACCCGGTTCACCAATTCAGCAAACTTTAACTGCATCGTCTCCGAACGCGTGTACCGTTCGACCGAATGGAAACGGCCGGCTTCTTTTGAAATCTCAAAAGTCGTAACCGGGCCAAGATCCAGCTTTCCTGCGCTGGAAAGTCCGCTGATCGTCGCCTCTTCAGACGGAGCTTTACGGCGGATGATCGCTTGAGCCGCACGAATGGCTCGATCTTTTCGGTTGAAGAAAACAAACGTTCTTTCGGCCGGCGAATCACCTTCCAACGCCAGTGAATTGGAAGCCACGTACTCCGCATTGATCGCGGGAGCAACAAACGCAACTTGATACCGCGTCGGGTCTCCGTATCGAAGATCCTTGATCGGCGAGTCCAAAGCAGAGAGAACCACCTGGACTCCCAAGCTGTATCCGAACAGGACAAGATTTCGATCAGAGAATTGATTCAGCGCCGCAGCAAAGGTCTCCCCCGCGACCACGGATCGATTCGACTTGATCAGGTAGTCCGGGTACAAACGAGTCAGTTCCTGCTCTGATTTCCACGCCCAAATCACAAACCGAATCGGGGCTCGACATTCCGACTTCGAAGCAAAACCGTTGCGATAGACTTGCATCCCTCGTGCGATCGCGAACTCAAGATTGGTTTGGTTGCCGTGGACGTACAAAACGGTCGTTTTTCCGTCTTGGCTTGCATGAAGGGCCGTAAGTTCTTCAAGGCTGGATGTTTCGAATCTGCTTTGCGAGCCTTCGGTTTGCAAACTGGAGCGATCGAACTCGCCCTTGCAACTGGAAACCAGACGACACGTCCGCAGCAATCCGAGGTCCGTTTCACCGCAAAGACAGGCTCGGGCGTTGACGAGCCAAATTTCATCTTGCGGCTTCACTTCGATCTCTTCAAGGCAGCCCAGCACGGACTTCTTGACGATTATTTTTTGAAGCTCCTGATCACAACAGCTCAAGCAAGCGTCTTGGTTCAATGAAAGCGTTTGCCTGAAAGCTGACGCATCAACCGCGTCGCTTGTCAGTTCCTTTGCCGGCTCCCCCGAGTGCAATGTCCCACCCGAAAGCGTTCCATTCGAATGCGCCCGATTCGGCAAAATCGCATCAGTAGAAAACCGTTCGACGATTTCTCCAGGCTGCCAATCCAAAATCGGGCCCAGAGATTGCGGCGGTTGTGCGTAAGCCAATGAGGCTGACAAACCAATGACGGCGAACAGCAAACAGGTTCGTGATCGGCTCGACATCATTTGGGCGTTGACTTGGCAGGGTGCGGAAACAGAGCGAACAGAAAAAGCGATGCAATCCTTTAACCTTAACAGGCAACTCATGCGAGTATCGAAAGTCGCAACCACTTCCAGCTACGACCTTTGAAATTTCATCGACCCTTTGACGTCAGGAAATAACGAACTGCCTGATTGCCGTTCAGTTTTGACTTTCGATCCCAAATGATTCACGAGGACATGTGTCTGGTTTGCCTGTTGAGTCGATTCTGCGGACAATGCCTTCAAAGGAAAAACAAGACGCTTGTCGTCGTGAATAATTCGGGATGCAACAAGCCGTCTCTACTTTGACGCCCACACATCATGAAAGGTCCGGGTTCATTTTGAAAAATCTACAGACTTTTTCTTGCCGCTGACTAACAATCGGGTATGTTTCATCACCCACAGTCTCGCTGTCGTGCAGAGTTTGCGTGAGCTTACTTTTCGAACAAAACGTTCTGGCTTTACCAGAGCGATTGAAGCACGAATTTTTTCCGCGTGATGAAAACTCACCACGGGAACAAAAACTCCATTTTTTGAAAAGGCGATACAATGAAGAGACTGGTAATTTTGGCAACTTGCCTTGCCATGCTCACTTTGACAGGATGTGCCAACGGCCTACTCGGCGGAGGCATGTTTTGCAACGAAAGGCCTGCCCTATTTCGTGATGGCGGCCTGCTTTCTGATGGTCCAATCCGTCAATTCCTGCGTGGCGATCAATGCGACACCTGCAACGCTCACGCTGGACAAATGCTGCCGACTGGAAACGCGACGTGCAACGCTTGTGGCAATGCCGTTTCCTCAGACCCCTACGCGATGCCGGCAACCATTGCTCCCGCGCAACCGGTCACTTCTTTCTATCCGGAAACGGGTGGCGTAACGTTGGATGGTGGCGTAATGCTTGATCAACCGCTATTACCTGACTCAGGATTGATGGCGCCGGTTTCTCCGGGCTTGGGGCAACTTCCCGCTTTCAATTCGCAAGATCAAATACTGACGGAGCCTCCTATGGGCGGCATGAACTAGGCGGCAT
>CAYZPA010000096.1:0-18015 GCA_964479855.1 uncultured Pirellulaceae bacterium
ATGAGACGCCTAGGCAGACCCAAAAAGACGTAAACTGGACCTGTCCCCGTTTCTTTGTCCCCCCGTTTCTTTGTCCCCCCCGTTTCTTTGTCCCCGTTTCTTCCGTCAAGAAAAAACTTTTCTTTAAGGACGAAGACTACCTCGCCTTTGAGCGAGTCATTGTTGAGACGCTCGAAAAACGTTTGATGCGGATTCTTTCGTATTGCTTGATGCCCAATCATTGGCACTTCGTGCTTTGGCCTGAAAATGACAGCGATCTTGGTTCTTTCGTGCAACGGTTGAAAAGACGTAAACTGGACCTGTCCGACCTGTCCCCGTTTCCAGCGAACCGTTTCCAGCGAAACGTGAAACCCTAAAACCTTCCGCTGGACGACCGAGCCTTCCCTTATGCCACCCGTTGATCCGATAATCGCTGCTTGGCAGTCTGAGTTTCGCGAGATTGGTATGCTAGAACTCGTTCCAACGGAATCCGCTTCTGAGCGTTTCCCCTACTGGCAACTTCCTGATTCATCCACTTTCCTCGGCACGCTTGAATCCGACGCGCTCTGCCTGCTCGTTGATGGGACGCTTTGCGTCTACGACCACGAGGTTGCTGACCGTGTACTTTGCGTTGCGGCGCCCAACCAGTCCTCGCTGATTTCATCCCTTTCCAAAATGGTCGCTTTTTTCGAGCGTTGCGGCGATGACGACGATCTGGCGGACGACGAATCCGCCAACACACGAATGCGAGAAAAATGCACTGAACTCATTGGTGGCGATGACTACGCCGCGTTCGTACAATTGTTCTTCTGGGCATAGCGTTCTGGTAGTTCACGGCCGTACAACATGGCTTTAACGGAGTAAATTTTATTGTCTGGCAGGTGTGAATCCTGCATGGGTAGCCGTTAGCCTCGGGCGCACGATCGCGTGTTGCGGTTCAGTCTTGGAGTCGCGCGATTGCATCGTCGATGGCGGAATTTGGATGTAGGATGGGCATTCTTGCCCGTCGTTCCCTTTGTCGGCTCGGACAGGAATGTCCAAGTTACGAGTTTGATTCAGTTGCGTGAAAGCGCAGCGAAAGTGATCGGCGAGACTTACAGATCATTCATCCAGCCGTTTTTGAGTATGGCAATCTGGTGGCTCCTGGTTTGAAAAATCGAATGGAGCTTTTATCAAATCTATTCTATTCTAGTTCAACCTTCACCAGCGAGGGATCGTAGTCCTCTGGTGGCTCAAAACCGAGGCACATCATCGAGGTCGCGGCGAGGGAGCTGATGCCGGCGTTTTCGATGCCAGCCAGGGACAGGTTTGAGGAACCCGATGAGTCCCAGATGTAACAGGGAACCGGATTCAAAGTATGACTGGTTTTCGACTTTGGTTTACCGTCCGAATCGAGCTTCAGATTTCCGTCCTTGTCGACTTCGTACATTTCGTCCGCATTGCCGTGGTCTGCGGTCACGATCATGATTCCGTTCTTTGCCTTGACGGCATCAACCAGACGAGCCAAACACAAATCGACCGCTTCAACGGAGATTTCGACCGCTAACAGATTGCCGGTGTGCCCGACCATGTCGCCGTTGGGAAAGTTGCAGCGAATGAAATCGTGTTTGTCGTTCTGGATTGAGTCCAACATGACTTCGGTGATTTCGGCGCCCTTCATCCAGGGCCGTTGCTCGAAAGGAACAAGATCCGAAGTGATCTCGACGTAGTCCTCTAGCGACTCTTCAAATTTGCCGCTGCGATTTCCGTTAAAGAAATAGGTGACGTGACCGTATTTTTGCGTTTCGCTGACTGCCAGCTGACGCACGCCGCTCGCCGCAAGGTACTCGCCCATGACGTCGTCGATTGCAGGTGGGGACACAAGGTACTTTTTCGGAATCTGCTGTTCGGCTTCGTACTGCATGATGCCCGCGAAGTTGATGTCTGGGATCGGGCCGCGATCAAAGGTGTCCAAATCCGGATCATCAAACGCTTTTGAAATTTCGATCGCGCGGTCGCCTCGAAAGTTAAACAACACAACGCTGTCGCCGTCGACGATCGGACCGACAGGAGCTCCATCGCGCTCAATGACGAACTCCTTCAAATCCTGATCGATGACGCCAAGAGTTTCGGCTCGCAGTGTTTCGATTGCTTCGGTCGCTGACTGAAACTTTCGACCGTTGCCATGAACATGGGTCTGCCAGCCTCGGTGGATCATAGGCCAGTCCGCATCGTAGCGATCCATCGTGATGTACAACCGGCCGCCACCCGAAGCGATGCAGTAATCGAAATCGCCGCTGTTGTTGATCTCGGCGAGCAGTTCTTCCATTGCGGAAATGTAAACGAGTGCTGATGTCGGCGGCACATCCCGACCGTCGAGCAGCGTGTGAAGGCGAACTTTTTTGATGTTCTGTTTTTGAGCCTGTCGGATTAGAGCGAACACGATGTCGACATGGGAGTGCACATTGCCATCGGATAGCAGGCCCAGTAGGTGCAGCGTGTTGTCGTCTTGCAGATTGCCAAGCTCTTTCCAGACTTCGCCTTCGAATACGGCTCCTGATTCGACGGCGTTCTTGACCAGCAGAGCGCCTTGATCGAAAACGCGTCCGGAACCGATCGCGTTGTGGCCAACTTCGCTGTTGCCCATGTCATCATCAGAAGGCATTCCGACGGCGCGGCCGTGAGCACGAAGGGTGGTGTAGAGGCTGTTTTCCTTGAGCCAGTCGAGCGTTGGTGTGGCGGCAGCAGAGACCATGTCGCCCGCGTCTCCTTTTCCGATTCCGACGCCATCCATGATGCAAAGAACAACAGGGCCTTCGGGGCCAGAGAAACTTTCGAGGCGTTTAAGAGCTTGCATGATTTTGTGTCGAGTAAGAATTCGTATCGATATAAGGTGAAACGGGATCTAGTGCAAATAACCAGAGTTGACGTTTGACATCGTTGATTGCTTTTTCCCGAGCAAGAATCAGATTTCAATGATGCACATTAAAGGTAATTTGCAACTTCCAGCACCAGGCCGTCCGCTTTCCGGCGTTAGCGATTTGGGTGCGATGGCGGAAGTGCTCAACTTGCGGGAAAAGCGAGCAGCCTGCTGAGCATGAGGCCCGCAGGCATGAGTTTAGCGAAAACCGTTAGACACGCTATGCAGCGAATCAGAATTTGGGACAATCGCGATCTCAACCGGAATTATTCACGACGACAGGCGTCTGGTTTGATGTTTGAGGCGATTCTCCTGAAGTGGCGACAGTTTTTGAAGATTCATCAATTCGCGTGGTGGGTGGACTGTCGAAGCCACAAACTTGGAACAATGCTCCAATCAAAACAAGCCTTCTCAATTTTGACGCCCGCGCATCGTGAATAATCCGGGCTCAACCAGAACCAGAAATCCCTTCACCGCTTTCGGCGACCAAACATGGCAAAAATCAAACCCATCAGCTTCGACTACAGCGCGTCTCTGATGCCCGAAAATGGAATCACTCAGGCGCAGTTGGACGAATTGAAACCGGAGCTCGAATCGGCTCGCGAAGAAGTCCTCAAAACCGACACCGCTCAATACGCCAGCGGCGAAGTTCCAGCAGAAAAACAGCCGCTCGATCACGGCTTCTTTGAGATGCCCGAGCGGATTTTGGACGCTTATCAATCGGATCGTGAAAATAGCGAGCTTGGCCGAATCCTGAAAACGGCGGCTCGGCTTCGTGATTCGGTCGACAAGGTGGTCGTGCTTGGGATCGGCGGGTCCTACATGGGGGCGCGGGCGTTGATGGAAAGTTGCTGCCATCCTTACTACAACGAACTGCCTCGCCAGGAACGTGGAGGCCGTCCGCGAATCTATTTCGAAGGCAACAATGTTGACAACGATTGGTCACAGTCTCTGTTGCAGTTTTTGGAAATGGACTCCAAAGGAAAAGAAGGCCCCGAAGGCAACTGGGCGATCGTCGTGATCAGCAAAAGTGGCGGCACGCTTGAAACGGCTGCTTCGTTCCGTCAATTCATGGCCGCGTTGAAAGAGAAAGTCGGCGAAGACCGATTGCCAGAGTTCATCGTGCCCGTCACGGGAGAAAGCGGAAAACTGGCGAGCCTTTCGGACGCGATCGGAGTCAAAGATCGCTACTTGGTGCCGGACGGTGTTGGTGGTCGATTCAGTATTCTTTCTGCGGTCGGTTTGTTGCCCGCTGCGATTATGGGCATTGACGTGGTGACGTTGCTTGAGTCCGCTGCTGCGATGAATTCGCATTTTCGAACGGCTCCCGTGGGCGAAAATGTGGTGCTCGATTACGTCGGCGTTAATCATCTGTTGGAAACGAAGCAGGGCGTCGATACGCGTGTGCTTTCGGTTTGGAGCAAATCACTTGAGTCGGTTGGTTTCTGGTACGACCAGCTTTTGGCGGAGAGTCTTGGCAAAGACGAACGAGGCGCGTTGCCTTTGACTTGCGTCAATTCGCGAGACCTCCATTCCAGAGCTCAACAACATCAGGAAGGTGCCCGCGACAAAGTCATGAACAACGTGATCGTTGATTCGTGGCGGCACAGTCCGCTTCCGATCGGCAAAAACGATCACGATCAGGATCAGCTGAACGAACTTGCTGACAAGACGCTTCCCGACATCATGACGGCAGCGATCCGGGGAACCAATCTGGCTTACAAAGAAGACAATCGCCCGACGACGGACATCCATTTGCCCGCCGTGAACGAAGCAGCAGTTGGCCAGCTATTCCAGATGCTGATGTTGGCGACGGTGGTTGAGGGGCGACTGATCGATATCAATCCTTACGGACAGCCGGGAGTCGAGAGCTACAAAAAGTACATGAACCAGTTGCTGCGAGAAGCGTAGTTGGGAAGAGTTTGGTTTCCGGCGGCGGAGGTGTCCGCTTTTGCCGCTTTTTCGATTCTTTCCTGATAAACTTGGTTCCATCAACGACCACCAAAATTCACCGGAGATCATTCCCATGAAATCATTGCCCCACTATATGGCTTGTGCTTTTGCAATTGCGACGTCTTTTGCTTTCTGCGTTTGTGCTGCGAATAGCGCGAACGCTCAGGACGCCGCACCCGAAGGTTTTACTTCTTTGTTCGATGGTAAATCGATCGACAATTGGGAACAAAAGAACGGAACGGCAACTTACGAAATCAAAGACGGAACGATCCTTGGAACGACCGCGACGGGAAGTCCAAACTCGTTTCTTTGTTCAAAGAAGGAATACGGCGACTTTGAGCTTCATTTCGAAGTCAAAGTCGATGACGAATTAAATTCGGGTGTGCAGATTCGCAGTGTCAGCAAGTCGGATTACAAAAATGGTCGTGTTCATGGACCGCAGGTTGAAATCGCAGCCGCATCAGGTTCCGGTTACATTTACTCCGAAGGGACAGGTCGCGGTTGGATTAGTCTCGATCGGCCAGTGCAGGACGCTTTCAAAAAAGGCGAATGGAATAAATACCGAGTCGTCGCTGACGGTTGCCGAGTGCAAACGTGGATTAACGGCAAGTACGTCGAAGACGTTATTGTTCCGGCTGTCGAACCGAAGTCAGGTTTCATTGGCTTGCAGGTGCATGGCATTGGAAAGAAAGCGGGTCCTTACTCGGTTCAGTGGAAAAACATCGACATCAAAGAGCTGACCGTGAAAGAGGAACGTGTTGCCAAGGCGATTCAGGGCACTCCAGAGATCGATGGGAAAGTCGATGACGTCTGGAAGAATGCTCCGCGATTTGTGACGACTCGTGAGGTTCCTGATCACAACACACTTGGCGACGGACAAACGCCTTCGATCGCTTCGGTTCGTTGCATGTGGGATGAAGGCCATTTGTATTGTTTGGCCGAAGTGAAGGACGACAAAATTTCGGTTGAGTCCTTCGATGATTGGGCTCAGGATTCGGTCGAATTTTTCGTCAATCCGAACATGTCCAAAACGGGATCTTACGACGACGATGATGCTCAGTACCGAACCAATGCCAACGGCGTCAATTCCTGCGGAGCCAGCAATAGCCTTGATAATTACACTGCCAAAACCACCAAAGTCGAAGGTGGGTACATCGTCGAGGCTTGCATCAAAATCGAGACCGCGGCCGGAAAGAAAATTGGTTTCGATGTTCAGGTGAACAACGATCCCGGATTCGGAATGCGTGGCTCAACCGCAAAGTGGAGCGATCCAACGAATGCGAGCTGGGAAAATTTGGCGAGTGCCGGGGTGCTTGAGCTGGTTGACGGTCAGTAAGTTGGCTGGCCGATGGTAGGCAGCTTCAGTCCGTGAAACATTAACTTCGAAAGAAAAATGTCTGTTGAACTTACGTGGTATGGCCATGCGACATGGCTAATTTCAACCGGTCAGCACAAGATTCTGCTGGATCCATTTCTTGACGATTCGCCGACGGCTCCGATCAAAGCTGCGGAAGCGGAAGCCGATTTTATTCTTGTTTCGCATGGTCACTTTGACCATGTTGCCGACGTGGCCAGTATCGCAAAACGGACGGGAGCCGCTGTTTACGCAATCTATGAGATTGCTGAATGGTTTACAAAAACGCACGGCGTCGAAAACGCGAACGGGATGAACATCGGTGGCGGAATCGAGCTTCCGTTTGGAAAACTGAAAATGGTTCCGGCGGTTCACAGTTCTGGCTTGCCAGACGGGAGCTACGGTGGTGTCGCGGCAGGATTTCTGCTGAAAATTGAAGAGTGTAAAATCTATTTTGCGTGTGACACGGCGCTTTTTTCAGATATGGAACTGATCGGAGCCGTGGGGCTTGATGTTGCGGTGTTGCCGATCGGAGATCTGTTCACGATGGGCCCGGATGACAGTGTCACGGCGATCAATTTGCTCAAACCGAAACAGGTGCTGCCATCGCACTTCAACACATGGCCGCCGATTGAGCAGGATGCGGACGCATGGGCCAACGCTGTGCGGACGAATTCGAATTCCAAACCTATTGTACTGCAACCCGGTGAGAGTCATGCGATTGCTTAAGCCTGAAGATTTCAGGCGTTCTTTTTTGCTGCTGGCCGCCGTGGTGTTTGGTGGTTTGACGATTCAGCCCGCGTCGCTGTTTGCAATCCAAAGCGATGCGGTGCTCGCATGGAGTTTAAAAGTTGGCGACCAGCTGGCGGTGCAGTGCGAGCGATCCGATGAAATTGTGACGGTGATCGACACAAGAGATCGAAAGCTTGAGAGCTTGACGGTTTTGGGTTTCGATTGGGAGGTCCAGAGCGTTGCGGAAAATGGAGACGCGACGATTCGGCAAACGATTTCCAGAATTCGATTCAAGTCAGGAACTCCCGGAGGCGAAGCCAAAAAAACAATCGATATCGATACTGCGATCGAAGGCAAGCGGTATCGCGGCGTTTCCAGGGATGCGATGAAGCTTGTTGAGCCTCTGATCGGGTTGGAGTTTAACGTTGTGCTTTCGCCGCAAAACAAGCTTGTTTCTTTCAATGTGCCAGACGCAACCAAGGTCGCATTGGACAAGCTATCCGCAGACGCAAAACTTTTGCGAGGCATTACGACGGTCGTTAAAGGCGTTTCAATGACGCTTCCTGCAGAAACTGTTGTTGCCAAAAGCAAGTGGAATGAGGCTGCTGAGGTTCCTCATCAAGGTGGTTCGTTTGATAGAGAAATGAAATATGAGGTCGCAAACCTGACCGACACCAAGGCGGATGTCGCGATCGAGGTTCAGCTAAAGGACACGGTGCCGACGGGCTCGACAAAAACAAATGCGGGTTCCATCTCCGGCCCGATTGAATTGTTGTCTCTCACTGGCGAGGGCAATATGGTTTTCGATCTCGAATCTGGAATCGTTGCGGAGTGTCAGTTGACGACTGAGATTCAAACCCGAGTCATGTATCGAACCGATGCCGTCACCACGACAATTAAGTCGGTCCATAAAATGAACGCCAGCAGAAAGTAGTCGATGTCTGAGTTTGTTTCTGTAGCCAAGGTGGATGAGATTCCAGTCGGAAAGGGCAAGGCCTTTGAGGTCGGGGATCGCGTCATTGCGGTCTTCAATGACGGTGGCGAGCTTTTCGCGATCGACGATATGTGCCCTCATATGGGCGCCTCGTTGGCAAGCGGCCATCTTGATGATTCGGCGGTATCGTGTCCGTGGCATGGTTGGCGTTTTGATGTTCGTGACGGTTCGTGGTGCGACAATCGTCGATTGAAAACAGATGTTTTTGAAGTTCGCGTCGTGGGTGATCAGATCGAAGTTGCCACCGAACCGACTCCTAAAGCCGAAGACGATCTTACGCACTAGTTGTTTGGGATTACTAAAGAGCTTGGCCCTCCGAGCCGTAGGATTCCAGATACGCCTCGGAGAGGCGTGCTACTTTGACTTACCGAACTGACGAAATCTCGTGCGACGAGCCGTCAAATCTGGGTGGACAGAACATCAACCTTTCCTTTGTCCGCGAATTTTAGAAACGTGAAAGCGATGCCCGAGAACCAAATCACCATTTATGACTTTCAAAATCTGATCCGAAAAATGTACTTCGACAAAGACGTCGTTCGCGGTGTTTCGGGTACGTGGATGTGGCTGGCGGAAGAGATGGGTGAACTCGCGTCTGACTTGCGGAAGGTCGAACAATTACGAGCCAACATTGCTGACGAAAACCAGCCTGCGGAAAAAGTCAGTGCTGATCGAGCCAGCTTGAAGGCGGTCGAAACGAACTTGAAGACCGAGTTTGCTGACGTAATCGCGTGGCTCACAACGATCGCCAATATCGTGCACGTTGATCTGACAGAAGCGATTGCAGCTAAGTACGGCGAAGGCTGTCCAGGCTGTCAGCAATTGGTCTGCCGTTGCCCCGACGATGAGAAGCCCTGATAAAGAGGGGCAGTTGACGGCTTCGGCGAACGGAATCCCGCTTCTTTCCGTATGTTAACTGGAACGATTCACGACGATCGGCCGTCTGGTTTGCTGTTTGAGGCGATTCTCCTGAAGTGGCGACAAGTTCTGCAAATTCGTCAATTTCACGTCGCTACCTAATGAAATAAGCCTACTCCCTTTCGACACCACGCCTCGTGAATAATTCGTATGTTAACACGGCCTCGATAGTCGAATTCCGCAAGCTGAACTATCATGTTCGGGTAACTTATCGACAGACTCACGGCGCGATCGCATCTGAAAAACGCCTCCACCGTCTTCCGCCATTTCAACTTCCCGCTCTCCACATGCGTCGCAAATCAAAATCGGTCTCGGCAGATAGAATTTCCAGCCTCAGATGGGTTGTGCTGTTTGCTGCGACGTTAGCCATGGTGGCGTTTTCTGGCGATTCGGTTGCGGCCCAAGCGGATAGCGGCCCAACAGATGGCGCCCAAGCGGAAGAAGTCGAAGTCAGTATTGGATTTGGCGGCGTCGCGAAACTTGGACACTGGGTTCCGGTAACGTTTGATCTGCCTGCGGAAATGGATGCTGTTTCGTTTCGAATTACAACGCTCGACGGAGACGACACGCCAGCGACGGTGACGGGGCAACTGCAGTCGGCCGCCGACAAGGAGCATCCCAATCGAGCCCAGGGGATGATGCAGTTTGGTCGAACTTACGGAAGCGTCCAGCTTGAACTGTTGAACGGGCAGGGCGAAGTCGTTTTTCGGCGAGAAAGCAATGCCGACATCAAAAAGAATTCATTGACCGAGTTAGTGCCTTCAACGGCCGGCATGGTTTTACTGTTGGAGCCAAAACGTTCGAATGCGTCCGCAGAGAACAATGGCTCTTTGGCAGAAGCGATCGGAACCGCGTTTTCGACCACCGACGAAGCTCAGGCGACGCGTGTCATTTCGGTGAATGACATTGGTGAATTGCCCGAATCCAGCGTGGCGTTTTCCAGTTGCGAAACAATTGTGCTGCTGACCGATAGTGCGGCATATTTGGAGACGGCACGTCCAGAAACATGGAACGCGATCGAAAGTTGGGTTCGCGGCGGCGGCCAGCTAATTGTCTCGGCTTCTTCCGGTCAAGTGAATTTGTTTAAAAATGATGGAGTGCTAACACGATTCACGCCTGGAACTGCGACGTCTGCGACAGCGCTCGAATCAAGCCGGCGAATCGAAGAACTTTCCAGCAGCAAAGATCAATTCCTGAAACGAGGCGAGTCGATTGATGTGCTTGGTCTGACTGACGTCAACGGACGCGTGTTTTTGCAGCAAGGCAAAATTCCGCTGGTGATTCGGCAGCCTGTTGGATTAGGCGAAGTCATGTTCGTGACGCTGGATCTTGCAGGTGAGAAGTTTGTTCAGTGGCCCGGCAGCAATCGTTTCGTTCAAAGCCTGTTGAATGTTCGAACGAAATCAGGAAAAGGAACAAAGTCACGCAATGAGGCACGTTCTGGTTCGGCCGTTCGGCATTCGGGCTATCAGGATATGGTTGGTCAGTTGAAAGTGCCGTTGGAGAGATTTTCAACATTGAAGTTCATTCCCTTCGCGCTCGTTGCGGCCCTGATCGCAATCTACATTTTGTGCGTCGGTGTTGGAGACTGGTTTTTGGTGGGACGAGTGTTTCGCAGGCACGAACTGACGTGGTTAACGTTTCCATTGCTGGCGTTGCTGTTCTGCGGAATTGCCTGGTGGCTGGCCGATTTTTCTCGCCCATCAAAAATGCAATTGAATCAGGTCGAGATCGTCGATGTCGATTCGGTGAGCGGGTACGTTCGTTCGACCGCGTGGTCGAACCTGTATAGTCCTCGTGGTGGCAAAGTAAGCATCGATGTCGCAGTTGCCGAATCGGAACAATTCAAAAAAGATGCTTCGGTGATCACCTGGCAAGGCTTGCCTGGAAACGGCTTGGGTGGGATGCTCAATCGAGCGAACCCGGGTCTGTATCGTTCCGGATATTCACAGGAGGTGAGTCACGGTGGCGGTGAAAATCCTGTTGATCAAGCCAGTATTTCGATGAAGGATGTCGAACTTCAGGTCTCTTCGACTCGGCCTCTGTTTGTCCAGTGGAACGGTCAGTTCAAGGGGGAAGTGGAAAGTGGGCTGATCGGCGGCGATCGTCTGGAGGGCACTTTTTCAAACCCCTTTAACGTGCCGTTGAAGAATTGCAGGCTCTTCTACGAGGACCTCGTTTACGTCGTTGGTTCTCGCGGGGTTATGAAGCCAGGCGTGCCGCTGGATGTCTTTTCCGAGACCTCTGAGAAAAACATCAGAAGTTTTATGACTCGCCGATTTCGCCTTGAAGGCGAGACCAACAAAAGCCAAAGCGTTGCGTGGAATCCTCGTGATCGCAATCTGCCCCGAATCGCAAACATGATGATGTTTTATCGAAGCTCGGGCGGTCAGGAATACGTCGGTCTCTCGCACGCCTATCACGAGTTCGTTGAGATGACGCCGACTCTTTCGATGGACAGAGCGATTCTCGTCGGCGAGCTTGAGAACCGGGTTTCAGAACTCAAAATCGACGATCAGCCCGCCGGCGAACTCTACGACACTTCGTTGACAATGGTGCGCGTTGTGCTTCCCGTGCGACGAACAGAAAACAAGTAAACGATCAACAGGATCATCACGTGATCAAGACCGAAAATTTAACTCGCAAGTACGGCGAACTTTTCGCCATCAACAGCATCGAGCTGGATCTGGAACAGGGAGACTTGTTCGGCTTCATCGGCCCCAACGGAGCAGGAAAAACAACGACGATGCGCATCATCGCGACGTTGCTGGAACCGTCCTGGGGAGAAGCTTACGTTTGCAATCATTCAATCTATAACGAGCCACGAGAGATTCGTCGACTCGTGGGGTACATGCCGGACTTTTTCGGCGTCTACGACGACATGAAAGTGATTGAGTACCTTGAGTTTTTCGCGGCTGCGTATCGGATTAAAGGTGCTGCGAGGCGAAAGAAATGTGACGAGATGCTCGAAATCGTCGACCTTGATTTTAAAAGAGATGCTTTTGCTAACACGCTCAGCCGCGGTCAGACTCAGCGTTTGGGTTTGGCTCGTGTTTTGCTTCACGACCCGCAAGTGTTGCTGTTGGATGAACCGCTCAGTGGACTTGATCCTCGAGCCCGTATCGAGATGAGAAATCTGCTCAGGCGATTGGGGCAGACGGGAAAGACAATTATTGTTTCCAGCCATATTTTGCCGGAGCTCTACGATATCTGTAACAAAGTCGGCATCATTGATCGTGGTGTGATGAGCATTTCGTCAGAGGTGTCGCAGTTGATGGATCAGGTTCGCGATCACATCGTGCTTCACGTGGGTGTCGACGATCATGCTCGAGCGACGACGTTGCTGGAATCGCAGGATATCGTGGACAGCGTTCGCGAAGGCGACGGGCACTTGGTGGTCACACTAAACAAGGAAGTAAAAGAATACTCACAGATCCCGACGGCGCTGGTCGGTGAAGGTTTCAAGCTGAATCTGTTCTGCGAAGAAGATATCGATTTGGAATCGGCGTTCATGGCACTGACCAAAGGTACGGGCGCGAACTTCTAAATTTTGAGTTCTGCGTTGAGTTTGGATGGCTTGATGAAGCGAGTCATCCAGTTCGATATGGAGAGTAACTCGTAGCCGGAGTCGCCGACTTCGGAACCGCTGCAAAAGCCACAGTGTTCCTTCAACCGGAATTATTCACGACGACAGGCGTCTGGTTTGGCCTTTGGAGCTATTCTCCGCACGCGGATGCAAGTTTGAAAATTCGTCGATTTCACGTCGTGGGTGACCTGTCGAAACCACAAACGTGGAACAATACCCCGATGAAACAAGCTTTCTCAAGGTCGACGCCCACGCATCGTGAATAATCCGGGTTCAAGCGAAACTAAATCACAAATTCCATCTCGTAATTCGGTGGCGAGCTGTTCAGCGCCAACCCACCGCAGATGTGAGTGATATTCTTCATGCCAATCCGCAACGCCAGTTTGGCAGCCACCTGGCTGCGACGACCGGAACGGCAGAGAAACAGAATCGAGTTATCTTCTGAATCCAGCTGCATCAGTTCTGGCAATGCGTTGGTCAGTTGCGACAACGGAATGTTGCGAGGTGGTTTCGAAAGACCAAGGTCTGACCAGTTTTGAGCAAACGTGAACTCGTGTGATTCACGAACATCGATCACGATCGCGTCCTTGTTGGCTGCGAAATGCTCTTTCAGTTCATTGATACCTTTTAAAGCCAACTCGACCGGAGAACCGGTGGTGGCTTCTGCCTCCATGAACCCGCAAACAAGCTCGCAATTGGTTGCGTCCGTGATTTGTTGATCGATTCCGGGCTTCTCTGAAAGGAACTCCTCCTTCGACATCGGATTCTCGTGATCAAGAATCCTTGCAAGAAAGGAATTGCTTTTGATTTCGGTCGCCAGAGTCGTCGCAAACACGTTTGAATAATCGTGGGTCGGGCAGATGACCGTTGAGTTGACGTCGATGCGGCCCGGCAACGATTTCAGCGATTGAAACATGCCTTCAGGGGTACTGGACGCGAAGTCCGTTCGGCCAATTCCTCCGAAGAGTATGGTGTCGCCAGTAAAAGCGAACTCAATATTTTGGGATGGCAGATTCCCTGAACCGTCCAGCGTTCCAATCAGATAGGCGAAGCTCTCAGTCGTGTGGCCAGGCAGCTCAAAACGAGCCAGAACTTTGTCCTCGCCGAGCGGCAAATAGTCTGCCGTGGATCCGTCGCTTAACGTCAGCGATTCAGAATCGTCGGGCCAACCGAGCGGATCACGACTGTTGGCCGAATCGGCAAGGCAATCTGCAATGGTTTCGATGAACTGCGGCCGTGGCGAATCATGATCCACATGAGCGTGAGTGTCCAGCACTGCGATGACGCGACTGTGTTGGCAACGCAGCAATGATTCAACGCGATCCAGCATGGCAGCGAATGGATCGATGACGATACCCGTACCTGTTTTCGAATCAAGGTAAATCCACGTGCAGTCGGATCCTTTTTTCAGTTGAATCAAACCGTCAAGGATTCGAGTCGAATCACCATTTTTGACTGAAGTCATCAGACAGGAGTCTGACAACGCTTGCCCGGCAGAGATGATTTTTCGGCAGGCCGAATCGATTTGTGATTCTGTATCGAGCGGTCCAAATGAAAGTCGAATCGCTCCACGAGATCGCCATTCCGGCACTCCCATCGCGTCGAGCACGTAAGACTTTGCGGCTCCCGAACCGCATGCCGATCCAGAACTGACTCGAACTCCCGCCGCGTCGAACAGGTCCAACAATTCCTTGTTCTCGAAGCGATCAACTGCAAAGTTCACGGTCGTGGGAACGGAGTGATCAAAAGGTGTGTTGAAAACAATTTCTGGAAAGGCTTCCGAAAGCGCCGCGACAATCTTTTCCTGGTGGCGTTTGAGCGTTTCCGGTTCCGCAAAAGTCTTCGATGGCGACGCGTCCAGTTTTTCCAACACAGCAGCAATTGCAGCGACGCCAGGGAGGTTTTCGGTTCCGCCACGAGCCCCACTTTCCTGCCCGCCTCCTGCCAGAAGGGCTTTCAATGGTTTGCCTTTTCGGCTGTAGAGCAAGCCAATGCCTTTGGGTGCGTAAATCTTGTGCCCGCTGACCGCAGCGTAATCGATGGTTGTCTCTTTCAGATTCAGCGGCATCTTTCCAACGGCTTGGACGCAGTCGACCAGCCACAGAAGTTCAGGGTTCTGGTCGCCGTTCTCGCCACGGATTGCGGTTTCGACTTTTTTCAGATCGTGGATGACTCCAGATTCATTATTGACCGCCATGGTGCAGATCATGTCCGCTTGGGCTGCGTGTTCACGAATGAATTCGAGGTCCAAAAGCCCGTTGGCGTCTACCGGAATTTCGACCACCTGATCGCCGACTTGCAGGACATCGTTCCAGTGAGCCAACGCTTGCGGAACGGCTTTGTGTTCGGTGGCGCCATAGAGCAACAAACGCGGCTCAGCGGGATTGTTCTGTCGGTTGTCTCGAACGTGACACAACGTCGAAAAAATCGCCATCTGGATCGCTTCGGTGGCACCGCTTGTAAAGACGACGGTACCATCTCCGGCGCCCAGAACACTCTTGGCCATGTCGCGAGCGTTTTCCATCAGCGATCTGGCTCGCAGCCCTGTCGTGTGGGAACTGCTTGGGTTGCCGAAGGTATCTTCCATCGCCAGTCGGGCGGCTTGCATGGATTCTTCCATCACGGGCGTGGTCGCATTGGAATCGAGATAAACCTCGGTTGATCGCAAATGAATCATGTTGCACCTGATAGTTGGGAGCCTGACTAATGCTGGAAGTTGCAAATAACCTTTAATGGGAAACATTGAAATCTGATTCTTGCTCGGGAAAAAGCAATAATCGATGTCAAACATCAACTCCGGTTATTTGGACTAGTGGTTTGTCTCGGCTAAAAAGCGGTGTTTCAATCCTAAGCCGTTTGGGCGCCAAAACGGCTCACCCTGCAATTGAGTTGTCACGAACCACTACCTCCGATTCTAGGCTGGGGATGCCGCCTGTAAACGGGAAACGGGGCGATTCCGATTTAGAGTTTCACCAAAATCTGTTGCCGGTAGAAGGCGAAGAATTGTTGCAAAACTCGTTTGAAGGTGTTCGCGAAAGAATTGGCATCAGCCCGGATTATTCACGATGCGTGGGCGTCGACTTGGAGAAAGCTTGTTTCAACCGGATATTGCTGCAAGTTTGTAGTTTCGACAGGTCACCCACGATTTGAAATTGACGAACTTTCAAAACTCGCCTCCGCGTCTGGAGAATCGCTCAAAGGACAAACCAGACGCCTGTCGTCGTGAATAATTCCGGCTCAGAAAGCCAAGCGAAAAGCACGCAAGTCTGCAGAACCACGGGCGGATTCCTTTCGCGCCCCGACGTATTTTAACGCCAGTGATTCAGCAAGGTAATTGTTCTTCATGGAGGGCCGTCGTGATCGGGCTGGTAACCAAGTCTTTAATTGGCGAAATCCATTGTCTGATGGATTGCTCGGGAATCACGAAGAGCCAATGATGAAGTTCAATTTGTCAAAACGATCTAATGCATTTGCCGTGCCAAACATCTACTTCTTTTTTGGACCTGTTTAAATTAGGGGGATTCTGGCTTGTTGCTTTTATTTTTCAATTTGAAAGCGGTTGGCTTGTAACTCTTACCATGTACGATTTACACACTTCATTAACCCTGCGAAGCTGCCACTCGAAATGACCGCTATTTATCAAAACGAAAATTTGAAATTCCAGTACCCCGAAAACTGGGAGCTTAGCGAATCGCAGGCTGACCCCGACCAGCCGTTTCCCAAAGCCGTAACGCTCGAATCGCCCGGCGGCTACATCATGTGGTCCATGCATTTGCATTCCGTGGACACTGACGTCGATGAGATCCTGGACGAAACGATCGACACGCTTCGTGACACCTACGAAGATCTGGAGCTTTCGACGGAGCCAGTGGACTTCCATGAATTCGAAGGGAAGGCATTTGGGGCGTTGTTCTTTTGCCTTGATTTCCTGGTGCGAATCAAATTGCAGGTTTATAAGACTCCCGAGTACAACCTGATGCTTTGGTATCAGTGCGAAGACAGAGATTTCGACCAACAGCAAGAAGTCTTCCGAGCCATTGCGACGACGCTGATGCAGTCGCTCGCGTAATTCTGCGGCAGGCGTTTTTTGCTATCAACGCGACTAGTGCTGGAAGTTGCAAATAACCTTTCATGGGAAACATTGAACCCTGATTCTTGCTGGGGAAAAAGCAACAAACGATGTCGAACGTCAACTCCGGGTATTTGCACTAGCAACACACGACGCTAGCAAGCCTATTTAGAGTTTGCCGATTGAATCGGTTGATGGATTGGATCGTGTTTTTCCGATATAGATCCTGAGGCCAGCTCCTGCTACCGTGCCTCTGTAAATTCACTTCCGGACGTGTTCGCTTGAGTCACCTGTCTCCTTTTGCATATTTCGCGACATTTCTCGCGAGGATATCGTTGCCTTTTTTGCGGACGCTTCGTGCTGACCGGAAGCGTAGCCGCGGCTTTTGCATCGTGGTTGCCGCTGCGATATTGTTTGGTGCGAGCGGCTGTCAGGCTTTCAAGCCATTCCAACAGTCGATGCGAACACGGGTTTCTGCAGCACGACAGTGGACTGGCAATGGGCTTGACGCGATTCGCCGCGGTTCGCTTCATGAAGCGAAATCATGTTTCAACAAAGCTCACTCACAGTTGCCGGAAGACCATCGAATCGTCGCCAACCTCGCCCGTACGCATGCTCAGGAAGGGCAGTACGCCGAAGCGATCGAGCAGATGCAACGCGCCGTTGATATGTCGCATGGCGATCCGGAGCTTCGTATCGAGCTTGGAGAATTCTATCTGGCGGCAGGTCAAATCGATCTCGCGACCGAGCATGCCGAAAAAGGAATCAGCGGCAATCACCGATTGGCATCTGCCTGGTTGCTGACTGGTAAAATTAAAGCGAAACAGGGCGATCAGAAGTCAGCAATGGAATCGTATCAGCGGGCCCTTGGAATCGATGGGACGCGCGAGGATGTTCAGTTGGAAATCGTAAAAACCTACCAACGGATGAATCAACCGCTGCGAGCTTTATCAGCGGTGGAACAATTGCTGGAAAAGTATCCAGAAGAACGTCAGCCGGAAGTTGCCTTGGTTGCAAAAAGCACAGCGTTGTTGCAGTTGAATCAGATCAGTCCGGCGATAGAAGTATTGGAATTTGCTTCGAGGCGGAAGGATGCTTCCGAAAAGATCTTTGCTGATTTGGCGCAGGCGCAATTGCGAGCTGGTCGCAACAATCAGGCGCAAGAGACGCTCGCCCGGGCGCAGCAAAGTTACCCAAACGGTAGTTTGGTTGCAGAGCTATCGAATCGACTAAGCTCCGAATCCACCAGAGTCGCCGCACTCGATGGAATCATTCGATAGGGATCTGCCCGGTCATGCGGCGTACATCTTTGACCGCATGCTGTAATGAGAACCGGAATTATTCACGACGACAGGCGTCAGGTTTGCTCTTTGAAGCGATTCTCCTGAGGCGGAGACAAGTTTTGCAAATTCGTTAATTTCACGTCTTGGGTGAACAGTCGAAACCACAAACCTGGAACAACACCCCTATGAAACGGGCTTTCTCCATGTCGACGCCAACGCCTCGTGAATAATCCGGGGAGAAAAGCGCTTAG
>CAYZPA010000097.1:0-17706 GCA_964479855.1 uncultured Pirellulaceae bacterium
TTTCACGTCGTGGGTGACCTGTCGATACCACAAACTTGGATCAATACCCGAATGACACAAGCTTTCTCCATATCGACGCCCACGCATCGTGAATAATCCGGGTCTAATTCTCCATGGCCAGCGAAAGAACTAACCGCGAGTCGATTCGATGTTGGTCCAGAACAACTGCAAGTTCGCGGCCAGACATTATGGGCCCAAGAATGGAAAGCAGAAGTCATCTGACCACGTCATGCAAAGATGACAAGCGGATTCGATACGGACTCTGGTTTGCAGTTGGTTCGTAAATTCCAATTGGATTCAGATTCGTTTCGGTTGAAAGTGACTCAGACGGTCTACAACAAAGGCGACGAATCGGTTCGTCAGTGTTTTAGAGTTCGAACTCTGGCGATTCATGGCGGCGTGGCGGTCGTTCCTTGCGATTCAAAATCAGCCTGATGCCCGACCTCTACTGCATGGGGCCCAATGGAAAGACGTTATTCTTTCGCCCGGAAGATAAATCAATCCGGCGTGTCGATGACTTTTTGGTAGTCAATGGACCGGCTGAACATGCGAAACTTGGATTCGATTCCGTTAAAGGTTGGGTGGCCTATCAGACGCGACAGGATCAACTCTTCGTCAAACGCTATCCGGTTTACGATATCGGAAAGTATGGTGAGCTCGCAGGTTACAATCTGTCGATTTGGTATCCCAAAAAGAAACGCTCAGCTGCTGCGAGATCGAACCGATCGGACCCATGACGACTTTACAGCCCGGAGATCAGCATTCTTTTTCTGTTGATCCCGGATTATTCACGATGCGTGGGCGTCAAAATTGTGAAGGCTTGTTTTTATTGGGGCATTGTTCCAAGTTTGTGGTTCCGACAGTTCACCCACGAGGTGAATTGGTGAATCTGCAAAAACTGTCTCCACTTCAGGGGAATCGCCTCAAACATCAAACCAGACGCCTGTCGTCGTGAATAATTCCGGTTGATTGGTGGCTACTGGAGCGTAAGTTTCCAGACTCAGGCGTGGTAGACCCGATCAAGGTGGAGGCCGTTGTGAGGGCGAATTGTAAAACAGAAAACGAGCAAAAATGATCGGACGACTATTTGCTGAACCAACGATTGTTCGGGGTAATTGATGTTCAGAAAAGTATGCTCACTAATCGCCGGGACGTTTCGCGTTTGGGCGGAAGCGAAGGCGTCTCGGATGTCGGCAGCGATGACCTATTTCGCGATGCTGTCATTGGCGCCTTTGCTGACGATGGCGATCGCGATTGCCGGCTTCATGTTCAGCAGCAAATTTGCGGAACAGGAAATTGTAGAACAGGCGAAATTGGTGACGACGGATGCGATTGCGGAAACCATTGCCGGCTTGATAAAAAATGCTGCTCATCCGGACTCCGGAATCGTCGCCGGAGCGATCAGTATTTCGATTTTGATCTTTGCGGCTTCCGGTGTTTTCTCGCAGCTCTTGGATACCTTTAACGACATCTGGCAGGTTCCTCGAAAGCAGACTTCAACGATTTTATTCACCATTCGACAACGACTTTTCGGGATTGCGATGGTATTGATCGCCGGCATCGCGCTGTTGATTGCTTTGGTGATAAGTTCCGCGTTGGGAGGATTCGCGGAAATGATGACCGAATCGTATCCACGTTCCAGCAAGCGGCTCGTCTGGCTTGAGGCTTCGATCTCTTACGGTCTTATGCCGTTGGTGTTTTCGCTGATGTTCTGGCTGGTTCCGGCCACAAAAGTTGAATGGAAAGATGCGTGGCCAGCCGGTATTTTGACAGCCGTCCTGATTGCTTCGAGCCGATATTTGATCAATCTTTATCTGCAGTTTTCGACCACCAGCGAAGTCTATGGAGCCGCCGGATCATTGGTGGTATTGCTGGTTTGGATTTATGCGACTGGGTTGGCGGTGTTTCTTGGAGCCTCGTTCAGCCGGTCATGGGCGATGACTTTCGGGTCACGGTCCAAAAGCGACGCAACGGTTGTCAATAATTGACGCCGTGGTGCGAATAGGTTCTGATGCTTCGGATCGAAGTTACTTCTGTTGGTCAAATACAGGATGAAAGATGACTGGTTTGTGGATTGCACTCGGCGTGCTGCTGTTTTTATTGTTCATGTTCGCCATGTGGGTCATGGGGGTCTACAACAAGCTCGTTACGTTGCGAAATCGCTATGAAAACGCGTTTTCCCAGATCGATGTTCAATTGAAACGAAGGCACGATTTAATTCCCAATCTGGTCAATGTCGCCAAGGGCTACATGGAACACGAAAAAGAGACGTTGGAGGCCGTGATTCAGGCTAGGAATCAGGCGATCAGCGCCACGTCTGCCGCTTCTTCAAATCCCGGTGATGCCGGAGCGATGAAAGAGCTTGGAAATGCCGAAAGCAACCTCAACGGTGCGATCGGTCGATTGTTGATGATCGCTGAATCTTATCCGGATTTGAAAGCGAACGAAAACATGCTGGCTTTGCAGGAAGAATTGACCTCAACTGAGAATAAAGTTTCCTTCGCTCGCCAGAGCTACAACGATTCTGTCACAACCTACAATACGACTCGCGAAATGTTCCCGGCGAACGTCATTGCCGGTTCTTTCGGCTTCGGCGAAGCTCAGTTGTTCGTCGTCGACGAGGAAGCGGAACGCAAGGCTCCGAAAGTCGAATTTTAATCAACTGTCGTTTCGTTTGAGTGACTCGTGGATTTTTTCGAAGCTCAGGAACTTCGCCGCAAGAAGACGAAGTGGCTCGTTTTGCTCTATGCGGCTGCGATCGTTGGGATCATTGTCTCGATCTACATCGTCGTCGCGATCGCCTTGGGTAGCTATGGCGAAGGCGAAGCACCTCTGTTTCAGCCGTGGTTGTTCGCTGCCGTTGCTGGATTCAATCTGCTGGTCATCGGTGCGGCAAGTCTTTTCAAGCTGGTCGAGATGCGCGGCGGTGGAGCGCACATCGCCGCTCAGATGGGCGGCACGCTGGTCGCGCCAACGACAACGGACATGGGGGAACGACGTCTGTTGAATGTGGTTGAAGAAATGGCATTGGCGGCAGGAGTCTCTGTCCCGCCAGTCTATATCCTTAATGGCGAACCCGGCATCAACGCGTTTGCAGCAGGATATTCTCCAGCGGATGCGGTCATCGGAGTGAATCGTGGAACGGTGGATCAGCTGAATCGGGATGAACTTCAAGGAGTCATCGCTCATGAGTTCAGCCATGTTCTAAACGGCGATATGCGGCTCAACATTCGTCTGATTTCAGTTCTGTTTGGCTTGCAGATGCTTTCGATGATCGGCTACTTCTTATTGCGATCGATGGGTAGCGGCGGACATCGAAGAAGCAGTGGTGATAAAGACAAAGGGGGTGCGGGTGCCATCCTTGCGATTGCACTTGCCTTGTTCGTGTTTGGAGCCATCGGTAAATTTTTCGCTCAACTGATCAAAGCATCTGTTTCACGACAGCGAGAATATCTGGCGGACGCATCCGCGGTCCAGTTCACCCGCTATCCGGACGGAATCGGCGGGGCTTTGAAAGTGATCGGGGCTTCGGCGACGGGTTCGAAAGTCGTGTCGCACGAAGCGGATGAGTTAAGCCATATGTTTTTTGCGAGTTGTTTTTCTAACTCGTTTGCCTCGTTTTTCGCGACTCACCCACCACTTGTGCCCAGAATTCAAAAAGTGGATCAGGATTTCGACGGCGACTTTCAAGGCTACATTAAGACGCGTCAGCGAATGGCTCAGGCGAGGGCAGAGCGGAAGCGTCGCGAGTCCCAGCAGAGAAAGAAATTGGATCAAATGAATCCAATCGGCGGCTTGTTTCCTGCAGATATCGCCGGACGATTTTCGATAGATCCAGCCATTTTGTTGGCGGCGATTGGCGAACCCGAGTCGCAGGATGTGACGCGATCGCGAGTGATCATGAAATCACTGCCGATTTGCGTTCGTGATGCGGCTCGAGACCCTTATTCTGCTCGCTGCGTTGCGTTTGCCATGTTGGCGAGTGACGCTTCGGAGTTGCGAAAACAGCAGCTGGACTTACTGTCAAAAAATGAGGGGGCAGCGACGGTCGATTCCCTGTTGAAACTGTTGCCCGAAATCAGCCAATTGCCTTTAGTGGCACGTTTGCCATTAATGGAATTGATTCAAGGTTCGCTGGCCGCGTTGTCGCCGCAGCAATACAAGCGGTTTCGAAACACGGTTCAAGGACTGGTACAACTGGATAATAAAACAAGTCTGTTTGAGTTCGTTGTTCGCCATCATTTGTTGATGCATTTGGATCGGCGATTCAACGTCAGTCAGCCTCCGAGAGTCCGCTACAAACACCCGGTTCGGGTCAAGCAGGAAATCGAATTGATGCTTTCCGCGTTCGCATCGGCCAGCGTTACAGGGAATCAGATGGAGCACAAAGTTGAACTGGCTTCCGATTCGGTATTGATGGCCTACCGTGTCGCGATGCAGGTCGTGGGCTTTGGTGATGCCGCCCAAAGCAAGGCAGAACTGCAAAGCTGGGAAGTCGAACAGTTGGAAAGCTGCATGCTGAAGTTGCATTGTGCTTCGCCAACTCTAAAGAAACAATTCCTGCACGCAGCGGCGGCTCTGATTACTTTCGATCACGAAATCACCATCGCAGAAGCCGAGTTTTTTCGTGCGGTTGCGGAATCGCTCGACTGCCCAGTTCCGATGCTTGCCGCAGGACGAATTGCGGAAACGCCCAAGGAAGCTTCGTCGGAGAGTGCATCATGAGCCTCGATTCTGATTCAAAGATAAAACCAGAACCAAAGGAAAAAGTAGAACCAAAGAAGAAAGTAGAACTTAAGCCTGACAAACCAAAGCTCACTCGTCGCCAATTTTTCGTTCGCAGTTCACTCTTTACGATGACAGGATTGGGAGTCTACGCCTTCGGAATAGAACCTCGCTGGATCCAAATCGAAAAACGCGAACTTCCAATCAAGAGGCTACCTGGTCATTTGGATGGAAAGATCGCGATTCAAATTAGTGATCTCCACATCGGTAAACGGGTTGGTGAGTCGTGGATCCGTTCCCAGTTCGAATACATTAATTCACTCGAACCTGACTTTGTATTTTTCACAGGCGACTATGTCGACAACGGCACCGAATGGCATGTGGACCTCGGATGCAAGATGCTGGAGCACTTTCCACGCGGCAAACTGGGCACCGCGTGCGTGTTGGGCAATCACGATTTTGGTGTGAGCGAATTTAATGCGAATGAACACAGTTCGAATACGCAAAAACTGATTGATCGCTTTCAGGATGCCGGCTTAAATTTGTTGCGAGACGAAGTGGTCGGCTTAAGTGGACTCAAAGTCGCCGGCTTGCGAGACCTGTGGTTCGGCGGTTTCGATTTGGGCAGCGCGAGAGAGGCGATTTCGGATCTGATTGATGAGCCCGGAATCATTTTGAGCCACAATCCCGACTCGGTCGATCTCCCCATTTGGCAATATTACGACAGCTGGGTTTTGTGCGGACACACTCATGGCGGTCAGTGTCGTTTCCCATTGATCGGAGCTCCAATCGTGCCGGTAGCGAACAAACGATACGTCGCTGGCAAATATGACATCGAAGGCGGCCACCAAATGTATATCAGTCGAGGCGTTGGACACACGCGTCGAGTCCGTTTTATGTCTCGGCCTGAGATCACCGTTTTTACGCTTCGTTCAGCACCGGCGCAACCGTAGCCGGCGTAACGTTGCACAGGCTTATTGCCGTGCGACCACCATCAGCGAACTTCCGAACGGCATCGGGATTCGCGAAAGAGTCGCTTGCTCGAATCGCGAAAGCAATTCACAGATCCGATTAACGATTGGAGATGGTACGGTCGGCGTTTTTGGGGTCGATCCAAAAATCTGTTCCTTGAGTCGGATTGCAAGTTTCACCGGACAGGTCCAGTGAAAAAGGTATCTGGATTGCTGGACCTTGAATCCTCCGTCCGAAACAAGCGGGCAGAAGCTGTCGGTTCGATAGCGGATGACGTGATGGTTGAGATCGTCATGACTGGTCCAAAGCGACATGAATGCGGGAACGGTTGCCAGCAAAACCCCGTCATCTTTCAAAAGCGTTTTCGCATGCTTGAGCGCTGCCAGAGGATCAGGCATGTGTTCGAGGATATCCAACATCAGGATCGCGTCGTATTTTTCCACTGGCTGGAACCCTACATCGAAAGGTTGCAAGTGGATTTGGTGCTTCCATTTTCCGGACTCCGATTGCGTTTCCGGATCAGATTCGACTCCGGTTACCTTGCCGAACGATTGAAGTTCATCAAAGAAAAGGCCGTCTCCGCATCCAACATCGAGAATCGAACGATCGTCGGACCCATCGCGAAAGTGGGTTTCAAGTTGACGCAGAATCTCGTGCTTGCGAGAACGCCACCACCAGTGATTCTGGTAGAGATCGCGATAACTGTTGGCGTAAGACTGATCCATGGCTGCAAATTCGGTTAGTTCGCGGTGCGAGACAATTCGTGATGGTCGACGTGAGATGTTGTCGATGAGCTTGCCGAGTCCCATTCTGGAAACAGCGGGAGTTCTTGCGAACGAGTAAAAGCGACTGACGTTTCCAGATCGTCTATATGAAAGTTACCCGCCTCTAAAACTCGATCTACGACATAGAGCGGGCGTAATTTGACCTGTTCGTAAATGCGACCGACGTACTCTCCGATCAAACCAAGGAAAACAAGCTGCAAACCGGCCAACATCGAGACGATGGAAACCAACGCTGTGAATCCGTCGGGGGAACGACTGAGAAACAAATGAGCGAAAACGGAATACGCAACAAACAGCATCGATGCAGCAATCGCGACAGCACCGCAGAAAACAGCGGCCCGAAGAGGCTTGACTGAGAAAGAAAAAATTCCGTCAAACGCCAAACCGAAAAGCTTTGAAAAGCTGTACTTGCTGACGCCAGAATGTCGAGCATCGCGTTCGACAAGGATTCCTTTTTGCCGATAGCCGACCCAGTGTCGAAGCCCGCGAAGGTATCGGTGCCGCTCTGGCATGGCGGTGATGCGATCGACGACTCGTCGTGAAATCAGGGCAAAATCGCCAGAGCCTTCCGGCAGGTCCAGCTCAGAGAGTTTGCGAATGACTCGATAGAAGCTCGCGTAACAGGCTCGCTTCCACCACGCTTCTTTGCGCTTTTCTCGAACAGCGTAAACGACATCGAAACCCTGCTGAAACGATTCGAAAAACCGAAAAATCGTCTCTGGCGTGTCTTGCAGATCGCCGTCCATCATCACGACGGCATCCCCCGTGACGTGATCAAGGGCGGCACTCAGGGCGGCTTGATGGCCAAAATTTCGGGACAGAAGAATCGTCTTGATCCGATCATCCACTTGGGTCAAAGCACCAAGTATCTCGCGAGTCCCGTCGCTACTACCGTCGTCCACAAACAGTATCTCATGCGGCCCACCCGGTATTTGGTCGATGACAGCTTTCAATCGGTCATACAACTCAGGCAGTACCGATTCCTCATTGTAAATCGGAATCGCAACCGAAAGCCGGACCGTAGAAAGCCGGACGGTATCGCGGCGTTGTTCAGATTGTTCGGTGAAACGATGCATTGGTGTGCCGGAGCGGGGGAGCATTGAATTCGTGGCGGTAGAATTCGACGACCAAAGGTAGCACTTTGACAGTTCGCGAATGCAAAATTCTGTCGACTTGAGTTTACGTTTTACAAAAACAGAATCGATTGTTCGGGTTGGTCGGAGGATGTTGCGACTCAAACGATTTCCATGTTGCACGCAAACTGAATTGGTGCGACTTCCAGTTGGATCGTCTTGTGGCGAATTCCGATTAGAGAAACATGTCGAACCCCTCGCTGAATCCTGATCTCAAAGATACCGATGATGACCATTGCTCAAGAAGCCAATGGTTGCTCTGGGCAGCGGCGGCAGTATTGGTTTCTGCTGTCTGGACCTGGTTTCATTTAGATCGCGGTTGGTTTCCTCATGATGAAGGGCAACTCGGTCAGGCCGCTGAACGTGTGCTGGTGGGGCAGATCCCACATAGAGACTTCGACGACATGTACACGGGCGGGCTTAGCTACCTGAACGGCTTGAGCTTTCGGTTGTTCGGTGTGAACAGCATGTCCATGCGGTGGATGCTATTCATGTGGCAAATCGTTTTCCTGTTTGTCGTGTACATTCTTGGCACGAATTTCCTTCGCCCGAAAGCGGCGGCATTGGTAACGATCCTGGCCAACGTTTGGAGCATCCCTTTGTACTCCGCCGCCATGCCGTCCTGGTACAACCTATATTTGGCCGCTGGCGTCGCCGCGCTGATGTTTTTGTTCATCAGACAAAATTCGCGGAAGTACTTGTTGCTGGCTGGGTTGGGAATCGGAGCGTCGATTGCGATCAAGAGTAGCGGATTGTTTCTTTTAGCTGCCACGTTGATGGCGTTGCTGTATCGGAATCAAATTCAGTTCGCTGGGAGAACGAACGGCGGACAATGGCTTTCGATATTGATATCAATCGCGTTGATTGGAGTTTCGTTTCTGAGCCTGGTCTTCGTGACGCGTCTTGATCCGTACATGCAAGTGATCCATTTTGTGATTCCATTCGTTGGCGTGACGATGTTTGTACTGTTTCACGAATGGTCGTCGTTGGCGAAAAAGTTCACCGGAAATGGCGGCATCATTTCGGAATCCAAAAGGCTGAACTCGCTTTTGCAGGACGGCGCCGTGCTAACATGCGGAGTTGCACTACCCTTATTAGCTTTGGTGCAAGTGTTTTGGCGGGCCGACGCGTTGGATGATCTTTATCGCGGGGTGTTTGTCTATCCGAAGCTACGAATGGAACACGCGGCTGCTTCGTTTGCCTCGTGGCAGAGCATGCTGTTCTGTTTTCCATTGATGCTGGTCATTTATTCCGGAATGTTACCGAAGACCGATACGGCTTTGAATTCAAAAGCAACGGATAACCGCAGCCAATTATGGGTCATCGGCGTTAGTGTGATCGCGTTCGGTGCAGTTTTGATTTCGAACTGGACGAAACTGGGTTTTGCGATCTGTTTCTTCAGTTTTCGAAATGCTATTCCTCTGATTGTGATTTCGAATCTGGCTATTCTGTACCTGAAACGCGGCGAATTGAGTCCAATTTCAAAACAGAAGCTGTTTACGCTGACAGCAATCTGCTTCTTTGTGAGTCTGATTCAGTTTCCTTTTGCTGTCGCGTTGTACTTCTTTTACGCGGCTCCGATGGCATTATTGACCGCGGTCGCGGGCGCGCGTGCTTGCGGCACACCAACAGGTTGGCCGCAGGCGGCGGTGCTGATGTTTTTTATCGCGATGGCGATTTTTCGGTTCGATGGAACCTGGCCTGATGAGTCATTTCAGGAGGGGTTTCAAAAGAGAACGGCTGCAAAGCTGGAAACGGAACGCAGTCAGTTGGTCGTCGACAACGGTGACGCGAAGATCTACGGTCAACTTCAAGCCATGATCGATCGCTACTCATCACCGGGCGATACCGTTTTCGCGATGCCAGACTCTCCTGAAGTCTGTTACCTGACCAATCGAGAGCCATTCAACGGGGTCATGTATGAGTTCTTTCGGGCCGACCTCTACGCCGACGAAGACAACCTCATGCGTGAAATTATTGACGCTGACGTAAAGCTCATTGTCATCAATGAAAGCCCACCATTCTCCACGCCGGTAAGCAAGAAGTTACTCGATCGTTTGCGGAAAGAGTTCGACCTTACTGAAACCATTTCGGCAAATTCGGGTGCGGGCAAAGAAGCGAAAACCAAGTTTTCGATCTACCGCAAAACGCGAACAGATTCAGCCAGATCAGAATAAAAGCTGATTCGCTTTGCGGCGGCGCGGCCAGTGTTAATTCGAAGCCTGCAACCGAAATAGTAGCGGCATTGCCGCGGCTTTAAGCATTTCGGATTACTCGTTCAGAAATCGCTAGGTACGGTCAAACGCGAGCTTTTCCTTTGAAATAAACCATGCTCCAAAGCGTGATGCCGCCCATCGTCACCGGGTAGTTCTCGAACAGAACCGACTCAAAATGTCTTTCGAAGATGGGTTGCCAGTCTTTCAGCGGCCTTGGGTGATCGCCGCGATCCGAAAGAGCGAGACTCCGCGCGATGGATCGCTCCGCCGGTAGGACCAGATCCAGAATGTGAACATGGCCATCCGAAGTCAGCTGTTTTGAAAGTTGCTGCAAGATACGGTCAGTGTGCTGGTCGTCGATATGGTGCAACAGACTATTGAGCAGAATAAAATCGAATCGATTTTCAGGTTCGGCTTCGTAAGTGCACACGTCGGCAACCTCGAACGGTCGATCAAAACGACGCCTTGCCTGCTTGATGTAGCTCTCGTTGATATCGAGGCCCAGATAGTCCTTATCTTCGAAGAAAAGCGAATTTGTCCCTGGGCCGCAACCGACGTCCAACACACGGCGAACTTGCGTCATGTCGTTGTTTTCGATGATGGGGCGGAACTTCATTTCCGCAAACGGGGCTTGCCAAAGCCGGTAGGCCGTCGGATTGGCCATGACGGCGGAGAGTTTCTTGAGAGCGCCCATTTTCGGCCTTCTTCGATTGAGTCGTATGAATACGCCTGAAATATGCCGCCCTGACAGCGCAGACAGTTCAGAATCAAATACTCAATCGACTTGAATCGAAAAAGCAGTTCCGGTAATTCGAGTCGTACCAAAAACGGCGGTTCTGGTGAATGAAATTCGAGCCGTCAAAACAAGTGGTTTACTCATCAAGTGGTTCGCTCATGCTGAGTTGTCTGGTTTGTGAGTCGAGACGCGTCAGCGGTCGGGTACTTTCAGAAGTTGGCAATCAACCCCGAGGCAACGAACCCGAGGTCCTGCGGCCAACGGCTCACTTCTACGTAGGGCGAGCCGCGCTACCGTAGCAGAGCTCGCCAGAGCTTGTCGATTTATTGAGCCGTTTGGGCGTTAGCCCCGGTTGAAGTGTCGTTAACCGAGGCTAACGCCTAAACGGCTGAAGTAAAAATCTCGATTTGCAATAAAACGACAAGCTCGCCAGAGTTCTGAGCAGCACAGGACATTCCGAAGGCTGGCGACATCGGCTACTTGCTTTCCGAAAACTCGTCGTGCGGCTACTCGGCTCACAATCTCATTGCGGGAACCCGGCCGCTCATGTTGCTCGGCTCACAAACTCAGCCAGGCAAACCCATCTTGAACGCACCAATAGTGCAAATAACCTGAGTTGAGGTTGCACGCTGTTTGACGCTTTCCGCAATCAAGAATCAAATTCGATGCTTCCCATTAATGGGTGTTTTGCAACTTCCAACACTAACCAAGCCGGTCGGTTGCCACGTGATATTGAGGGTCTTCAGAGACGTTGATTTCCACAAGATCACCAGCCTTATCAAGCAGATCGCGACATTCGGGACTCAGGTGAGTCAGGTGCAAACGCTTGCCCTCCGCTTGGTATTTCTCAGCAAGGTTGTTGATCGCTTCCAATGCTGACTGGTCGTACACGCGGGAATAGTAGAAATCGATGACCACATCATCAGGATCGTCAGCAACGACAAACATGTCCTTGAAAGACGTGACTGAGGCGAAGAAAAGAGGTCCGTGCAGCTGGTAAATCTTGCTGCCGAATTCGTTGTACTTTACATCTGCCCCGATGTGAGTTGCGTGGTTCCAAGCGAAAACCAGTGCCGAAATGACGACCCCTAGAATCACAGCAGTTGCCAAGTCGTGCATGAAAACCGTATATCCGGCCACGAAAATCATGACCAGCGTGTCAGCCTTGGGCATTCGACGGAACATCCTTAATGACGCCCATTCGAAAGTTCCGATCACGACCATGAACATCACGCCGACCAGAGCCGCCATTGGGATTTGCTCGATCCATGGAGCCAAAAACAGGACAAAGGCCAACAGGCAAACCGCCGCCGTGATTCCCGACAGTCGACCACGCCCGCCGGAGTTCACGTTGATTAGTGACTGACCAATCATGGCGCAACCACCCATCCCGCCGAACAAGCCGCAAACAACATTGGCCGCTCCCTGCCCGATACATTCTCGATTACCTTTGCCGCGAGTCTCAGTAATCTCGTCGATCAAAGTTAACGTCATCAGCGATTCGATAAGGCCGACGCCGCATAAAACGATTGCAAATGGGAAAATAATCCTGAGCGTATCCAGATTCAACGGCACCTGATTGTCGGGGTTCAGGAAATAGAGAACCGGAAGCCCTCCCGCGATGCCCGTGTCCGATTCCGATGCAATGATCGAATCGATTTCTTTTGCTTTTTCGTCGTCGCTCAGTTTGGCCCAACGCGAGTCGGTATTCTCTTTGGCTCCGCTCCCATGTCCGACGTCTCCCGTTAGCTCACGAATCTCTTTGTCTTTAGAATTAGTCCGAAGCATGTCGCCGACCGTCGCCAGCACGTTTTCAGGATCAGCCTCGGATTGATACTGTTGATTGACAATGATCGAGATACAGGTGACCGTAAGAATCGCGGCAAGCGAGGCGGGAACCATTTGAGTGACCTTTGGCAACAACCAAATGATCGCCATCGTCAGCACGACCAGCCCCAACATCCAATACAGCGATGCTCCTTGGAGAAAAACGAGAGAGCCATTGTTCAACACGCCTTCTCCGCTATCGGAGAGTGTTTTGAAGCTTCCAAGCTGCGCAAGCCCAATCACGATTGCCAAGCCATTGACGAAACCAAGCATGACAGAATGCGGAACCATTCGGATCAGCTTTCCCAATCGAGCGATGCCGATCGTGATCTGCAGGATTCCGCACAGGATCACTGTCGGAAAAAGGTACTCCACGCCATGAATCGCGATCAGCGACGCCGATCCGCCAACCACGACAGCCATCGCTCCGGTGGCTCCCGAAATCATGCCCGGCCGCCCACCAAAAATGGCAGTGATTAGACCGATGAAGAAAGCCGAATACAGCCCGACCACTGGATCAACACCGGCAACAAACGCGAAAGCAATCGCTTCTGGAACCAGGGCAAGTGCAACCGTGAGTCCCGATAGAATATCGCTTTTGAAAGACCCTGAACGCTGACGAAAGAAGTTGAGCATTGTTGAAAGGCGTGACTTAAGAAACCTGACCCAGCGGCGTTAGAACGCAGATTTCGCTTGGTCGAATTCGAAACTATAGTCCGCGACTAAAGCTGGTCAACGCGGGTTTTCTGGGCAAGAAATGCTTCGAGAGAGCATTATTTCAGTGGGCGCAGCAAGAATCACCGCTGCGGGAAGATGGTCACCCTTTCGGCATTCCTTTGCGAAGAAAACGCACGGTGTCGTTTCAAAGCGATCGCCGCCGCCGTGAATTCAGGCTTGAATGAAAAAGCACAAAAGTTTGTTTGACACGCAGATCAAGCATCGACCAACGCGCGAACGGTTGCTCTGTTTGCTATATTTTAAGTTGATGAAACCTGACTTTACTAAAAATCTGAGTGCCTTTTGGTGGGAGGGCTCGCGTTGTCAAACAGACCTGATTATTCAAACAATCCTTACTCGCATCATCGTCAGCAAGTCGGGCAACAAGGACATTCAAGCCAATCGGGGCGCACGCCCGGAAAAGATTTGCTAATCGTGCCGGCGATTGTACTGCTAGTGATGTGTGGGATTTGGCTTATCTTTAATGGCCTTAGCATTATTGGTGCTGTCATGGGACAGGAGCAGCAAGCATTGCCGGGAGTAACCGACGCTCAGCTTGCCGGACGCGAGGCGGGAAAATGGTCTGCAATCGTCATTATGCCACTTCTGAACATCCTGGCATTGGGCGGTGCCATCGCGATGCTGACTCGAAAGGCATACGGCTTCGCACTCACCGGAGCGTTCGTAAGTCTAATTCCCCTTTGCGGTCCTTGTCTCGGGTTGACGCTACCGATGGGGATATGGGCGTTGATCCTGCTGTTTCAGCCGCACGTGAAAAAGACATTTAGCTGAAGGCTCTTCAATTATAAAATTCGCGACTGGTCGTTTTCGGACAAATTGAGCCACGCTGACCTCAATTTTCCAATTCCGTCACACGCCGACGAGCCACGCTGCAACAGTCATGTAGATCACGATCCCAACAATATCGACTATGCCGGCGACAAAGGGGTTGCTCATCATCGCGGGGTCCAAACCGATCTTCTCAAAAAGAAGCGGAAGGATTGAACCAGTCAGTGTCCCGGACACCACAACTAGAACAAGCGTCACCGGCACGACAAAGAATGCCATTCGAGAAATCGAAACTTGTTCCCCTTTCAACCTCGCTCGAACAGACGACTCGGAGCCTTCACCACTGGAATCGACCCAAGTCCTTCCTCCATCCGAACTCACCTCGATCGCAGGTTTTAACCGTGCCTGAACTGGTGCCTGAGCATCTTTGGGGTTTGAATCAAACCAAGTCTTCCCGCCGTCGGAACTGACTTCGATTGCCGGCTGTTCGATTTCGCGTTCACGCGGCTCCGTATCGATCATGAACAACGACGCCAGAAGTCCCAAAATTGCCAAACCGACTCCCAGCAGCAATCCCATCACCAGTTCGCGAACAAGGACCTTTCCCCAGTCCGATACGCCGATATGCTTTCGCGACAACGCGGTAATGATCAGGGTTGCCGACTGACTTCCCGTATTGCCGCCACTGCTAATGATCAGTGGAATGAAGGGCACCAACCAGTACAACGTCTTGAGCCTAGCTTCATACTGCTCCAACGCGAAAGCCGTCAGCAAAGCGCAGAAAAACAGAATCGTCAACCAGATTCCTCGCTTCCAGCTCAACACCCAAACGGACGTCGAAAGGTAGCTCTGATCCAAGGGCTCGACCGCCGCGATTCGGTGAGCGTCTTCGGTGGCTTCTTCGCGAACAACATCAATGACGTCATCGTGAGTGATGATGCCCAACATTCGACGTTCAAGGTCAACGACGGGAATCGCCAACAAGTCCATCCGAGCGACTTTGTTGGCGACTTCCTCCTGATCGTCAAGCACATGAGCTGCAACGATGTCCGTTTCCATGATCTCAGAAAGCTTCGTTTCTGGATTTCGCATACCGACAAGCAATTGCCGGGCAGAGACCAGTCCTCGCAGATGATTTTCGTCATCAACGATGTACAGGTAGTAGATCGTTTCGCCTTCTTCGGCGTGGCGAGCCAATTCGTTCATTGCTTCGCGAACGGTCAAGCCTTCCGTTAATCTTGTGACGTCGGTCGTCATCATCGCGCCCGCCGAATCGTCTGGATACTGATCCAGACGCAGCACATCACGTCGAACTTCAGATGGCATTAGCGCCAACAGTTCTTCTCGAACTTCGTCGTCTACTTCCTGCAACAGGTCGACGCGGTCGTCGGGTGAAAGCAGCTGAACCAACGCCGCAGCGGTCGCACGCTCCTGCGATGAAACAAGTTCAACCTGCTGCCGTCGGTCGAAATACGAAAGGATGTCCGCTCGAGTATCCGGATCGGTGTGGGCGAACACTTGCCAAATTTCATCGCATTCCAACCCAGCCATAAATTCTGCAGTCCGTGATGGATGCAAGGCGGTGCAGAACTCTGACAATTCCCGCGAATTGTTTTCAGCCAACATTTCGCGAATCTCTGGCAGAAAGAGGGTGTTAATCATGGGCAAGCCCTCGTCGAGTTTCGCCGGTAGTCGATGCTTCCATCACTAATCAGATGGAGCCGACTCGCGTTTCGTTGGTTCGTAGAATTGACTAAAAAAATAAAGCAGATCAGACTTTTTCCTGAATCAGCTTATCCAATTCAGATTTTAACTTCGGAAGTATTTCGTCGTATGGATAGGCTCCAAGCGTTTCCTCACCCTTTTTCAGATTGACGACTTTCGGCCCACACCAAAGTCCCAAATCTGCATCATCCGTTTCGCCCGGCCCGTTAACTCGGCAGCCCATCACGGCAATCGTAATCGCGTGGTCTTTGGCATATGCCGTCATCTCTTTGACCTGAGCCGCCAAATCGACGAAAGCTTCGTTTTCAACGCGGGAACAGCTCGGACACGAAATGATGTTCAAAGCGTTAGGGTCAAAGCTAACGACACTTCGGACGCGGCCAGCATAAATGTCGTCCACGATCTCGCGACCGGCTTGAATTTCTTCGCCTTTGCGAGCGTTTGGAAGCGTAAGCGAAACGCGCACCGTATCCCCGATGCCGCGGCCAATTAGTTGCTCAAACGCGATTCGAGTTTTAATGATTCCTTCGGGAGGCATGCCTGCTTCAGTGACTCCCAGATGCAATGGAATGTCGGGGCGAGTCTCCGCGAATCGCTGATTGACTTCAATCACCTTGGAGGGATCCGAGTCCTTCAAAGAAACGCAGTAACGCGTGAAATCGATGCTGTCCAAAAACTCGCAGTGGTCAAAAGCACTTTCCAGCATCGGCGTGATGGAATCAGACGCGTCATACTTCTGTTTCATCGCAGGATCGACACTGCCGCAGTTCACTCCGACCCGCATCGCACAATCGTGATCGCGACAGGTCTCGGCGATCAGCATGACTTTCTTTTGCCATGGCTTGTCCGTTTCGTGATGGTACAAGTGCCCGGGGTTGTAGCGAACTTTGTCGACATGCGGCGCGACTTCGGTGACCAGTCGATAGTTTTCTTGCAGATCAACCGAAAGGTTGGCCGTCGTTTGCTTGCGAATCTCAGCCAGGGCTGCGGCGTCTTTCTTGCTGTCGACCGCGATTCGAACGACATCGGCTCCCGCATCCTGCATCAACTGCACCAGCGCTACCGTCGCATCGATGTCCTGCGTTTTGGTCGCCGTCATGGACTGGACCGCGATCGGATGGTTGTCACCGATCGTGATGGAGCCAATGCGTACCGGGCGAGTTTTGTTTCTTTCGATTTTGACCACAATAATTCCTGTTTCAGATTGCCTTGAGGCGGCTCAGATACCGAATTGGCGTCGACACCACCCTTCGCTGCGGCGGTTCTGGAATGCTGGAAGCCAATCCATTTGCGTCGATTGACTTCAGCAGTAGCATTCTGCTTCATCGAGCGACTTCCTACAATGTTGGCATCGTCAGATACAGCTTTTTTCCGGAGCCGAGTTTGCCCAATTCATCTTACGAACCGCAATTGCACATCGTGTTACACCAGCCTGAAATCCCACCCAATACGGGAGCCGTCGGGCGAACCTGCGTGGCCCTTCAAGCAAAATTGTGGCTGATCCGGCCGCTCGGGTTTCAAATTAATGAAAAGACACTTCGGCGAGCCGGTTTGGATTACTGGCAACATCTCGAATGGGAAATCGCGGATCACTGGGAAGACTTTGTGGAGAAAAGGGGGCCGACCAATCTATGGATGTTTTCCCGGTTCGCAACCAACAGCTATCTGGACGTTCAATTTGCCGCTGGAGACACGCTGGTTTTCGGTTGCGAGACGGCGGGCCTTCCAAAAACGATTACAGATCCTCACGCGGATCGGCTGCTCCGAATCCCAACTTACGAGAAAGTTCGCAGTATCAATTTGAGCTGTGCGGTTGCCGTCGCGGGCTTCGAAGCGACACGACAATTGGGTTTGTAACGGCTGGCACTTTGCAGCTTCCCCTTCGCGGCTCGGCTTGTTGATTTAGTCCAAATCGAGATCTTTGATTTAGCCGTTTAGGCGTTAGCCTCGGTTAACGACACTTCAACCGGGGCTAACGCCGGCTATCGCCCAAGCGGCTCATAAAATCAACAAGTCGGGGTGCGTCCTGGTGTCGTTTCGTTAGGCTTTCGTTAGGCAAGCGGAAAGAAGTAAGCCACCGG
>CAYZPA010000098.1:0-17646 GCA_964479855.1 uncultured Pirellulaceae bacterium
TCTGAAAACGCTTGAACGACGACTTGGATTGGGAGCGGTCGTTGCGATCAGCATCAGCGCGATGCTTGGCAGCGGGATCTTCGTGCTGCCGGGGCTCGCCGCCGCCAAGACCGGACCGATGGTTTGGCTGGCTTACCTTGTCGCCGGATTGACCGTTTTGCCAGCCGCACTTTCGAAGTCCGAACTGGCGACTGCGATGCCGACATCGGGGGGAACTTACGTTTACCTCGAACGAACCTTTGGTCCGCTTGCCGGAACGATTTCAGGGCTTGGCCTGTGGTTGTCGCTGCTGCTTAAAAGCGCCTTCGCTTTGCTTGGATTCGGTGCCTACCTATCCGTGTTAGTGAACATGGAAATGACGAAAGGCAACTTGATCACGGTGGCCATGGTGCTGCTGGTCGCGATCACGGTGCTGAACATCATGGGCGTTAGCATCATCAGTAAGCTGCAGAAGTTCATCTTGAGCGGTGTGCTGGTTGGCCTGTTGATCCTGTCGGTTTTTGGATTGGGAAGCATCGATCTTGAATACTTCGACAAAGGGTTTTCCAAAGGATTCAATGGTTTTATCGCTGCGACGGCATTTGTCTACGTTTCTTACGCCGGCGTCACCAAGGTGGCGGCCATCGCGGAAGAAGTCAAAGATCCGGGACGCAATTTGCCGTTAGGAATTTTAATTTCGTGGTTGATCGTGGTCTGCATTTACGTCTTCGTCGTGTTTGTGCTGGTGGCGAACGTTCCGATGGAAGATCTGATTCACGCCAATGGAACGAAGGATCCGGACCTGCATCCGATTTACACTTTGGCGTGCATTGTTGGCGGTACCATCGCAGGTAAAATTGCGGCTGTGTTTGCGATCGTGACAATGGTTTCGATGGCGGTTGCTGGCTTGTTGGCGGCGTCACGGTTTCCGTTTGCGATGAGCCGCGATCAATTGTTGCCGGCGAAAATTCAGGAGATCAGTTCGACTTACAAAACACCGGTGCCCAGCATTCTGCTGACGGCGATGGTGATGGCGGTGAGTATTGCATTCCTGCCGGTCGAGCAAATTGCAAAACTTGCCAGCGCTTTCATGATTCTGGCTTTCATGTTTGTGTGTGGCACCGTGATTGTGCTTCGCGAGAGTGCCGGTCAGTGGTACAAGCCGCAGTTTCGATCGCCGATGTATCCCTTTGTTCAAATACTGGGCATTATCAGCGGCATCATTCTGTTGTATGCGATGGGGCTAACGGCCGCTTTTGCGATTGGTTGTATCGTCATGGTAGGAACGGCTTCCTATTTCGCTTATGGTCGCCGCCAGACATCCAGACGAGGCGTCGTTTCCAAGATGGGGCGAAGGCAGGATTTGCTGACCGAACCGAGCGCTGGAGCCGGGCTGACTTCTTTGGATGAAGAACTTCCGACAGATGCCGCGGTTGTGGTGCCTTTGTTCGGAACAGAACGATCACCAGAAACGCTTGTCGAGATGGGAGCTTCACTTGCACACGGGCGTCGGTTGGAAGTCCTGCACCTGACCGCCGTTCCTGAACAGACGCAATTGGCGGATATCTCAGACGACGACCAGCACACCGAAGCGCTCAGTCGTCGCATTCACACGATGGCGGAAGTGGAAGGGGTGCAGCTGGAATACGACACAACGGTGACGCGTGATGTCGTTGATACGATTCACAAAGTCGCGACACGTTTGGACTGTGAATGGGTGGTCATGGAAGCCGCGGGTCGTCGCCGGTTCGGGATCACGTTTCAGAATCCGCTCGGATGGTTGCAGGACCATTTGGCTTGTAACCTGGCGGTGTTCAAAGACGCTGGTGTGCGGTATATCCGACAGATTCTTGTTTACGCAGAACCGGGACCTCATGATTCGCTGGTCGTGACGACGGCGGATCATTTGGCTCAGATTTACAACGCGGAACTGAACTTTATCTGCTTCGATAACGACCACAAGGAAACATTGGGAACGCAAGCGAGGGCCGACTATATCGACCAGCTCAGCGACCTTTGTGTCAGTCCAACGAAATTGGTTTTGTTGAAGGGCGAAAACGAACTTGAGACAATTCAAAAGGCCAGCAGCGGTTACGACTTGATGATCATGGGAGCCGCTCCCAATCGCACATTGAAGGGACGGCTTTGGGGAACGCCGAAAGATAATCTGACTCGAAAAGCCGAATGTTCGGTGTTGTGGTTAAAGACTCCGGTGCAACAGACTCATGAGGCGTTCGATATCCAGCACTTGCCGGTTGAGCGAGAGTTTGATTTATTGAGCTTTGTTGACGAGAAGTGCATTTTGGTGAATTCGGAGATTACGAAAAAGGAATTGTTGTTCCGCAAGGCCAGTGAGATGTTGGCTATTCACTATCCGAGTATCAGCCCGATTATCATCGCGACGTCGTTGTGGGAAAGGGAACAGCTCCAGAATACAGCCGTCGGCAATGGGTTTGCGATTCCTCACGCGACTTTGGCGCAAGCGGACGTTAACGACTCCGCCATCGCGATTGTGACGACGAAGAGGCCGATCGATTACGACGCTGCCAGTGGTGAGCTTGTTGACGTGTTGTTCTTTACAACGGACTCGCCAAACAACCGCCAAACGCACTTGAAGGTGCTGGCTGAGATTTCAAAGCTCTGTCAGAACACGAACTTTCTGGAGCAGGCTCGAAGTGCGAATTCAGAAACTGAGATGATCGAGGCGTTGAGGAATTGTCTGTTGAAGTCGCACGGGCCTCGGTAACTTCGGGTATTGGCAATCTGGAAGAGCTTTCTTGCCGTGAAAGACTCGGTGTAGTGTACCCGGCCGCTCACGCGACTCGGCTCACGGTACCGGGCCGCCTACGACTTTCCTTATGACGGGACGAGAAACGGAACCCTTAATTCGACTTCGCGACGACGGCTTCTGTTTGTTGCCCTTTTTCACCTGGCGAACCCGGCTCCGTGTTCTGCGGGGCGACTGGCTTTTGAACGTCCAGTACGAATTCCCGTTTGGCGATAAGCTTGTCCTTTGCGTCGGTGAAAGTAAGCGAAACCGGCAGATCGCCTTCAGGAATGCTGGCGTCGATTTTGAACTCAAGTCGACGCTGGGCGGACGGAAGTAGCCACTTGCCGTATCCAGTTTCGGAAGTCAGCGTGTTACCTGTTGCCGATTTGAACTTGACCGTGGCATTGATCGGGAATGGCAACGCGGACTGGTTCATCACGTCGACGACAAACGCACCGCCTTCAATTTTGTCATCGATGCGAAGCGAGTTGGTCGCTATGACCGGTTGGAAAGGCTGCGATCCCTGAAACGCCACAGGCAGATTACACTGCTTGTGTTCAGAACCGTCAGGATTGACTTCGATGATGTTCAGATAGGCGAACCGATGCGATTCCTGATCCGCTCGGCTGGTCACGGACAACATTGCCTTGCGGCTGGTGCCCGGTTTGATGGAAAATTGTTGTGGGCGAACGGAAAGCCAGTCGACGATTTGACCTTCAGCGTCGACCGGGGCCATGTCGAGAGTCACTTCCTGGTCTGAAAGATTCGAAAGGTTGACAGGAATGAATCGCTTCGCGCCACGCTGTCGGCTGAGGAACAATTGCGAAGGATGAACGTGGACTCCCGGAGAAACCTGTGCCGCAAACGTAGACTGCGCGGGGAAGGTGTCGGCTTCGATGGTGACGGGTGTCGTGGCGGTGAAGATCGTTTTTCGTTTCCGAGTGACCTTGGTTTCCATGTTGAACTGGCCGGGAAAAATCGCGGTCGGCCAACCGGCAACCATCCGCAATCTCGTTCGCGGAAAGATCCGCGTGGAGAATTTTTCGGGAGGCGTTTCATTGGAATTGATCTGAGCGAAAAGGTTGACGCCTTTTTTGTTATTCGCGTAGCCATCGCGCGTAAGGCTTGATTCCATTTCGAATTCGATCGTGCTTCCGGTCGGATTGAAAACCATCACGCTTGCCGACGGTACGCCATTGTGTTCGACCAGTTCAGCGGTTTCGATCTGAAGATTTTTGATGTCGGTGCCACGGCCATTCGTGATCGTGATGTCACATCGCAAAATGTACTGAGACACGAACTTGACGCCATAAGTCACGTCGCCAGTTTGCTGATTGCTTTCGCTCAGGTAGCCGTTGTCCTGAACCAGAAGGCCGAACGAGTGGAAGTCGGAGTCGTTTTTCGGCAGCCTGATTTTTCCGCGAAGCACTGTCTCTTCGCCAAGCTTCAGATCGAGCACTTCTTCCGTCTCGAGCAGGACTTCGGGAGGAGCCGGACTTTCGATGTCGGCTTGGACGGCTCCCGTTTCCAGTTGGCGAAGGGCGACTGGTCGGACGCGGACCCGAACGTTTTCGCGGACCGGTTCCATGCGAAATTCGAAAGGGATGGTTTGTCCTTTTCGCGCTTCGATACGATTGACGGCCGGCTTGCAAAAGAACGCTGGTTTGAAAGCCGCATCAATTTTGAAGTCTTTTGAGTTTCGTGCCTGTTGTGCAGAGGCTTGCGGGGCCAGCCCGAAACTGGCGATCATTGCAGCGGCCACGAGGATCTGGAATCGCTTCAAAAAATAAAAACGTTTCATGTTGGTCTCGGTAAACGGGTCAGAAAAATTTCTGACTTGGTTGGCTGGCCGAGCCAATGTCTATCGAAGGCTCGTTTGATGGTTGGGATGTTGAACGAAGCGAGCAGTGGAACCTGTCTGCATGGAGCGTTGATTTTGCGAGGGATGCGGTTGGTCGCCAAAGTGGTGTGACTGACCAACCGTTTGCGTTGCCGCAGTCGCATAAGCCCGCAGAGTCTTTCGGGATGCTCCGTTCGCAACTGCGTTCAAACGTCTGGGACGGGTTTGCCCTGGTTCGTTAATTGTTTGGATCGGCAAACGCCGAACGTGTTGAGCGACTTCTCCCGTCTGGTGCGGGTTTTGCGGGTTAGTCTGATAATGCTGGTACTGTGCCTGCTGTGGGTGAACCTGCTGAACTTGGGCGGTAGGTTGCTGCTGATACACGGGATGTTGGTGGTTGAGATGTTGTTGGATCGGCGGGTGTTGGATGGGTTGCTGTTGAATCGTTGGATTTGTTTCGTAGACCGGTTCGATTGTCTGCGAGTGCGGTACAGGAGCCTGGTCGTATGGTTGGGCGTATGGCTGCTCATAAGCCGGATATGCTGTTGGGCCACCGATCTCAAGTCCATTATCGCGAGGGAAATGCCGCTGGAATTTGTACTCATTGCCGGTTTGGACCATGTCAGCATTGTTTGACATCGGGTGAGGCGTGTCGCGATGAACGATCCGCGGCGAAATGAAAACGACGACTTCGGCAGCCTCCTCTTCGCGAACGACCTGGGTAAACAGTCGCCCAATCAAGGGAAGATTCCCCAGCACAGGAACGCGGCTGACTCGATTCACCATTTGATTCTGCATCAAACCACCGATAACCACGGTCTCGCCGTCCTCAACATGAACCGTGGTCGAAACCTGTCGGCGATTGATCAGCGGAAACGGATTGTTGACGGCGGGGTCGTTCACGGTCGCACGGATGTCCTCGCTGACTTCTGCCTTTTCAATGATCATCGTGACGTTGTCGCCGCGAATCGTCGGCGTGATGATCAGCGAAATGCCAGCTTCGACCTTTTGAATGTCCTGTCGAAAGAAAGTCTGCGAAGCCAAGTCCAGCGGTTGAGTGCTGAAGAACGATTCGCGAGCGATCGAGATTTCCGCTTTTTCTCCGTTTTTGGCCATCACGTGGGGCGTTGCTCGAATCGAAAGATAGCCTTCCTGTTCGAGTGCACGAACGAAGTAGGATGTGAGTGCAAAATTGCTGAACAGATTCTTGAAAGCCGCTCCGCTCAAGCTTCCAGAAAATTCCAATCCGTCGAGATTGAAGTTGAAATTTTCGTCTCCGTTAGTGTAGCCCTGCCCAACATTGGTCCCGAACTTAAAACCTGTGTCAGGAGAAACCACGACCACCATCGCTTCCAGAACAACCTGTGGCACGGGACGATCGAAGAGCTGTAGTTCCTCCATGATTTGCTGCGAGATTTTGCTAGGAGCCTCTACGATCACCATGTTGCGTTTCGGCGCGACGCGAACAAATTGCCGATTCTTTTCGGACAACAGATCGACCAGCTCCTGCGGCGACGAAAACACCGGCGCGTAATCAAGGCGATCAGCGATCATGGAAAACATTGGCGAACTGGGGTCGCTTCCGCAAACCAGGTACTGTCCATTGACGACTCGATAATGGTGTCCAAGCGGTAACAGAATCTTCTGCAGCGCTTGATCAAGAGGCTCATTTTGGATCAGCGTCGTTACGGTTCCAGTGACCTGGTCGTCAACGATGATTGAGACGTTGGCCTGGGAGGCGATGGCTTGAAGGGCTTCTCTGATATCGGTCTGATCGAAAATCTCATCGATCAAAATATTGCCGCTGGCGTCAGCAGATGAGCTTGTCCGAGTCGGTCTCGGTTTGCGAATTCGTGTCGAGACGGGTCGGCTTGGGTTGGAGTTTGGCGTTTCTGATCCGGGGCTTGCCAAGGTTTCAAACTGCCCAAATTTGGCAGCTTGCAGAGATTCCTCGGCGATCGCGGCAATGGATCTGGTCTTGTCTTTCTGCTCCGTCAGGCCAATCGTTTGGCAACCGATCGTGCACGTCAACAGCATCGCGACAGCAACCATGGTTGCACTCACGTAACACTGGACACTTGCTTGCAGGTTGTTGGGGGGGACCATTAGCAATCTTGGGGATGGGTAGCAGTTGTCCGTTCTGAAACGGAACAATGGGCGGATCGTTGTAGGGTAGACCTATCGCTCCGATAGTTTTTTCGGCGTTCGTAGAGGGCCAACCCCCATGCAAAATCAGCAAAGTCGTCATTTTCGTCAAAATTTGCGGGTGTTCCCTACGCAGCCAAGAGCCCCCACACTTTCAATTCGGAGCGTGTAATGCCTGCCCTCTCTAAATATTTAAAGCCGGTCTAATTTGAAACTGAGTACCGGGTCGATGCTATCACTCGTAGCCGGGAGGCAGAGAGGGCTAACCCGTTTTGATAGTTTTCAGCCGTTACATGTTACGACTGGAAAAATCAGAAGTGCTGAATCTGAAAAGGGTTTCCACCCCAGGTTATAAGCCAGTCACTCGGACGTTTGCGGCCTACATATTTGCGGGAGGGGAGCTTTATGGTTTGCTTCCCAGTGGATTCCGTCCAGTTGAGAATCCAAACACATTTCGCGCACGTTTACACCTCGGAGACCAAGATGTTTTCACGTTTCATACCTTCATTCGCTTTGGCGATCGCAGTCACCGTATGCATGAGCAATGGTGCTTTCGCTCAAGGACCCACCAGCACGGCTACAGATTCGCAAGTTTTCACAGTCGTGGTTGGCGATGCGATTTCGATCACGGCACCAGCTGATGTTACGATCAACCACAACCTTACGGATTCTGATCAGCCATTCGCTCAGCAAACTTGGAATGTCTACACTTCCAACGCATCAGGTGCAGCAGTAACTTTGGATATGGGGCGTTTTGTCCATTCAACCGATTCGACTTTCTTTCGAAACGCTTCGATGGATCTCGCTCTGGTAAGTTCCGATTCAACCGCTAACTGGGTCGTCGATACTCCATCTGACACCACAACAACATCGGGGACGGCATCTGTTGCTGCCTCTTCTGATGGTCCGGGAAGCGGACAGCTTGGATTGACAGTCGTGTTCTTGACTGGCGACGCGTCGACGCTGGCGGCCGGTGACTACGTTGCCACTGTTGTTGGAACGATCACCAACAACTAGGTGTCTGCAGGTTGGACCTGCTATCGAAAAAGTGTGATCGTCACACGCAAGTCAAATTGCGGTGGCGGTCAACATTTTACGATTCTATCTCTCAAACCAACGATGCATATCGTATTTAGGTTTGCAGCACATGACCTTGGAGGAGGCGAATGCTAACAACACGACTGCCAATTTCTTTCGTCATGGCCGTCATCGTTGGCTCGCTGTTGATTTGCTCCGAAGGTGCGAACGCTCAAGCTGTTGATTCGCAGTTTTTTCGAGTCACCGTTAATGAAGCGATCTCTCTGCACAGTCCTGGCGACGTGTTAATATCACACGATTCGACCGATGACGATCAGGTGTTTCCTGAGCAAGCGTGGTCAGCGTTCACCACGAACACCAGCGGCGCGACGGTGGACTTCACCATCGGAAAGTTCATTCACGAACGGTTCGGTTTCTTTCGGCGAAATGCACAAATCAATCTGCGGGTGGTCTCGTCTGCGGGTGATTCAAATTGGACTCCCATCATCAGTTCCGATGCGACGACCGGTTACTTTTTTGGTCAGCAAACCGCCACGGTTACGGCGGAATCATTCGCTCCCGGAGAAGGAATGCTTGGAATCACCGTCAGCTTCATCGAATTCAACAACCGATTTCTTGCGGCAGGTCGATACAACGCGACCGTGACCGGCACCATTTCGAACAAGTAGTTTGCGGCTAGTCTTTCAAAGTGACTTTGGAAGCTCCGCTAGAATCTTTCTTGACCTCCTTAGGGTTTCCAAGAATCGTTGTCCGGCTCGCTCCACTGGCGTCGATTTCTACGAACTCAGAGACGTTGACAGTCGCGTTCGATGCTCCGGACAAGCTGAGGTTTGCTTTCTTTGACGTGAGTTCGCCAAGTAATGCCTCTGAAGCCCCGCTCAAGTCGAGCTTCAAGGACTCGAACGTTCCGGAGACTTCTGCGGAACTGGCACCGCTACAGGAAATCCGGATGTTCTCACCGGTCGCGTTATCAGCGATCACTTTAGACGCTCCCGACAATTGAATGTCATCCAGAGCCGGCATCGTGATTTCAACATTCAAACCGACTGATGAACTCCAGTTTTCCGCGACGTAGATCGTAAGGATTCCTGCCCGAACCTCCGTTTTTAGAAATTCCATCAAGTTGTCATCGAAGCTCGCTGTTACCGATTTTCCAGCTCCGATTTTCACGGTGACGTTTGTGTTTCCACTGGCAGAGATGCCATGGAAATCCTCAACCTGTCTTTGCTCGGTAATGACGACCCCGGAACCTCGATGCGTTTTGGCATTCAAGAGCAGGCAGCCAGAACAAAGCACCAAAGAAGCAGTCGCAAAAAGAAACAAACGCATTTCGTCACCAATCGAAAAGAGATTCTCTTACAGGAGCCGCACGAAATCGGAAGGCTCAAGTGGGTTGTTCGTTATTCGCCACCGTTTATGGGAATGTTTTTGGAAACTAACCCGGATCGGCGTGCCATTTCGGATTTTGTTTTAAAACTTGCTGGAAGACGGGGCACTCCTCGTCATGAGCTCCCTTTAAGTATCCAGTGCTCATGAGAAACTCATTGCAGATCTCTCCACCAACAAACTTGAAATTGGCTTTGAAAACTTTGACCCATTGTTCAATGGACAGCGGGTGATGCTGGTCCAGCCACGACTCGAAAGAACCGTGCTGCTTCTGGATCTCAACAATTCGTTTGGCGTTGAAGACAGCGGCTTTGATCTTCAGGCGATTGCGGATGATCCCAGCATCTCGCAGCAGTCGACCGATGTCTTTGTCACCGTAACGGGCGACTTTCGCGATTTCGAATCCGCTGTAGGCTGACCGGAAATTGCCTTTCTTCTTCAGAATTGTGAGCCAACTAAGCCCTGCCTGGTTGATTTCCAGCACAAATCGCTCGAAAAGCAAATTGTCGTCGTGGATCGGAAATCCATACTCGAAGTCATGGTATGGCTTATGAAATGGGTTGTCCTGAGATGATCGGCAGTAGCTCAAGCTGATTCCTTAATTGTGTTGGGGCGTGAAAGTCACCGATATTGACGGCTCAAAGGTGTTTTGGGTTTCGTTTTTGGAACTTAACAAGTTTTTCAAGTAAGAATTCTGTTTGAGTTCAAAACCCGAATTTGTCAGCTTTGTGGCGAATGAAAGCGGGTTCAACGTCGGTCCGTTGGGCGACACTTCTGGCGAAAGCACTCCAAATTCGATAACTGCGGTATCGCATTGTTCTAACTGTCGTATACTTCAAGTGCAGCAGAAGTAATCTGAGAACGTGTTTCAGATAATCGCTGCAAGACTTTTTTTGGAAATTGACAAAATGGCCGAAGGCACAATCAAACGACTCACAGACAAAGGTTTTGGGTTTATCGACAACGGAACAAGCAAAGACTTGTTCTTTCACTCATCAAATGTCCAAGGAACGACATTCGATGAACTCCAGGAAGGACAGCGCGTGACTTACGTCGAAGGCAACGGACCTAAAGGTCCTTGTGCCGAGCAAGTAACGCCTGCATAACTTTTGTCTTGCTGGATCGCCTTCTGCAGAGACGCAGTGGTGAGCGAGTAAAACAACGAAGAACGACAGCATCTGTTGTCGTTCTTTTTTTATGCGCCTGTTTGTTTCTGGTTAACCTCTCAGTTGCTCTCGATTTTTGGCCATGACTACGAAAAAAACACTCACGATCGCATTCGCCTTGTTTCTGGCACCGTTCATGTTGGCAGTGTCCAGCGCTCAGGAAGTCCACGAATTCCCAGCCGTTGAAACGAATTCGAAGCAGGAGAAACTGATCGCGTTTTCGAAAACGTTTGGCTACGTCCGATACTTTCATCCGAGCGACCAAGCCAGTTTGGTTGATTGGGATCAGATGGCGATCTACGGTGCACAGGAAGTGTTGGCGTCAAACGAAACGGAGACAACCGAAATTCTTCTGACGCGTTTGTTTGATCCGTTGGTTGTGGATTTGGCGTTTTATCGGGGAGCCGCAAAGCCCAAACCGAAAACAACGGTTGCTCCGATCCATCAGGTTCTTGCGTGGCATCATCGTGGCGTTGGGACTGACATGAAAAACAGGCTGTACTCGAGCTCTCGAACCAATCGCAGCAGTCAGTTTCGAAAGCGAGCTTCGGAGTCTGTCTTGTCTTCTGCCAAATTGATGCAAGGTATCAATGCAGGGTCAATTCGGGGCAAACAGATTCGGTGTCGGTTTTCTGCGAAAGTCACCGACGACGAAAGCCAGCTGCAAGGCTGGATTCGCGTGAATCGCGAAGGTGGTGAAAAAACGCTCACTGAAGCCACGGCGGATCAGTCTGTGAAATCGAAAGAGTGGAAGCAGTACGAGATTTCCGCAACGGTCGACCAAGATGCGACACGACTTACCTTTGGTGTCAAATTCTCTGGCAGTGGAGATGCATTGATTGATTCAGTATCTGTGGAAGTTAAAAATGATGATGGTTGGGAAAAGGTCAGGATCGCGAACGGCGGATTCGAAATGGGGGAACGTCGGCCGGATACGTGGATGACGACTGGAAAGGGATACAAGTTTTCGATCGAAAAGGAAGACACCGTCAAGGGGAATCAGGCGGTCCGGATTTCACGCGGCGTTAAGGCGGTACGCAAATCCGAACTTGAAATCGTTCCGAATCTGGGAGAAGTCGTTGACGCTTCAATTTGCGGAGAACTGCGGATTCGAATGCCCTTGGCGTTACCAGTGGAGACTCGTTACAGGACTGGCGATAGCCGTTCGACCGACGCACTGGTCAAACGAGTGAATGAAATCGAAGTGTCCGCAGCGTCGCAGCAAGTTCTGTGCACCGCCAACGTGGTTCTTGCGTGGAATCTGTTTCAGCATTTCTATCCCTACTTCGATCAAGTCGATACGGATTGGGCGAAGACTTTGGAACTGAGTCTTGCCCGTGCAGAACAGGCGGAAGATCAACTCGATACACTCAATACGCTGAAATGGCTGGTCGCCCAATTACACGACGGACATGGTCGCGTTTTGCATCCCGTAGAGACTCGCGATACCAGATTTCTTCCGCTGAGCTTTACGTGGATTGAGGATCAGCTGGTAGTCGTTGCCAGTGAACTGGAATCCGTCAACGTTGGAGATGTCGTTGCCAAAATTAATGGTAAGGATGCGATCAGTGTTCTGCTTCAGAATGAAGAATTGATTTCAGGTTCGATGCAGTGGAAGCGTTTTCAATCAACTTCCATGATCTCAATGGGACGTTCTGACCAGAAGATTGTTTTGGAATTGGTCCGCGGCCAGAAGGTTTTTGAGATCGCGACACGTTTTTCCCGGTCGTCGCCGTTGATGGTAAAGAAGCGTCCTGCCATCGATCTGGTTGTCGAAGGCAATTCCGCCGAAGAGAACATTTACTACATCGACATGGGAGAGGTAACTCCAGAGCAGGTGCGATCAAGAATGAATGAATTTGCAAAAGCAAAGGGGCTGATCGTTGATGTTCGAGGTTACCCGAAGGGCACGGAGTTTATCTTTCAGCACATGACTGGACAGCATTTACAGTCAGCGAAATGGCAGGTGCCAGAGCAGGTTCGTCCTGACCGAGTCGATATGGCGGACATGAAAACAAGAGGGCGTTGGGAAATGCCTCCGATGAAGCCTCGGTTTCGTGGCAAGTTTATTTTTTTGACCAACGCTTCAGCCATCAGCTACGCCGAAAGTTGCATGGCGATTGTGGCGGAATACAAGTTTGCGGAAATCGTCGGTTCGCCCACCGCTGGTGCCAATGGCAACATCAATCCGTTTACTTTGCCCGACGGTTATCGCGTTTGTTGGACAGGAATGCGGGTGATGAATCATGACGATTCCCAGCATCACCTTCGCGGAGTCCAGCCCACGATTCCAATGAAGCCAACCATTGTTGGAATTCGTGAAGGTCGTGACGAACTATTCGACAAAGCGTTGGAAATGCTTCAAACGGATTGAAGGGCCGGCGTTTCGCCTACGCGAAAAATCCCAGAAAGTGTGCAAACAGGAGCGGCGTCGTTGCGGCTCCAGCTGAGATCGCAAACGCCTGCCCTTCAAGCGAAGCGGCGGTTTGTGCTTCTGATTTCGGTGTGCTTTCTTCAGTTTTCAGGTCGTCGATTTGCCTGAGTTTGAATTGGGAGGCTTCCGCGTCCAACTGCTTTTTCAAGGCTGATTCGTACAGCATTATTCGTTCCCGCTGCGTTCTGTTGAACAGAAGCCAATGCTTCTTAACCTTGAAGACGCCAACGAGTCAAAAATCGGACGGTGGAAAACAAAAAAATCTTCTCGGCTCAATCTGAAAAAAATCGTTCGGTCGATTTCAGATCGCGTAACCGATCAAAGTGCTGTCCGGCAGTTGTTACACGCCAGCATTTCAAAATTACAGCATGCGTTCAGTTTTCACGGCTTTCTGGCCGGCGCGCTGGGTCCGGTAAATAGGCTTGAGCCACCGAGAAAACGGGCTTCTGATGACTGCGTCGCCGCTTGATAGTTCAGAAATTTGTCCGATCGAAAGAAGCAGTTTTCGAAGTTGGCACAGCAGGTGCGAAGACTTTTCACGGCGGGATTCGCCCGCTTTTATTTCAGAGTTTCAGGAGCAACCGAAAGGTTGTGGGGAAATGAGAACGCAGAATTTGAGAAAAGGCTTTCGTATTCAAAAACTTGAGGACCGTCGCCTGTTGGCTGCGGACTTCGTGGCGGAATTGCTGCCAAGCGATTTTGCACCGCCGGAACAGTGTGAGGTCGCTTCGGTAACCGACGTCAATGAAGTCGCTGTTGAATCTGAGTTCAATGAAACAGAAATTGTTGTGGGAAACGAAGACGCTGCTTTTGACGAATTTGAAAGCAACAACGACGTTGAATCGCAAACGAGTGTTGGGCTTGGGGAGGCCGACGACTCAACCGATGGCGAAATCGGTGAAGAAACCGCTCCAACAGTTCGCGATCTCGGCGACCCTGTCGACGGGACGGATGGGTTCTTTGGGACGATCGATGGAGAGACGCCAGTCCAGACATTTTCAATGACTCCTTCGGAAGACGGTTTGATCGACATCGTAGTCGCGAGTTCCTTCGGCGACGCAGAAACGAAGCTCGAAATTACGGATTCGGATGGCTCTATGGTTGCGGCGTCCAGTACCGAAAATCTGGATGGTTTTCAGAAGCTGACTTTCGAGGTTGCGGCAGGACAGGCATATCAGCTTGAAGTTTCATCAGAGGATGGAGCTTCAGGTCTATTCCAAGTGACGGTTTCGCATTCTGATTTGCCAGAGCCTCAGGCTCCAACAGATTTGCACGCAAATGAGATCGGCAGCGAATCGACATTGCTGGAATTCGTTGACGGTGTTTCTGAACTGACTGGTGATTTGGAAACGGTGGACGACGTTGATACGTTCCGTTTTGTCGCCGACGGCAACGGTAGAGCCGAGTTGCAACTGGCAGAAACAGATGCGGATAGCTCCACTGAGCTTGCAGTCGAAGTTTTCAGCTCCGATGCAGAATCGGTTGCCAGAGGAGTCACCAATGAAAACGTCGGTATCTCATTCAGCATCGAATCGGGAAGCGAGTACTTTATCGCGATCAACGCTGGAGAAGGTCAAACAGGATTGTGGGAACTGGCAATGACGTTGGACATCGAAGCACGTGATGACGTACCGACCGAACCTTCGGATGATCATCCTAACGAACTCGGAGAGGATACGTCGCAAATCGTTTTTGAGGATGGCGTGGCGGTGATTACTGGGCAATTGGAAACTGCCAAAGACGTCGACGTGTTCCAGTTTACTGCCACGGGAGACGGCGTGGCTGATCTCGATATGGCGGCTGTGAGTGAATCGCATGCTGTAGAGGCCTCGGTTACCGTTTTTGATTCAGAAACGCAGCAGGTTGTGTCTGGAACGACGAACGATGACGTTGGAATCGTGTTCGAAGTTGTGGAAGGAGCGAACTATCAGATTCTTGTGGATTCGTTGAATGACCTACCCGCGTCATACGAGCTGGCGATATCTTTGTCGTCCAGCGAGAACGTTTCCGTAGCGCCAGATGACGCTGAGAATGAAGTTGAAGACATCGACTGGGAACTTGCGGATGCGGTCGAAGATGTTTTAAACGTTGATGAGGAGTTGGAGATCTGTTTCGCCGAGGCAAGCGAGGGAGAATCTGAGGAAGCGACAGTCGACGAAGTATTTGCGGCTTTGGAAGGTTCCAACAATATCTGGAATTCGGATCTTGATGTCGGAATACGGGCTTAGACAGCCGAGGGAACTTTGCGGAGTCTCTAGGGCGAAGAATCTGAGTTGAGATGTGACTTTGTTTGACGATTTTTCACAAGCAAGAATCAGAACTCAATGTTTCCCACGAGCGGTTGTTGGCAACTTCCAGTAAAAGCCAGTAGCTCGAATCCAAAGGACAAGGACGTCCTGTTTTCTGGTGGCTTCACGACATCCTTTTGCCGATCAAAGCCGTTCAGATTGAGGATCAAGCGAGCTGTATCGCCTGTTTAACCCGGAATTATTCACGACGACAGGCGTCTGGTTTGATGTTTGAGGCGATTCCCCTGAAGTGGAGACAGTTTTTGCAGATTCACCAATTCACCTCGTGGGTGAACTGTCGGAACCACAAACCTGGAACAATGCCACAATAAAAACAAGCCTTCACAATTTTGACGCCCACGCATCGTGAATAGTCCGGGTTAACAACTGGAAACAACTAAAAATTCGAATGATCCTGAGGGATTGAGGCTTCGTTCTCTTAAAATTGATGTGTTAGATCGTTACACTTGCGGCGAGTTCATCAGTTATGCCCATTCACAAGGATCTTTTCGATACTGTCCGCTGACATGTCGCATTACTACCGATAGTATTTTTCGAAACCAAATTTTGGCGCGGACGAGTCGCAAATAGTATAAATTGGAGGAGCGGTTCGGTGTGCTTTTGCGACGCTGACTGTTTGATTTCCAAGACTCAATTTCGCACTCAAACGATCAATGGTTTCAGAAGACAAGACAGCTGCAGAGCTAGGCGACGACTCAGAGATCGTGCCAATTGTTGCCATTGGCGCATCGGCAGGCGGTTTGAGAAGCATTGAAGCTCTTTTTAAAGACATGCCGCTCGATACTGGCATGGCGTTCGTGATCATTCAGCATCTTTCGCCTGACTTCAAAAGTTTGATGTCTGAGATCATGGGGCGACAAACTCTAATGCCAATTTCGGTTGCTGAAGACGGCATGATATTGGAAGCGAATCATATTTATCTGATTCCGCCGGGAAAAGAACTACGCTGTGAGGGGTATCAGCTTGCTCTCAGCGAGTTTCCAGATGGCTTGCACAAACCAATCGACGTCTTTTTTAATTCACTGGCGAAGAACACAGGTGTGCCAGTAGCAGGTATCGTTCTGTCCGGAACAGGCAGTGATGGTTCGGAAGGGATCGAGGCAATTTATGGCGCTGGTGGTCTTACAATTGCCGAGTCACTTGGGTCGGCTGCGTTTGATGGAATGCCAATTAACGCGGTTCGCACGCAATGCGTGCAGCATGTACTTCATCCGGCAGAAATGATTGATGTTCTGTTGAACGAAAAAATGCAATCGGTCGTTGGTCAGCGGAATTTGCGGACTGATGAATCGATGCATTCGATTTTTAGCATGCTAAGCAACCACTATAATCTTAACTTCGACGACTATAAACCGAGCACGATCGAGAGACGAATTGAACGTCGCCAGTCGATGGCGAACTTTAAAACATGCGAAGCGTACGCAAAATATTTGGCGAGCGATCGGGGTGCGTTGGATGATCTGTTCCATGACTTGCTGATTGGCGTCGCTAAGTTCTTTCGTGACGAAGCTGCGTATTGTTCGTTGGAACGCGAAGTGGAGTCAATGCTCCAGAACTATCCAGAGGGCCGAACTTTTCGCGTATGGGTGGCCGGTTGTGCAACGGGGCAGGAAGCGTATTCCATGGCGATGGTGATTCTGGATGTGATGGACCGTCTGGGGCGGAAACACAATCTGAAGATTTTCGCGACTGACGTGCACCAAAAGACTTTGGAATTGGCTGCACAGGGAATCTATCACAAAAGCGATCTTGAATTTGTTTCACCAGAAAAATCGAAAAGTATTTCGAACGCATTGATGGTGATCGATATCGCGTGATGGTGAACATGCGAAAACATCTCGTGTTTGCCCATCACAACCTGATTCAGGATCCGCCGTTTACCAAAATCAATTTGGTTTCATGCCGTAACGTGTTGATCTACTTTCAGGTTCAATCGCAACTGACAACGCTTGCGGCCTTGAATTTTTCGCTCGAGATCGGCGGCATTATGTTCCTCGGTGCCAGTGAGGCGTTGGGTGAACTGTCGAATTCATTTCAACCTTTGGAGCGAACTTGGCGGATCTTCCGGAAAGTTGAGGAAGACAGAACTGTGTTGGCTCGGGCGCGGAAATTGCGACGGGATAACTCCACTTCGATGCGAGTGTCACAGTTGGCAAAGCCGGAGAGTCCATCTGATTTGAAAGCAGTCGCTCTACTTGAAATCTACGAAACCCTGCTGAAGACCAAGGTTCCGTTAGGGGTGTTGTTGGACAACAAGCAAAAGATCATTTACTCCTTTGGGGATACGACGGACATTTTGAGGGGAGGGAGCGGACGATTCACGGGATCGATCACGGCATTCTTGCCACCAACTCCACGGACCACGATTATGGCCGCGTTGATTCGGGCGCAAAAGGAGCCGGAGAAAACAGTGATGGTCGAGGGGCTGAAAATGAATCCGGCAAGCGATGAACTGTACAACGTCAGTGTGCTTTCGTTGCAAGGAAATCTAATTGGGAACGTTGGCTGGGTGCTTCAATTTGAAGGTTCTTCCGGGAATTTAGTGGCAGTTGGCCTGAACGCCGGGATTTTTGTACCCT
>CAYZPA010000099.1:0-17573 GCA_964479855.1 uncultured Pirellulaceae bacterium
GAGCGCCTCGTTGACATCGAGGAGGTCGTTGGTTCAAGTCCAATATCGTCCACTTCTCAAAGCCCGCCTGTAGCAATGCAGCGCGGGCTTTCTTTTTGCCTTTTGCGAAGTCGCCGCGAACATTGAACTGCAGATGCACGGTTTAATGCACGATATGGAGGCGACTCATGGCAGGCAAACCAAAGCCATACTTTCGAAAGCAAACCAAAAGTTGGTACTGCTCGTTCAATGGTAAGCAAGTTTCTTTGGGCAAGCATCGATCGGGCGTCAGCCCATCAGAAGTTCCATGAACTGATGGCCCAGCGAGAGACGATTGGAGGCTCACTCTCATCCCTGTACGAACTTTCGCAGGTCTATCTTGACTGGTGCGAGAAGAATCGAAAGCCACATCAGTGCAGACGAGAAAACGATGCGAGTGTCTATCAGCGATGCCATCGGTCGCAGCGTCTTCAGCGCTGAGATGTGGGGCCAGCGTCATCGACGCCCAATCAGTTGATCAGCTGGACCAGTAGCGTCAACGACCAATATCTTCGCGAGTTAGGCCGGTGTGATCCGGACAAGCTGGATTCCGAAGATGGAAGACTTGCTCTGGCGTGCAATGCCTATAACGCGTTTGCGATCAACGGAGTCATGAACGACAAGATGCGTGATTCGGTTGATGGTTTTTCTGTCGTCGTGAATAATTCCGGTTAATGATCTTGAACATGAGTTGATTCGTCCGGGTTTTAGAGAACCACGAAGTCATGTGGCCTTGGTTTGCGCTGCCAGAAGCTGCCCATCGATTCGTGCCGAAGCTTACGTTGGGTCGCAAGTTAGAAAGCAGCTGGAAGACCAGAGCGTTCAGTTTGCCAACAATCCCAAGTATGCAGCCTTTGAGGCCGATGAAAATCAGTTGAAGCCCGGATTATTCACGATGCGTGAGCGTCGACCTGGAGAAAGCTTGTTTCATTGGGATATTGCTCCAAGTTTGTGGTTTCGACAGCTCACCCACGACGTGAAATTGACGAATTTGCAAAACTTGCCTCCGCGTCCGGAGAATCGCTTCAAAGGACAAACCAGACGTCTGTCGTCGTGAATAATTCCGGTGAAGTTGAGCAAGATTTTGAGTTAGTATGGTGGCGATTGGGATGAGCGATTTTCTGATGGTGGATACCTTGCGTGGATCGCAGAACTAACAAACGATCCAGCGACGAAAGCTGCGGTTCAGAAGGCCATCGACGGAAAAGTTGACGTCGCCTTTTTTAAATATGACTGGGCTCTGAACTCGCAGGCTGATCCAAGCCAACCGGTTCATGGAGGCAAGAAATCTGGTGGCTTTGGCTCGGGTTCAAGTCCGGATGAGTGAAAAAGATGCTACAAAACAGGTCGTTAAGACGTAGCATGTCCATGTTCGACAGAGTGGCTTTATGAATTCCGGTTTTACTCATTCAGGCATTACGAATTTTCTTTGGCCGAAAGCAGTCGTCTACTTTTTGATGGCGACGTTGTTCCATGTCGGAATTGGCTGCGAACTGTCGGCCAGTCCGCAACAGCAGACAGGTGGAACAGAAACTGGCATCGTCGATGAGTCTCCGTTGCTGACGGCAGCCGAGCTGCACGGTTTGATTGTTTCTGGCAAGGAGGGTATCTGCATTCTGGAGCCTGGGAAAAAAGTCAGCGACTACCGTCAAGGACATGTGCCCAATGCCTTGTTTGTCCATTGGGTTGATGACATGACCGATCCCGATAATTCAGATCGATACAATGTTCCTCAGCCGGAACAATTCGCGGCACTGATGTCTCGTCTTGGGATTAAGGATGACGACCAAATCATCATTTATGATCGAATGTCCAGCCGCCTTTCGACCCGTTTGTTTTGGACGCTGAAATACTTTCGGCACAAAGATGTCAAAATTCTTGACGGCGGTTTTGCGGCTTGGAAAAAACAGTTCGAACTGTCGAAAGACATTTCGACACCTGAAAAAACCAGTTACAAGATCGACACCGTGCAGAGCGATATTGTTGCTCAAATCGAATTCGTGAAGGGTCGCTTGAACGATCGAAGTGTGCGGATGGTTGATGGTCGTCCTGTTGCACAGTTCACTGGTGAAAAGGCCGGGAAAGTCTTTCACACCGCCAAAGAGCATTCTCGCAAAGGCCACGTTCCTGACGCTGTCAGCATTTTTTGGCAGGATAACTTTAACAACGATGGCACCTTTCGAAGCACCGAACAGTTGCGAGCTCTTTATCAAAATGCCGGCGTGCTCCCGGATCAATGTGTGGTCACTTACTGTAACGAAGGACTGCACGCCGCCCCGCCATGGTTTGTGATGACTCAATTGCTGGGTTACAAAGACGTAAGGCTCTACGATAGCTCGATGGCCGAATGGGCCGAGTCCGACAGCCCAATCGATTCGAAAAAGTAGGGCGGTCTTTTTCTGGTGAGCGCTTCTTCAACGAGGCGCTACGGTGCTGATCCAATCTGGAAAGTAAATTTGTTCCAGCAAAATTTATTGCACAAGATAATTCAAGCTGGAACGAATCACTTTCATGTCAAATTCTCCAGACAACGCGCCCAACGCAGCTCGCAGCCAAGCCGTCAGCCACTGGATCAACCTTGTCAAAGATGGAGACACCACGGCGGCCAATCGCATTTGGAAGCTCTACTTCGACCGGTTGGTAAGGTCTGTTCGGCAACGTTTGTACGGTCAAAATCGGGCAATCTCCGATGAAGAAGATATCGTTCTGAGCGTGTTCGACAGTTTCTACGCCGCAGCAGAGAAAGGTCGATTTCCAGATCTCGCGGATCGCGATGACCTGTGGCGGCTGTTGCTGACCATGGCCGCCAGAAAAGTTATCGATAAAAGACGCCGCGACGGGAGGCAACGGCGCGGTGGCCAGATCGCAATTCATTCGCTAAATGCCGGAGATTGTGACCCGTTTGTCAATGCAGCAATCGGCACGGAACCTTCGCCAGACATGGTTTTGATGATGCAGGAATCTGTTGAGCAACTTTTTTCTCATTTGGGTGTCGGGCAGTTGCAGGATTTGGCGGGTGCAAAGTTGGAGGGGTATTCGAACGCGGAAATCGCAGAAAAGTTTGATTGCTCCGAACGAACGATTGAACGTCGTTTGCACCTAATTCGTGAAAAACTGCAGCAGGAGCTAATCTCCAACCATGACGATTCCCAGAAAGAAGATACCGATCTCGGCTTTGGAACGGATTGACGACCTTTGCGCAGATTTTGAACGCAAATGGCAATCCAAATTCCCTCAGACCATCGAAGCCACAATGTCCGCCCTGCCCTCAGGCGAACTTTCGGAAGACGAACTTGAAATATTGCTTTCGGAACTGTTGGTTTTGGAGGTCGACTATCGACGTCGCGGCGGCGAAGCTCCGACTTCCGAAGAATATGTCGATCGATTTCCCGCTCATGCCAAAACGATCCGCGAAGCTCTTGAAGTGAATGGACCCAAAGGACGAGGATTTGAGCCTCCATCCATCGAACAAATTTCGGAACGGTTTCCTGCCCTGGAAGTCATCGAACTGCTTGGTGCCGGAGGCATGGGGGCTGTCTACAAAGCCCGACAGAAAGGGCTCGACCGGTTTGTGGCGTTGAAGATTCTGCCGGAAGAGTTTGGACACGACGTGAAATTCGCGCTGCGGTTCACTCGTGAAGCCCGAACGCTCGCGAAACTGAACCACCCCAACATTGTCTCGGTTTTCGAGTTCGGAAACGTGGAAGATGTTTACTACTTTTTGATGGAGTTCGTCGATGGTTCAACACTCCGAGACGTCGTTGCAACAGGTCAGCTATCGCCCGAACACGCCCTCGCCATCGTGCCGCATCTTTGCGACGCGCTTCAGTACGCTCACGATCAGGGCTTTGTCCACTGGGACATCAAACCGGAAAACATTTTGATGGCCAAGGACGGTTCGGTGAAAATCGCTGATTTTGGTTTGTCTCGAATCGTGGGAAAGGACAAGCAGTTAACGAACTTGACGCAAACTCATCAGGTGCTCGGCACGCCACGCTATATGGCTCCCGAACAGTTCGCGGGTTCGCACAATGTTGATCATCGCGCGGATATTTATTCACTTGGAGTCGTTTTCTACGAGATGCTGACGGGTGAGCTGCCGATCGGACGATTCGAAGTGCCATCACAGAAAGTACAGATCGATGTTCGGCTGGATGAAGTCGTTCTGCGTACACTCGAAAGCGAACCGAAACGCCGTTATCAGGCGGCCAGCGAAATCAGGACAGATCTCGATTCGATTGCAGCCAGACCTGCGACGGATCCCGTGGGCCGTTCATTGCCAGCGAGCGTTTTTGCACCGACAGCGGTTGGACGCACGCGTGAGGGTTTGTCAGGAGAAGCTGAAACGTCGGCTCCTGCGGTGAGCTTGCAACAACAGGAAACGGCGGCTCGACTGCTTTTGTCTCGCCGTGACTTAATGGATCGAGTCAGAACATCGCTTCGTCCTCTGCAACGCGGGCAGATCATTCAGATCTTTATCGGTATCGGTTTGATCATCCTTGGAGCTATTTGCTGGACCCAAAATATCGGCATTGTGCATCGGGTGGTCAGCGGAGTCAGCCTGCATGTTTACGGAGTCATCGTGATTGGCGCGGCCGCTCATGTTTTGACTCGTATTGGACGGATGGACTTTACGAAGCCCGTGGATCAGATCACGGAATCCTTGGGTGTCGTTCGCAGAGCTTACTTGATGACCGGCCCAGTTATTGGCTTTCCGTGGTGGTTGATGTGGATTCCGGCTTGCGTCGCGATCGGCTTTGACGCCGTGATGCATCCGAATTGCCTGTGGGTTTCGCTGGCGATTGGAATCCCTGGACTGGCGATAACACTGTGGCTCTATCTGCGAGTTCTAAACTCCTCGAAGGAATCGGCACGGGAGTGGCAGAAACAGTTTGCGGGTGAAGGTCTGTCACAAGCATTCATGATGCTGGAAGAAATCGAAAGAGCTCAAATCGATTGATGAGTTTTACGCTGATGTACGAGGGAAGTTGGCTGTTTGTTGTGACGGTATCAACTCGAGAGACTCAATTACGATTACTAAGAGAACAATATGTCCGTAACCGTTAATAAAATTGTAACGTCGTCTGAAGCTTCCAGTTCATCCGAAGAAGGTTTTATGGATACCGTCAAAATCGAACGACGGCACGATTTGGATGCTCTTCGTGCGATCGCGATGCTGTTGGGAATCGTGCTGCATGCCGCACTTGCGTTTGCCCCCATTCCGTGGACGGTCAATGATTCGCAGCAGAGTGAATTCTTCGGTGTTCTGTTCGCGGCGATTCACGGCTTTCGAATGCCACTGTTCTTTTTGGTCAGCGGTTTCTTCACGGCGATGTTGTGGCGAAAACGTGGACTTGGTGGGCTGATCAAACAACGGCTGAAGCGGATTGTATTGCCGTTGGTGATCGGTTGCCTGACGATCGTACCGGCGATGTGGGCGGTAAGTATCCTTGCGTCACAACCTGCAGCGGAAACGCCGAGAGCGAATTATTTTGACGCGATTGCGGCCGGTGATATCGAGAAGGTCCGCAACGCGATCGATTCAAAGGAGCTCGCGCTCGATGCGTTGCAGCCGAATTCTGGGGCTTCGCTTTTGACGACAGCGGCTTTCTACGACCAAACGGAAATTGTCGAAATGCTTTTGCAGAAAGGAGCCAACGTCAATCAGGTGAACAGGGATGGAGGCACGGCATTGCATGTCGCGGTGTTCATGGGCTACGCCGAATCGGCGCGTTTGTTGTTGGATGCCGGAGCCAACCCGGACGCCAAAGATGCCAATGGAGCTACACCGAAAGACAATCTGAACGTTGATTTTGGAACAACGAGCTACATCGCAGGTCTGTACGGGCAGGCCGTAGAAGAAGAGTCGCTCAAATCAGGCCGGGCGGAGATCGCGGAACTTCTGGGAGTCGACGCGACGGAGACAGCTTCATCCGAACTTGGCGCAGAAGCGCTGTATGGGCTGTTCTTTCAATTGCCCGTGTACATGCATCTCTGGTTTTTGGCGTTCCTGTGTTGGATGGTTGTCGGATTCGTTGGCTACGCACCGGTCGCAAAACTAATTCGGATCGACCGTCTTCCGAAATGGCTTTTTTGTTCGCAGTTGAGCCTGTTGTGGGTGGTTCCACTAACGATGATCCCGCAGGCGTTCATGACGCCGGGGCTTTTTGGTCCCGACGCGTCGATCGGTTTGCTGCCGATACCGAGTGTGTTGGGCTACTACGCGATTTTCTTTTTCTTTGGAGCGGTTTACTGGGATCTGGACGACAGCGATGGAATGCTTGGGCGATGGTGGTATATCACTTTGCCGGTCGCTCTGTTTGTTGTGTTTCCGATCGGAATTGAATTCGTGTCCGGTGCCCTTGGGTTGGTTCCGCAAAACTTCCCGGAACCGACAAAGCGGCTGATGGGGAATCTTACGCAAGCCCTGTTCGCATGGATGATGGTGTTCGGATCGATCGGAATGTTTCGCGCTTTGCTTTCGAGCGAGAGCAAGACGATGCGATACATTTCCGATTCGTCCTACTGGCTTTATCTGGCGCATCTTCCGCCGGTGATTCTTGCTCAGTGGTTGGTCAGGGACTGGCCGATTCCTGCAATGGTCAAGTTCATCGGGATTACCGTGGTGGTTTCAGCATTCCTGTTGCTGACCTATGAGTACCTTGTTCGCTACACGCTTATCGGGACGATGTTGAACGGTCCGCGAAAGCGTGCGAAGGCTTCTTTGTAGGATGACTTTTACGAGAGGTCGACCAGAGTTTTGCTGCCACCGGGGTTTATCTGCACCAGAGTTTATCCGCCATCATTCAATGCTTGATCTTGATGTTGCGATACCAAACGGGATTGCCGTGGTCCTGGAAAGCGATATGCCCTTCCGGGCTCTTGCCGAACTTTGTCCACGTTGCGAACTTGCTGGCAGCAACTTTCTCTTTCCATTCGTCGCTTCCGATTTCAGCTTCAACGACCTTGTCGCCGTTGAGCCAGTGTTCGATACGGTTTCCGTTAACAACAATTTTTGACGTGTTCCACTCGCCGACTTCGTAAGGGACTTTGTCTGCCGGTGGGTACAGAGCGTACAGAGAAGCCGCACAGGTGGTGCGATTCTTTCCATCGGGATGCTTTTCGTTGTCAAGAATCTGATACTCGATGCCGCTGAGGTAAGGTGCGGCATCGCCAAGCGTGACCCGGTACATGACGCCGCTGTTGCCGGCTTCGGATATTTTCCACTCGAATGACAATTCAAAGTTCTTGAACGTTTTGGTCGTGATAATGTCTCCGCCGCCGGTTCCGTCAAAATGCAGCATGCCATCGACAACTTTCCAACCGCTACCGATTTCTTCCGTCTTGTAGCCACGGAAACCGTCGAGGGTCTTTCCATCGAATAAGGTCGTTGTTGTGATCTTCCGTTTCGCAGACCATGCTCCTGTCGCTGCTTCTGTATCGCCAACGACAAGAATCCACTCACCTGAAAGCGTACCGTCTTTCTGGATTTCGGCTTCAATGTCGATATCACGCATCTCACCCGACACTTCCAGTTGAAGCACAAACCGTACGATGTTGTCTTGGACGGTCACGCTGTCGAAATTCGATTTTCCATTTTCGCCGTCAAGATATCCTGACAGTTTGCCGTCCTTCGATTGCGAAAGCGAAACGGTCGCGGCAGATTCGGTACCGTCAGGAAGAACTGCAATGGAACTCCATTCGCCAGCCAGTCCGGACAGGGTTTCTTCTGTTTGCTTTTTCTTTTCCGGGGCAATTTTCTGACCCGCAAGTTCGCCCGCCGCCATTTCATTTCCGTTCATGTCGTATGCGGTCCAACTGCCTTCAATGTTTTCACCTGAAAGCTCCATTTCGATATCCAGCTGCAACTCAGTTCCTTGAACTTCAAGCTCGATTTCGAAAGTCAGAGTGCCTCCGTCAAGATTCACGTTTTTGAACTTGGTGACTTCATCTGTGTCGTCACTACTTGAGCTTCCGACAATACCGCTATCAGATTGAGAAAATTCCCATACCGAACGGGTTTCGCCTTCAGGAGTTTCTGCTTTGACTTTCCATCGCCCGAGAAGGCTTTCTTGGTTTTGGGCTTGGGCTTGGGCGATAACGAGTGAAAACAAAGCAAACATAAATGTCAGCGTTGACAACAGAAGCTTACAGGATTGAGTCATAGGGAGCTCGAAAATCAGTTGGCGACAAATCGTCATTATAACCGGTTCCCTTGGGATCGTGGCAAAGCCTAAACGCTCATGGCAAAGCCTAAACGCTCATGACACCATTTCAGCATTGGACAGGTAAACGACTGCTCAGGAAAAGCTATACTGTTTCAACATTAAACCATTGACAGTACCGGTTCTGGTTCCTGAGGATTCTTCCGCACGGAAACCACGGTTAGTGCACCTGCAACATTAGCAACAGTTCATTCCTACTGCCCATGAGAAAAGCGACTCCATCCCTGAACGCGATTCGGGCTTTCGAAGCCGCAGCGCGGCATGAGAGTTTCGCTAAAGCAGCCGAAGAACTTTCTGTCTCAGCGAGCGCCGTCAGTCAGCAGGTTTCCCAGCTTGAATCCGATCTGGGAATCAGGCTGTTCGAGCGAGTAAAGCAGCGATTGAAGCTGACCGAGGCAGGTAGCACGTACCAGGCTTCATTGTCGTCGGCGCTTGATCGGATCGAAACAGCGACAACTGATTTGATCAGCAACAAAGGCGTTCAGCGGTTACGTGTTGGTTCGCTGCCGTCGTTGGCGACCTACTGGCTGATCCCACGCTTGCCAAGTTTTATCGATCAGCATCCAACCATCAAACTTCACATCGTCACTTTGGAAGTCGACTTTGCTGCGCCGCAGCGTTCTCCAAATTTGCAAGGTGGAAGAATTGACGTTGGTCTGTTTTACGGTGACGGACATTGGGAAGGGTTGAAGTCCGAGAAGTTTATGGATGAACAGCTTATCCCCGTTGCATCGCCTCAATTGGTAAATGACGCCGTCGACATGACGGACATGGACGTCGACGAACAGATTGCCAGTCTGCCATTGCTGCAGCATTCGACGCGTCCGAACAGTTGGCAAGAATGGTTTCAGTCGCGAGGGCAAGAACCTTTACTTCCCGGCGGTGCAAGTTTTGAACATTTTCACATGCTTGTCGATGCGGCGAAAGCGGGTATCGGCGTTGCGCTTGTTCCGCTGTCGTTTGTTGAATCCGAACTGGCGAACAAAAGGCTGATTCGGCTCGGTGAACATGGATTGAAATCAGAACGTGCTTACTATGTCGTTTCGAATCCACACGACGATCTGAACAATTCACGTTTACTGTTCACTCGTTGGCTGCACGAGCAAGCCACTGGTGGCGATTGATTTGCAAGCGTTTGCATGACGAATCGCCCCTGCCAACATTCAGAATGTTAGCACGACGCGAAGGTTTTGAAGTTGCACATTCAAGATGAAATTTCGCGTTCTGCGCGACAAAACACTTTTGAATTTAAATGCGAAGCATCTCGAAATACCAGCACGACACGCAGCGAGTGAGTTCAGAATGCACGTAATACTCACTCGCTTGCGCGTCGTGCTGGTATTTGGGCAACTTCAAAACTGGCGGTTTGGGCTGTCATTAAACCCGGATTGTTCGCGATGCGTGGGCGTCGACATGGAGAAGGCTTGTTTCGTTGGGGTATTGTTTCAAGTTTGTGGTTTCGACAGTTCATCCACGGCGTGAAATTGACGAATTTTCAAGACTGCCTCCGCGTCCAAAGAATCGTTTCAAAGGACAAACCAGACGCCTGTCGTCGTGAATAATTCCGGATGAATCGACTTGCCTGGATCATGGTGGTATTTCTGTTTTTGCAGCCAACGGTCAATCCATGGTACTCCGTCTGGGTCGCACCCTTGTTTTGTCTGTCCAACAATCGCGGCTGGCTTCTGGTTTCGGGAGCTTTAATGATTTACTACTCGCGATTCTGGTTTAAGTCGCTGACGGGAAACTAAGAACTGGCCGGTTGTGTATACAGCGGAGTCGGCTTGTTCGATCACATTGTCGTCTTTGGAGAGTTCGGTTTGATCGCTGGAATTTTGGGCGCATGTTTCTTTCTGCGAACTGGTCGACAGGCATCAAGTCTTCCACTCAAAATTTAAAACAACCAATAGGTTGGATCGCGAATCAATGTTTGGCTGTCGGGCACTCCGAACCCAAAACGATCGTCCTTCCCGATACCTCCACGGTCAATAGCGTACGACTTCAAGAAATCTCGCATTCCATTTGTGTTCCTGATGGAAGAGTCGGTTGGTCGGCTGGCGATGACACAAGCCAGCAGGCCCGCTGCAGCAGGAGTCGCCATCGATGTTCCTGACATAGCCTGGTAGCGATCACCTGGAACGGTCGACAGAATTTCCTCACCCGGCATCGCGATATCGACCTCAGGACCACCGCTTGAAAACTGAGCAATCTCTCCATCGCTACGATAGGCAGCCACGCCAATCGTATTCGTCGACGCCCCGGGATGGTCAACGTTTGAGCGACCGGATCGATAGCCGCTGTTCCCGGCCGCTGCGATAACAACGATCCCGGCGTCGTTGGCTGCTACGATCGCTCGCTCCTGCCCCGCATCAAAAGCTCCACCAAGCGACATGCTGACGATGCAGCCAACGTAGTCTTTGCGGCGACGGTTCCAGAGTTCCGTCGCTGCGTCTAAACCGGCAGCGATCCAAGTCGAAAGTCCGCTGCCGCGATCGTTAAGCACTTTAATGTGCGCCAGATCCGCCTCAGGAGCCCAGCCAACCACGCCATGGTTGTCATTCTTCGCCGCGACAATTCCGGCACAATGAGTCTGATGCCCGTTTCGATCCAGCTCGCTGGAATCGCTTGTAAAATTTGCAGTAAAGACAGGAACCGGAAGGTCGCCATGTTTCGGCACGCCCGTATCCAACACAATGACAAGCACACCTTCTCCAGCGGATCGTTTCCACAGGTCCGGCATTGAATGTTCTTTCAATCCCCAATCAGTTTGCTGGGCCATCGAGGTTGCATCCATGGGCTGGCTGTCGAACCTGACAGGTGGCAGTCGATACTCATTCATTGTCTTACTTTCGTTGAATTGTTTTTTCGGTTGGACTGGTAGGCCTTTCGCATTCCCATCGCGGCCGCTTTCAGATGGATCGCATGCGACGACGCAGACGGCAGTGACAGTTTCAAAAGCTCTTGCTGCATGACGATTCCCACCGGATCCCAGGCAGAGGCTTCCACTCCCAGCGAATCGCGATTGAGCCGCGAAAGCTCTCGCCATACTTCAACGGATTGCTGAAAGTCACCGGACTGGCATCGCAACGCAACACGGTCCATATTGTCCGCAACGCGCGGCGTTAGATCTTTGGCCGCATCGGTCGTGATGTTCGGCCACGATTTTTGTACCGCGTTCAAGAGCGGCGACTTGAGTATCAGATCTGCTTCCGGCGGCTTCGGCTCAGGCAGGTCTGTTTCAGGTTCGGGAACAGGGTCAGCGATTTTCCCAGCAGTCACCTGAATCGTGCGACGAACCTGCCGCGTGATGATTCGGCCTTCTTTAACCTGTTGAGCCAACAGCAAAACAGTAATCTCTCGCCCTTGCTGACAACCGGCCGCGAAAATCAATCGGCGCCCTTCATCGACCTGTTCGTATTCAAGCTCGATCGGTTCGAGCACGATCCAAAAAGGAGTCTCCTGCTCCGTTGAATTTGCCGAAAGAACAACCATCGATCCAATGGAAACGCTGTACGGCCCTTCAATCTGTAAAGACTGCAACTGGCTCTGGGCCGTGCCTGCAAAAACGAAGAACAGCCACGCCAAGGACATTCGTTTGGTGTACCGATTCATTGCGGCCTCGCACTGCTGAGCCAACAATCTCGTAAGTCACAACATCGACACGGTTCGCAAGTTTCGCTCTCTTCTGGACCACAGGCTTTCGAAAGCGAAGCCGCTGTTCCAAAAAGCCCAACGATCAATTCAATCAGCCCAATCAAAGCTGGCCCGTTGTCTACAAACCATGTCAACAGTTTCAACAGGTTGTCCACAATCGGCGAGCCATTGGCATCGGTAGAAATTGAGAACATTCCTGTCTCGTTCGCATGCGTGGCTGCCTGCTGCATCGCCTGCTCATACACCGTTTCGAACATCGCTCGATCGGACAGAACAGCACGAATTTGATTTCCTTGTGGGACATCTGCCCCCGTTAGTTTTTGTCGCAGCGCTCGCCTGAGCAACCTGCGTTGGATCATCGGTCGGTTTCGCATCTTAAGCTCCGAAATTTACTTTTGGACGGTCTTCTCTGGAGCCATTACTTCCAAATAACCGCCTAATCGATGACAGGAAAAGAAGGATTTCTCTGAGGCATTGATTTTTTTCGCACCAAATTTCAGTGACAAAAAACAGGCAAATTTCGTCCGTTTTTTGAATGTTATTTCACCAGAAAAATTCGTAAGAAAGTTCCTCTAAGGGTGACCTAATGCGTCCACCGAGGTGAACACAATTTCACATTCAGACAGGCAGGCACTTTTTCAAAAAAGTTTGTCATCAAGTCGCCACTGATGAGGAATGACACGGTGCCAATGATGGTTCAGATCCACTGGACTGGATCCGTCGTTGCTGAATGCCTGATGTGACTTTGCCCCAGCCGAGGACCCATGAATTCGATTTCAAACAACTACGCGTCTCGACTCAGTTCCAATGCCGAATCGATCAACGAATTGGAAGCCCAACATTTCGCAGCGGTGCAACTCTCGCTCGACTGGCAAGACGTGTGGGGATTGTTTTATCGAAGCCCATGGTTTCGGTACAAGCTCACTGCGTGCGCCCGAGAGGCGGCTCGTCGAGGATCCCTTGGAAAGGATGCAGTCGAAGACATCAAACAGGAATCTTTGGTCGAGTTCGCGAAAGCTCTGCAACGAAATCCATCGCTGGGATTCGATCGCGATCGAGGAGATTTTCACAGTTACCTGTCAACGATCCTGCATCGCTGCAGCCTCAAATCATTGCGCATGTTTCGACAGCGTTTCCTGTCTGTTTTCGATGACGAGTTTTTACATCCGTACTACGAACATCAATCGCAAATTGAAAAAGTCATCGATTTCCGGCATGTCGCCAGCCGCATTCCTGAGCCCTATCGAGGCATCGTTGTCCAGATCTGTGCCGGCCAGTCCATCGAATCGATTGCTCGTGATCGGAAAAGATCGGTCAGAACCATCTACCGCTGGCTGGACCGCGCCATCGACATGCTGAAGACGCGTTACTTCGAAGACTAAGGCTTCGCCCAAAACTGTCACGGTCGCCTTTCGCAAATACATAGACCGAATTTCAACTTCAACGTCTCCGGACAATGCCCAACGGCGACTTCCAGCTCTGGGCTTTCACCGCCACCAACAAAAACAACTTCGTCACTTTTTTTAGAAAGAAACTCTCATGGTCAAACTTGCAAACGAGGCTTCCAATCCTTCATCACCACCAACAGGAGAACGTTCGTTTCAGAACAACGCCTTTGCGATGCATCTGCTTTGGGCGGCGATGGAAAAGGTTGGCAAAAAAGAACTCAAATCGAACCTGCTACCAGAGGGGACCAGCCACACCGTCTCGCTGCAGATCGACGGACTGGTGAATGAGGAACCTTTTTCGCAAACCATCGAATCGCTCGTAACCGTCGGCTATCCTCAATCGAAAACTTCCAGCATCAATCCACAAGTTGCAGAGCTGATTGCGTGGATTCTGAGCAAGCTCAACAGTGCGACTCGCAGCCACATTCTACGGGACCTGCCAGAGGAGTTCGAAACCGGTGGCGGCATGCCGGAATCGAGCCCATCGCTGGTTGACGAAGTCAATCACATGTTGCGGCAATTGCGGGAATTCAAAACCGTAAACGCTCGCGGGCCTATCCGGTGCGAGTACGTTTTGATAGGAGACATGGAACAAACGGAACGTTAGCGTTACCTTTCATCCACACGACGATCTGTCTCAAATTTTCCATCGCGATTTTGACAAAGCACGCCTCATTTCGAGGCGTGCTTTTTTTTGGTGTGCATCTGAAACTATCCGGTTTTGTTTGTCTCCACGACTCGAGTTTTCAGCAATGGAATAGTGCCGCGACATTGCGGCGATTCATGCGTGCGATTGCCGCACGCTTTCTTCTATTCCTGAGACGAGGATCTGAAATGTCGAAAGACAAACCATTCGAAATCAAAAACGAATTCAAACTGAACCCGCCGGTCTGTGTCGACTACGACAAAGATGAAACGGGCACTGACCCAGCGGTCTACACATGCCTGCCAGTCGACGACATCGGCAAATGTGGTTGCGGCTGCGGGTGCAACAACGACAAAATTGGCGATCCGGCGAATGCCCCTGGAACTGGCGGTGGTACGCCACCGAAACCAAACTACAACCGGGCTGGTGAGCCCTACAAACCCGTTGAACTTGCCAACGGCGGCGTCGACGTGACTGGTATGTCAATCGGCGACAGTGTCAAAATGGGCTTCGCTGCGGCGATGAGTTATTCCAATCGGATGCACATCGGCGCAGCCTTGACAACGATCGATCACGGAACAGGACTGAACTGGTTCCTAAATCTCGATGGTCGAATCTTCGATGATGGTAACGGCCACATGGTCGCGATGATGCTGCCGGGGCGAACTGGAGAAAAATATTACTTCAAAGAACTTCCCGGTGGCGGGTATGAAGCAGAGTGCTCCAACGCGGAATTGGCGGAACTGACTGACACGTGGGAATTGACAAACGATGGCCAAAAAGTCATCTTTGACAAAACATCCGGAGCCATCCTTCAAACGATTTCGCCCGGCGGTGTGGTGACCGACTTCGTTTACTCTGATGGTCGATTGGCGTCGGTTGAATCGAGCACAAATGATAGTGGCACTCACAACATCCACCATTTGGTTTTGGATTACGACGCCGCAAGCGAAGGTGGATCAGGTGGTGGACCAGGTGGACCGGGTGGTCCGGGCGGTCCGGGCGGCCCTGGAGGATTCTCAGTCGCCAGCACAACGCCACTGGGCGCTTTAAAGACAATTACGCAACGAACCTGTTCGGGCACCAACCCGAACCCCGCCGACACGGACTTCGACCTGCAACGCCGTTTGGAATTTGTCATTCCCGACACAACCTCCTCCGGTCGGTACATCGCTCGCAACCTGCACAAAATCCATCAGCAAGTTCCTGACGGCAACGGCGGCTGGACAACCGAATCCACGAAAATGTTCATCTACTACACCAGTGGTGGCGACTCGGGGTTCCTCAAATACGTCATCGATAACGCCGGCTATCAATCCCTCGCCAATCCCGACACCGCAACCGATGCTCAATACAAATCCGCATCGTCCAGCTACTATCAGTACGATAACGACTTCCGGGTTTCTCGCGTTGAAACCTGCGGCGGTACCCAATGGAGCACCATCACTTTCGTGGAAAACTCCAGCACACCTACCGATCCAGCCAATAACTGGAAACGCAAAGCCGTCTACACTTCCAGCGATGGCAGCGTCAAAACGGTGTACTCGAACCATCTGGGCACTGACATGCTGCTGGATGAAACGATGGGATCCGATCGCTGGGTTCACTATTTCAAATTCGACGCCGACGGACGCGAGATCGAAAAATACTCGCCATCGTGCATCGATTTCACATCCGCTCCCTACGACGATGCTCAAAACGATCTGGATGTGCAGCTAAAATCTGCCACCGGTCGAATCGACGTGACCGCATGGTACTCGACTACTGGAAGCGGCGCCGCCAAAGGACGTTTGGAAAGTCGCTCCGTCAAAAACGGCACGGCGGGAACTCCAATCATGACGTTCAAACGAGAGTACACGTCTCGCACTGTCAATGGAACCACCGTTTACCCGGTCTCCAAAGACATCCACTACCCGGAAGAAACAGGCTCGGGCATCGAAACGACGTTCAGCTACACATGGCATAGCGGAACCCTGATGCCGCAAACCGTCACCACCAGTCTTCCCGACGTTCCGACGGCTCAAAACGGTATAGCATTCCCGCAGAATGATTCAACGATTGAAGAATTCAACCTGCTGGGCCAGTTGATCAAAAGCACCGACGCACGAGGAACCGTTACCGAATTCGAATACGATGCCAAAACAGGTGCCATGATTCAGCAGCGTCAGGACACCGGTTCTGGCGGTTTGAATCTGACAACTGATTTCACTGTCAACATTCGCGGCCGACAAACCCGTTCACTGGGACCAGCCCACGATGTCGATGGTGTCATTGTTCGAACGGCGAACTGGAACATCAAAGTCAACCAGGACGAATCGCGATCCGCAGTCGGTTTTCAAACCGTTTCAACTGGCAATTTTACTCTGGTGAACCCGGTCTCGATCCGTAAACAGTCTTCTGACGGCACCGTCGTTGACCAAATCACGGCCACGCGAGGCAGCAGCGTCGAATCTTCTGGCGAACTGTCTTCCAGCGATTCTTTCCCGCAGTCCTCATGGACAGCGTGGACACAAACGATTTCCAACGTCTGCGGGCAGGTTGCAGAAACCCGAGTCTATCACGACATTCCATCGTTTGGGTCGGGCAGTAACGGAACGAACTATTCACGCACGCTCTACGACTATGACGAAATGGGACGTCAAAACCGGATTGAAACCGCTGACGGAACCATTCAGAGAACGGTTTTCAATGTATTCGGGCAAGTCGTCAGCACGTGGGTCGGCACCGACGATTCTGGAGCCAACGATTCAGATCCGACGGGCAATGGTGCGTTCGGAAACGACATGGTGCTTCTGTCGAGCAACCAATACGACAACAACCAGTCTGGAGGCGACGGACTGCTGACCAAAACCACAGTGTCACAAACCGGTAACTCCGCCGATGATCGCGTGACTTCCTTCGAATACGACTGGCGAAACCGTCAGATCGCATCGATCGCAGAAGGCCCTGCTTTCAATCAGGTCTCGCGTCAAACGTTGGACAACATGGATCGTCCCATCCAAAGCGAATCGCTTTCCGATGACGGGACCAGCGAAGTGCTGATTGCTCGCAGCGAATCGTTCTACGATGATCGCGGGCGGGTCTATCAATCTAAACGTCATGGCGTTAACCAAGCCACAGGTGCCCTCACCAGCGAGACCATCACCGTCGACATGGAATACGATGCTGGCGGTAATCTGACCAAACAGACGCCAGCCGGTGGCAGCGACTACATGACCTACGTCTACGACGCGATTGGCCGCAGAACTTCGCAAACGAACGCGCTCAGCCAGACGACTTCGGTGGCTTACAACGATGCCGGCCAGGCGGTCTCCAGCACCGATGCACTCAGCAATACTTCAACATCGAATTACGATGAAATCGGACGCTTGGTGAAGTCCATCAATCCGCTGGGCCAAACGGTCAGCGAATCGGAATACGACATCGCAGGTCGCGTTTCGGCTCAGATTGATGGCGTTGGCAATCGCACCGAATTCGCTTACGACGACGCGGGCAGGCGGATCAGCTTCACTGATCCGGCCAACAAAGTCTCCACGATGACTTATGACTCGATGGGACGAGTCACCCAATCGAAAGATCCGC
>CAYZPA010000100.1:0-17178 GCA_964479855.1 uncultured Pirellulaceae bacterium
GGAAGTGGGAAGTGGGAAGTGGGAAGTGGGAAGTGGGAAGTGGGAAGTGGGAAGTTCAGCGAAGCGATCTCATTAAGCCGGCGAGCATCATCGATATCTCCTTCAGCTCAGCAATGATCTCTTGAGAGTCTTCATTTGATACGATTCCGATTCGGTTTGCGATGTAAATCTGTGTTCGAAGTTCAGACGACGATCCACTGGCGATGCGCAAGAATCTGATGAAATCAGCGCCTCCCCGCTCGGAGCCTTCAGCAATGTTTGAGGGAATCGACACTGCGGCTCGCTGCATTTGATCACGCAACGCATAGTCACGGGTATCTCGCAGCAATTCGTAGATCCTCACGGCATTCTGGCAAGAACGCTTCCACACCGCCAAGTCCTCAAAAGAACGATATGTCATAAGCACTCTTCACACTTAACATCGAAAACACTTAGTGCTTAGAACTTCACACCGAAAACATCACTTAGCGCTTAGAACTTCACACTTCACACTGAAAACATCACACTCAGTACTCTCTCGGATTGATCCTCGCCTGAACCCTTCCCGGCAAGCCTTGAATACGAAGGAAACCTTCAGCGTCGTCCTGGTCATACGAACCGCCGCCCTCCATCGTGGCGATGGCCTCGTCGTAGAGGCTGTTCGGGCTTGAGCGATTCGATACCGACATGTTGCCCTTGTACAGTTCAAGAGTCACGCTGCCAGTGACGGTTTTTTGAGCCTCTTTGTTGAACGCAAGCAACGCATCAAATTTCGGACAGAACCAGAATCCGTAGTAAACCATTTCGGCAACTTCCGGAGCCAACCGATCTCTAAGATGCATCAAGTCCCGATCCATCGTCAGCTGCTCGATATAACGGTGAGCGTCGTAAAGAACCGTCATGCCGGGCGATTCATAGACGCCACGACTTTTCATACCGACGAACCGGTTCTCTACCATGTCGATTCGGCCGATGCCGTTGCGGCCACCGATGGTGTTCAGAGTTTCAACGATACCGAGCGCAGAAAGTTTTTCGCCATTGACGGCAACTGGAACTCCGGATTCGAAATCAATCGTGACCGATTCCGTTTTGTCAGGAGCTTCCTGCGGCGAGACTCCCATCCCGAAATCCACCAATTCGACGCCGTTGACATCCAGCTCTTCCAGCTTGCCGGCTTCGTAGCTGATGTGCAGACAGTTCTCATCGCTGCTGTACGGTTTGGCTTTGGATGCTTTGACCGGAATGCCACGATCATCGCAGTACTTCAGCAATTCCGTGCGACCGGGAAACTGATCCCGGAATTTCTTCATCCGCCATGGAGCGATCATTTTGATGTTGGCTTCGAGCGCTTCGGCGGCCAGCTGGAATCGGCACTGGTCGTTACCTTTTCCGGTGGCTCCATGAGCGTAGGCGGTCGCGCCGACTTCTTTCGCGACCTGTAGCATGACCTTTGAAATCAGAGGTCGGGCAATCGAAGTTCCCAAAAGATAGGGCCCCTCATATTTTGCTTGCCACGCTAAAACTGGAAACGCATAGTCGCGACACAGTTCTTCGCGGACGTCGACGATTCGAGCCGAAGCTGCACCCGCGTTGTTGGCTTTGTCGAGCACTTCCTGTCGGTCTTCACCGGGCTGGCCGAGATCGACATAGACGGCGTGAACCTCGTAACCTTCGTCCATCAACCAGCCAAGAATTACCGACGTGTCGAGACCGCCAGAGTAGGCCAAAACGCAACTGCTCATGTATCGTTTCCGTAAAGATGTTCTCAGAAATATTCAGCCCGAAATTGTAACTGAAATATTTCCTTTCAACCCGGATTATTCACGATGCGTGGGCGTCGACGTGGAGAAAGCTTGTTTCATTGGGGTATTGTTCTAGGTTTGTCGTTTCGGCAGGTCACCCAAGACGTGAAACAAACGAATTTGCAAAACTGCCTCCGCGTCGGGAAAATTGCTTCAAGGCGTAAACCTGACGCATGTCGTCGTGAATAATTCCGGTTCAACATCAGCCGAAACAACATTAGGCGTCAGCAACGCACGTTAAAAGCCGCATTTTGTCAACGCGGGATCGATCCAGATCACCATGTCAGGGAGAAATGTAACGCAGTAAGTTTCTGAAGGGCTGCGAATCCACATAAGCCGTTGGTTGGCCGATAATGCCCTGCCCCAGATACGTGCCCTGCGGCATGTTGCGAAAATTCAATAGTGGCGTGTAATAACCAGATCCCGTCAGGAAGGGCGACCACCAGTTGCCGCCCGTTTGATTGAATTGCGGAACGCCAAGTCCGGGTTGCAGTGGATAGCCCGGCGCTCCTTGAGCGTATTGTTGCTGGAAACCTAGCTGTGGAAATCCAGCCTGAAACGGAGCTTGCTGAAACTGCTGCGGCGGAAGTCGAAGTTGCCCCGGAGGCGGCGGAAGCTGATTGCAATTGCACTGAGCCAAACGATTGTTCGGTCCGAAATTCAGGCTCGGCGGCAAGTTGGCGGCTTGCCGATATGCGGTCGTCTGATCGGTGGTTCGAGCATCTGGATACGGGTAGGCAGATCCAGCCGCTGCCTGACGAGCATTCGAGTCTGTCGCGTTCGCAGCATTTTTCAAAGCCGAGTTCACGTTTGATTCGGTTGGTGCGTTCGTTCCGTTCGTTCCGTTGGCGGTGGTTGGACGAGTCGCCGTCGATCGGGCGATGCGTATCAATGTTTGACCATTGGTGGTTTCGCTGATGATTCGACCGCCGCTCTTGGTCGGCGAAGAGGAACGAATGTACTCGCGACGATTGTCGTTTGGGTTTGCCTGAGCTTCAACGGAATCGATGCCGCAAGCAAAACAAGTGGCGACCATGACGGTCCAGCCAAGTCCCTGTTTGAAAGTCAAGCCTGCGCGAAGGAAAGTGTTCATGGTAAGCCGGTTGCCGGGGAGGGATCGAACGTGAATTGATACCGATCGTCTATATCAAAAGGTTCGATACGCCGACAGATTGCTTACGGACTTCCAAGGTCGCTAGCAACTGTCCAAACGGTAAGCTGAACTAATTGTCTTCGCTTGTCTTCGCCAATTTTGCGATTTTGAATCCGATCCCCGCGACCAGAATCGTCATGAAGGGGCTGAGAATGTTAAAGAAACAATACGGAATATAAGTCAGCGTGTCGACGCTCAGGACAGTGGATTGCGTTGCTCCGCAAGTGTTCCAGGGTACTAGCACAGATGTAACGGTTCCGGAATCTTCCAGCGTCCGCGACAGGTTCTCTGGAGCCAGGCCACGATCCTGGTAAGTCTTTTGAAACATGCGGCCGGGAACGACGATGGCCAGGTATTGATCCGAAGCCGTCACGTTCAGGAAGAGGCAACTTCCGACCGTGGTCGCAACGAGTGACGTCGTTGATTGAGCCAGCTGCACCAACGGTCGAGTGATTCGTTGCAGCAACCCGCACGCTTCCATGACGCCGCCAAAACACATCGCGCAGATGATCAACCAAACCGTATTCAGCATGCCAGCCATCCCTTTTCCCTGAAGGAGATCTTTGGCTCGATCGTAGTCTGTCGCGACTTCAACTTTCATGGCAAACGCGTTGACGACGGCGGTGTAGGATCGTTCCAGGCGGTTTGCCCCTTGACCGATTTCGTTGACAATTTCTGGTTGGAAAATGACGGCGCAGATGCCACCAAGCACGGCCCCAAAAAAGAGTGAAACGACTGCGTCCACTTTCATTGCGACCAGAATCAGAGTGCCGATCGGAACGAACAACAGCCACAGTGAAATGTTGAATTTCTCTGACAGTACCGCCGCAAGTTCTTGAGCCTGAGTTCCAGAGTCGGTGGTCTCACGCGTCAATCCAATCACCGCGAAGATGATCAGCGTAAGCAAGATGCTGGGAACCGTCGTCCACAACATGTAGCGAATGTGAGTGAACAAATCTGCTCCGGCCATCGCAGCGGCGAGGTTGGTGGTGTCTGAAAGCGGAGACATTTTATCGCCAAAGTAAGCCCCTGAAATGATGGCTCCGGCTGTCATGCCTGGCGGAAAACCCATCGCACTGCCGATTCCAAGAAGCGCCAGACCAACCGTCGCAATCGTTGACCATGAGCTTCCTGTGACGACGGACACGATCGAGCAAATCACGACGGAGGCAACCAGAAAATATTCAGCATTGAGAATTTGTAGCCCGTAGCAAACCATCGCCGGAACAACTCCGCTGATCATCCATGTTCCGGCAAGGGCTCCGATCATCAGCAAAATCAGTATCGCGTTAAGCGCTGATCCAATGCTGGTATTGATCCCCGTGATCATTTTTGAAAACGGAACTTTCAATGCCCACCCGAACACGCCGGCGACCACCGCGGCGATGACAAGTGCAACCTGGTTAGGACCGTAGGTTGCATCCGCTGAATAGATTTTTACGTTCACGACCAGCAGGGCGATCAGCACCAGGACGGGAACGATCGCGTACCAAAGTGGAATGCGGTCAATCGAATCGTTTGAAAGATGGTCGGACGGAGTGACAGGCTGATTCATCGCGTGAACTTTCAGAGGACGGCTGCGTCTTTGAATGAAAGCTCAAGCATACAGGGCATTTTCCAAATTGTGGAGACGCCTCGTCTGTCGTTCAGGAAATCGGACACTTTCAGCGTATCGGACAACCGGAATAAGAAAGGAGCTAAAACCACACGTACTTTTTTTTTCGCTGCGACGGATTCGCGAAAAAGAATCATGCGATGGACAATGGCAACCTGAACACGAATCGCGTTTCCAGCTCCCGTGTTCCAGGCTCGTGGGACAATGTGCCACCATGAAGCTGAGCAATTCGCCATGACTTTGATAATCCAAAACCAAGTCCACGACCGGCTTCTCGCCCCGAATAAAACGGGTCAAACAGGTGTTCTTTCACCGTTTCGTCGATACCGATTCCGTTGTCGTCAACGCAAAAACAAAGGCTACTATCGCAAATGTAGGCTCGAACTTCAATTTGCCCTTCGTCACTACGAATCGCTTCAGCCGCATTTCGAATCAGGCTGCCGAGCAAAACTTTGCATTGAGTCGGATCCAGAATGGCGGTGTTAACCTCTGGAGCAACCGTGAATCGTAGCTCGATATTGGTCTGTGAAAGGCAAGCAAAATTCGATTCACATTCGCGGCTCAAGCTTGTCAGCATGAATCGAATGTCGGTCGGCCGCTTGCAGAGTTTCGGCGGATGAGCAAACAGCATCAAGTCGGAAATCATGTCATGAGCTCGCATTGCTTGTTCGTGAATGACTGCCAGGCGATACCTGCGATCAGGATCACTTTCATCAAGCAACATTGCCTGGGCTCGCGTCGCGATGTTCGCAAGCGGATTGTTGATTTCGTGACTGGCTCCGTAAGCCAACTGTTTCATCGAGGCCAGTTTTGCTTCGTGAAGCTTGCTCGCGAAAAGCTGCTTTTCATCAGACCGTTCCTGAATTAATGCGATCAGGGAAGCGTCTTCGGCTTGCGTGCTGTCCCCTGCAACGCGTTTCCAGTTTCGCACGGAAATTTTGCTCTTGGGCATTTCGAAGCGTTCATCGAACATCGATTCCAAAAGCTTGCGAAACGCCTTCTTTTTGGTTTGCTGCTCCTTTGGAACATACTGCTTGTTATAAATTCGAAGCAACGTTGCCAGAGACTTAATCAAAGACTTCCGACTTCGTGATCGTCCAAATTTGAGCATCTCGGACTCAATGTGAACGTTCCACCGATGTTCCGTAGACGACAGAGTAGCGACCGATTCGACCGGACCCAGCAACGTGTCGAGCGCGTTGCCATGGTCGAGGCAGTGTTTTAGTCTTGCCCTCAGCTGAGAGAGCGATGCGATCCGAGAGCCGCTGCAGTTGACCGCCTGGGAGATGGCGGTCAGCAGCAGGGTTGGGTTTTGGCGAAGTAGAGCCGACGACGAATCGAGGTGTTTCGTTTGGCCGTTGGAAAGCCACTGGTAAAAGTCACCACGCGGACATGGTAGCTTCGTGTCAATTGACTGACCGCTGGGGCCGTGCAATTTTATCGATAAAAGAAACACGGCTACCTTTTACTCCGGTGCAAAACTTGGAAGGCCAAGGCAAGTGGAAAAACTACGCCACCAGCAAATGATGGGAATCGGTCACGTAACAATAACGCGGCTAAATGCTTTCAACCCTCGTTGCCGTCACGCAATTTCGACTTAGCCTTGCGTGCCTGTCGCAGCAATTTGTGCCGCCGTGTCAATGTCCAGCATTTGACAGGTTCGATCTTGCAGTTTCTCAACATCAAATGGCTTGTTCATGAAGTCATCCGCGCCAGCGTGCAACAGGTCCTGAATTTTGTCCTGCTCAACCATGCCCGAGATGCAGATAATCTTGACGGACTTCATCGTGTCGTCGCCGCGTACCCGCTGACAAACTTCTTTGCCGTTGATATCCGGTAGCATGACGTCCAGGATGACCAAGTCGGGGCGAAATTCCTTGACTTGCATTCCTGCATCGAAACCATTGTTCGCAGTGCGAATTTCAAAGCGGCCGTCTCGAGAGAAAGCGTCCACCATCAACTCAACCAAATCCACATCGTCATCGACGATCAGCAATTTTCGTTTTCCGCTTTCGAGGGCTTCTGTTGGAATCCCGTTTTCCTTCATGAAGCTGTACAAGTGATCGCGAGGAATGCGGCGGAACCGACTGCCCGGAACGCGAAACCCTTTCAAGCTACCGTTGTCGAAGCAGCGAATAATCGTTTGTTGGCTTACCTTGCAAATTTTGGCGGCTTCGCCAGTGGTAAAGACTGTCTTCGTGGACATAGGAACCATCCTCTCCCTGGGTGGTCGAGCCAAGCCGTCAACACTGGTTGAACGATTTGCCCGATTTCGATTGATTTCAGTAACGCTTTAGCAATCCGTTGTGGAGCATCTGTTCCAGCATTCGCAAAGCATGCACTTGTTGCAGTTTGCGATGCCGCTCCAGTTGGTAATGCTGACCGTCTCTTCCGAGCTTGCCGTCCTTACCAACGTGCCGGATTATATCTGGACTCCATACTCGGTCAATATTGATTGGTCGACGTAAAGCCCCAAAGTGACAGCACTTATAAAGTGTCCGGTTGCGGTGCTTCTCTTTCGTAGCAAGTCGAGATTTGCTACCGTCCGCCGCCGTCTCATCCATCACTTCCCAATGACCTTCGGCGAACAAATTTTGATTTTGCATCTCCTTCGTTCCTTTCAAGTTGAAACCTCCACTACACCGTCGGTCGGTTCGATGGGTGTTTGGGCGTGCATGGCTGTCGCGCTGACGGTTTTGTTTCTGGGACCGGGGTGCGGGACAACGACGCGGCGGATTGGTACCGAGCAACTTCTTATTTCTGATGCGGTCGACAAAGCCGTTGACCAAATCGATTTCTCATCGCTGCGTGGCGTCAACGTGTACCTTGATTCGAGGTACATTTCGTCCTTGAAGACAAACAGCTTCATCGATTCGAACTACGTGATCAGTTCCCTGCGTCAGCAACTGACTTCGTCTGGAGCAATGGTTCAGGACGAACGCGACAAAGCCAAGTTGATTATCGAGCCACGAGTCGGTGCGTTGGGAACCGATGGTCATAACGTCATTTATGGAGTACCCCAATCAGGTGCGCTTAGTTCGGCGGTCAGTATACTATCGAGCAGCAATCTTCCGACCGTTCCAGAAATTTCGCTCGCACATACCGATGCACAATCTGGGATCGCGAAACTGGTTGTGTTTGCTTACGACCGTCAGTCGCGTGAACCAGTTTGGCAATCCGGTTTGGCTCGAGCAGAAAGTACCAGTAGCAATACGTGGATTCTTGGCGCGGGACCGTTTCAAAAAGGAACGGTCCACGAGGGAGTTCGTTTCGCTGGCCGCAAAATCGAACGTCCGATGGCAGCCTATCAACCGTCAAGTAATCAAAACGGTCCCCTGATTCCGGATGAGCTGCACTACGACCAGGCGTTTCTGTTTGACAAAGCCACTGAAGAGCCTGCAGAGAACGACAGCGAAGTCAGGCAGGCCAGTTTTGAAAGTGATGACGCAGTTTCCGAATCCGACAAGGCGAAAAACGCTTCGCCCTGATTCAAAACTGTCGACTGACGAAACCGCAAATGAAGAGCAAAAGCAGTTGTCCCCGGCTGTCCTCTATTTGCGTTTGCCTTCCAGTTTGATCATCACCTGATCGATGTCGGCTCGCGTGATTCCGCTGATGCGTTGAGCCTGATCGATGTTGGCGGGCCGAAACTTGGTCAGCTTTTCTTTGGCTTCGCGTCGAAGGTGTGACATCGATTCGTAGTCGAAATGATCCGGAATCTTCTTTTCAGATAGTCGACGACGACGATCGATCATCGTTTGCTGACGCGTGACATAGCCCGAATACTTCACGTCGTATGTTACCTGTTGTTGGATGTCGGCATCTATTTCAGAAAGCTCCGGACAGGCGGATACGATTTCAGCCCATTCTGTTTCCGGGCGTCGCAGCAATCGGTCGAGCGTCACTTGCCCTGACCGATGTTGAGTCAAAAACTTGCAGACCCGAGCGATCTCGGCTTCCTTCGCATCGACTTCAATCGCTCTGGACTGATTCACCAAACCATAATCAGCGGCAATTTTTGTCAGCCGACGGTCTGCATTGTCCTGCCGCAGCAGCAAACGAAAATCTGCTCGACTGGTAAACATTCGATACGGTTCATCAACGCTCAAAGTGACCAGGTCGTCGGTCAGCACGCCGATGTATGCCGCATTTCGCTCAAGGACAAGTTCGCCTCGATCCGCAATCGCACCAGCAGCGTTGGCGCCGGCGATCAGTCCTTGGGCACCCGCTTCTTCGTAGCCGGTCGTTCCATTGATCTGCCCGGCGAAGTACAGGCCCGAAACAGATTTCGTTTCTAACGTCGGACGAAGCTGATTAGGAGGGCAGAAGTCATATTCCACCGCGTAACCGTATCGCATGATCTGCGCGTTTTCCAAACCGGGAATCAACTTGAACATTTGATCCTGAACGTCACGAGGCAGACTGGTGGAGATTCCGTTGACGTAAACTTCCTGAGTCGTTCGTCCCTCGGGTTCAAGGAAAAGCTGATGACGTTCGCGGTCTGCGAACTTGACAATTTTGTCTTCGATCGAAGGGCAATATCGCGGGCCCGGTCCGTGAATCTGGCCGGTGTACATGGGAGCTCGATGAAGGTTTGCTTCGATCAGCTTGTGAACTTCCGGATTGGTATAGGTAATCCAACAAGGAATCTGTTCGACCTCAAAGTTCTTCGACGTGAACGAAAATGGTTGAGGCCGATCGTCGCCGGGTTGGATTTCTGTTTTGTCATAGTCAATTGTGCGACTGTTGAGCCGCGGAGGCGTTCCTGTTTTGAAACGAGCCAGTTCAAAACCCATTCGGTTCAGCGCGGCGCTGATGCCTGTCGTGGTGCCCTCCCCTGCTCTTCCTCCCTTGATTTTTGATTCGCCCGTGTGCATCAACGCAGACAGAAAAGTCCCGGTCGTCAGGATGACTTTCGACGCTCGATATTCGTAGCCGCCTTTTACAGAGATGCCGACCACTTTTTTCCCATCGGAAGTCGATTCGGTCAGGATGTCTTCGACGATTTCCTGGCGGAGATCCAGATGCTCTTGCCGTTCCAACTCACATTTCACCCAATGCTGATAGGCTCGTTTGTCGGCTTGAGCGCGAGGGCTGTGCATCGCTGGCCCTTTCCGCATGTTCAGCATTCGGAACTGGATGCCAGTCGCGTCGATCGCTCGTCCCATGAGTCCACCGAGTGCGTCGATTTCTCGAACGAGGTGTCCTTTGGCAACGCCGCCGATTGCCGGATTGCAGCTCATCTGCCCGACGGTATCAAGGTTCGTGGTGACCAGAGCCGTCTTCGCGCCCATTCGAGCCGCAGCATGAGCCGCTTCGGTGCCGGCGTGCCCCGCTCCGACGACGATAACATCGTAGTGATACTGGTTCGAATTCATAAACAACGATCAGGTAAAAATAAACAGCGGCGTCAGACAGGAAAATGTCTTTCGCGATTTGCACTTGGTTGCATCTCGATGACAACCTTGATGGATAAAAGCATTTTATGCTTGAGCGAGGAAAATCCAACGCACAATCGGATATAGTGGGGACCAAAATATGAAACTGAATCTTTTGCCTCGAAATCGTGTTTCCATGAATCCAAGACGAACTTTTTTGAAAGCCTCCGCTGCCGGAGCCGCGTTGACCTGTTTTAACAGCCCCGTTTTCGCGAACGCTGGGAACCCTGCAGGGATGAGTTCCGAAGTGAAAATAGGATTTTGCCTGAACATGAGTACGGTTCGCGGGCATGAACTTTCGTTGCCAGAGCAGGTGAAACTTGCCGGCGACGCGGGCTATGACGCGATCGAGCCGTGGATGGGCGATATCAAAAAATTCGTTGACTCAGGTGGTTCACTTTCCGATTTGAAGAAACAGATCGACGATGCAGGAATGACTGTTGAAAGTGCGATCGGGTTCGCCAAGTGGATTGTCGACGATGACGAAGTCAGAAAGAAGGAACTTGAAAATGCTCGCGTCGATATGGAGCTGTTGAAGCAAATTGGTGGAAAGCGAATTGCCGCGCCGCCAATCGGAGCCCATACGACTCCAGGACCTTCGTTACCGGTGATCGCACAGCGGTACCGGGCGTTGCTGGAACTGGGGGACGAGATCGGCGTCGTGCCGCAGTTAGAGCTATGGGGTTTTTCAAAGACGCTTTCACGATTAGGCGAACTGGCCTACGTTGCGACAGAGGCTGGGCATCCAAGTGCATGCGTGTTGCCGGATTTTTATCACATCTATAAAGGCGGAAGTGATTTTGCTGGATTGATGATGATCGAGGCTTCAAAAATGAGTGTCTTTCATATCAATGACTATCCAGCAGATCCGCCCAGAGAGAAGATTGGTGACGAGCATCGTGTTTATCCTGGCGATGGAGTATGTCCTTTGCCGGAGACGATTCGCATGCTGGTCGCTCATGGCTTTTCGGGACATTTCTCGTTGGAGTTGTTCAACCGCGATTACTGGAAACAGGATGCAATGGTCGTTGCAAAAACGGGGCTGGAAAAAATGAAACGGGTTGTTGCTGCCGCGATGGAATAGTTCGAGCTTGTTGATTTATTCCAGACGGAGATTTTTATCCGGAATTATTCACGACGACAGGCGTCTGGTTTGCCCTTTGAAGCGATTCTCTGGACGCGTAGGCAAGTTTTGCAAATTCGTCAATTTCACGTCGTGGGTGACCTGTCGAAACCATAAACCTGAAGCAATACCCCAATGAAACAAGCTTTCTCCATGTCGACGCCCACGCATCGTGAATAATCCGGGTTTATGCCAGCCGTAGCCGTTAGCCTCGGTTAACAAAACTTCAATCGGGGCTATGGCCCAAACGGCTCAATAAATCAACAAGCTCGTTCAATCCTTTCTGATCGCAACCTGTATGTTCGGGTTGGAGAGAGTGCCTGCCTTGATCGAACATGAAGCTATAATTCAAGTCGTTGAAATGGCTGAAGCTCTGCTGGAGTGATTTATGTTCGACCGTAAACCAAAAGGACTGCTCACGCTGAGCTCGCTCGCTACGCTAGTCATCCTGCTGGGGATCGCTGGATGCGATAAAGGGTCGTCCAAAAAAACTGCGAACAATCCGTTGCTGGTTAATGCCAACGAGGCGGCCGACTATCGAGAGGTTCCCGAACCTTTCACCTTCCGCGGTGACGATATTTTTGGCAAGCCGCTTCGCAAACCGGATTCGGGTGATTTGATCTCCGGCATTGAGTATTCCAAAGTCGCGGGATTGGGAATCAAATTTTCGAACTACCTCGATCGGTCCAAGGCGTTTCAGCATATCGAAACTGGATCAGGAGTCGCCATCGGTGATTTCGATAACGACGGATTGCAGGACGTTTACCTTTCGAGAACGGATATCCCAAACAAACTGTACCGGAACCTTGGTGATTTCAAGTTCGAAGACGTGACCTTTGAAGCGGGAGTCGATGGCACAATTCAGAACCAGGTGCCATGGGGGACCAGCGGTTCGTTCGCGGACATCGACAACGACGGAGATCTGGATCTTGCCTTCGCCGTCAATGACGGAACGGTCAGGGTCTACGAGAACACATCGTCCGGCGGTTCCACGCGAACAACGGCGTCAAAATAGAATAGCTTTACGCGAGCACGAGGTGGCCTTCGAGTTGCCAAGGAAATCTGCCGGCGTTCTCTGGGAAACCGCTACCACTATGGTTGGACGAATCGCATTGGATTATAAAGTTCAAAGCAATGTCTATCCGGCGATCAGGTCTAGTGGTGCTTTCAGGCTAAATTGACCGGCCAGAATGGTGAGTCGAGAAACGTTAGTTCCCGAATAGCTGCACCTTGCCGCTTACGAGTCGCGGCTTACAAAATGGATAACTCAGCATGGATAGCCACTAGAGTATAGATTCAACTGCGAAATATTTCTCCGGCCACCCGGATAGATTGCAATTCGTTTTTTCCAGCTCGGATCCCAGTAGCTACAGTGCCAACAAAACTTGACCAAAGCATAAACCTTCGTTTGGCAACTCCGGATGACCTGCCTGCGATTGTTGAAATTCGTCGTCACCCACTTGTGGCACCCCATCAATATCGCTTTTCATATCCCATGTGGTTGGAAATTTGCTTGGCAAGATTGAATGCCGATGTTTCCACTACTGGCTTTGAATGGCGGATCACAACGATTCTTTTTGAATCGAAGATAGTTGGGTACATCAGCGAACTGCGCACATTTAGGAATTCCGAATTTTCTGTCCATGTCGGATGGAGCCTTCACCCGGATTACTGGGGCCGTGGAGTGATGACAACCGCGCTAACCGAATTCTTGACGAATCTGCTGTCCAGCAAGCATTGCACCACCATTGTCGCTGACTGTTTCGAAAGTAATGAACGGTGTCTCCGACTATTGACTCGCTTGGGATTTTCAGCAACGCCAATAGGTGGCATAGAACGGTTCCTGACGTGGATTACTAGACTGTGCCCGTATCGAATATTGCGTCACAAGTTAGACGCGACAGAGTGGAGTGTGAAACCAAAAGCCGAAATCGCGGGATGATAATCGAGTCTTCGGCTTCGAGTAGCGCGGCAAAGTTGGTCGTTTAAAGTGGGCCGTTAACAGTTAAAGCTGGCAACCTTCTCAAAATCCATTACGCTGATGTTGGCAAGTTGTATTTCGCAGCAAAGCAATTAGCAGCAAAGCTCAACGCACGATCTATCGGTGCTTCTCAAGACAAAAGCCAAGTTGCGAAGTAGTCTTTGTGGGGTGCGGACAGGTCACGCGGTTTTTGAAATCGAACTGGTTTGCCGCGACCTGTGTGCCATGTCTCTATCTGGCGCCAGAGTCTTACTTGAACCAATCGCTGACGATTCGGATTCGTTGGCCGGGCCACGTCATTTTGCGATCGAAAACCTGCCTGATTCTGGTTTGAAAGGCATTTCTACTGGTTCTGCGTTTGGTGGTCGAAATTCAATCGACGTTACTCTTTTAGCGATGTCCGCAGAAAGTAAAATTTCGCCGTACCAGGACTGAGCAAGGTAGCCAGTGTTGCTTCCAATTTCGATTCGCCGTTGGAAACCATCCCCTTTCAATAACAGGTGGGAGCCAAAAGATGTGTTTGGCAATTCGATTCTGACGACATCTTGTGGGTCGATTTGGTTTTCCAATAGCTTTACCTTTCCATTGTTGACGCCGACGGCAATGTCGAGGTCTCCATCGCCATCGAAATCCGCTGCGGCGGCGGAATAGGACGCGTCGTGAATTTTGATTCCGCTCTGGTTGGGCCAGACGGGCTCCAATTCGCCACCGCCGGTTCCTTTGAGCAGCAGACTCATGCTACCGTCCATGTATCCCGTTTCCGGCTGCGAAGCGAAAAAGTTGTTGGCGATGAACAGGTCCTGTTGGCCATCAAGATCGAAATCGTTCGCCAGAACAGAAAAGGACGGGCTAAGCTGAACGATCTGGTCCATTGCCTCGATACGAAAGCTGTCTCCATCGTTGTACAGGATGCATGATCGCAATTCGTTGACTTCGCGGAAGTCAGTTTCTCGAATGCTTTCGTCATAAATGTCGGTCAGGGAAGCTAGTGCGAAGTCTTCAAACTTTTGAAACTTTTCGCCAATGAAAGGCATGCTTTGTGAACTACAGCTTTTGCCTCGAACTGGAAATTCGGTGTCACCTTCAAATTCCGCTTCGACCAGATCCAGCGTTCCGTTACCGTCGAAATCGTTATAGTAAAGGCGATGCGGGTGCGTCGCGTCGGCGTGATATTTTGTGTTAGTGCCCTGATTGGTGAAGATGTAGTCCAGATCTCCGTCGTCGTCGAGGTCCACTCGTTCGATGCCACGCCACCAGCCCGTCGTTTTGGAAAGTCCAAGTGCTTCCGTGCGATCAACCAGTTTGCCTTTCTGGTTTTCAAAGAAAGTCGGCGGTCCCCAGTCAGTCGCCAAAATCAGGTCCGGCCATTGGTCGTTGTTGAAATCCGACCAGATTGCTGAATTGATCAGGCCTGTTTTTTTCAGTCCTTTGGCAACGTCATCGATGACTTCCACGAACTTACCATCCCGATTTTCCAACAGGCTACTTTCCGGCGTGACAGGATACTTTCCAGGGATCGAACGCGAGCCCACGAACAGATCAAGGTCGCCATCGCGATCGAAATCGACGGCGGCGACACAGGAACTGCTTTTGAATGCTTGTGGCAATGTTCCCAGCGGTGCCACGGAGAACTTCAGGTCGCCCTCATTCATGTACAGTCGATCGATCAAACGCTTGTCCCCGGCGTCACATTCATTGGACCCGCTGGCGATGTATAAATCCTGATCGCCGTCACCGTCGGCATCGAAAAACAGGACCCCCATGTCTTCAAAGATCGCGTGGTTGTCCCACGGTCCTTCAATTCGATTGAACTTTCCGCTGCCAGAGTTCAGGAACATGGCTCCCGCTTGTCCAGCTGCACCGCCACAAAACAGGTCCGGAGTTCCGTCGCCATCGATGTCGCTCCACGCAACCGCGCCACCAAGTTGAGAAATCTTGTACGGCAATAGTGGCTCACGCAGATAGTCGTTGAACGGTTTCTCTTTGTGACGAAAAACAATTCCTTGTGCCGAAGACGTGTCCTCAAACTGAGGCTGAGCCACGTTGGCCATCTGGTTTGAAATCGACTTTCGGTTTGTCGCCTCGATGATTCGGTAGCGGTGGTTTGGTTTAAGGTCAGTAAACTCTTGCTGCGTCCCGTCGGGCCAAGTCACCAGCACGCGATCGACAGGCGAATCAGCAACGCCAAAATGCAATTGAGGCGCGTCGGAGGAGATGTATCCTCGAGTCGGCGTCAGTGTGCGAACTTGCGAATTGGATCCCTGGAATAGCTGTACCTTGGTGCCGATCCCAAAGTGATTGTTCTGCTCGCAGCGAAATTCGAAAACGATCGATGCATTCGAATCAGAATGATTTTGGTAGACCAAAGCGTTTTCGTAATAGTTGTTGACGATCAGGTCCTGATCACCATCGTTGTCCAGATCTGAAAACGCTGCGCCGTGACTGACGCCAACATGGTCGAGCCCCCATGATTTGGAAACGTCCGCGAAATCGATCTCCGACGCGTTGTTCGAATTGTTTTGATAGGCTCGATTCTGATCCTTTTTAACAGGGATTTTCTCATAGGCGTCGATACCGCCTTTCTTGCCGCTTTTGAGCTGTTCCAGAAAGTCGCTGTTCATGGACTCGCGAGCGTGTCCTGTCGACATGAAGATGTCCAGCTTTCCGTCATTGTCCATGTCGACAAAACGGACTGCCCAAGTCCAATCCGTGGAAGCCAAACCGGAAATGTGAGCGGCTTCGAAAAAAGGGCCGATGCCTGAATTGATAAACAGGCAGTTTTTCATAGCTTGACGAGGCGTTCCACTGGAAAGGAACCAGTTGGCATCCTGCATTTCTCCCATGTCTATTTTTTGTTTGAAGTGCGAACTTCCCGACATGTCGGCAACGAGAAAATCGGTCATCCCGTCGCCGTTCAGGTCGCCCGTGTCCATGCCCATGGAGAACCACGGCGTCCGTTTAACGACATTGGCAATCACGTCGACAAACTTGCCGGACCCAAGATTGCGATAAAGTTTATCTTTCAGGTGGAAGTCGCTGGTGACGTAAAGATCCTGCCAGCCGTCTCCGTCGTAGTCGAACCATTGAGCACTCAGTCCGGGAGCAAACCCAAAGATACCGGCCGCCGAAGAGATGTCTTCGAAAGTGCCATCTCCGTTGTTGCGATAAAGAATATCCTGTTCTCCCGCCATGACGACTTTACCTTCGACCAATTCGAAGTGTTCGGTCGGCGTCTCTTTCTTCTTGCCATCGGGCATTTCATCCTGGTAGGTCAACAGATACAGATCGAGGTCACCGTCCTTGTCATAGTCGCAAAAGCTTCCGACTTTGCTGCCACCGAAATAGTAAAGCCCTCGTCGTTGAGCCTGTTCGATAAAAGTACCGTCGCCCTGATTCATGTACAGCAAAGTTTGGCCGTGCATATTGCAGGCGAATAAATCCAAAAAGCCATCGTTGTCGACATCTGCAAAAGTCGCTCCTGACCCCACGAGGTCGACCCCGTCAACGCTTCCATCGACGCCAGCCTGGGCAGTAACGTCCTCAAATTTCATTCCACCAAGGTTCTTGTAAAGACGATTGGGAACGTTGGCTCCGACCAGATAAACATCATTCAGCCCGTCGTTGTCGTAGTCGCCAATGGCTACGCCAGATCCGGTTTCCATGAATAGGTTTTTGCCCTTGCGCGTGTAGTCGTTGGCAAAATCGATTCCGCTGCCTTCGGCAATTTGAAACAGCGGACCGGTCTGCGAAGAACCACTTTCTGCGTCGCGATCGAGTGGACGGCTCCATAACTGAGACTGGCCAGCCACTTTGGAATAGCCAACCGGCGTTGCATCAAAAGCAATCGGCTGAGCCTTGTCTGACGCATCCAGGCTGGATTCCTCCTGGGTTCCGTCTTCCCAGCAAAGCCACGCGATTAGTAATGCGAAAACCAAAAGGATGGGGATTATGAATTTCATGAGATAGGTTCGGTAGGATGAGCGAACTTGCCATTACATTTGCGGTCATATTCTACGACGAAAGTCCACAGAATTGCATGTGAACCGGAATTATTCACGACGACAGGCGTCTGGTTTGGCCTTTGAAG
>CAYZPA010000101.1:0-8921 GCA_964479855.1 uncultured Pirellulaceae bacterium
GGCACGAAACGGGGACAGGTCCACAGGCACGAAACGGGGACAGGTCCAGTAATTGACAAGATGGGTGTTTTCGATAGCTTGATGTCATGCCCAGAACCGCTCGACACGCTCCCGGAGGAATGGTTTACCACGTGCTAAATCGAGGCGTCGGTAAACAGAAGCTGTTTCACAAAGACGAAGACTACCTTGCCTTCGAACGAGTCATTGTTGAAACGCTCGAAAAGCGGCAGATGCGAATTCTTGCCTATTGCTTGATGCCCAATCATTGGCATTTTGTGCTGTGGCCAGAGAACGATGGAGGCCTCGGTGCGTTCATGCAACGCCTTACCGTGACTCACGTAACCCGATGGCAGAAACACTACAACATGGTCGGATACGGCCACGTTTACCAAAGCCGATACAAGTCTTTCCCTGTTCAAACGGACGATTACTTCTATCAAGTAATGCGATACGTGGAACGCAATGCATTGAGAGCCAACCTCGTCTCCAAAGCCGAGAACTGGCAGTTCGGCAGTTTGTGGATCCGTCAGTTCGGAACCGCCAAAGACAAAACCATGCTCTCTAAATGGCCACTTGCACGCCCCCGGAAATGGGTCAACTTTGTCAATGAGCCAGCGAGCGAGGAAGAGCTGGAAGCACTACGGCGAAGCTGTGTTCGCGGCACTCCCTACGGTGATGACGACTGGGTCAAGGAAACGGCCAAACAACTTGGTCTGGAATCGACACTTCGAAGGCCAGGGAGACCGAAAAAAAGATAAACTGGAACTGTTCCCGTTTCGTCCCGCTGTAAACTGGACCTGTCCCCGTTTCCTGTTCCGTGCTTTTTCAGGGCTTTAAGCGTCTCCTTGATGAGCTTCACCATTTTGGAAGACGATTGGCCAAGACGGTTGTTTTCCATGTTCACCATCTTCAGCAGTTGACGTCGGCGAATCACCATGGCTGCCAGTTCTTTTTCCGCTTTGGTCTTCGGTCGAGCAGCTTGGGGCTGCACAACTTCACCGTAGCGAGCGATCACTTTGGCATCGATGGAATCTGTCTTTGCATCGCAGCCAACACCTTTTGCGAAGTCTCGAACCCGGCGCGGATTGACTACGGCAACAGCCATCGAAGCAGCTTGAAGTGACTCGACAAGCAGTGTCTCATACCCTCCGGTAGCCTCGACAACGACAAGCGTCCTCAGGCCTTTTGCGGCGTGAGTCGCAATCAGTTCCTTGATCGAATGCGTATCGTTGTCAATGGTTTCAACGGCGCCCTGCGATCCTTTCGCAACGTCCAGTTTTGCTTTGGAGACATCGATACCAATTACAGATTCGTATCCATTTTGAGTCATTTCCATTTGTTTCCCAGCCTAGTAAAATGCGAGCTAACCTGTGGCTGCTCTAGCGACGGTACGGGTTAAAAATGACGGCTTGCGATCTTGCTGACACACGGTCTTTTGACCAAGGAGCGAACGATCTACAAGCCGTTTGCCGATCCTTGATGCATCGAGGATCGGCGTTTTTAACAATGTAACAGACCGAACATTTTTCAGTTGTCCAATGCAATGAGAGAGATACTAGGAGTCTATTTTCCGTTTTGGGCAAGTTTCTTTGGTCTTCCCCTCGGTCTCAGTGTAATCTCCAGGCCCTGCTGTTTGGCAGTTTCGGCAACCCAATCCTGATTGCCAAAAGGACATCCTCGCTGGATGCAATTCTGCAGTCGATCTTTCTCTTTTTTCGTAATCGGCTCATTGACTCGGTCAACCCAGCGTGGAAGCCGTTTTACCGGCCATGCTGAAAGCTTGATATCTGAGTCACCGCCACACCAATTCCAGAGACTGCCCCAGCGATAGTCTTCTGCACAATCGACAATACCTGCGGTCAAAGCGTTTCGTTCTACGTAGCGACAGACCGTGTGAAAATGCTCGTCGTCCTGAACCGGAAAGCTCTTGTATCTGCCCTGATACACATGTCCGTAACCGGTCGTTTTGTTGTGAGCGTGATATCGCTGCGTGTGGGTCATCGTTACCCAACCAAGAAATGCAGACATCGCCTTGTCTTCCTGGGGCGAAAGGACCATGTGCCAATGGTTGCTCATCCATTGATAAGCGATCAAATCGACAGGATACTTCTCCAGCCCCAACTTGATGACTCGCTCGAATGCTTCGAAGTCACTGTCTTTGAAGAAGATATTGTTCCGTGCGTTGCCCCGATTCAAGGCATGGTAAATTTGGCCAGCAAAGTCGGAGCGGAGTGCGCGGGGCATGACAGGAATCCAGGAGCCATTGGAAAATGATCAGTGTAAACAATTCCGTCCATCTTGCCAATTAGGCTCCTGACACCTTTTTGCCTGACATGACACCTTTTTGCCTGACACTGCCGCATGACGTTTCACCAACAAAAAAGCGTCGGCAGTGCCATTCGTCGCTGACACCTTTTTGACACTCCAAGAACCATTTGAAAATCATCAGTGTAAACAATTTCGCCCATCTTGCTCTGACCCCGTTTAGCTTTGCCCGAATTGATGGTAGGCCGCTGCAACACCAAACAACAAAAAGCAAACCAAAATTGAAATAAGGAAGACAAATGTTGATGTCTGTATTTTTTTGTTCGCTCGTATTTGTTGACCAATGAAAAACGCTATCGATAAAGCTCCTAAAGACACAAACAAAATTATTGATATAAAAAGAGACATCGACCGTTCTTCCAACGCAATTGCAACGGTTGATAGCCAATGTGGCAAGGTCACCAACCCAAGTAAGGCTACCATAAAGGCTCCAACCAAGAAGAAGTACAGCTTCCCATTTCCTTCGCTCGTCATGTTCGAAATTGCTCCATTTCCGATTAACTAAACATGCTAATTGTTTAAGACTCTTGGGACAGGTTCCACTGCTTCTTTGATCAAATTCAAGTAGATGCCAACGTTTTGTTTCATCCAAAACTTTACGATGAGCGCATGTCATAGATGTCAGCGACGGCCTTAATTATTGTCAACTTCAAAACAAAGAATTTTGTTTTCAGGCAGCAGTGCTCTTTTTTCGCAATCGGCTCATTGACTCGGTCAATCCATCGCCGAAGCCGTTTTACCGGCCATGCTGAAAGCTTAATATCTGAGTCACCGCCACACCAATTCCACAGACTGCCCCAGCGATAGTCTTCTGCACAGTCAAAAATACCGGCGGTCAAAGTATTTCGTTCTACGTAGCGACAGACTGTGTGAGCGAATTGTTCTTGAACACAAGTCTTGATGCGCGAATTTTGATTGACCGCGAAATACGCTAAACACGCGAAAGTTGCGCGCGGCGATCGATCATGTCTTTTCGCGTATTTGGCGTTTTTCGCGGTTCAAAAAAACAGGTTGAAGTGAACGTCCGTGCCATCCCAATAAGCTAAGTCAATAAATCAGCCTGCCCCGGCCTCCCCCTTTGTTTCTTATGAGAGGTCGGACGCGAAATACTTCAGTCTTTCTCGTTCACGCACCGAATTTGTTTCTCTCGTCCAACGCAGCCATTTCGCTATCGCAACCGGGGCAAGCTGAAGATTCTTTACTGGGACTCCGATGGGCCTGCGATCTGGTATGAGCGGCGAGAGCAGAGAGCGTTTCAGTTTCCCACCAGCGCGGTCTTAAAGCCGCGGTCAAAACGAACACCCCTTCAATTCAAAACTAATTAGTGACGTGAATGGGGCGCTTCAGCACTAAAGTGGCAGAAAAAGGCAGTGAAAACCGGATAAAATCAATCACGAAAAATTCGCGATTGGCCAAAAAACGGCGAAGTTTCTTCTGGTCAACGAGGCGCACTATCTGATCAGCAATTCTTGACAGTTAAGTTTCGCTTTCTTTTTCGATATCAAATAACTTTGCCATGTGAGATTGCCAGCGTCTTGGATGTCGGATGGGAGATACTGAATCAAAGCAGTGCCAGTGATCGAACTCCAGGCTTCCACGTTTTCTTTTAGCGATGCGATTTGAGAACACAAGTCGAACGTCTCGCCTGCATAGAGCGTGCGCGTTCTGCTTCCGCTGATCAAGTAAAGGCCTTGGGTTTGTGGTGCGGTTGAGGGATCAATTTTCTGAATCAGCTTCGCATTTGGAAATCGTAACTTCGCGTTCAGAGAAGCCGCTCGTGTCCTTGCGACGCGAGCCTGTTTTCTGATCTTCAAAGCCGCCCATCGGTATTCCAGAGAGGAAAAACCGGGAGCGAACTTGCGAGCGATTTCGTCAAACGAATTGGCAAGCTCCGGGCAGCAGATAATCTCGTCGAGACTGGAGGCCTGTCCGTCGGAGATAATTTTCTGGTATGCGATTTCGCAAGCAAAGCGATAGGGATCAATCTCAAGCCACGAAAAGCTCGTGCGCTGTGTCGTTTCGATTTGTTTTAGTTGGCTTGCGTTGCCGGCTTTACGCAAACGAAAAAGTGTTGAATTCCAAAACGTGATGTTTCCGGCGACGCCAAGTTTTCGACAATTGTCCGCAAACGCGGCATTCAAGTCAGGGTCAACGACGACGCGATCTGAGGAGTAACCTTCGTGTGCGAGCCGAAATGCTTCGACGATTCCGGACTCTGAAAGGCGACGTTGCGATTCGGCGAATCGCTGTTCGTGGAGCTGCTGCTTCTTTTTTTCGTCGGTATCAATCGCGGCCTTGGAGCGACTTTTTTTGGCCAAGCCATTTTCGACCAGGTCGTTTCGAGCCGCCTTGGACGGTTCGGGCCCGCCATTGAGCCGATCACCTATCTTGATGGATTCAAGTCGGTCGCGTCCGTGCGCAACGTACTCCTGTGACAGATCGAATCCGATTTGTTGACGCCCAAGTTTTTTGGCAACGGCCAGCGTCGTTGCGCTTCCAGAAAATGGATCAAGGACCAGGTCGCCTTCGTTGGAGCACGTTCGAATGATGCGGCCAAGCAATTGTTCTGGCATTTGGCAGCCGTGGAATCCGGCTCGCTCTTTGAAAGTGCCAGCAACGCGAGGGATGTACCATGTGTCTTCGGATGCGTCAAAGCTCTCGGGGATTTCTTGCGGCCGCAAAACAAAAGTATCATCGTCACTGACATCTGCAGGCTTGATGATCCACGTGTCATCGGGAAGTCGCCCGATCGGATTGGCTCGTTTGTCGTTGTAAACAAGTTCTCGAGCAGATGGGACTCGATTGTCCAGGTCTTCGTCGCGAAACGTGAAACTGTTTTTGTCTTTGACAAAGTAAAAAAGATGGGCATGGGATCGCGTGAACTTGTTGGCACAATTGACACCAAAAGTGTAGTACCAGACGACCCAGCTACGACAATGGAAGCCGACTTTCTGGCTTTCAAGTTTCAGTTCCGCCGCGTATTCGTCTCCGATTGCCAGCCAAAATGATCCATCCGGTTTTAATACGTTGTAGGCGGATTCAATCCACCTCCCGCACCAGTCGATGTATTGTTGGTGCTCGACTTTGTCATCGTAGACGTCGTAAGAGTATCCGATGTTGAATGGCGGGTCAGCGAACACGAGATCAACGGAGCCCTGCGGCAGAGCCTGCATACCTTCAATGCAATCGCCGTGTCTGATCTCGGAAGTCCATGATTTGGTTGTTGCCATCGGATTCAATGGTGAGGACAAAAAGACGGGTTTGGTTGGACGGGTTTAGCTTGTCCAATAATTTAGCGCAATCCGTAGCAAACCGCATCGGGGCTGTGAGGCAGTTGCTGAGCTCCACTACGACGGTAGTTGTTCTGGCCCGTCAAGGACGGTTATGCTGTGGGCCCATTCTGAACCGATTTGAAGATGCCATGTTTGCTCAAATCCGAAAACTGCTGGAGATGATTCGCTTCAGCCACACGATCTTTGCGTTGCCATTCGCATTATTGGCGGCGTTGATGGCGTGGGTGGCTCCGGTCGAAGGTGGATCTTCCGTTGAGTTTAACTGGATTCATCTGGTCGGAATTTTGATCTGCATGGTCGGTGCCAGAAGTGCGGCGATGGCCTTCAATCGATTGGTCGATCGGAAAATAGACGCTTTGAATCCGAGGACTGCGAAACGGCATCTTCCAGCGGGTGAGCTTTCGATCGGAGCGGTCGTTGCCTTTACCGTGGCGTCATCCGCTGTTTACTTTCTTGGGATGACGCTGTTTTTGCCCAACTGGTTGCCATTGGTGCTTTCGGTGCCTGTGCTCCTTGTGCTGTTCGGCTACAGCTACACAAAGCGATTCACTTCTTTGGCTCACTTTTGGCTTGGGCTGGCTTTGATGCTGTCGCCGATATGCGCTTGGGTTGCGGTCCGCGGTTTGGTTGTGATCGAAAGCCCAGCGGATGTTCTACCTGCGGTGTTGCTGGGTTTGGTCGTGCTGTTTTGGGTCGCCGGCTTCGACATGATTTACGCTTGTCAGGACTACGAATACGACAAAGAGAAAGGGCTCAACAGCATTCCGGTGATGCTGGGGATTTCGGGAGCCCTGCGTCTGGCGGCAGTTTGCCATGCCGTCATGATCGGATTGCTGATTCTGATTCCGGTCCTTGGACGATGGGCGGGACCGAATCTGGAGCTGGGGATGGTGTACTGGCTGGGGATCGCTGCTGTCGCCGGGTTGTTGATTTATGAGCATTTTCTGGTGCGACCAAATGACCTGGACCGGGTCAATATTGCGTTTTTTAACGTCAATGCGATCGTCAGTGTTGGGTTATTCATCATCGTGGCGATAGACTTGCTGGCTATCTGACCCCGGATTATTCACGATGCGTGGGCGTCGACACGGCGAAAGCTGGTTTCGTTAGGGTATTGTTTCAGGTTTGTGGTTTCGATAGGTCACCTACGACGTGAAACGGCGAATTTGCAAAACTTGGCTCCGCGTCCGGAGAATCGCTTCAAAGGGAAAACCAGACGCCTGTCGTCGTGAATAATTCCGGCTAACGCATGAAGTTGCAAATATCCTTGGCTGCAAGTGGTTGAAACTGGATTTCGCTCGCGAAAAACGGCCAAAAGATGATTAACCTCGACTCAGGTTATTTGCACCAGCGGCAATCCGGTTTTAATACTGCAACATCAACACTGTCTACTTTGCACGATCCCATGATCTACACCGTTCATCCAAAACTCCAAGCCATCCGCGAAAAAGTAGAATCCGGCCAGCGCCTCGACCTCGACGACGGATTGTTGATGTACGATCCGGAGGTCCCGGTTAACGACCTTGGTCAATTGGCGAACCTCGTACGCGAACGCAAGAATGGAAACAAAGCGTACTACAACATCAACACGCATTTGAACGCGACCAACGTCTGCGTCTATCGCTGTGTTTTCTGTGCCTTCCGAAGCGACTTGCGTAGCGATAAAGGCTACGTCATGAATGACGAACAGATTCTCAATCGCGGCAAAGAAGCGGTCGAAAATGGTTGCACCGAATTGCACGTGGTCGGTGGCTTGCATCACCAGCGTAAGTTCGAGTGGTATCGCGATCTGTTGAAGATCATTCACGACGCCTATCCAAAGCTTCACTTAAAAGCGTGGACTGCGGTTGAGATGAATTGGTTTGAGTTTCTGACCAAGCGTCCGATGAAAGAGATCATTTCTGAGTTGCGTGATGCTGGGCTCGGAAGCATGCCCGGTGGTGGAGCAGAAATCTTTCACCCGGAAGTCCGCGACCAGATTTGTGAACACAAGGCTGACGGCAACAATTGGATTGACATCCATCGCACGGCTCATCAGTTAGGCATTCGTACTAACTGCACGATGCTCTACGGGCACGTTGAAAAACCGCTGCATCGTATTGATCACATGATTCGTTTGAGAGATCTGCAGGACGAAACAGGTGGATTCCAGACGTTTATTCCACTGGCTTTCCATCCGGAAAACACGGGACTGTCGCACATCAAGAAACCGACCGCGGTAGAAGACCTTCGCACGATGGCGATCGCTCGTCTGATGTTGGACAACATCGGTCACATGAAGGCTTACTGGATCATGTTAGGTATTGGCACCGCACAGACTGCGTTGTCGTACGGAGCGGATGACCTTGATGGAACTGTTCGTCATGAGTTGATCTATCACGACGCGGGGGCGACGACTCCAGAATTTCTCTCAGTCGAAAAGCTGGAACATCTTATTCGTGAGGCGGGTCGTGAACCTGTCGAAAGAGACACGCTTTACCGTCAAGTGATCCGCAACAGCGATGATCCGATGGATTGGCACATTGGTGAACAGGTGGAAGTTGCCGTTTAATGGTTCAGTCGGACTGAGCGGATTCGCCGCGTATGGACCCGGATATTGGTCGCCGGTGTGACCTGCGAGTAATTTTCCACATGACCGTGGAGAATCTAAAAAGTTTCCAACCTCTTTGTTACATCTTCCGATTCCCGCGTAAGTGAACTGAACGCTTCCTGACCTTGGAAGCGGTTATGTCCATTTCGCGAGGATCTATTGATGAAAAGTCCTTTTGTAGCGGTGCTGCTTCTGACAAGCCTGCTGACTGCCGCTGATGTGCAAGCAGAAATCATTGTGAATGTCGATATGAGCGACTTGAACGCCGTCACTTTCACCACAACGGAAGCGTTTGCGGAAGGAAGTTTCTCGGGTTCTACCGAAAACGGGTTCACGTTGAAGGACTTTTTTGCGGGAAATTCGACGAGTGTTCTGGGCGTCGACGTCGGAAGCACCCTTTCAGTTTTCGATGATCAAAATGGACTTTCACGCAAATCGATGACTCATCTTTGGGTCGGTCGATTCCTCAATGGCGGATTTACTTTGGACGATGTGGCGTTTTATTCAAATGAATTAGCCACACCAATTTACAGTTTTGACGACCGCAGAGCTTTAACCGGGACGGCCACAGTGAATATGACTGTGTTCACAGAACTGCCGAGCTTGGGCACGACCGGAAACATTCACTTTAATCTGCCTAACGAAAACGAAATCATTGGGCAATGGCAAGTCACCGCCGTCGCGGTTCCGGAACCAGCATCCGGAATGCTGGT
>CAYZPA010000101.1:9021-16259 GCA_964479855.1 uncultured Pirellulaceae bacterium
AATTTTGGTTCGCCAGTTTGTTATGGCTGGGACACTGCTGGCTATCGAAGCCTCACTCATGTCGTGGCTCATGTGCCTCAAGCGAATCAACCTGAGTGGCTGTGTCCCGTGTCGCTGAAGCATGCCAAAGCTGCTCGAGACGGATCGCTGGGGGACGTGGTGCAGGTGTTGGGAATCACTGGCTCAAACTTCTTGCCTTGGCTGTTGAGTAAGTCGTTTCGTGCGGTGGAGCAGACGCTTCACGATTTTCTGGCTCCAAGCTGCGATCGGAAAAATTACTGGGCCCGAGCACGATTGGGGATGCGGGTCGCGGATGAGGGAACGACGCTACTGGTGTCCTACGAAGATGTTAATGGGCTCGCTCGTGAAACGATGGGGCATTCGATTTACACCAAACCGCAGTGGCTGAGTTTTCACTTGAAGCTGCTGACCGAGTTTGGAATTGAATTTTGATTGACCGTGTCGCACCCGGCCGCTTACGCGACTCGGCTCACGGTGCCTCGCTGCTCACGCAACCAGAATGCTCGACCAGTTTTTCAGATTCTCGGTAACAATCTCATGACTTTGGCGTAGTTGTTAGGGAACTTTAGAACCAGCGATTTCGTCTACGCTGTGTCTTGCTCCCGGTCAGGTTGATTACCCGCTAAAATTCGAGGTCATACGATGCGATCATTCGCTTTTCTCCTGTTGGTTTTTCTATCAATGACGATTTTGACCCCTGATGATTTGACGGCTCAACAGATTTCTTTTTGGGAAACTTTCGCACTCTCGGAAGACCGCGACAAAGCTCTGGAAAGGCTTGTTCCCGGCAGCGAAGACTACTATTTCTTCCATTGCCTGCATGCCCAAAATGAAGGCGATCTGGACGAAGTGGAATCGCTGCTGAAACGCTGGATCAAAGCCCATGGCGCGACCCAGCAAGTTCGTGTCATCGAAAACCGGCAGGCCTTGCTGAAATACGGTGAAGATCCGAAAGCGACACTGGATCATCTGAAGCGACAGCTCAATCTGGACTTCAACCACCAGCGACAGATTCCTCAGGCCCAGAAAGATCTTCCAACATCACTGGCTGCTCGCCTGATCGATCAAACCAAAATCGTAAATCGCTATCTGAGTCAGGATTCGAATTCACTGCGGAATTTTGACGACGTCGGACTGCGTTACCTTGTCGACAAGCCACTCAACACGCGGCAGCGACGCGAACTGTTGAAACGGATTTCTGACCCGACCTTTCCGGGCGTTCTCGGTTTGATCGCCAAAGATCTCAAAGCCAAAGACGGAAAGCGATTTGGCGACCTGAAGATTCATCGCAGTCTGACCAAATCACAACTGGAGACACTTTCTCAAGAGCTCCCTCAACTGAAATCGCAGAAGAATTTTGTCGACGAGTACATCCGACGATTGCGACCATCGGCAGATGTGAATCTCAGCTCCGACAATATTGCCTATCGTGACCACCTAGACCGGTTATGGGCATGGGTCAAAGAGCTTGGTCCGACATTCAATAGCCTCAAAGTGAACGTGCTGTATCGGTTGCTGGAGCTCGATCAACGCGAAAACCGGATGGACCGCCAGCGGTTTGTCGAATACCTGCAGTTTCCTCGCAATGCGTCTTACATCAATCGAAAGCTGACCGAAGGAGTGCGTCGTGATCGGGTCGCGGCGTTAAGCGAAAATTACAGTAAGTCAATTCGAAGCCTGCCAATCAACAACGACGAACCATTGGTGCGAGACTACTTGCATCACTTTCTTGCGGATGCCGCGAACTCAAAAGTGTTTGCAAAATTCTTTGAAGATGACTACCTGAAAAAGCAATTCGCGACGGCGAAAATTCTTGCTGGCAATGGAGACCGCGAGCAATGGGCATCGATGCTGTCGCCTTCGGAATATCAAAACCTTCTGGAGAGAATTGATCTCGACTTTGCGCCGTCCAATAAAACAGATTTTGGCGTTGCTGACGTTGTCGAACTGGAACTGTTCACGAAAAATGTCGACAAGTTGATCGTTAAAGTCTTCGAAATTAACACTCGAAACTTCTATCGCAAGTTTGGCAAGGAAATTGATACCGATATCAGCCTCGACGGTCTTGTCGCCAACGAAGAACAACTGCACGAGTACGACGATTCACCGCTGCTCCGCAAGAGCCGCAAATTCAGGTTCGACAAGCTCGATCAACGTGGCGTTTACGTCATCGACTTTATCGGCGGAGGAAAAAGTTCCCGGGCTCTGATTCGCAAAGGGCGTTTACAGGTTGTTGGTCGAATTACTGCGATTGGCCAGCGATTTAGCGTAGTCAATGAATCGGGAGCCGTTGTCGACGACGCGTCGATGACGATCGGCGGCCGCAACTATGCAGCTGACAAAGATGGCTACATCGATGTGCCGTTCTCTGCGAATGCGAATGCCGAAAAAGCGATTATTTCTCAAGGTGAATTCAGTTGTCTACAGGTCGTGCAGTCTGTTCGTGAAGAGTACTCGTTGCGATCTGCTTTTCATGTTGACCGTGAATCGTTGGCGAAGAACAACGAAGCCACCGTCATTGTGCGACCTTCACTTTCGCTCGCCGGAGGAAATCCAGTCCCGCTTTCCCGACTCAAGTCCTGCAAGCTGGAGATCATTTCAACAACGTTTGATGGCAATACGTCAACGAAAACGATTACCGATTTCGCCGTCAGCGAGCTTGAGGAATCGACCGCCACGTTCCGCGTGCCTCCTCGATTGCGAACCATCGCATTTCGAATCGAAGCGACATTGGATACGTTGCTGAAGCAGGAAAAAACGCTTTCGGCATCCAGGACGTTCTCCGTCAACAATATCGACACGACGGAGCAGATCGTTGATCTCCATTTGTTGCCGACACTGAACGGTTACTTTTTGGAAGTGCTTGGTCGATCGGGAGAACGTCGCGCGGGACAACCAGTGCGAATTTTGCTCAAGGTCGACGGCATTGTTCAGCCCGTCAGTGTGGATTTGCAGTCCGATGAAAACGGATTGATTCAACTTGGCGATCTTTCGCACATCGAAAATTTACAGGCCAGCATCGCGAACGGGACACAGCAATCATGGGATCCGAACCCGCAGCGAATGCAGCTGGAATCGGTTTATCACATACTGTCCGAACAACAGTTGATGTTGCCGCTGCCAGAGAGTGATTTGACGCTCGATCCGGCATGGGTGACGCTGTTGGAAGTTCGCTCGGGCCGAAACGTTCGCGACTGTTTTGAGAAGCTGTCTATCGATGGGCGTCGACTGCAAGTTTCAAAACTTGAACCTGGCGACTACCAACTGCAGATTCGCAACTCGCGTTTGCTGGGATCTGGAAACTCGATCATGATTCGAGTCACCGAGGGTGCGCAGGCGGGATCGACTCTGGTCGGGAAGCATCGGATGTTGAAACAGCACAACCCAACGCAGCCTTTTGCTGAATCGGCCTCGATTGCAAAGGACAAGCTTCAGATCACCATCGCTGACGCCAAAGAAACAACGCGAGTCCACGTCTACCCGGTGCGATACCTAAACGAGTTTGATCCTTTCGCGGATTTGAACCTGTTTCGCGGCCCGCAGCCTTGGACGCTGTCGCCCGCGATCCGCAATGCTGCTTACATGGCGGGTCGGAAGATCGGTGAAGAGTATCAATACATTTTGGATCGTCGATACGCGTCACAGTATCCGGGCAATATGTTGGAACGACCTTCGTTGCTGATGAATCCATGGGCGGTGCAGGAAACCACCAACGAGGTTCAATCAGCGAAGAAGGGCGAAGCGGCTTCCAGGTCGGGCGTCGTTCCGTCGGCAGCTCCCAAAAGTGCAGCAATGGCTCGGCAACAAGGTGGATCAGCCGCAAGTTTCGCCAATCTGGGTTTTCTCGGTGGCGGGCAGGACGCGATTCTGAATCTGAAACCAGACGAAGACGGCACCATCGAGCTGACTTCGGAACAAATCGGAAACGCTCAGTCGGTTCGGATTGTGGTCGTCGATTTATTCTCTGTGACTCAAACGTCGATCATGCGAGAGCCGATTTCCTTCAAGCCCGTCGACCAACGATTGGCCAATGCACTCGATCCGAAAAAGCACTTCCGTCAGTCTCGTCAGATCGAAACTTTGGCGGCAGGCGATTCGCTGGTGATTGAAGACGTTCTTTCAGCCCAGTTCCAGCAGTACGACGAATTGGCCGACGTTTATTCGTTGTACAAAAGCATTGGCAAAGATACAGCGAAGTTGGACAAGTTCCGTTTCGTGCTGAGCTGGTTGGAAAAAACGCCGGAACAGAAACGCGAGCTATATTCGGAACATGCGTGTCACGAATTGAATTTCTGGCTGTTCAAAAAAGACAACGCTTTCTTCACAGATGTCGTTCGCAAGCATTTGCTCAACAAGCGAGAGCGAACTTTTATGGATCGCTGGTTGCTTGAGGAAGACTTGAGCGAGTTTCTTGCTCCGTGGCAGTTTGCTCGACTGAACATTGTAGAGAAAATTCTTCTTTCCCAGCGGCATGCAGATCGCTTCGACGACATGGTTCGGCACGTCAACGAGCTATACGACCTGAACCCGACGACTCGTGATCAGTTTGACCAGCTTTATGATAAATCGCTGATGAGCAGAAGGCTAAGCGAACGTTACTTCGACACCGATGATGACGGCCTGATCGAGAATGAAGAGCTGGACCGTGCGTCGCTTCCAGAACTTGCAAGGTCTGCCGGACAAGGTCAGGGCTTTCAGGCTTTTTCTGCGCCAAACGTCGCCAGCATGGGGATGGGCGGCATGGGCGGTAGAGGAATGGGGCCCGGAGGAGTTGCCATGGGGATGAAAGTGGATAGGGATGAAATCTCGCTGGGACGCGCAAAGAAGGGTAAGGCAGTGCCGCGATCCCGAGTCGAAACGCGATCGAGATTCGTCGATGGCAAGGAACAGAAATACACTGTCGAAGTTCCATTCACAGAAACGCCAGTTGAATATTTTTCTCAGGATATGATCTCTGGAAAGCAGGTTGCGGCGCTGTATCGACGTGTTGAGCCCACTCGCGAATGGATCGAAAACAACTATTACAAGTTGCTGCCTTCGGCTCAAAACAGCGGCCTCGTCGCCGTTAACCAATTCTGGATGGACTACGCAAACCACGAAACAGGCTCATTCGCTTCGCGTTGGTTTGCAGAAGCCAATGGAAACTTCACAGAAATGATGTTCGCACTGGCAGTGCTCGATTTGCCCTTGAAAGAGGTCGACGAAAAGATCGACATCGCGGATGGCAAGATGACCATCACTGCGGAATCGCCAATGATTGTGTTGCATCAGCAGAACGAGGAAGCGGAATTCGATCGCAAGGGAACGACCGTTTTCGTCAGTGAGAACTTCTATCAAACTCAAAATCGATACCGTTACGAAAACGGAATCAAGTTCGATAAATTCGTCCAGGGGAAATTCCTCGCGAATGTTTTGTACGGATCTGAAGTCGTCATCACCAATCCGACCTCGACTCCGATGGCCATCGAATTGTTGATTCAAATTCCGCAAGGAGCAGTTCCTGTCAACGGATCGTTGCGAACCAAGTCCGTCGCAATCCAGTTGAACGCATTCAGCACTCGAAAGTTTGAGTACTCGTTTTACTTTCCGACTGCGGGCGATTTTACGCACTATCCGGCTCACGTCTCCAACGAAGTAAAAGTTCTGGCAGTTGCCGAGAATCGTGACTTCCAGGTCGTCGCGGAACCAGCGGTTGCGGATAAGGATTCTTGGGCATGGATTTCACAGAACGGCTCCGAAGAAGAAGTGATCGATTTTCTTGATCGCGAAAACGTTCAGCGGATCGATCTGACTCAGATCGCATTTCGAATGAAGGACAAAACGTTCTTCCTGCGTGCCACAGACACACTTCGGCAGCGGTATCGATACGATCATACGCTTTGGGCTTACGCTGTTCGACACAACGATTCGCAATCGATTGCAGAATTTGTCACAAATGCTGACAGGATCACTTCGCATTGTGGCGCCGCCTTTGAAAGCGAGTTATTGACCATCGACCCGTTCGAAAGAAAGCTCTACGAACATCGTGAGTTCTCTCCATTGATCAACAGCCGTGCTCATAAGCTGGGAGCGAAGCAGACGATTCTCAATGATCGGTTCCGGCAGCAATACGAAAAGCTGATGGAAATTCTTGGGCATCGAAAATCATTAGACAGCGACAGTCATTTGGTTGTGACTTACTACATGCTGCTGCAGGATCGAATCGATGATGCGTTGATGCATTTCGGAAAGATCGATTCGGCGGAAGTGGCTCAGTCGATGTCATACGCCTATTGCGACGCCTATCTGGATCTTTATCGAGGCAATCCGGACGAAGCGAAAGCGAAAGCGATGAAGTGGGTCAAGTATCCGGTCGATCGATGGCGGAAAAAGTTCGAGGGCGTCGTAGCGATGGTCGATGAGATTCAGGGAGTTTCCGTCAAACCGGTCGACGAAACGGATCGCACGCAACAGCAGGACCAGCTTGCTTCTTCAGCACCGGGTTTCGAGTTTGAAATCAAATCTGCGGGCGCAAAACGCGGTGCCGGCAAAGGTGTGGTGGACTGGCGAAACGTCGACAAGTTGACCATCAACTACTACCAAATGGATATTGAGTTTCTCTTCAGCAGCAACCCGTTTGCTCGAGACCAGATCGATGGATTCTCCATGATTCGACCGAACTTGTCCGAGACAGTCGAATTGAAAAGTGACGAAACGGAAGGCACCTACGAGTTCGAATTGGCCGACCAGTTTGCCAACAAAAACGTGTTAGTCGAAGTCATCGCGGGCGATGATTCGAAGTCAAAAACATGGTACGCCAACTCGATGGAGGTTCAGGTTGTTGAAACGTACGGGCAAGTGTTGCTGTCGGATCCGGAATCGGGAAAACCAATCAGCAAGGCTTACGTGAAAGTCTTTTCGAAAGACAATCGCGGCAGAGTCCAGTTTCACAAAGATGGCTATACTGATCTTCGTGGCCGGTTCGACTATGTGACTCAGAGCAATCGCTCGCTGAATGGGATTGCGGACTATGCGATCCTGATCATGAGCGACGAAAAAGGGGCCGTGATTCGCGAAGCCAAGCCGCCTCGTGAATAATCGCACTTGTTGTGCTGGTCTCGGGGCCACGTGTTGATCTAATTCGTTCCGTGAGACTGGTACGGCATTTGTAACCCGACGCGTCAGGGCTTGTTGATTTAATGAGCCGTTTGGGCGTTAGCCCCGGTTGAAGCGTCGTT
>CAYZPA010000102.1:0-16129 GCA_964479855.1 uncultured Pirellulaceae bacterium
GCGCCTCAAAAAGTACACCCGGAGGGATTCGAACCCCCAACCCTCGGTTCCGAAGACCGATAGGCCTTACGCTAAGCTTTGACAACACTTCAGGAAACCCATTTTTTGTTAGGTTAAATCGTCGACCTCTCTTTGACAATGCTTGGACTGACTTCAGATTTTTCGAATTAGTGGGTCGATTGGTGGGTCGTTCAAATCAGCGATCTTTTAAGTCGATCCATTCTTGCAGGTAGCCGTGATTCGGTTTCCACAAAAAGAAAACCGTCTAAATTGTTGTTTCGCACCCCAGTTACGACCTAGAATAAAAAAAGCGAGAAGCAGAAGTTGCTTCTCGCAAGTTGGCTTTTCGTGTTTGGTTGGTGCCGACCGAAAAGCCGCGCATGGCTGAGATGCCTCTCTGGCATCTCAGTTTTTTCAGCTACTAACTCATGATTTGCTGAAAAAGATGCACGTCCAACGTGACTATCACGCTGTCGAGGATCAAAAGAGCCGTTTTGATCTGACGTGCCATGCGATGTTCTCGAAGGCTTTTGCTTTCGGACATCGCTATCTCCTTTCTGATAAAGGGTCAGCAAATGCTTCCAGCTGGTTACCGCCAAAAAACATCCTGTTGGCGAACGACTGGGCCTTTCTTTGAAAGAAATAGGGAAAAAGACTGCATTGTGATGCCGTAAGTTTACTGGAATGCAACATTGATGGCAAACTATATTCTTAGTGCCGTTTTGACTGAAAATTGAATGGATATTTGATGCAAATGTTGCTATTTTAGTTGTTTTAGAGCAACAAGTTCTGCGTGCCCGAAAATGTCGCAAACAAAATCGAGTAGATTCAGCAGTTTTGTGAAGGAGCTGCGATTAAAACGAGGGCTAACGCAAAGTGCTTTGGCAGAGAAGATAGGCGTAAGCAAATTTCAAGTTTCGCACATTGAAAAATCGAACAGGGGCGTCAGCCGCCAAGTCCTATCGGCATTGATCTCGAAGCTGACTCCTTCTTTGAAGGAACTGGAAGAGCTCAGGGAGATCGTTCGCGAAGAAAATGTCGGGATTGACCTTATCGTCAAGCGAGAGAATCCTGGAAACGAATTTCGGTTTCTCAAAGCTTTTGGAACAGTTCATGTCGTTGCTTCTCATCCGCTTGAAGTTACGGAGATCAACACATCAAACAGATTCATCACGTCGTTTGCGGATGACCTTGAGAAAGCTCAGCAAGGCGGAGCACGTCGTAGCTATACATACTGGACCCAAAGAAATTCACTTGATCGATTTTGCACCCTATTTGATTTTCTGGAGTCGCGTTACGGCATAAACGCGGAATTAATCAACAGTACTTTCAATTTCGTACTTGCGCCTCAGGAGCTTGGTTTGATAAACTTTGCTGTGTATCAGTCACCGATTTCAACTGAGACAGATGAGTACGACCGAGTAGGTCGCCTTCTACTCAGAACTGGACTTTCTCCCAGTTCGTTTGACATCGTAAAAATGGGTGACGCGGATTTGCAAAACGTGTGGAACTTCCTGCAGTTGAAACTGGAGGATCTCACATCCGGTAGAGCGATTCCGGGCTACGAACTTCTGTCAGCACAACAACTCAGAGAAAAATTTGACGGTTAAACTATGAATGATTCTTCGCATCAGTTTCGGTACTACTCCTTGGTGAGCTCAATATTCGTCGCTGTCTTCCTTGTATCCAACATTGTTGGAACAAAGGTCGTCTCGATTTTTGGAATGAATTTGCCCGGTGGTGTGATTGTCTTTCCGATCTCGTACATTTTTGGTGATGTATTGACTGAGGTTTATGGCTATCGGGCATCGCGTCGAATTATTTGGACAGCGCTTGGATGCGGAGTGTTTATGTCGGCAACTTTGCTAGTCGTCGAGCTACTTCCCTCAGCACCTTTTTGGCCAAATCAGGAGGCGTACAGCTCAATTTTGGGTTTTGTGCCACGGATCACGGCTGCTTCAATTGTTGCATTCTTTTGTGGGGAGTTCAGCAATTCTTATGTGATGGCGAAAATGAAAGTCTGGTTCGACGGGAAGAAGTTGTGGGCAAGAACGATCGGATCGACGATTGTTGGTGAGGGCGTTGATACAGTTGTGTTTGCCGCAGTTGCATTCGCCGGAGTGTTTACCCTGCCGCAGATCATCTCGCTGGTACTGGCAAACTACCTTTTTAAAGTGGTGTATGAGGTTCTGGCGACGCCGATTACCTACGCAGTTGTCGGGTTCTTAAAGCAGGCTGAGGGTGTTGATGTCTACGATCGAAACACAGATTTTAATCCTTTCAAAATTAAGTAGTTGAGCTCAACAGTGAACAGCAAGTATGGCCCAGCTTGGATCGCATTTCGACAATTTAGTGGGGAAAATACACCTCTCGTGAGCGCAGTCAGGCAGGTTGCGGCGGGGTTCAATTTACGGGCTGGGTTTTCGATGGTCGATGCCGGAGCAGGTGACGGTACTTTATCTGCAGAGCTTGTCGCGGAGTCAGTCTTCCAGCCCGATGCTGGTCTCGTTCATCTTGTTGAGCCGACCGATATACTTGTTCAAGATTGTGGGACAGCGGCTGCACTGATGCGAGACTCAGGCGTTGCATGTGAAGTTCACGCCGAAGAATTTTTCCAGTTTACGGATATTAAGAATGTTGATATTCCCGGGGTACTGCTTGCTGTTCATTCATCCTACTATTTTTGTGAAAAAGATATTGAAACTCTTACAGCTCTTAAGTCCGAAGGCTACGGAGGGATCATAATTGAAAATTCTCCCGATTGCTGGGTCGCTCAAGTAATGCAGTCAATCGGGAATGAAATGCACCCTCAATTTGATCCACAACGATTCGATCGTATCGGTGAGTTATTGAGCTTGAAAACGGAGAATCTTAGTGAGTTCAATAGCGTAGTTGAAATTGGAGAAGCGAGCATTGAGTTGGCCAATGAAATGGTGCCTTTTTTCGCTTTTGGTTTAGAGTACGAAAACGATACTATGACGAAAAAATTGTGGACAGCTTTAGATGAATTGGGCGGCAACGCATTGTTCAAATACCGAATATGGAGTTGGCCACCCAAACATCGAAGCTAAGCCTAGATAAGTCAAGATGCCGTGATCGAGTTTCAAAACTGGCTCAACAGAGCGCGAATTTTTTCAAGTTCATCTGCACTTAGTGTTGTGATTCCATCCGTCGGTTCGATAGGGAGGCGTCTTAATTTTCGAATTTCAGAAGCTGCAGACTGTGCTGTTTTGACTGCTCCATAAAATTTTTCCGTCGTGGCGAAATCAGAATGCCGAAGAATGAGCTTAAGCGTTTCTGCCGAGAAGCCTTGATTGATTAAGCGTTGTGCACAGCCGCGACGAATATCATGGGCGGATGCGTACTTTAACCGTTTGCGAAGGTCGTCATTTTTCTCTTGAACGACGACGTTGGCTTTTTGACCAATCAATCCAATGACGCGCCCGACTCGCTCTTTGGTCAATCGTTGCAGGGCATCGGCAGCTGATCCTGAGTCGAGCTTCAGGCGGTTGGGTTCAGCCAACCATTTTCGAACAGCCGTTTCCGTTACTCTGTATTGCTCGGCAATTGCGACATTTGAGTGCTTCTTCTTAAGTTTCAGCAGCTCCTTTGAGGTGGGACGTGCGATGTATGTGTTATCGGAATCAATCGGTAGGGGATTGACAATCCAACCTTTTCGTTTGGCCGGATCAGTAGTCTCCAGCAGTGATTCGAGTTCCGGAAGCATAGGGATCTCTTGAGTTTTCCTGTTCTTTTGTTTTGAGGGGATCGCGATGGTTGGGTGTTTGCGGCGATCGTCTTGCCAAAGCGGACGGATTTCTGACTTGTCATCCCACGAAAATGACATCACGTCACCAACACGAAACGCCGTTGTCCAAATGATTCTCAAGACATGACGCCACGATTCCGTTGCCGCTTCTCCGACGACTTTCGGTACTGCTTTGACCATCGCATTAAACTCAGCTTCCGTAATCGGGCGGCCTTTCATCGGGTTATCGACTTCAAGCTTCTCATGATATGGAACTTTGTCGATCCATTCGTGGCGTTCGCAATACCGAACAAAGGCCATGATGACTCCCATTGAAGAGTTAACAGTCATCGGAGATCGCCAGTCGTAGCGGCACTCATCGCCGGCAAGAAGCCGATCTTGCAGGTATTCGAGTGATCCCAAGTTGCTCGCAAATGACGTGCAAAAATTGTTCTCTAACTCGACAAGCCGGTCGATATCTTTTGAGGCTACGTTAAAGGCCCAAATCTTGCCAGATTTGTGACCTACCAAAAGTTTCGTGTCCGAAATGGCTGCTACACAAGTTATCGGACTTTCATGGAACCCTAAGCTGGTTCCAACAAGCTCGTTTCCGTCGATCGACACTGCTAGGAGTTTGCCCGAGTCGAGGCCTACAAAACAGGATTGACTGAGTGTTGTCGTTGACCATATGGTCACGTCGGTGCTGATTCTGGCCTCTACGACACATTTGTCGGACTCAACTTGAATAAGCACAATCTCCTTATTGCCGCAACAAAAAAAACGGTCGTCTCCTGCGAAGTGGAGATGCCGAATTGGGCCATCGATCGCTTGAACACTAAATAAATGATCGTCATCCTTGCAAACGAAAACCATTCCATCACTATTCGCAGTACAGCACAGCCCAGAATCAGAAAACGCGATGGCAGTGGCAGCGGGAACGGATCTTCCGATGCGGCGCCAATAGGTGTTTCCGAAGTCATCAGTGTGAAGGCAATCAATGCTTGAGCCGTCCGCCAAGCAAAACCCACTTTTGCCATCAACACTGGGGATCGAGACAGTTGCTTTCCGGGAAGATGAAGATTGAATGACCTGCCCTTGGATTTGCGCGAGTCTGGACAAGTAATTGTAGCTCCAATCACGCGAGGAAGTATTAGCAAGGTATCTGAGGGGATTTGGCGAAACCGAAAGTGAAGAAGTGAACGAGGGAAGTAGGTCTGCGTAAGCTGCCTTTTCCGCTAGTCTTTGAAAAATTCTTGAAGGAGTAGGACGCCAAACATCCGGGGTAAACAATATTTTTCCCTTACCCGATATTGTGCCAAATACCGGTTGGGAATTATTCAATTTGAGAATCGCACTGACGTGATTTGCAAGTTCGTCGGCCGAAAATCGTTGATCATCGTTTTTTGAATCCGCTCGCTCATCAATTGCTTGAAACAGTGCAGTTGAGAACTCAGACCATTTTTCACCAACCTTGGAGAAGGCTCGATCCCGCCTGCTGGTCGCCAAAAAATATTGGATACTTTGTTTGGGATTTGGGTGTTCACTTAAGTGTTGCAACAACGTTCCACCATAGCAACAGTCAAGAACAATCAAGACTTTTTCGCATTTCACTCTCGACAGTTTTTCCATCAGTGTTGTCATGCGGAGCGAATTCTTGTTCGACTCCGAATAGCGGAAGCCAGGAAGAGCCAAAATTCCTTCACCACCAATTTCAATGCAATGTCCGGAAAAATAGACTAGTAGAGTGTCTCTCTCTTGGAGTTTACTCAGGCCATTCAGTTGATCCTTGAGTCGATCTAAGACGTCCAGAGAGTTCGCGGTTGTGATGCAATTAGCGGAGGCAGCGAACTCTTGCTCGAAAAGATCCGCCAATTTCAGCGCTCCTGCTTCTGGAGTCGGAAGGTCTCCGAGGTCAGAACGATTTGTGGCACTGCTGTACTTTCCGATCCCGATACTAACGATATGAAGGTTGTCAGTCCGTCCACGAATGACTTGGCAGTAGGAAAGATTTATTGCAATAAAGGCCATCGCAAAGAGAAGTTTTGGTTTTGATGACCTTGAATACATATTGTTTCTGACTTGGCGAAAGAATTTTTTGCCGTCTGTATCGATTCCGGCAATCTATTCGTCGGCTAACGTGCGGATTGCTTAATAATGTGTAAACCTTTTTCATACGTCAGTCAAATATTCATGCAGGATGGTGTTGAATCGAGTGGCTGTAGCAAGGTGTGAGGTTGCCCAAGCTTCCCAGACGCTTCAGCACCTTGTGCCGGGGTATGTGGAGGCGTATCAACCTGGACATTGATGGCCATTATCAGCCAAAAAAGAGTGACCGAAATCTACAGACCGACCCCACAATGACGCACTTGAAGTGATCCACCTTTACGACAAGTCTCAGTAAGACCAACGACAATTCAAAGAATCAATGAGGCATCCCCGTTTAAAGTTCCCAGCAGATTAAAAACGAAATCAAATCGCAAAGTTAATCAGCTATTTTCCAAAATCAGAAATATTCTTCAGTGTCGGTCTGATGGCGGACGTTTAGGCAGAAGAACTGTCTGGAAATTTGCAACTCACTGGCGTTAAAGATATCACGCAATTCAGTATTCGCGAAACTTGACTATGGAATTGAATTTGTTTACTTTCAGAAGACCTTCCTCGAAAGAGGTCGCGATTTCCATGTTTGTTAAAGGAGAGAATTGTGAAGCTATTTATGAATCTTGCTGCTTTGATTTGTTTTGCGGTGGGAGCCTTTGGGATCTCTGTTGATACTGCAAATGATGCTTCAGCGAACCCAGATGACCCAGTGGTTGCAGAAGTTTGGGTCTTCAACTTGGAGTGTATCAAAGCCACTGGCAATGGTGATTGTGCGTCTTCGGATTGCAACAAGTTCCCAACGCCACTTCCCATTAGTAACCCGGGACCACCTCCAACAACAACGCTATACCGTTCGGATCAAATCGTTAATCCAGTCGAGTATGAGACATGTGGTGATTATCAGGTGCACTCCACGAAGAAATGCCAAGTCTTGACGACTCAATCGGTCTGTGCTACGCGGTTGACTTGGACAAATTCGAACTGCACGGGCTCAAAGTTTGAAGAAGAGGTTTATCATTACAACTGCCAGACTGGTACTGTCGGCGGCGGCGGCGGAGGCGGCGGGGGGCCAGTGGATCCAGTGGATCCTCCCGGTAATCAAAACCTCCCGTAGGAGCTAACTTAACCTAGCTTATTTTTCTATTGAGGCCGGCAAGACTGGCTTGTCCAGTCTTGCCTTTTGAGGAACAAGATGTGTAGCAAGATTTTCAATATTTTGGTGGTCACATTCTGCGTTGCTTGTTGCGAGAAGCCGCTAGAGGTCGGGCGTAGAGGGCAAGATATCAGACCTTTGGTGCACAGGCTTGAGCAATCATCTGAATCATGGTTTGACGTCGTTGAGCTTCAATCAAGTGTAACCATTCAGACTTGCAGGTTAAGCTCTTTGGCCGAGTTGGATGACGCTGTTTGGAAGACTGAGCAGTCCGGTCGTTTGGTGAAATCAAAAGACTTCCTGCGACTAGAATTGACGAAAAACGTCAACGAAGCTTCTACTATTGCGTTTCAGAAAGTTGATCTATTGGCAGGGAAGGATGCTTCAATTCTGTTCGTTCCGCAATATTTGGGGAGCAATGGCGTTGCTGTGGCACCCCACTTGAGTATTTTTCCACATAGTCATTTCGAGTCTCGACATGTGTACAGATCACTGAACCCATTAATTGTTGCAGGCGGGCGTCTTGGCGGTGTTGTGAATGGTGGTCACCTTCTTTCTCCTAAAACCTATGCTGCCATAGAAGGGAAGCTGGAGAGCACTGGCCTTTCGGTAAAGAGGAGGGCTGAGACTTCACCAGAGTTAATTTCGTTGGTGTTTGAGCTGTCTCCGCTCGCGGAGGGCGTTCCGATGAGCTACGAGCTTGCATTCACCAAGTACGGAAAATATTTTCTGTTGTCCAAGTATCTGTATCGGGAAGATCCGGGAGTCCTCATTGAAGGGGAGTTGAGTAGGGTCACGTTTTTGAATGGAATTCCGGTCCCAACAGTTGTTTGTGAGACTAGAACTTCGGTGAACGACAAAGGTGTCGCCAAACCCCCGTATTGCCTAACTCGAACCCTTCTTGAAGATTTAAAGCCATATAACTGCCAAGTTAAAGATTCAGTTATGGTGTTGAAGCCATGCAAATGTAGTGAGGTTGTAGAAGCATATATCCAAGGGCGTGAGTCATTGACACTCTCTGAAGTTTCAAGCTCGCGTTCATCTTTTCAAAAAAAAGAAAATTCACATAAGAAAGAGATGATTTCCGTAAATCTAGATGAAGGTGAGTTAGCAACTCGTCCGTCTGGATGGAGTCAGTTTTTTCTCGAGTACCGCTTAGTGTTCTACATTGCAATGTGTATTGCCGCGGTGGCAATTCTTTCAAACAAGATTCGAGTCTTGCCAAAGGCGGCATCGGAACCAGGCGAATGAATTCAAATATATTCAAAATTTCAATTACTGTTTTGCTGCTCACAGTTTTATTCGTTGCTGTCTTCTCGAACAATCCTTCAGGACCGGGGGTAGACAGCAAGCTTTCCGAAATACAACGCTTAGAAAGTTCAGTAGCAGACGAAGTGGTTGTCTGCGATTTTGGAACGGGAATTATGGAGCACGAAGTCGTTGAAAACGGCATTGAAATCGAATGGACAGTAAGAAATGATTCTGAGAAGCCAGTTTTTCTTGAGATAGGCCGTTCTTCATGCAGCTGCATCGAGACAAGCCTCAGTTTGCAACCTACGAGGCCGGGCGAAATCGCAAAGGTTAATTTGAAGTTCGCGCCATTTCGATATCCATCTGCTTATTCACATTTTTTACAGGTTGTATCTAAAGACGGACGGGATCTCACGTGTCTCATCAAGGGGACATTGGTGCCGAGATCTTGGTGTGATGGCGATTTCTATGTTTCGGATGGCAAAGAAACACAAATTGAGTTGGGCTATTACAGCCGCGTGAGATCAAGTTCAACAGAGACTCCTACTATTCGGTCAACTCAAAGCACGTTCAATCCAATGCTGGTTGGAAGAGAGGCCATTCGGTTTTTAGATACGGATGCTGTGATTGATCGCTGGCGTATATTGTTAAACTCGGATGAAGATCTGAATCGCGAACGGAACAATGTTGTTTGGGGGGAGCTTGAAATACAGCAGGATAGCCACACTGTACTACAGTCATTTTCGGTTTCAAATTTCGAGCTGAATCACGCCGTCCCAAGGTCACTTGTGTGTGATTGCGAAAGCGAAAGCGAAAAATTTGAAGTTGCTATCCAAGGGCCACATCATTTGGAATTTGATTCCGCTGACGGCACCGGAGGGCTTCACGTCGAATTGCTGGAAGTGATTCGAGATTCAAACATTTCACGGCTCGTATTTAGCGTAGATGGACTGAGAGAAATGCCACGAGATGATTTCGGTCGGCACGGTAAAATTGCTCTTTTTTCCATGGGCCAGAAAGATGAATTGGAAATTGAGGTTCCTTTGTTTAGTTGGGGAGTTAGATAATGCATGACTGGAAGAAAGCAATTTTGTGTTCATTGATGATTGTTTGTTTGCCTTTTGCTTCGCTGATAGCTCAAACTGACGCTTCGAAAATTCAAGTTCTTGAAAAACAACTAATTCTGTCACATACGATTCTTGGCAACTCTCAACTGTCAACTGTCGATATCATGATGCCGAGAGAGCTGTTTGCGGGCGAAAGGGCTCTTAGCTATCGGGAAATTCAAAAGGAATTAGGGCTGCTTGAATCTCAAGTGACCAAAATCAAAAAGGCTCGCGAAAAGTTTGAGCAGTCGCAATCGCGACTTTTTGCGGTCGAAAATATCGAACAGAAGAAAGCTGGTTTTGCAAAAGCTGGCCGTGAGTTCAGGGTGGAAATCGAAGAAGTTTTGCTGCCTCACCAGCAGACGCGTCTGAAGCAACTGATGAATCGGTTGAATTCTCGGAAGGGTGGGGTGACGATGTTCCTCCAATCTTTGGGAGCTGAAAACTCTAGTTTTGAGATTGGCAATTCGGAACTTTTGGAACTCAAAAAAATTGAAAACGATGGCTGTGAGGAAATTCTCCATTCATCAAAAGAATTGGTAAGACAGCTTCTTCGTAGTTTCGTGAAAGACAGGGGGTTGCACTATGAAAAAGTCAACGAAGCCGACATGGATACTCTCATTGATTCACAGTCCTTTGATAGCTTGAAGATTTCATTAGAGATTGCAAAACTGAAGTTGGCCCGAGAAGAAAAAGAGGTTAGTGATCTGCAATTGCTTGAGGACGAGATGATTAGATCTGAATACTTTCTAATGCAAGGCGATGGGCAGTGGAAGCTCGTTACTTCACCGAAGAGTGTTTCCGGCGCCATTGTGGGGGTAATTCAAAAACTGCAGAACGGCAAATATTTGAAGATAGATTTAGTTGAAGAGCAGCAAATTAAACTGAGTGAACTTTCAGACATTATTTCAACAGGCATTCGAGAAAACAACGAAAAATACCGCAGCTCGAGGCATTTGCCAGATGCGCAAAGATCTCAAATGCTAGACACTGCTTGCTCGCAGCTTGCAGACAAAGCGCGAGATGGATTTTTTGAGATACTTTACAAGCCGCAAATTGATCAACTCCTGCAGGTCTATAAGAAAAGAGAAAAGGTGGCTCTTGGAATCCTAAACCCAATCGCATCTTGTGGAGAGCGGGAAGCCGTTTCGTCTGCATTGGAAGAATTCGCGCGTCTTATAGATGAGGTCAACGACACGTTGCGAAAATCGGAAGAAACATTGTTGCAGTCAATATTGAATTCCATCGAAACCCAAGATCAAGTCAAGCTCAGGGAACTGTTTGGCCCACAGCCAACACACTTAAGGCACAGTTCGCTATTTCTAAGAAATCGAATCGATGCGATCAAGTAACAAACTGAGCCTTAAGTCGCTTACGTTTATGAGCTCAGGGGCGATACTCATTGCTTCGAGCTTTCTAAAGTCAACAGTGCTTTGTCACGGCTGCCCTTCGTTGTGTTTGCTAGATAGTTGTTTGATTAGCTCAATTGCTGTGGTTGTTGAGTTTCTAATCGGCATAACACTGATCTTGCATCCGTCCGATAAGTTTAGGAAGGTTACTGGGCTAATCACTTTTTTCGTTTTGAGTTGCTTTGCCCTTTGGTTTGTATACCAACGATCTCGTTGCAATTGCTTCGGTGTTCTGTCGATCGGGCCTCGTTTTATGTTGTGTTTGGACATCTTTCTGCTACTTCTATTTCTTTGGATTCCCGCAAAAAAATCCAATGTCGACTCGACAACTAAAAAGCGTTCGTTTATCTCAACAGTAGTGTGTTGCTCTTTTGCTTTCGCTGTTTGCGCGATCCTAGTCAATTACTCTGTGAATAAGCAGATCGGAAAAACCGGAATGGTTTCCGCTGGCAACATCGAATTTATTAAGTTCGAGGCTCTTGTCGGAAAGCCAGTTTCGGTACTGAATGAAATTCACGGGTTGCTGGACGTGGCTAAGTTTCCGGAATCCGGGTCCGTTATATTTCTTAGAGGAGGCTGTTTGGATTGTGACAGTTTCCTCAGCGAAGAAGTGAAGAATCTTTCTCCTCAACAAACTTGCATTTTTGTCGCTCCTCCGGCGCATGAGCTTAAGCAGCGGTTGGATGAAATTGGATTTGCCTGCCACGTTCTTCCAGAGAAGATTGAATACATTTTTGAAGCTCCTGTGAAATTGGAGGTCAGCAGCGGCAATATTCGATCCCTGTCACGCAAAAATCGTTAGATAAATACCGAGGGGTGGACTTTGCTCAGGAGTGTTTCGAGCGTCTTGTGAGCCAATCATGGCAAGGATATCTCGATATCAAGAAGAGACGACGACACACGTCGAGGCAGATCGTGAAGACGCTTCAAGGGTTTATGCGATGTTGAATAGCAAAAAGAACTTGCGGAGAAACACGCGGTAAAAGGCGTTGATGGCTGATTCGAGCTTCGACAAAGAGATCCTTCAAGATGTTTTTCAAAAACACCAAAGCACCAAAGGGGGATGTCCCATTGATTGTTAAAACTATCGATGGTCTCGCTTAAAAAGTAGCATAGCTTTTCTGTTTGAATGCCTCAAACGCGACAATCAATTCTGGCATGTCGTCGTAGCCAGAGATCCTGCGGAAGCCTTTCTCGGCTTCCAGTAGAGCGAACGACAGCCATCGCGTTGCTTGATCAGTTTCAGCTCGGATTGGAGTTGGAATCGCCAAGTTAGCAGTCAATGATGCGGCGGGAGCGATAAACCATCTGGAGCGAGCAGTAGAGTTAGGTGGCATTGAAACTCTTCCGTTCAAAGCTCGTTCGAGCCTTTGCGCTGCTTATGTTCGAGCATCGCGGCCTATTGAAGCTGCCAACTGTGCAGATGAACTTCTCAAACTTGAGCCTACTTCAATGGAGGACTATCGGCATCGCCTGTACGTTCTGACTTTGCTTGACAGAAGAGTAGAAACAATCGAAGAAACAATCTCTGGGATAAACCTTTCTGAAGACCATGGTGAGTATCTTGAGCTGAGAGCTCAACAGGTAGGTTGGACTAATCGCTATTTCGAAGCAGAAAGAAAGCGGCTTAAGAAAAGCGGACGTCCAATGAATGCCACACAGTTGCACGCATTGGGTCTATCGTAGACGCAGATCAAACCAAATAGCCGTCAAGCCAACTAGATTTTTGAAATCAGTTCTCGTAGCTTCGCAAGTTCATCACCACTCAACCCATGATCTGAGTTCTGCGAATTTGCTGATCTTATTTCTTCCGACGCCGCCTGAACACTTTTTACGGCCCCGTAGTACTTCTCCGTTGTTGCGAAATCAGAATGACGGAGTATGAGCTTGAGCGTTTCAGCAGATACGCCTTGGTTGATGAGACGTTGGGCACAGCCGCGGCGGATGTCGTGAGCTGAGGCATATTTCAGTCGTTTTCGAATTTCGTCATCCTTCTCTTGGACGACGACATCAGCTTTCTGACCGATCAGCCCAATGACCCGACCAACACGCTCTTTGGTCAGTCGTTGAACGTCGCCGATTTGGCTTTCCGCTTTCAAGCGACTGGGATCTGCCAGCCATTTTCGCACTGCTGTTTCGCTGACGCCGTATTTTTCGGCGATGGCAACATTGGAAAGTCGCTTTTTTAGTTTTGCCAGTTCCTTTGGCGTTGGGCGGTTGCCAAAGTAGTTTTCTGAGTCGATCGGCAGGGGATTGGTGACCCAACCCGTTCGAGCATCCTCAAGAGTGGCAGAGAGGAGTGCCTCTAGCTCGGGCAGCATCGGCACTTCTTGGTTCTTTCGGTTCTTTTGTTTTGACGGAATCACGATCGTCGGATGTTCGCGGCGATCGTCTTGCCACAGAGGGTGGATTTGCGATTTGTCATCCCATGAAAAATTCATAACGTCCCCAACTCGAAATGCGGTTGTCCAGATGATCTGTAGTACTCGACTCCAAGAATCGGTTGCATTCTCGCCGACAACCTTGGGAACTGCCTCAAGCATCGCCTCAAATTCAGCCTCGGTGATTGGGCGGCCTTTCATTGGATTGTCGACTTCGAGCTTCTCAAGGTAGGGTACTTTGTCGATCCAGTCGTGCCGTGCACAGTAGCGAACAAAGGCCATGATGACTCCCATCGAGGAATTGACAGTCATGGGCGAACGCCAATCGTAGCGACATTCGTCGCCGGCAAGCAATCGGTCTTGTAGATACTCCAGTGAGGCAAGGCTACAACACTCTTTGATCGAGCCAGGGCCGACTTGACCTTTGTCTTCACGTCTCCCAGTCAGAATTCGTTCGGCGATGTTCAATCGTGACGTTGTGTCCGCAAAAGATGATTCCCTGACTCGGGTCTTCTTGTAGGCAAGATATTGGTCTTTGCACTCATCCCACGAACGGGAATCTTCTTCCGTATGCTCTTGGTGCACGCCTCCTAAAAAGACACGGCCAACTCCGTGCCGCGTAAGATCTTGCTCAGCAGTTATCAAACCGCCGGACGCAATGTACTCGCCGCTGATTAAGCGATTCGTACATTCCTTTTGCATTCTTCGAGCCTCACGGCGATCGCGTGTTCCGGTGCTTCTTCGAACTCGCTTGCACTGAATAGGGCAATAAAACTGCAAGACGAATCCGCGATCGGAATCACGCAAAGGCCGATTGGGGTACAACTTTACGTTGCCAATTTCTGGTGAACGCGGCATGAAGCTACTTTGCCTGAACCTGCTTGGTTTGCGCAAACTTTTTCAAGTACTGCATGATTGCTTCACCCGTTACCCAACGTGTGTGTCCGACGTTGGTGTAGGGGAGTCCCTCATCCAGCATCTTGTCCCAAAACCGCTGGGACACGCCCAGCCGCGTCAAGACACACTGCTTGCTATAGGCTTCATCGAGTCGAATGACGCCTCCTTCGTTCTGACGTTTCATTTCGCACCTCCATCAGCGATGGAGGCAGATTGGTTGTCAGCCACACGAAATGTGCGTTCGGCAATCCCATGCCAGTCCCGACTATCAGCCACTTGCAGTTCCATGCTGGCGATATGGCTGAACGCGATGTTCAATGCCTCCATCGCAATAGGAATGTCTGACAAACTGAACGTCGAGCTGAAGCGAGATTCGCCATCGACCGAGTATCGCTTTTGCAAATTAACGGAGCGGAACTCGCGTTCTTGTCCGTTGCTGTCTGGTACTGAATTGACGAAAATACTGGCACTAACGGAACCGAGTCGAAACACCCGTTCTGGTTGATTAGATTTCATTTTGAGATCCTTGTTGATTTTGATTAGAGAAAACTCGCCGGTGCAAAACACCGACGAGCAATTGATTAAGCCTGGCTACTTTCGGGCTCAGCACTGGCTTGCCCGCTGTGAAGCGAGCGAACCTTATAAGCCGTTTGCAGGCACTTCCAACAAAGTGATCCCTGTTTAATAAATCCGTCTGAGAACGTGACCGTCACGCATTCACGCTCTTTTTCACACCAGCAACAATTTGCTTGTTCATGGCGCTTTGACAAAACAACTTTCATGTTTTTCTCCTTGAAATAGAAACCACCGCCAACATTGCGAGGGCGGCGAAAGAAATGAACGCCCGGAGAAAAGGCGTTCAGGATTGGCAGTCGAAGAGACTGCGGGTTGCATGATGAAGGCGTAAGGTCAAAAGACTCAAACGCGTTCGCTCATGGCGATCATCAATGACAGTTGCGGCTGCCATTAAGATCAAAGGTTGGCTTTGGCCAGTTCGTGGGTCAGTAACTCAAATCCGCCAAACGGTGTACTGTCATTCGCACCAAAAAACTGCATGGTTCTCTCGAGGTAGTACCACTCTCCTGAATCGAACAGATAAATGAACTCACAACCAGCTTCGCCTGCATGAACGACAAGGTCGTTTAGCTCAACGAAGAGGCTAGGTTTCCCGCAGTGAAGTTCACCGCGATCACGACCGTAGTAGGTTGTTTGTTCTTCGGTTCGGACATTGAAGTCGTGCTTTTCTCCGACACATTTACCTAAAGTAGAAATGTCACCATGTGAAAGCAATTCTTTGACTTTTGAAGCTTCCGAGTAATACGACTTAAGTATGCTTCCGTTGTATACAGGGTAGCCATCGTAGTGACAGTAAACTCCTTCGAATGAGGATTTAAGTGAACGAGCAATAAATGAACGTGTTGCCATAGGTTAAGGGTGAAAGAAATCAAAAAATCGCCGAAGCGAACAGCCCGCAACGCTTATGGGATTCAGCCGCAACTGAAACCACAAACATATTGGGTGTATTGAGAGCCGCAAACTAAAACGTTGCGGAGCAATCTTTAGAGAGACCAGCAGAGGAGAACTGCTGGAGAAAAGCGAACAAAGTTCGCGAAGTTCAGCCTTTGACGTGACAAGGTCAAGTGACACAGGTCAACACACAAGGCTTCCAGTGAGGTTTTCAGGGAACCTCACCGGAGTGGTTTAAATTACGACTCTTTCGAACCGTTTTCTGACTCAAGTTTCAAGATTGTGACCCAAGCTTTCTTGGTCAAGAGTTCAACAACTGGAAGATCTTCGCGGCCGAAAACTGAATTCGATTTGAATTCTTTGCCGTCTTTAAAAGTTCGCACAATGCTAACTTTGTAAAACGTCGCTCCCTTTTCGGAAACATTTTCGAACACGCTTGCGGAAATACCTCGAAGTTGAAACTTCTCGACAGGTTGGTTGGATGCTTTCGTATTTGACATAAAAGAGTGGGGAAAAAATAATCCACAACAGCCGAGCTACTCCAACCCTGATTGAAGTAGGGGACTCGGCTGAGAAACTGTGGTCGGTTGTGTCACGCGCTTGATCATGGGGACTGATTC
>CAYZPA010000103.1:0-9793 GCA_964479855.1 uncultured Pirellulaceae bacterium
AAGACAGGCGGGAAAGAAAGAATTCTCAGTAAACCATTCCAGCATTCCTGTCTCCTATTTAGGTGCGTCGCCTAACAATTCGTACGTAAAGCGTGGCGGAGCAGTTCACAATTGATCCCGGATTATTCACGATGCGTGGGCGTCGACTTGGAGAAAGCTTGTTTCATCGGGGCATTGTTCCAAGTTTGTAGTATCGACAGGTCGCCCACGACGTGAAACTGACGAATTTGCAAAACTAGCCTCCGCGTCCAGAGAATCGCTTCAAAGGGAAAACCAGACGCCTGTCGTCGTAAATAATTCCGGTTGATTGGAACAAAGTTTGAAACAACATGGCGCGGAATTTAAATGACCGTCACGACTAAATCATGACGCGTCGATTGTAGACGTACCACTCGAACAACAGCACTGCCAATGCGACAATCAAGAACCAAGTCCAATATTGTTTTCTAGCCTGTTCGCGTTTCGCTTCGCCTGTGACTTCCTCGTAGCCGAGCGTTAACTTTTCCCGCACCGTCAAATTGGATTCGTTGCGGTCGAAAAGGTTGACGGGCACCAAAAGATCTGGATTCTCTTGACTGTCCGACTGAATGGAATACAGGCCGCTCTTTTTCGCGCCACTAAGGGTGAATGTTTTGTCGGGCCGAGCAGCCAGTTTTGATTTCGTCCCAGTCGGATCCGTAACCGTTACCGAATCGAACGGGACTGATGTGCGAAAGTTCAGCAGCTCGCCAGGACGACCGCCGGCGCTTGCCGCGAAGTTCTTTCCGTTTCCAAGCTCAACGATCATGTTTTGAATGAAAATCGGAAAGCTCAATTTCCTCATCCAGTCCGTGTTGGGCTCGATGTTTCCGTCCGCATCAACCGAAATTGTCGGAAAGCCAATGACCAGATCCAGAAACCCACCACGACCTCCAAGCTGCATGATGGAACCTTTCGCCGATTCAACCATCGACACACTTCCTCTCGGGCCCTCAACGATCGAGCTGTTCAATACATTGACGTTCCCCATTTGAATTGCAGCCATGAGCGGATGGGAGGATTTCGTATCGATGATGGTTGTTGGCGAAATCGGCGAACCAAATTTCCATTCCTCCGACGGCGGTGCCTTTCCCCAAAAAACGGTGTTGCACAGCGGCATCGATTTTGGCGCACACTGGTCGTAAATGACCAGATCGAAAAATCCGAGCGTCGTCTGCTCCAGATACTTCGGGTCTTTCACGTAGTCGGGCAGCTCGTAGAAAATGTTCGCCAGTTCCGAGATACGTTCCGTCTGGGTTACCAAATCAAGGTACTCATTGCTGTCAGAGAGAATCAATATGTTGGCTTCGCGAGGAGGATTCACCGCCGCCCACGCTTTGTTGTCAATCATATAGACGTCTGGCGTATCGATCGAAAGCTCGATCTTTTTGGGCTGTTCCAGATCGTTCAGCAAGTTTGACAAATCGTAGACCAGTCCCGTGGTGCTGTTCCGGGGAATCTCGACGGCTTCGTCCGAATCAACGACCACACCATCAACTTTCAAAGTCACATCCACGAATCGATCTTCGTCATCAGAATTGAAAAGTCTTGCGTAGCATTGAAGCTGAGTATCGTTCTCAAGCGGATCGCTTACCGACAAAGCTACGATGCCGACGTTATTGGGAGGCTCAAAAGATCCTACCGGACGGTATTCAGGCGTCAGCTTGCCCATGAAAAAGTCGGGAACTTCTTTGATGGCTCCATCGCTGAAAATGAACATGCGAGCCGGCTTGCCTTTCGCGACCATCAGGTCTCGACCGGATTCCCGATCACTGGTTCGTCCGGGGTTCGCCAAACCGGAAGCAGCAACCAGTGCCTCCATGATGTCGCTGGCTCTTTCAGTTTGCTCGATGGAGGCAACTTTACTTTTCAACGCCGATCGATTGGTAGTGTAAGACTGAACCATGCGTGAAACGTCCGAAAACGAAATCACCATCGCCGAATCACCGCTCTTCATTTGATCAATCAGCTTGATCACTTCTCCTTTGGCAACTTCAAGGCGGCTTGTGCCTTCGACCGTGTCGACCGCCGACATGCTGGCCGACTGGTCCACCAAAAAGATGAATCGCTCTCCCTCTAACTTGGTTCCCTGGCAGCCCGGTCGCAAACAGCTAAGCAATAGCAACAACGCCAAAAGAAGCTGAAGAAACATCAGCAGATTTCGGCGTAGCCGTTGCCACAAACTGTTGACGTGCATGTCCTCCAACGCCTTGGTCCACAAATAGGTGCTGGGAACCTCGACGGGCGTACGTCGCAACTTCAAAAAATAGAGCAGAAAAATGATGGGCGGAACGAGTCCCAACAGAATCCATTGCCATGGTGGCAAAGCGCTATCAATCCAGCTCATTTGACCAGCCCTTGATGTCGCAGATAGCGGGAAACAAGACGATCCACCGACCGTTCCGTGCTGGTCATTGTGTAGACGATGCCGCGTTTCGCGCTGAAATCTCTAGCTTGTTCAATGAAGGTCGCCAAAGTCGCACGATATTTGTCGATCAACCGTTGGCTGACAGAAATTTCGGCAACGTCGCCGTCTTCGCAATCGACAAGTTTTAAGTCGCCAAGGATTTCCGGATCGATCTCTTCCTGCGAAAGCACATGGATCAAATAGACGTCCATGTTTTGAGCCACCAAATATTTTAGTGCTGTTTCGTAGCCCGATTTGTCCATTAAGTCGCTGATCAGAACAAGTATCCCTTTTCCGCGATTCCTTAAACCGAAAGCTTTCACCGCTTCGGCCAGCGAGACGTTGGATGAGGTTGGCATCGAACGAACGTAGTCCAACATCCTTGGCAACGATCGTTTTCCGCGAAACACGGGAGCCCCCGAAGAAGTCGATCCGTCGAGCGCTTCAATTTTGACGCGATCGGAGCGACACAACCCGATGTAGCCAAGCGCTGCCGCGAGTTGTTGAGCGTATCTGAGTTTTGTTGGGCTGCCGAACTTCATCGAATCGCTGACATCGATCAACGAGTAGAAGTGCAAATCTTCTTCCTCAAGGAAAAGCTTCAGCAACAATTTGTCCAGCCGAGCGTACAGGTTCCAGTCGATGAACCTTAGATCGTCGCCGGGAACGTAGTTTCGAAAATCAGCGAACTCAACGGATTGTCCTTTCCGCTTGCTTCGCCGCTCGCCCTTCATTCGCCCTCGAAAGATTTTTCGACTGACCAATTCCATACGTTCCAACTGTCCGAGCAGTGCAGGGGACAGCAACGGTTCCTCAACAAGTGTTGCAGTTTCAACCATCAGGATCAGTTTATTTCTTTGGGGTTGTGAACTTGGCCAATGCCAACAAAGACGGCCCAAGTCGGGCGGCAATAGGCAAACAACGCGAATCGAAACGCGACATTACTCTTTTTCCGGAACCGCATCCAAAATTTCAAGCAGCACCTGATCCGCAGTGATACCTTCGGCCTGAGCTTCAAAGTTCGGGATCACTCGATGTCGCAATGCTGGTAGATAGACGCGTCGAATATCTTCAAAGCTGACGTTGAATCGACCTTCAAGCAACGCTCTGACTTTTGATGCCAACACGATCGTTTGAGCACCACGCGGGCTGGCCCCCCAGCGTATGTACTGGTTGGTGACGTCAACCGCATGAGGCCCATCGGTGTGCGTCGCCAAGGTCAAACGAACGATGTAGTCTCGCAGATGATCAGCAAGAATCACTTTGCGGATTAACTGCTGCATTTCGAGAATTTCTTCACCGCCCATGATTTTTTCGGGCTCAATTTTCTCGCCCTTGGTCGTACGATCCAAAATCGTCGAAAGCTGTTCGCGATTCGAATATCCAACGTTCAGCTTGAACAGAAATCGGTCAAGCTGAGCTTCCGGCAGCGGGTAAGTTCCTTCTTGCTCGATCGGATTTTGCGTCGCGAGGACAAAGAACGGCTTCTGCAATTCGTATCGAGTTCCCGACGCCGTCACCGTTCCTTCCTGCATCGTTTCGAGCATCGCCGCTTGCGTTTTCGGAGTCGCTCGGTTGATTTCGTCGGCAAGACAAATCTGCGTGAATATCGGCCCTTTTTGAAACTGAAATGAACGTCCGCCTTCCGGGCTTTCAACGACCATATTGGTACCAAGAATGTCCGCAGGCATCAGGTCGGGCGTAAACTGAATCCGATTGAAATCAAGGTCTAGCACTTTGGAAAGTGTCGCAACCAGCAGCGTTTTACCAAGACCGGGCGCTCCTTCCAGGAGAGCATGACCACCGATCATCAGGCAAGTCAAAACGCCGTGTACGATTTCGTCGTGCCCGACAATCACTTTTCCGACTTCGTCTTTCACTGCCGAATAGCGATCGCGAAATTTACTGGCCTGTTGCTCGAATTGCAGTTCATCATTCATGGATTGGAGAGCCTCTATTTATGTGAAAGCCAAATCGTTCAGAATTTGGTTTTGTGTAAAAGCCAAATTCGTCCAGAATTTGGTTTAATTTAAAAGTCAAATCAGTTCAGAATTTGGTTTTGTGTAAAAGCCAAATCAATTCTGACTTTGGCCGAAATGTTCGTTTGTGAAATCAGGAATCATCCTTGTTTCCACGGTTCTGTTTTTCCTGAGCTTTTTTCTTGGCAGCCAATAGACGAGACGTGTACTGCTCTTCTTCGTTGTTTTCAGTTTCTCTTTTGATCTTCGGCGGCGCGGCGGGAGTCTTGGCCATTTCGCTGGAAAGTATTTCGTCCAACTTTTCCTTGCCGCTGACCTGAACGTCAGGGCTGGGTTCAAATTTCGTTGACGCACGTCGAGATTCAATCTCTTTTTCGATTTCCGCTTTGCGACTTTTAAGTCGTGAAATGCTCGCCGCTGGCTTCTCTTCTTTTTGCTTCAACCCGATCGATGTCATCACGCGTTCAAACGCAGGAGCAAGCCATTCAAACGACACGGCTACTCGACGAACGAAAACGTCGGCTGCGAAGGTCAATCCGCAGATGACAACAAGCAATGGCCAGATGTCCTCGATGCCGACTGCCGCAGTCAAAGTCGGGCGGAAAGAATTAAATTCTGTCGGACCATCGAGACTGGCGTTGGCGATGTTTTCTTCAACGACTTCGCCGGGTTCACCGCCGCGCGGTTTGTTTTGAGCCAAGGCCTGAATCAAGGCCATGTTGGAATCGCGATCCGAGTACTCGGAAGAGTAAGCGATATTGACTCCCGTGGTCAAACGTTCGTACCCTTCACCGGGGAAGATCGAAGCGAGGAAATTACCCGAACCTTCGACTCGCGTTTCAGCCACGTAACGCCCGGGGCCAAGCGGTTGAAACTCGAGCGGCAAATTCTTTCCGTCTGGCCCAATTCCACTTCCTGCGATGTCCAGAAAATTGATGAACTCATCGTTGTCATCCAGAGCCGTAATCACGACTCGAGCAACACCATCGCGATGCTCCGTCGCCACATTGAAGTTGGCACTTTGTGTGATCGGACGCATCGAATGGCGAACCGCTTGCACGAACATTTGGTCGTACTGGGATGTATCAAGCCACGTCGAAGTCCATTTGTAACCAGCATCGGACGTGAACACGGTCGTGCGTCCGTTTCCGTAGCGCCACGTCGCCAACAAGGTTGAATTTTCTCCACCGTCGTCGGGATCCGATGAAATCGCGAGCTGTTCAACAAGGCTATTTTTTTTGACCGTTGTCATCACGTACCCAATAAACGGGGGAAGCGCATTGACGTCGATTCCAGACAGAATCTCATGGCTGCCTCCCAGCGGCGTCTTGATCACGCTGAAACCCGACTTTGATTCCCGAATCACTGGCTTCGCGACGCGACGAGCCTCTCGCTGATAAATCTGTGGCAGCGCACGTGGGTCCTTGATGACGTAATAACTTCCTCCGGTTATGTTGGAGATTCTTTGAAGCGGAGTACTTCCGGCCGGGCCGTGCGTTCCGACGGCGCAAGTCGAAATCTTAATTTTCTCGTCCACGAACTTTTGCAACAAGGATGGCGTCGGAGGAGTCGGGTCGCCATCGGAAATGATGATGACATGCTTCATGGAAGCGTCACAATTCTTCAGGCCGGACAACATGACTTGCATCGGAGCGTTAAAGTCCGGCATATCGCCAGTGCTCATGCGGCTAATCAGTCCGCTCATCCGTTTCCGGTTGCCGTAGACGCGGTCGACACCCGAGGGAAGCTTCCACATCCATCGGGGCTTGCCGCCGAAATCGCTCCAATCGATCACGCCACAGTAATCCATCGGACCGAGCACCTTTAAAGCTTCTTTGGCAATTTGAACCTGCCAAAAATTGGCGTCCGCCATTTCGCAGCCGTGCATCATCATCGCCAACGCGCCGACGGCGGAGACTTTGTCGTTCTTGATTTGAAAATCGACCGGCATCGCTTTTTCAAGCAGCGTGTTGGACCAGCCTCCCGCGCCAAAAGCTCGATCGCCGCCGATCATGACGATGCCGCAACCGAACTGCTCACAGTTGTCGACCAGCATTTGGACCTGAGCATTACTAAACGCTTCTACTTGTGCAGGAGCATCACCACCGCTGGAATCTTCGCCCGAAGCTTTGGGGACATTCGCCAAAACAACCGAATCGTACTGCAGCAATTCGGCGGCGGACCTAAAGAGATTCTTCGTCGAGATCACATCAACTTCGATTGAGTTCGATTGAAGTGCCCGAATCAGATTCAGAAACTCGTTTTCATTAAAACCGTCTTCGATCAACAGGACTCGGCCTTTTCCTCTGACATGCGAAAACGCGGAAGCTCTATTATTCTGAGAAATCATATCCAAAGCTTCATTGCCGGGCTCTGCGTCGGGCACAAACTTCGCTTCGAAAGTGAAAACGGCCGCCTGTTCGATTTTGTGTTGAAACGCGAAAATATTCTTTCCCGGTTTCAGCTGAACCTGCTTTTCAATCACCGGAAGTTCCGAATTGGTGGAAGTCGGCGAAAGAACCAGCTGCCCTTTGACTGGCTTTGCGTCAGTTCCGGCTGGATTCGAGTAGTTCACGATCACGCGAGCCTCGAATTCCTGACCCTTTCGCAAGTCGGAGGGCAAAACGATTTTTTCAACCGCCACATCCGAATCCGCCAACAGACTCACTGGCAGAACGTCGATGCCGATCCCCTCATCCGCCATGGCCTGTGCGATCGAAAGTGAATCTCCAACGTTTTCGTTTCCGTCGGTGATGATGACGACTCGTCTGGCCGTCGATTCGGGGAAAGAAGCGCTCGCAAGCTTCAGAGCGGCTTCGATTGAGGTTTTGGTCGTGTCAAGATCGAAGCCAGATTCGATTTCGCCGAGAGTTGGGATGTCTCCGTCGAAGGGAGCGGATTCGAGCTTTGCGGTGGTCCCGAAAATGATCACCCCCGCCATATCGTTGGTTTCAACCCGGCGGTGAGCTTTCACCTGTTTGGCAGCGTACAGGAGCATTTGATCGCGCTGTTCGGCGGGAATACTTTCGCTCTGATCCAGCAAATAGATCACCGTGAGTCGATCTGTTTTTTGCTGCCACTGCATCTGCGACAACGCGCAGACCAGCAAACTGAAGACGGCGGTTCTCAACAGGATCGCAAACCAGCGTCTGACGGGGCCCAAACCGGCAAGGCTGTTGAAGCTGTAGAACCAGATAAAGGGCAGAATCAGGAACAGCAAAAGAAACCAAGGTTGATCGAAACGAATTTCAAATCCAAGGTCCATCTTTGTTTCTCCGTAAATCTGCTGAGCGGTGCTCGAACAGCCAACCACTTTCAAAAACTGCTGCAGAAGACGGCCACATTTTGCGGAACAGATTCACTTCTGCACAGTTCTACAATATAGCAACAAAACGAGGCTGCTGTGATCAACGACTGATTAGGCTCACGAATCGGCTAAAGCCTGATTCGAATTGTCGACTCAGTCCCAAGTTTCAGAATTCGTCCACGAATCCGCAGAACGTGCAAACTTTCTGCCAATTGACGAGCTCCCTTTCGAGGGGTTTTCTCGATCAGGAAAGGTGGGAGTCGAGCTTCGTTTTGGTGGTGTTGGCCGCGAACTTGACCCAGTTGCCAAAACCATAAGATCCTCACGTTTTCCAGTGGTATTTGGCCTGTTTCTGGCCACACTGGAGTCGCCAATTTACTGGCGATCTATATTTGCAAGATTGACTTTTACACTATGAGAAGGAGTTTACACATGCGATTTTCTCGCTGCCTCCAGGTACTCCTGGTGACCACGCTGCTGAGCGTCGTTACACCGGGTTTTGCAATTGCCGACGAAAAAGGAAAAGCAAAACCCAAACCAGAGTTTCCATCCCTGGAGAAAGTTACCGAAGGCTTCACGGAGGTTGAAGGCGATGGCGGTTCGTTCTACAAGCTGTGGATCAACAAGAAGACTGGCCAGATTCTGGCGAAGCTTCCAAAAGATTACGCGACCGCACGCCACTACATCGCGCCCACCGTTTCGGGTGGAGAGATTTTTGCCGGCTTACAGTCCGACGCAAAATTCGTTTACTGGCGCAAATTTGGCAAACGCCTTGCCATGATGGAAGAGAATCTCAGGATCAAAGGTTCGGATGCTGAATCAAAATCTTCCGTCAAACGATTGTTCACTGACCGAGTCATGTTGGACGTTCCCATTCTGGCAATGGAAAACAACTGCCCGGTGATCAATTTGAACCAGGCGTTGCTTTCGAATTCAAACGACTTTTTCGATTCTTATGTTTCGCCAAAGACGAGTTTGACTTCGATCAAGAAAGCAAAAGCTTTCCCCAAGAACATCGAAATCGCTTACGAAGTGCCAATGTACGACGGCATGCTGAAGTCGCTGCACTTTTCGGTCAGCAAAGTCGAAGGCTCGGACGGCTTCAAGCCACGTAAAGCCGACGAGCGAATTGGATACTTTCAAACTGAGTACAGCGACTACGGAAAGTACCAGGAAGATGAAACGGAAGTTCGTTACATCAACCGCTGGCATTTGGAAAAAAGGGATCCGAATCTTCGATTGAGCCCTCCCAAGCAGCCGATCGTTTTCTACATCGAACACACGACGCCAGTTCGCTATCGCCGCTTTGTTCGCGAAGGCATTTTGCACTGGAACAAAGCGTTCGAAAACATTGGTATCGCCAATGCGATCGAGGTCCGCCAGCAGGACCGCGAGTCGGGTGCTCACATGGATAAAGATCCAGAAGACGTTCGATACAACTTCGTTCGCTGGTTGAACAATAACATCAGTACCGCGATCGGACCGAGCCGTGTTAATCCAAAGACAGGTGAAATCCTTGACGCGGACATCGTTCTGACCGACGGTTGGATTCGAACTTTTGAGTACCAGTTCAGCAACATCATGCCAAAGTTGATGATGGAAGGCACTTCGCCTGAAACGTTGGCTTGGTATGCGAAGCATCCAAACTGGGATCCGCGTGTCCGTTTGGCCGAACCAGCCGAACGCGAGTTCATTCGACAGCAGATTCGTCATGAGGCTTCTCAGGCCTTCGCCAAGCAGGTTGAAGCGACTCGCCACGCGAAAATGCGAGGGGAAAGCATCTCAACGCAACCAGAAAACAAATCTGGTCAGATGAACAGCGGTTGCTTTGCTGCCGACGGGCGATCGATGGACGTTGCTTTTATGCGAATGTCGATTGCCATGAAAATGGCTCTTGATCAGGAAGACGACGAAAAGAAGAAAAAGAAAAAGAAAAAGAAGCGTCGCAAGAAGAAAAAGCAGGACGATGACGACGACGATGAGTCAGACTCCGATGAGGACGAGGACGAGGACGACGATTCTGATGACGATGAAGACGGCGACGAAGAAGAGAAGGAACAGATGCTTGACGGCATGCCTGAA
>CAYZPA010000103.1:9893-15941 GCA_964479855.1 uncultured Pirellulaceae bacterium
CGATGAAGACGGCGACGAAGAAGAGAAGGAACAGATGCTTGACGGCATGCCTGAAACTTTCATCGGAAGTCTCCTTTCTGACCTTGTCGCTCACGAAGTAGGCCACACCATGGGTTTGCGTCACAACTTCAAAGCTTCTTCTGTTTACGACATCGCAGAGATGAACTCGGAAGCACTTAAAGGGAAGAAACCATTCACCGGTAGCGTGATGGACTACAACCCAACGAACTTCTTCGTCAAAGAAGGTGAAGTTCAGGGTGACTGGGCCATGATCGGTGTCGGTCCGTATGACATGTGGGCCATCGAATATGGTTACACCCTGGATGAAAAGAAACTTCCGAAGATTCTCAAACGCGTTTCAGAACCTGAACTCGCGTACGGAACCGACGAAGATGCTTCCGGCCCGGATCCATTGGCTCGACGTTACGACTTCGGCAAAAATCCGCTGGATTTCGCGAACGAGCAAATCGCTCTGGCGAAAACCCACCGCGCCAAAATCATTGACAAATTTGTCAAGGATGGTCAGCCTTGGTCAAAAGCACGACGCGGTTACCTGACGACATTGACGATGCAAACTCGTTCATCATCCATGATGGCGAACTGGGTTGGTGGAACGTTTGTCAATCGCGACCGCAAGGGTGACCCTCGCGATCGCAAGCCACTCGTTCCTGTTCCTGCAAAGGATCAGCGAGCTGCACTGAATTTCGTGATCGACAACATGTTCAGCGACGAAGCGTTCGGGCTTACTCCGGAACTGCTCCGTTACATGACGAAAGACTATTTCGCTCGCAGAGAGACTCCCACATGGCCTGTTCATGATCGAGTAATGAGCCTGCAAGCAAGTTCTCTTTCGCAGCTGATGTCGCCTACGAGATTGTCTCAGGTCTACGACAATGAATTCCGAATCGATTCGGAAGAAGACGCTTTGACATTGAACGAGTTGATGCAAACGATCAACAAATCGATCTGGTCTGAACTGGATAAGCTTCCTGAAGGCAAATTCACAGAGCGTGAGCCTGCGATCAGCAGCTTGCGTCGCAATCTTCAGACGGAATACCTCGAGCGACTTTTCGATCTGGCAACAGAGACCAAAAGTTCAACAGCGGCGATGAAGCCGATCGCGAATTTGGCTGCGATGACGCTTCATGAACTGCATGAAAAGCTCGAAGCTGTTTCCGAGACCGATGGCCTGGACGCTTATTCGAAAGCTCATCTTGTTGATTCAAAACACCGCGTTAAAAAGTGGATTGATTCAACGTTTGTCATGAACCAGGAAAGCGGCGGAGGCAACTCTGGCTTTAGTTTCCTTTTCGGGCAAGAAGCTCAGCGACAGCAGCAAAAGTAGTGTCGACAACGTTGCTAAAGTTATGAAAACCAAAAGCCGCCTGATTCGTCAGGCGGCTTTTTCTTTCGTCAACCTCTAGCCTTTGCACGCTAACGTCTGCGACGGTTTCTGCGGCTTCGATTCTGCTGCGGTTGATCAGACGTGCCTTCGCGAGAAATCTCGTTTTCGAAATAGACGCCCTGTCGCTTGCCGGATTGAACATGCTGGGCATACTTCTTTCGCGTTTCCAGATTCGCGAATTTTTCGTTCGCTTTCAAAAGTGCGGCCTTTATTTCTGACGCATCGTCCGAGTAAGAAAGCTGATTCATAACGACGCCATCGAGTCCAAAGGTTCCCGATCTGACAATCAAAATTCCTGGCCGATTGGTTTTACCTTTGATGGAACTTGACCAATCTTTGTCAACACCTGGATCAAGGAAGTCCAAGTGAAACTTACCGCTGATGTCTTCGTCCTGGAATACTTCTTGTAAGCTCGACTCCACTTGCTGCCGATGCTTTTCCTCAACGTTGACGCAAACCAGCAGGCGTTGATCGGCAGAGGCCACGTTCAGTGCCTGACGAAAAGAGTTGAAATCTTGCAAGACGACACCCGTTTTGTTTCGGTTCGGTTTGAACTGGGCAGCGATCTGATTCATCTGCTTCGCCACCTCACCGGCATCGACGGCTTCTCCGTTGCCGCCTCGTTTGCTGAAAGCAGCAGATGGACCACGACCGGAACGTGTTAGCTGACGCCCACCCTGAGGGTCAAATAGACAGAAAGCGGTGTTGGCGTATCTACCGTTTAGCAGGGCACGGACTTTTTCTTCCGCTTCCTTGTTTTCGTAAGTTTCGATCCGGATGCAGACAAATTTTTCTGATGCGGCCAAAAACTCGTCACTTGCGAACAAACTGTTCTGCGTTTTGGTGTAGCCCGGTCAGAACACTCCTGATACGCCGGAACAAGTGGTTGCGGCCGACATGAAAAGAATCGGACGGTTGGATCGTTTGGCTTCCGCGAGCCCGGTATCCCAGGTCGTGTACCACGCGACGCCTGTTTCACCGACTGCCTGAGGGTTGTCGGGAACACTCATGGCGCCGCTTGGACTTCTGCGACCGTTTCTGTCCTTGCCGTTTCGTTGAGCACAACAGGTTGCCGCGCCAACTAACATTAAAACGATCGCGAACTGGAATGAAATCTTCATGACTTGACTCTGTTTTGAGATAGAAACGACTGCCTATCTCTTACCACGCACAGAAACTAAATCGAGGACAAGGAATTTCATATTTCTGAGAAATGTCTCGGAATCAAAGAATTCCGCGTTTCGGCGCGAGCAATTGAATGCCCACAGAATCGGCCGATTCAGCTGTGCACGGTCGTTCACACTCGCCAATTCAATCAGCGGTGATACGGAAAGTTGCGGTGCGATGGATGCCCGTGGTAGGCGTCGCAGTGGCGCCGTGAATGATATGGGCGCGGGTGCGAGTACCGAATTTGAATCGGAGCCGGCACGGCATAGCGTTGCTCGACAATGAAGCGAGGTGTCGTTGCACTGACGGGTGCGGTGTCGGTTTGGCGCACGACCGCAGCGGGTTGGCCAGAACCAATCTCTTGCATCAACTTGATCACGCGTTCGTCAACACCGGCACGATGCAGTGTGATGATCTCCGAAACGCCAACCTCCTGCTGCATGCCTACCGATTGAAGATGGTTTTCAATCACTGCTGAGCCGATTCCATTTTGCGACATCGAAATCACATCTTCGATGGTCGCCGCTCGCTGAAAGGCCTGCTGCTGAGCGGCTTGCTGTTGATACAGCCGCTGCTGGTAAGCGTATTGTTCTTGCTGCATTTGTTGGCGAGAGTTTCCGAATGCATTGCCGGCCAGCGCACCGACGGCAGCCCCGATAGCGATTCCTTCTGGCGTTTCGTCGTTCTGTTTTCCGACGATTCCGCCAATAATCGCTCCAGCAATTCCACCGGCAACCGTTTCGCCCGGAACGCTTCTGCGTGGGCTGGTCCATTGTCCAAACGCGATCTTGCCACTGAACGGAACCAACATTGCGGTCGCAATAACGACGACGAAGATCAATCGAGCACTCATTGTATTCTGCCTTTGAAAGAAAACGATTCGGCCGGAACGGTATCGAATCCTCGTCTGCAAGACATTAGCAATTCGAAAATTGCTATCATGTGAATGACCAGTCGACAAGCTTTTGACGTGAGGTTTCGCGTTACTTTTCGAAGTTTGCGAAATCTGGAGTTTGCGAAGCCAATCCGCTGACGATAGCAGAACTATTTTTGAGTCCAAAAAAAGATGACAGCAATTCAATCAAGTGATCCGTTAAAAGTACTGGAACAACATTTCGGTTTTTCGAATTTCCGACAGGGGCAGCTGGACGTCATACTCAAGCTGTTGCAGGGCAATTCGGTTCTTTCGGTGTTCCCAACTGGCGGCGGCAAATCGCTTTGCTATCAATTGCCGGCCCTGATGCTGGACGGTCTGACCGTGGTTGTTTCGCCCTTGATCGCGTTGATGAAGGATCAAATCGACCAGTTGAAGGAACGAGGCATCTGTGCGGTTCGGCTTGATTCAAGCCTGTCGCTGGACGAATATCGTACCGCGATGGAACAGATTCGAAGCGGCGAAGCGAAATTGTTGTACGTGGCTCCGGAACGATTTTTCAATGAACGTTTTCGTAGTTCGCTCGACGGAGTCAGGATCTCACTTTTCGCAATCGATGAAGCTCATTGCATCAGCCAATGGGGCCACAATTTCAGACCCGATTATTTGAAGCTTTCCTTGTTGGCGGAAAAACTGAACGTCGGACGCGTGCTCGCACTCACCGCCACCGCAACGCCAGCCGTTCAACAGGATATTCGTGACGCGTTCTCAATCGCGAAAGAAGATTGCATTTGCACCGAATTCTATCGCAAGAACCTGCATCTTCGATCGCAAGTCGTGGCATCCGAAAACCGGACGTCGATCCTTGTTGATCGGATCAGGGAGTTGCCCAAGGGAGCGACCATCGTCTACGTTTCCCAGCAGAAAACGGCGATGCAAATCGCAGAGGTTTGTCGAAACGCTGGACTGGACGCGCGGCCCTATCATGCCGGAATGAGCCCGGAAGATCGTACCGAAGTGCAAGAATGGTTCATGGGAGGCAGTTCCAGCATCGTCGTCGCGACGATCGCGTTCGGAATGGGAATCGACAAGTCAGACATTCGTTACGTCTACCACTTCAACCCGCCAAAATCGATCGAAAACTATGCTCAGGAAATCGGTCGTGCCGGGCGCGACGGTGATGAATCTCGTTGCGAAATGTTGCTCGTTCCAGACGATCGAATCGTGCTGGAAAACTTCGTCTATGGAGACACTCCTTCCGGTTCCGCACTTTCCAAATTTATCGCTTTGATTCACGATCAGCCAAACGAGTTCTTCATCAGTCAGATCAAGCTGGGCAACGAATGCGACATCAAGTCTCTGGTCGTTAAGACCTTGCTGACTCAACTGGAACTAAAGGGCTACCTGGAATCGACATCGCCTCGCTACGATTCCTATTCGTTCAAGCCCAATGTGCCCTCATCTGAAATCATCAATTGTTTCGAAGGTGAACGACAAACGTTTGCTCGTCAATTGTTGGCTTGTAGCGAGAAGCGCAAGATCTGGTTTCATCTGGATCTGGCAAGTGCGATCGAAAAACTCGGTTGCGAACGATCTCGAGCGGTCAAAGCATTGGACTATTTTGCAGAGAAAGGTTGGATCGAATTGCGAGCGACTGGTTTGGTTCATGGTTACCGAAAGCTCAAGGCGATCGAATCGGTCGCAGATTTGGCGGCCGAGTTCGAGCAAGCTTCTATCGTACGTGAGAACGCTGAAATAAACCGTATTGGTCAAGTTTTGCATTTGGCAACCGCAACTGAATGTCAGTCCGCAAGGCTTTCGAATCACTTCGGCCAACCGATGAACGAAGCCTGCGGCACCTGTTCATTTTGCATTGGCGAAGGACCTTATTCGTTGCCGAAAGTTTCGAAGGCGGGTGTGGGAAATGAGATTATCGAGAAAGCGAAAAAACTGATCGAGTCAAATCCACAAGTGCTGAACAATCCAAGAACCGTTGCACGAGTCCTTTGCGGTTTAACTTCGCCCGCGCTGACGAAAGCCAGACTTTCAAAACATGCCGATTTTGGAATCTGCAGCGAAGTTTCGTTCGGTATCGTGATGGACGAAATGAAAACGCTTTTCCAGTAACCTTCGTCCAAGCCACGGCAGCAAGGCCGGCGGTCGATGCCGATTCGTCTAGGTCGCCAAAACAGGCTAGCCAATTCTATTCGTCGATTCGAATTTGAGTTTCGTTGCTACGGGCATTGATTTCAGGCGTGTACATCGCAAAACCAGTCGATGGCATGGCGGAGAACTTGCCTGGCACCTCTGCCCTCAATTTGTACTTGAGCACGTGCTTGCCTTTGCGAAGTCGACTTACGAAAAAGATGACTTTTGAATCACGTAACTCTACGTTTGCTGAAACTCCATCACCCCAACCATAGCCACTTCGAATCCGAACAGGTTCACAACCAGCGGGCTTCGGATCTTCGAAAGCCAGATATTCAAAATCGTCTGAAGCAGTGATCGTGAGCTCAACTTCAACGACATCGCCGACGGCCAATCTATCGCCATGCCCCAATATTGAAATTTCAGCGTCATCACCAGATACGGCTTGATTGCT
>CAYZPA010000104.1:0-15846 GCA_964479855.1 uncultured Pirellulaceae bacterium
AAAAAAGCCCGCCAACCGATCTGGTTCGCGGGCTTTTTTTATAGCTGATGCGGGTGTTATTCGAGGTCGTTTCTCACTCAATTCGCAGCAGCCTTATTTTCGACCGAAGAGTGGTCGAGTGAACCGTTGAGCAGAACCTTTGGAACCGCGAACGCATACAGTTGCGTGTCGGATTCAAAGTCGTTGTCTGACGCCACCAGCAACAGCCGGTTTTGTGAATCGACATCCGGACCGAAAGCAAGACTTTCGATCTTCTCAGGCATCGATTTACCCGCAAGGTTCCATCTTGGGTCCAGCAGGTCAATCAATACCGTTTTGGATACGGGCCGTACGCCGACAGGGATTTCTTTTTCCGGAAGCGTTTTCACAGAAGCAATGTTCGTAGCATCCTGAGTCGAAATCAGCATCACCTTTTTGAATTTTGCCTCGTCTCCGATTTCTCCATCCCGTTCGATAACAAGAAATCGTTCTGGACCGCAGCAAAGAATCTCGTTCAGTTTGTTGCTGTTGGAATCCAGATGATAAAGATGCTCCTTTTGCAATGATCCGTTGAAGTCCATGCAAGGCATCCGGCAGTTGAGTCCTTTAGGTTTGTCCTGCATCGTTTTTCGAAAAGAATCCTGCAAAAGTGGGCTCTGCATCAAGCCGACCAACATGTTTCCTTCTGCATTGATAGACAGCCCTTCCATACCTCGATTGGTTGCCCGTCCCGTGGTGTTTTTTGGGTTTTCGTCCTTCTTCGAGATTCCCGGTTTGCTGATCAACAGGTGAGGCGGCACTTTAAGTTCGCGAACGAATTCACCTGATGGAGTGAACTCGATAATCCGAGGTCCATACTCGTCGGAGATGACAAGGTTTCCGTTGGCAAGAACTCGAATGCCTTCGGGATCCAGTCTGGCAGGATGGCTTTCTGATGAAACGAACGCAGTGGCCAATCCCGTGAACGGCTGGCCGTTTTGATCTTTGAGCATGACAGTCGCGATCAATTCGGTTTTCATTTCGGCGGAATCTGAGTCCATCGAAACTCGGAACTTTTGCACGCGACAGGACCAGTCAACTGCTCCATCGAGTGGACCTCGATCGGGCAGAAACCAGTACAGGTCATCTTCGCCAGACCACGCGATGGCTGAAATTCCACCTAGCTGATCATTTCGGAAAGTAAGTTTTGAAGACGTTTCATCAGTTTTGTTCAGTTGATCCGTCAGCGTGTTTCCTGTACCAGATCGATCGGCAGCGTCGACAGAAATTTGAGCCGTCGCAATGAGTTGCAGTTGGGCTGGTTTTTCTGGCTGGCGGGTGTTTTCTTTGGCGAATGCGTTGCCAAAGGCGGGCCATGAGCATGTCACCAACAGCAGTGACAAGAACCGGGTTCGCATTCTCATATTAGTGAACTTTCGAGGTCGATATTTTGTGGACAGATTCAAAAACAGGACGACGCGTTTGGGCGTCGTCCTGAAGGAGGCTTTACAGTCATTCGGTTGACGCGGCTTAGCGCAGCTTAGCTGCAGCTTAGTATTCGCCGTTGACTTCGCCACCCGAACGAGTGCAAAGGCTGACGAAGGTTTGAGCATCGATCGAGTCGTTGATGAAGTGAGCTGATCCGTCTGCCATGGCGAAACTGGCTCCTCCCGGGTGGAACGAATATGCTTCGCTGACGTTGATCGCGTTGATCATCTTGGTTCCGTGTTTGTCCAGGCCGTCAGCGGTTGCGCCGTTGACGCTGAAACCACAGTCCGGGTCAGCCCAGCCGGTGCCGTCTTCGGCGACAAGTCGACCGTTGAGGTTGATGACCTTGTCGTCTTGATAATTCAGGAAGTCCTCCATTCGCATTTTGCCGCGAGTGATGTAGATGTCTGGCTGACCGGCACATTCTGCGACGTAAATCGTGTTGCTGGTTCCATCAGAGCATGTTGCGATTGGATTTTTTCTGAATTTGGAAAGCAGGCCCAAACGTGCGGTTTCAGGTGGAGCGTCAACGTTGAAAACTCGCGTGTAGACTTTGGATTTGACTTCATTGATTGAACCGTAATCGCCAGCAGCGGCTCCGATGCAGTGATACGGGTCCTGTCGATCAGAAGACGGAGACGATGGGCACTGAAATAGTTGCAAGGGTGTTGAAACGACTGCGATGTTGGTGGAGTTGACATTGTCAAACCACGCCTGTCGATATTCAAAGTTGTTTGCGAGGTTGCCTTGTTCGACGTAGGGAAGGATCAAAGTTGTCCAGCTTTGCATCGCCGATTCGGCTCCGGTGTTCAGCGTCAAATCCGAAGGGATCGGCTGATCGTCGGGGGCAAGCCGGCTCGGAGGAAACGCCATGTGAGCGCTTTCGTAGTTGTGCAACGCGATGCCAAGCTGACGCATGTTGTTCATGCAGTTGACTCGACGGGCTGCTTCACGAACCTGCTGCACTGCTGGCAATAGCATTCCGATCAGAATGCCGATGATGGCAATGACGACCAATAATTCAACGAGTGTGAATCCGTTCCTGTAGTTTCGCTTCATTGTTTATTCCGTTTGGGAACCGTTGTGAGTTTGAATTTGGCGGAAACATATCGAAACAATATGAAGCTATGTTTAAGGTCCAGTTAGAATTGAGTTAAGGCATGCGACGGGTCCAGAAATGTCGATCAGACTGTCGAAACGAATCCAGATCCCGACTGGTGATTCGTTGTTTTTGCCCTGCAAAATGCAAGAGGATGCTTGTTGCAGGCTCGGCCCGTTTCGTTTTTGAAGATTGAGCAAAAGAACCGTGAAGATTTGTTAGCGCGGGCCTGGTTCGAGCGCATCTCTCCTTCTACTTCGTTTGCAAAGACGGCAAATGGAAGTCCGCATGACTCCTGTTCACGCAGGCCTGGTGGTTTGCATGGGGCTAAAAAGCGGGGTTTCAATCCTAAGCCGTTTTGGTGTTTGGACGATAGCCCCGGTTTTGTGCGGGAAACCGTGGCTATCGCCAAAACGGCTCACTCTGCAATTGAGTTGTCACAAACCGCTAGTTTTCAAGAAAGCAATCTTCGAAGAAGCGATACATGCGATGTCGCCCGTATCTTCCCGATCCCACGCCATGACCGCCGCCAGGGAAGACCATCAAATCAAATTCCTTGTCGGCTTTGATTAGTGCGTCAACAACCTGCATGGTCGACGAAGGATCGACGTTCCGATCCATCGCACCAACGGTCAGCAACAGTTTCCCTTTAAGTCGATGGGCGTTTGTGACGTTGCTTTGATCTTCATAGTGTTCGTCGATCGGGTAGCCCATCCATTGTTCGTTCCACCAGATTTTGTCCATGCGATTGTCGTGGCAACCACAGTCCGCAGCCGCAGCATGGTAGAAGTCATTGTGGAACAGGAGGGCTCCCATCGCATTTTGGCCTCCCGCCGAACCTCCGTAAATTCCGACTCGATTCAAGTCCATTTCCGGATTGGCTTTTGCGGCTGCGGTGATCCATTTTTTTCGGTCAGGGAAGCCTGCATCTGCAAGGTTCTTCCAGCAGACATCGTGAAAGGCTTTGCTTCGATGAGACGTTCCCATGCCATCGATTTTGACAACGATGAATCCCAGTTCGGCCAAGCGGCTCAGGCCACTATGAGTTGAAAATCGCTTCGGGACGTGAGCCGAATGCGGACCGGCGTAGATGGATTCGATGATTGGATACTTTTTCGTTTTGTCGAAATGGCTTGGGCGAATGATGAAGCCGTGAATGTCAGTCTTGCCATCGCGTCCTTTGGCAATAAAACGTTCTGGCATTTTCCAGCCAGCGTCGATCAGCAAAGAAGCGTCGGCAGCGGCAAGCTCGTAGATAATTTCTCCCGTTTCTGTGGAGCGTAGTGCGTGTACTGGCGGCAGATCCACTCGTGACCACGAATCAATAAAGAACTTTCGGTCGGGAGAGAAATCCCATTGATGATCGCCGTCGCTTGGCGTGAGATCAACAAAACGGTTGCCATCAAAATCAATCCGGCAAAGGTGCTGGTGATAAGGATCTTCGGAACGGTCAACGCCTCCAGCTGCAAACCAGATCTGTCTTGATTCAGCGTCAACGCGAACTACTTTCCTGACGACCCATTCTCCCGAAGTGATCTGATTCTTCAGTTTGCCAGTGATTGAATCGAACAGGTAAAGGTGACACCAGCCATCTCGCTCGCTCATCCAAATGATCTCGTTGGATCGATCTAGAAAGTCAATAAACTGTTTGCCGCTGTAATGAATAAAGGTTTTAGAAGTTTCTTTAATGATGGTTCGCGGCTTTTTCGATTCGACGTCGCAGCGAAAAAGGGTCAGTTCCTGATGGCCACGTTTGTTGTAAAGAAAAGTGAATGACTTGCTGTCGGGAGCCCAGCGGAACTGGTTCAGTGACCATTGGTATGGCAATTTTTCCGAATCGATTCGATGCATCGAGACCTTGGCCGGGTTCCTGAGATCAATCAAAACCGGCATCGAGCGGCGCAATCGGTCGCCGGGTTTGGCATAGTTCAATTCAATCGTCTTCGGCTGCAATTGACTTTTAGGTGCGGCGTCGACCAGAGTCACTTTGCGGCGGTCACCGGGAATGGTCGATAGAGCGATCAGCCATTTTCTGTCGGGAGACCATCGCAGTGGACCCGCGTAAAAACGTTTTTCGGTTCCGTCTTTGGTTTTAAAGATCGTTTTCCTGTCGCCATCGAGAATTCGAAGATTGTTGCTTGCGATTCGGGCTGATAGCTCTTTTTTTCTGTTGTTGGCTGACGATTCAGTAGCCGGAACTTTGGCCGGCGTTGAAGCCGGAGCCGGACTCTTTTCGAACGAGTAATCGAACAGGGACACCAGCGTCGTTCCGCGCCGCGCTTCGATATAGAGCGGCTTCAGCGAGGAGTTCGTTGGCGTGATCTTCCAGACGTGACCGTCAAAAGTGTTTTGGCTGATCGACTTTTTTGGCTTCACGCTTCCGTAGTCGACGGCTTGTCCGGAGTAGTCCAGCCATTCAAATTTCAGTTCAAACTTCGTTTCGTTGACGAAGCTGATTCTGCGCTGCTGCTGACTTCCGCGACTGCGACGTTTTGTGGTCGTTATTCTCTCGATTTGACTGGAGCCTTTTCGCTCTTTGGCCAGCTTCAGGCCCATCGTTTTCGTGCTCCAATTCCAAAACCGGTCTGCGGAAAAAAACGTCAGGACGGGAGCCTGCGAATTTTCTTCGATCTCAAAATGGTCTAGCTGAATGGATTTGATTCGGTCTGCCTGTTTGTCTTTCCCTTTTGCACGAAAGTAGTCTCGGACCTCGTCGATCAGTTCCGCGCTGGAACCGATTTGGATTTTTTCGCCTTCGTTAAGGTCTACCAGAAAGAAATCCGTGTCGGTTTGGCTGGTCGGCACGCCGCACAAAAGCCAGCGATCTCCAAGCCAGTGCTTTTCGATTTCAAGTGCGATGACTTTGTTGCGATACCGACCGGGAACCGAGTCGATCTTTTTGTATCGCTGGGACAATGTGTCTTGCCCGGTCAAAGATCCGGTCGCAGATGCAAACGTGACGGCAAGCGTTGCAAAGATGATAGCAGTTGTACTAAACGGGGATTTTTTAGACATGATCAATTGAGGCTTCAGCAAGGGACGGCACCATTGAAAGGGGGCTCGAATCAGATCGCATCAACCATGCAATGCGGATCGAATCAGTAATCTTAACCGATAAGTGTCGCCCATGTGTCGGTGTTGAGTCGGCGCAGATTCGGCGCGACCTGTGACAAGTTGTTTTGGACGGGTCTGTAAATGTCGGGTGGGCAATTTTCTTGCTGGCCATATAATGCCAAGTTCGCTAAATCGCTAACATCAGCTTGGAATACGCCGCAGCATGCCCGCTTCCGATATCGTCGTCAAAGGTGCCCGTGAACATAATTTGCAAAATGTTGACCTTGTTCTGCCACGCAACCAACTGATTTGCCTGACCGGTGTTTCAGGTAGCGGAAAAAGTTCGTTCGCGTTCGACACTGTTTTTGCCGAAGGACAGCGTCGATACGTCGAAAGCCTGTCCAGTTTCGCTCGCCAGTTCCTCGGGCAGATGTCCAAGCCGGATGTGGATTTGATTTCCGGTTTGAGCCCTTCGATCTCGATCGCTCAGAAAAGTTCCGGCAACAATCCGCGTTCCACGGTCGGAACGATTACGGAAATTTACGATTTTCTGAGGATTCTTTACGCACGCGTCGGGCAGGGATTTTGTCCAAAGTGCGACACTCCGATCGCGGCCCAGTCTCGTGACCAAATCATCGGCAGCATCTTCAAGCTGGCGGAAGGAACCGAGTATCTGATTCTGGCTCCTGTTGTTCGGGCTCAAAAGGGTGAGCACAAGGATCTGTTTTCCGAGTTGTTGCGGCGCGGTTATTCACGAGCTCGGGTCGACGGTGAAATGATGTCGCTGTCGCGAGAAATCAATCTCGATCGGACTCGTCGCCACCACGTCGAAGTCGTCATCGACAAAATGGTGGCCGGGCCAATGATCCGCAGTCGATTGACCGAGTCGGTGGAAGCCGCTTTGAAGATCGGCAAAGGAACCTTAATCGTTGCGTTCGAAGAAGGCGCAGGAACAGGGACGGCAGCCGCATCGGCGAAGCAGGCACCCGTCAACCCGGACGCTGAAACATTCGAAGGCGGTAAATCATCGAAGCGGAAAAAGCGGACTTCCAAAAAGGCAACCGGTGGCCGGGATTCGGATCGAGTCTATTCGTCCGACTACGCTTGCCCCAGTTGCGGACTGGGTTTTTCGCCTCCAACGCCACAGATGTTTTCTTTCAACAGTCCGCAAGGGATGTGCTTGGGCTGCGACGGATTGGGAGACGTTTTCACGTTTGATCGTGAACTGCTTGTGCCGGATCCTCAAAAGTCCTTCCAGCAGGGTTGCTTTGAACTGCTTGGTAAATGGAAGGACATGGGACGCTGGAAACGGCATATCTATCAAGGGGTGGCTGACACCGTTGAGCGTGAATTGAAGCTCGAAGCGGGAACGATGTTGGAAACGGCATGGGAGGATCTGCCGGAGAAGCTGCAAGACATGTGGCTTTACGGCACCGACGACATGCACGTGACTTATACGTGGAAAGGTGGCAATTCGCCGATGAAGTACGGCGGCCAGTTTGCAGGCGTCGTTTCGGAATTGGACGAACAGTATCAACAGCTAACCAGTGCGCCCAAAATTCGTAAGCTCGAAGCTTACATGAACGAAATCAAGTGTGTCGATTGCGGCGGAGCCCGATTGAATCGTCAGGCTCGAAACTTTCGACTGAAAACGGTTCATGAATCGTTTGCTCAGAAGCCCAGCCTTTCGATCTCTGACGTTTGCCATCTGTCGATCGCGCAAGTGCGTGACTTCTTTTCCGGATTGGACCTGGATGAAATTCGTAACTACGTCGCCACCGAGCCGCTAAAAGAGATTCGCAATCGTTTGGGGTTCTTGCTGAATGTCGGCCTCGACTACCTGACATTGAATCGAACGGCTCCGACGCTCTCGGGCGGTGAAACGCAGCGAATTCGGCTTGCGGGACAAATCGGAGCGGGTCTTGTCGGCGTGCTATATATCCTTGACGAGCCCTCGATTGGATTGCACGCGAGAGACAATGATCGCCTGATCAGCACGCTTGAACATCTTCGTGATCTTGGCAACACGGTCGTCGTCGTTGAGCACGATGAGGATACGATGCGTGCGGCGGACTACTTGATCGATTTCGGTCCTGGGCCGGGAGTCCGCGGCGGCGAGGTGGTTGTCGAAGGCCATCCGTCGGAGATCGTCAAAGATAAAAAGAGTTTGACGGCGCAGTACCTTTCTGGGCGGCTTGAAATTCAGGTGCCCGAGCATCGTCGCATCAGCGATCCGGATAAGCGTTTGTTGATCAAAGGTTGCAAGCACAATAACTTGCGCGATGTTGACGTTGAAATTCCGCTGGGACGATTCGTCTGTGTCACTGGCGTTTCGGGAAGCGGCAAGAGCTCGTTCGTGAACGGGATCCTGAAAGAAGTTCTGAAGCAGGAACTCAATGGCGGGATCAGCGAAGCGGGTGAGTTCGGCGAAATCGTCGGGCTTGAGTTTCTGGACAAGATGATCGCGATCGACCAGTCTCCGATTGGTCGAACGCCTCGCTCGAACCCCGGAACTTACGTCAAACTCTTTGACGAGATTCGCAAACTGTACACCCAGTTGCCGGAAGCGAAGACGCGTGGCTACAAAGCTGGGCGTTTCAGTTTCAATGTTCGCGGTGGTCGCTGCGAAGCCTGTGAGGGCAACGGTTCGAACAAGTTGGAGATGGACTTTCTTGCCGACGTTTGGGTGACTTGCCCGGTTTGCCAGGGAGCCCGCTTTAATCGTGAGACCTTGCAGGTTCGATATCGCGACAAATCCATTGCGGACGTCTTGCAGATGGAAATCGAAGAAGCGTTGCACTTCTTCGAGAACATTCCTGCGATTCACAAAAAACTGATGACTCTGCAAGCTGTTGGGCTTGAGTATCTGAAGATCGGCCAGCCATCGCCGACGCTTTCCGGTGGCGAGGCTCAGCGAATCAAGCTCGCTCGCGAACTGGCCAAACGATCGACCGGTAAAACGCTCTATTTGCTTGACGAACCGACAACAGGTTTGCACTTTGCCGACATTCAAATGCTGTTGAAAGTGCTGCAGGATTTCGTGGAAGCCGGAAACACCGTTTTGGTCGTGGAGCACAATCTCGATGTGATCAAAACGGCGGATTGGGTCGTCGACCTTGGACCTGAAGGCGGTAGTGGCGGAGGCAAACTGGTTTGCGCCGGTACGCCCGAAGACGTTGCGGCTTGCGATGAATCTCATACGGGAGCCGCGATCAAAAAAGCGTTGGATCCTCGACCGGAGATTCTGCCACCGAAGGACAAGTCGGAATCGGATGGCCCAACGCTGGCGACGGAAATCAAAGTTCGTGGCGCTTCTCAGCACAATCTGAAGACGCTGGATCTGGATGTTGAACGGGACAAGATGACGGTCTTCTGCGGACCTTCTGGTAGCGGCAAAAGCTCCATGGCGATGGATACGATCTACGCCGAAGGGCAACGTCGCTACGTTGAAAGCCTCAGTTCTTACGCTCGGCAATTCGTTAATCAATTGGAGAAGCCACGAGTCGAACACATTGAGGGCCTTTCTCCTGCGATTGCGATTGAGCAAAAAAATCTCGGCTCAACGCCGCGTTCGACGGTCGGTACGGTCACTGAAGTCTATGACTATTTGCGGATTCTGATGGCTCGGCTTGGCACGCCTTATTGCCCAGACTGTGACGAACCGGTTGGAACCCAGACCAGCGATGACATCGTCGACAAGGTTATGGAGTTCGAATCTGGAACGCGGTTGTTGCTGATGGCACCGGTGGCTCCTGAAAGCGGGCAGAGTTACGAGCAGCTTTGGGACGACATCAAAGCCAACGGCTACCAGCGTGTTCGAATCGACAAAGAGACTCATGAGGTCGACAGCCTGCCGGCGCTGAATCCTCGCGGGATGCATAAAATCGAGATCGTGGTCGACCGGATTGTGGTCAAGCCGGAAGCTCGTTCACGAATTGCTGACAGTATCGAAGCCGCGTTATCGATCGGTGTCGGTGTCTGCCATGTCGCGGAACCGAACGAAGCGGTCGCCGAAGCGTTCTGGAATGTGGTGAAGCACTCGCAGCATCTGGCGTGTCACTGTTGTGGGCGATCGTTCGAAACGCTGGGGCCTCACAACTTCTCCTTCAACAGCCAGCTTGGTTGGTGCGGCGATTGCGAAGGAATCGGGACTCAGACGGGTGCCGATCCAAAGGTCATTATCGACGACCCGGAATTGACATTGAAGGCCGGGGCCATCAGCCTGTGGCCAAATCTGAAATCTAAAATGTCGGCCGCGATGTTGAAAGCGTGGACGACCGGGACCGGGATTCCGAACAATCGTCCTTTCAATCAGCTCGATGCTCGCCAGCGTCGAATGGTGTTCTTTGGAACAGGGAATCGCTGGTTTGACGTGACCGATAAAGACGGCAACGTTCAATTTTCGTTCCAGTTCAAAGGGCTCTATCCGACGATGGAAGAAGCCTCGCGACGGTCGGCAGCGTTGCGAGCTCGTTTGCAATCTTTGATCGGAGAAGTCGAATGTGGCGCTTGCGGCGGAAGTCGCTTGCGAGAAGACGCTGCGGCGGTTCGCTTCCGAGACTTGACGATCGATGGCCTCTGCCGGTTGCCGATGGGCGAGCTGACGCGGACTTTAAAGAAGTGGAAACTTGACAAACGCGAAAAGAAAATTGCTGGCGAACTGATTCGCGAAATCACTTCACGAGTCGAGTTCCTGAACGATGTTGGCTTGGCTTATCTGACGTTAAATCGAACAGCGGCTTCGCTTTCCAACGGGGAAGCACAGCGTATTCGGCTGGCCAGCCAGTTGGGCAGCGGGCTTTGCGGCGTGCTTTACGTGCTGGACGAGCCCACAATCGGTTTGCATCCTCGGGACAATACGCGACTGTTGGGGGCGCTCCATCGGCTGCGTGATCTTGGCAACACGTTGATCGTGGTTGAACACGATCGTGAGGTCATCGAAAACAGCGACGCGATCATTGACTTCGGTCCAAAATCTGGAGTCTACGGCGGTGAAATCGTTGCCAATGGGCCTCCGACAGAAGTCGCGGATTCGGGGGAAGGCGTCACTGGCCCTTACTTAAGTGGCAAAGATGGAATTCCGATTCCGACGAACCGCCGCCCTGCCCTTTCGCTGGATGCTCCCAAGCCCGGCAAGAAAAAGGCAAAGAAGAAAGCGGCGAAGAAGGTTGTCAAGAAAAAGATGATCGGCGCCAGCAGCGAAGACACGATGGCGATGACGCTGGACGTCGTCGGAGCTCGGCACAACAATCTGAAAGACATCGAAGTCAAATTTCCTTTGGAAGCAATGACCGTTGTGACGGGACCGTCGGGGTGCGGCAAGAGTTCGTTGGTGAACGAGATCCTTTACAAAGCTCTGGCGCGACGATTGCACCGATCTTCTTTGACGCCGGGCCAATTCAAAGGCATCCGCGGACTCGATGCGATCAATAAAGTGATCCGCGTCGATCAAACGCCGCTGGGTAATTCACCTTCTTCGAATCCGGCGACTTACACGGGCGTTTTCGAACTCATTCGAGAGTTGTACGCGAACCTGCCCGATTCGCGAGTTCGCGGCTATACGGCCCGACGTTTCAGTTTCAACGTTCCCGGCGGACGCTGCGAGGAATGCACTGGCCAGGGAATGTACTGCATTGAGATGCACTTTTTGCCGGACGTTTGGATTCCTTGCGAAACTTGTAAAGGCCAGCGATACAACGAGGAAACGCTCGCGGTCAAGTTTCGTGGCAAATCGATCGCGGATGTGTTGAACATGCCGATCGGTGACGCGGCGAAACTCTTTGGGAAGATTCCAAAGATCAGACGCATTCTGAAAACGCTGTGCGATGTCGGTCTGGATTACGTGACTTTGGGCCAGAGTGCTCCAACCCTGTCCGGCGGTGAGGCTCAACGAGTCAAACTTTCGGCGGAGCTGGCCCGTCCTGATACAGGACGCACGTTGTACCTGCTGGACGAACCTACGACGGGGCTGCACTTCGAAGACCTTAAAAAGCTGATCGAAGTGATCCAGCGGCTGGTCGATGTCGGAAACACGGTGATTCTGATCGAGCACAATCTTGATGTGATCAAGTGCGCTGACTGGGTGATCGATATGGGGCCTGAGGCCGGACATGGTGGTGGCGAAATCGTGATTCAGGGCACGCCTGAAATGATCGTTGACTACGCGACGGAAGCCAAAGAACTTGCTCTGAAAGCTGAAGCTGCAAAATCAGTGAAGAAGAAATCCAAGGCTTCTGGCGTCAAAAAGAAAGCTGCCGCGAAGGCGAAAGCCAAACCAATGCCTCGCAGTTGGACGGGTGAAGCGTTGGCTCCGGTTCTTGAGGAAGGGCCTTTCGCGATCCGCGAAACCTACGACCCAACTGAGGACGAAAAGTGGGCTGACGATGACATGGATATCGACGAAGTTGGTGAAGCGGTTCAAATGCCGTGGGATTCCGATGGGCGGCTATGGCACACCAGTGGACGGGTCGGTCGCAATGGAGAGATGATCAACTGGAGCGGTCAGATTCTGGACGAGGTTGTCGATCGAATCGAGAACAGCGAAGGCTTTGCCGATACCAGCTGGAACGAAAGAGCGACCGTCGAGATCAAGGGAGAAGCGAAAGGTGGCGGAGTCTTCTTTCATGCTCTGACCGGCGATCCATGGTTTCTGAAAATGAAGTTCCGTGTTCGCGGGAAGACATTCGTTCAGGAAGATCTGGCCGATGCGATTCCACTGCCGACTCCTAACCAGATGGAACACTTGCCGGTCTACGGAAATTCGCCGCGGCTACTGGTTACCAATGCGAAAGCGGGTTGGCAGGACGTCGAAATTCGAGCCCATTCCTGGGAGGAAATCGACATTCCGGCGTTCTGGGAATTTCTTGACAAGGCGATCGCGAACTTTGACGATGGCACGCCCAGGGCTGAAACAAAAGTTGCTGAAACAAAAGTTGAGGATGCCGCTCCCTGGAAGTTGCTTGGTGAGAAATGGCATTTCATGAAAAAAGGGTTCACCGATGGCGAAGTCAGCTGGGACCATGAACTGTTAAAAACGCTTCGCGATACGCTTCAAAAGATGGTGCCCGAAGGTAAATTCGAATGGACGAATCAACAGGTCGTGCATTTCAGTTTGCCAGATCAGGACGAACCTTGGGTTAGTATCCAGACGAAGCAGGCTGATTCGCTGACGCTGCAATTGGCGGGCGACGACGACAAAGTCACGCCTGATCAGATCGCTGATCTTGCGGATGATCCGGAGATTCAGGAAGCGGATGGCCGGCAGTTGGTAAAGCTCTCGTTCCGGGAACTGAATCAGGTGAAGAGCCCGAAGTTCAAAGAGTTTCTTCAGGAACATTTGCAGAGCGTTTGATGTTCCTTGCGTGCAAGCGAAAGTATCCTTTTTTGGTTGGAGATTGATTTCATGGTCCAGATTGACATCGAATACGAAGGTGAGCTTCGTTGCCGCGCCGTTCATGGCCCCAGCGGTTGTGAACTGTCGACCGATGCACCTGTTGATAACCAGGGGCGAGGCGAATCGTTTTCGCCAACGGATTTGGTTGCCACTGCTTTGGCAAGCTGCATTGCGACGATCATGGGGATCTACGGACAGCGTCACGATCTCGATGTCAGCGGCATCAAAATTAGTGTGCAAAAGGAGATGTCAAAAGATGCTCCTCGACGAATCGTTTCGTTACCGTTGGTCATTGAAATGCCTGCCGGTTTGGAGCCGAAACATCGTACGGCCCTCGAACATTCGGCGTCGCATTGCCCGGTTCATCAGAGCTTGCGAGCCGATATCGAAACGCCAATGACGTTTCGATATCCAGATTGAGAGCGATTCGGTTGTGTGGGTTTATCGTTTTGTGTTTAGTCGGTCGTTGCTCATCATTTCTGACTTGGCGAGGAGAGCCTGAAACGATGTCGACTCACCATGGCGTATTGCTGCACGTCGTTTTCTCGACCAAGTATCGAAAGCCGCTCATTGAAGCACAGTGGAGCGACGAGTTGTATGCGTACATTGGGGGCGTCGTGCATGAGCACAAGTCCACGCTTTTGCAGGCTGGCGGCATCGAGGATCACGTTCATCTGTTGTTGAAATTACATCCCGAGTTCGCAATTTCGAAAACCGTTCAATTGCTCAAGGCAAACTCATCCAAGTGGGTTAACGATAGCGACAGGACGAAGGGTAAGTTTGGTTGGCAGCGGGGCTATGGAGCGTTTTCGGTGAGTCAATCGATGGCCGATACGGTTAAGCAGTACATTGCCAATCAGCGCGAACATCATCGGAAGTCGAGTTTTAAGGAAGAGTATTTGTCGATGCTTCAGAAGCACAATATTGAATTCGACATGCGTTACGTTTTTGAATCCGAGATTGTTGGGTGAGACTTGTGGCGTCGAATGGTTGAGTTTGAACCGTGAACGCAGTCGCGGAAAGTGCCGAAGGCAATGAATTTGGTAACTTCCGACGCAAGCCTGAGGATTGGCGAAGCAGTCGCGGATAGTGCCGAAGGCACGGCATGTGATAGCCTCGGACGTAAGTCCGAGGATCGTCGGAACACCCGCGCGCGAGTGCCGAAGGCACGGCATGTGTTTCCGTTGTTCAACCAGAGAGATCGTTCGGGAATTTGATCGCGTTTGCGATGGAGACCGCATCACAATTGAAATCTCATGTCGTCCATTCTGGACTTTGTTATTTGGTGGTTTGGAACCTCGGACTTACGTCCGAGGCTATCGCATGCCATCGCTTCGCGATTGAGGTATCGAGCTCGCAAACGGCTTCGATTCGTAATTGAATCAAACTACCACCATTGACCTAACCCGTTTTTAGCATTCGATCACATTGACGGCCAAACCTCCGCGAGCCGTTTCTTTGTACTTCGTTTTCATGTCCTTGCCGGTTTCCCGCATGGTGTGAATGACTTTATCGAGCGAAACGAAATGCTGGCCATCGCCGCGGAGGGCAAGCCGAGCAGCGTTGATTGCTTTGACACTGGCCATGGCGTTTCTTTCGATGCACGGTACTTGAACAAGCCCGCCGATTGGATCGCAAGTCAGCCCGAGATTGTGTTCCATGCCAATTTCGGCCGCATTTTCGACCTGGTTTGGAGTTCCTCCCATGACCTCGCAAAGAGCTCCCGCTGCCATGCTGCAGGCGGAACCGACCTCACCCTGACATCCAACTTCGGCGCCACTGATCGATGCGTTTTCTTTGAACAGAACTCCGATCGCGGCCGCGGTGAGCAAAAATCGAACGGTGCCGTCTTCGTTGGCGCCGGGGCAAAAACGGTGATAGTAATGCAAGACTGCCGGAATGATTCCTGCGGCTCCGTTGGTCGGTGCCGTGACGACTCGCCCGCCCGCCGCATTTTCTTCATTTACGGCTAGTGCCCAAAGGTTGACCCAATCCATAAACGAAAGAGGCATCTTACTGAGTGGACATTCGGTTTGAAGCCTGCGATACATAATCGCTGCTCGACGTTTGACTTTTAAACCACCCGGTAAGATCCCTTCGATTTGGCATCCGCGTTCGACGCAATCCTGCATCACTTGCCAGATCTCCAGCATCTGGCGACGTATTTCCGATTCCTCGCGCCAAGCCATTTCGTTTTTTAGCATCAACGTGCTGATCGAAAGTCCGTGCTCGTTGCAAAGTTCGAGCAACCGTTTGCCGGTCGTAAAAGCGTAAGGCAACGGTGTTTCGTCGGTCACAATTCGGTCTTCGCCATCAGCGGAAGGATCCACAACAAACCCTCCACCGACACTGTAGTACGTTTTTTCGCGAATCGTCTCCTCTGACTGCGACATTGCGATCATGGTCATCGCATTCGAATGCGTTCCGATCACTTTGCCGGTGAACTTGAGGTGCTTTTTGTAGTCAAAATGGATTTCTTTCGTACCGCCCAGCATCAGTTTTTTGGAGTCGATCACGTCGGCGAGACGCTGCACGATTTTGTCGGGATCTGCTGTCTCGGGGGCGTTGCCTTCGAGTCCAGCGATCACAGCTTTGTCGCTGCCGTGCCCCTTGCCGGTCGCGCCGAGCGAACCAAAAAGCTGAACGCGAACTGCCGCCGTTTGTTCGAAGACGGATTCTTCGATCAGTTGGTCGACAAACATTTTTGCAGCTCGCATTGGCCCGACGGTGTGCGAGCTGGAAGGACCGATTCCGATCGTGAAGAGTTCAAAAGCGCTGATAGCCATGGTTGCGTTTACGATTGACGTTCGAGAATGAAACTGCGACTGAGCCGACCGCTCGAATCGTTGGTGCA
>CAYZPA010000105.1:0-15514 GCA_964479855.1 uncultured Pirellulaceae bacterium
ACGATCACAAGTATGATCCGATCACGCAAAAAGATTTCTACTCGATGTACGCGTTCTTTAATAACTTCGATGTCCAGCCCGAAACACCGGGATGGCCAGAGAATGGACTGCAGGAACCTTACATTTCATTGGCGTCTGCCGAACAAGAATCGAAACTGAAAAAAGTCAGTAAATCAATTGCGTCAGTCGAGCAAAAAATAAAGCGACTTGACGATAAGCTGGGAACGCTCGCGGAGTCCTCAGGCACGGATTCGGTGTCGCAAAAGAATTCACGAGTGTCGGCGAAAATGAATCGTAGGATCAAGCAGCTGAACAAAAAGAAAGTTGAACTTGAAAATGAGTTGAAGGCACTCAAGTCTGAACTTATGGAATTGAAGCGAAAGATTCCTTACGCCTTGGTTTCAAAAGAACGCGACGAGGTCAAGAAAACCTTTCTGCTTGAACGCGGCGAATATGACAACCTTGGCGAGGAGGTTCCTCGAAGCACTCCCGGATTTCTGCCACCGTTGAAACCAGCGGGTTCAATTCCGTCACGGCTGGATTTAGCCAACTGGTTCGTTGCCGATGATCATCCGCTGACGAGTCGTGTTGCGGTCAACCGAATTTGGCAATCGTTGATGGGGATGGGGCTGGTCAAGACTTCTGAAGATTTTGGCGCCCAAGGCACTCCGCCAAGCCATCGGATGTTATTGGATTATCTTGCCGACGATTTCCGTCGAAACGGTTGGGATACGAAACGGCTCGTGAAGCTTATCGCGTCTTCCAAAACGTATCGTCAGTCTTCGCGAGTCGACAATTCCATTTTTCGCAATGATCCTGACAATCGTGATTTGGCCAGAGCCATGCGATATCGTCTTGACGCCGAGGTTCTGCGAGATCAACTGCTTTTTGTTAGCGGCAAGATTTGCAACGACATGTATGGTCCCAGTGTGAAGCCGCCACAACCGGATGGCCTTTGGAAGGCTGTCACGATGATTGGTGAACGGTATAAGGCCGATGGGGGAAGCGCCACGACGCGGCGAAGCGTCTATACATTCTGGAAACGCGGAATGCCGCCCCCGCAAATGACGATTTTGAATGCGCCGGGCCGGGACGCTTGTGTTGCAAGACGCGAGAGGACGAACACGCCATCGCAGGCTCTGTTGTTGCTAAACGAGACCGCTTACTTTGAGGCCGCGGCGGCGTTTGCCGAACGAGTTTTATCGCAACCGGAAGAGCAACGGATCACTTTCGCGTGGGAGTCTGTTACTGGAAAACTTCCTGACGAACAGGAAATTGCCGTTGTTGAACAGTTGCTTGAAGACTTGCGGCAATCTTATTCTGCCCAGCCAGAATTGGCGGAGCAGATAAAAACGGATTCTGAGAGGGCGGCATCGAAATCGGAATTGGCGGCATGGACGGTTGTCGCCAATACACTTTTCAATTTGGACATCACCAAGAATCGAGATTGATCTGGCATGGGTCAAAAACCAAATTCGACATTTTCGCAATCAAGACGAAAGTTCTTGCTCAACAGTGGCATGGGGCTGGGGGCCTCGGCGTTGGCATCTTTGATGCCGCAGTTCGCGAAGGCAGCGATGCCGGACGCGATCCCGGCAAAGGCCAAGCGAGTTATCTTTCTGTTTATGGCAGGTGCTCCCAGTCAGCTCGATTTGTTTGACTACAAACCAGAGCTGGCAAAGCGGTTTCGCGAAGAGCTGCCCGAATCAATTCGCGATGGTCAACGTGTGACGGCGATGACGAAGGGGAAGAATAAGCTTATCGCCCCTTCGAAGTATAAGTTTCAACAGCATGGTGAAAACGGTGTTTGGATCAGTGAACTTCTGCCGAACATCGCGAGCCAGATCGACAAGTTTTGCGTCCTGAAATCGCTTCGCACCGATGCGATCAATCACGACCCTGGCAAGACTTCTTTTTGTACTGGATCAGAGATTCCTGGCAAGCCAAGCATCGGTGCGTGGTTGAGCTACGGCCTTGGTTCGATGAACAAGGATTTGCCGGACTACATCGTGATGCCATCGGCTTATTGGGGTGGTCGCGTTAACGTTCAGGCGCTCTATTCGCGTCTTTGGGGAAGCGGTTTTCTGCCGTCTAAACATCAGGGAACCTGCTTTCAGGCGGCGGGCGATCCGGTCCTGTTTTTGTCGAACCCGCCGGGAGTCGATCGTAAAGTTCGGCGGCGGATGTTGGATTCGTTGGCGGATCTGAATCAAAAACACTTTTCCGAGCACCACGATCCGGAAATCCTGACGACCATTGCTCAACAGGAGATGGCGTTTCGGATGCAGACTTCGGTGCCCGATTTGATCAACACCGATAACGAGACTCAGGAGACTCTGGACCTCTACGGCCCCGAGGTTTCCAAGCCCGGTTCGTTCGCACGCAACTGTTTGCTCGCACGTCGCATGGCGGAAGAAAACGTTCGTTTTGTGACGCTTTTTCATCGCGGCTGGGATCATCACAGTCAACTTCCCAAAAACTTGGAAGCTCAATGTGAGGACGTCGACCAACCGACGGCGGGCCTTATTCAGGATCTTGATCAACGCGGTCTGTTGGAAGATACGCTCGTCGTTTTCGCCGGTGAGTTTGGGCGGACGGTGTACTGTCAGGGCACTTTGACGAATGACAATTATGGGCGAGACCATCATCCGAGATGCTTTACCGCTTTACTCGCAGGTGGTGGAATCAAGAGCGGAATCGAGTACGGTTCGACCGACGATTTTGGATACAACGTGGCGGAAAATCCTGTGCATGTGCGAGATTTGCACGCTACGATGTTGCACTTGTTAGGAATCGATCATCAGAAGTTGACTTTCCCTTTTCAAGGGCTTGATCAGCGACTGACCGGGGTTGAACCCGCCAGTGTTGTTCATGACATCGTTTCGTAAGGCCGATTTCGTCGACGCGAAGAATATCGAGACGGTTTTCTCCAAGCGTTGATTTCTGTGAGCACTGCGATGGGCAATTCTTCGCCCCGAACTTTGATCGGGAGAGCGAATTTGTGGACGGTTGCCGGTTTTTTGGCGTGCCTTTTTCTGTTGGCTTCGTCCGCAGTTGCGGCAGAGAATGTGGCATCCAAGGTTGAATTGAAACGCAGTCTTCCCAACATCATTTGGGTGATGGGGGAAGACATGAGCACCGAGATTTCCTGTTATGGACATCCCGGAGTGCGGACACCAAACTTTGACCAGCTTGCTCAAGATGGAATCCGTTTCACCAATGCGTTTTGTACGGCTGCTTCGTGCACACCGTCCCGTAACGCAATGATGACCGGCGTCTACCAGACTCGAACCGACACTCAAGATCAAAGACGTCGCGGCATCAAGTTGCCGGCACCGATCAAGCCGATCACAAAACTGTTGCAGGAAAACGGGTACTACACTGCGCTCGGCTGCGGATTCAGTTCCAAAACAGATCTCAATTTTGAGACGCCAAATCTATTCGATGGTGACGATTGGAGGCATCGTAAGCCGAACCAGCCTTTCTTTGCGCAAATTACGCTCTACGATTCACACCGTCTTAAAGATAACTGGAAACAGGTTAGCGAAAATCAAGCCAAACCGGTGGATCGAGATGCAGTTCAGCTTCCGCCTTACTTTCCTGATCACCCAAGTGTTCGTGAAGACTGGGCACGCTATCTCGAATCGATTCAAACGATCGACGGAAAATTTGGTCAGTTGATAAAGCGGCTCGACGCCGAGGGAATCGCAGACAATACGGTCATCATTTTCATCGGCGACAACGGTCGGTGTCACTTGCGAGGAAAATGTTGGCTTTACGATGCCGGCCTGAAGGTGCCTTTCCTGTTAAAGGTCCCGACGGCAATCGCGGGTCGGTTGAAGAATGCGGCCTCCGGTTCGACCAATGATGACCTTGTTAGCACGATTGATATTTCGGCGACGGTTTTGCAGTTGGCTGGTGTCGAGCTGCCGGAGTACCTCGATGGTCAGTCGTTGGTCGGAGAGCAGTACGAGCCTCGTGAAGCGATTTTTGGAGCTCGAGACCTGATTGATGAAGTCATGGACCGAATTCGCTGTGTCCGAACTCAAAAATACAAATACATTCGTAACTACAATCCGGAAAATGGTTATCGCGAGTGTCTTTACGTGCAACGAAACCGACCGATGCTGTCCGTGATTCGTGAACTCGATCGCGAAGGCAGGCTTTCGCCGGCTCAACAGTTGATCCTTAAGACCGTTAAGCCATCTGAAGAACTCTACGATGTCGCAGCTGACCCACATGAGGTCAACAATCTTGCGGCGGATCTGAAGTATGCGAAACAGTTGAAATCCCTGCGTTCGCAACTGGATCGGTGGCTTGAATCAACAGGAGACACCGGGCTCAAACAGATGCGCGAATTTGAAGCGTCCGATCAAGCGTCCTTGCAGAAGCGATTCGTCGACATCGACAGCTACCTTGAGCCGATTAAATCCCAGCTCCAGATTCGTTGGCCAAAAAATCGAACCGTTCGAGTTGTGGCTCATGGGCACAGTGTGCCAACGGGCTACTTTCGAAGTGGCAAGGTCGAAACGTTTAAGGCGTATCCGCATTTGCTGCACCGAAAGATATCCGAAGCCTATCCGAATGCCGTCGTCAACATGATTCCAACCGGGATCGGCGGCGAATCCGCGAAGGAAGGCGCGAAGCGCTTTGCGGACGATGTGCTGGCTCTGAAACCTGATGTGATCACGATCGACTACGGTTTGAATGATCGTCGAAACGGGTTGAAGGAAACACGCGAGGCGTGGTCATCCATGATCGAGATGGCTAAAGAGAATGACATCAAGGTGATTCTGTTGACGCCAACCGGTGATTTGAATGCCAATATTCAGGACGCGTCCGACAAGCTCAGCCGGCAGGCCACCCAGATCCGGGAACTTGCCGCCGAACATCAAGTTGGAATCGTCGATAGCTACAGACTGTTTCGCGAATACGAACAACGAAACGGTGGATACGAAGACTTAATGTCGCAAGGCAACCATCCCAATTTTCGTGGCCACCAATTGGTTGCTGAAGGGTTGGCGAAGTGGTTTTTGCCGGTTCGAGAATTGAAATGAAGTTAGATGAGGTGAAGGGGTGCCTTAGTCGCGATCGCCCTGCCCTTCTTCCGTTTGCATCCCGAGTAAACTGCGAAGCTCGTCGCGGTCCATCGTTGCCGCGGCAAACGATATTTCGTTTCCTGAATCCATTCGCAGTAGCGAAGTTTTCAGGTCGATGCTTTTCGCGAAATCGCTCTGCAAAATTTCATCAACCGAGACTTCAACCCGGATTATTCACGATGCGTGGGCGTCGACATGGAGAAAGCTTGTTTCATTGGGATACTGTTCCAAGTTTGTGGTTTCGACAGGTCACCCACGATGTGAAATTGACGAATTTGCAAAATTTGCCTCCGCGTCAGGAGACAAACTTCAAAGGGCAAACCAGACGCCTGTCGTCGTGAATAATTCCGGTTCAAACGCGATTTGAGCGGGCTCAGTGGCCGGCAAATCTTGAGCCGAAGAAGAAGCCACAAAAAAGGAGGCGAAAGCCAGAATGAGCAAAACGACTGGTTTAACGTTCTTCATGATTTGTTTTTCGATGGTTTAAATCGTGGAAGTTTTGATTTAGTCCCTGAGAAGTTCCTGAGAGTTGGTGAAGTGGTTGTCGATGTTGCAAGTCAGCTAGACGATTCTTCCGAAGATGGATCTACCACAAGCAGGTTGGAGGCGAGTTCTTCAGCGACTCTTTCTTCGAGTCCATGTTCCTTTTTGCGTAGCGTTAACAGATCCGACGGCTTGATTTTCTTTGGCAGCATGCCCAAATTGCAGATCGGATCGCCGGGGCTGATTGCAGGCAGCGTCGTCATGCCAATCACAACGGCGTCGAATGGAGCATGAACGGTGTGCCGATCGCGACCGAGCAAATTGGTGTTGGTTGAAATCGGTTGGCCTTTTTCGATGACCTCTCCCGGCGTAATGTGGAATTCGAGAAAGCCTCCTTTTTCAGCCCGGATCCATTTTGATTTCTTGATAACGACTTGATAGTCCGGACTGACGGGAGCTTGCTCGATCATGTCCAACTCGAATAGAACGTTTTGAACTCCTCGAACCGCCGATTCAACGATTCCCGGTTCGACTTTGAAAACCTCTCCGGCTTCCATCACGATCGTGTGACAATTGACGGCGCATGCCTCTCGGCGAAATGACTGTTTGGGCCCTTTGCTATCCATGATGATCTCACAACCGAACGCCTCGGCGATTCGTTTGCAATCTGGATTGGTGAGGTCGGCTCGAATATTCGGATAGTTGGTGCGTCGAACAGCTGCTGTGTGCAGGTCAATTCCAAAATCACACCTCATAATGACCTCATCGAAGATCCTGCGAGCCATTCGGCTGGCGAGACTTCCCGTCTCGGAGCCCGGAAACGCCCGATTGAGATCGCGTCGGTCAGGAAGGTATCTTGAATGTCGATCAAATGCCAAAATGTTTACGACCGGGATCAAAACCAACGTTCCCTTCGTCAAAGGCAGGTCCTCATTCTGGACCAGTTGGCGTATGGCTCCGGTGCCATTGATTTCGTCGCCGTGCAATGCTCCCGACACAAAAACCACCGGCCCATCCTGATTGGATCGACGTACGTGGATCGGGATCTCAACCGTCATTCCGCTGTAGCTTTCGCCGACCGCAAGAGAGATGTCTTTTGATTCGCCGGGAGCGATCGTCTGACCGTTCCAGTTGTCGATTGGTTTTCGAATATGTTTCATGGAAGGAATCGAGAAAATTGTTGAGTCCAGAACTTACTCAAATTCTGGGAATTGTGTGCGAGGTGCGTTTGCAAAGATGGACGCAGTTAGCTTTTTGTATTCGTCCGGCACGATCGAATCGGATCGTTGAAACGGTGGTCATTGAAGTTTCCACAAAAAATGGCGTAGTCGAAATCAGCAGCTAACGTTTGCTCTTCATTTGATCCGGAATTATTCACGACGACAGGCGCCTGGTTTGTCCTTTGAGGCGGTTCTCCTGAAGTGGCGACAGTTTTTGCAGATTCACCAATTCGCGTCGTGGGTGACCTGTCGAAACCACAAACTTGGAACATTGCCCCAATGAAACAAGCCTTCTCAATTTTGACGCCCACGCATCGTGAATAATCCGGGTTGATCCAAGTCAATTCGTGGTGCCCGCTTTTCGAAACTGATCGTATTCGGGGTTCACTTTCGCATCGCGAAAAATAGGACGATCTTTCCAAAGTTCGTAAGTTGCTCTCAATTGAGCGACATTTTCAGGGACTTGGCCTTTGTCTTTTGTTTTGCGGATCCAGTTATCAAGAATGTCCCGGTGTTGCTGAAGCACGCAATGGTATCGAATTTCGGTGGCAAGATTGGTCATCTGGTGAGGATCTTCGTCGATGTTGTAAAGTTCTTCGGTCGGCCGAACACCAAACCAATGTTCTGATTGATAATCTGAAAGTTTGCCTTCCTTGTGCATTTGCTTTAACGAAAGGACTTCAGGTTTGTTGTCTCGATATTGAGGCTGCAACATCGCTCGATCTGGATAGTGGTTTCGAATGTAGCGAAACGTTTTAGTGCGTACCGAGCGAATTCGATCGATCGTGTAGTCGCATCGATCGCGAGCGGACACGATGTGTTTGACGGCTTTGTAATCATCTCCGAACAGGTTTTGACCATCCAGGTACGATGGCAATGTGGCTCCAGCCATCGCCAGAGTGGTCGCAGAAATATCCAGTGCTGAAACAAGTTCGTTTCGGACCGACCCAGCTACTAGGCCGGCATGCTTTCCCATGATGATCAGAGGGATGTGCAAGCCGCCGTCGTAGCAAAATTGTTTGTGTCTGAGCGAATGATTGCTGCCATGATCAGAAAAGAAAAAGACGATCGTGTTTTCGAGTTGATTGTCTTCCTTGAGTGCGTCAAGGATCGTTTCGACTCGAGCGTCGGCTCCCCGAACCGCGTTGTAGTGCATCGTCCACGATTTTCGGTGAGCAGGAACGTCGGGAAAGTAGGGTGGCAGCGGTACCTCGTTCGGTTTTAGTCTCTGACCTTTTCGAACGTGTTTGGCATTCTCCTTACCGCCCATGATTTGAATCTGGCCAAACCACGGTTGAGTCTTGTCGGGGCGAGCACTCCATGTGTCTTGCGTTATTGAAAGGAAGTGTTTTGCACGATTCCCTTGCCAACCGTTCATGCCAGGCTTGTAGTCGTCAGCCGTTCCGACGTCGTAAAGAGCGTTTCGATCGTAGTGGAAGTTGTAGTCATCCTTGCCGCTATTGAATGTGAAATAGCCTGCCTCTTTCATGAGTTCCGGAATCGTCTTAATGCCCTCTGGCAGATGGATTCTAAGCTCCTCAGGAACAACTTCGCCGTCAGTGGTACGGCTGGAGCGATGTTGGTGGGTTCCGGTCGTGGTTTGCATCACTCCGGTGATCAAAGCGGAACGGCATGCCGAACAAACGGGAGCGGGAACAAAAGCTCTTTTAAACAGAACACCTTCGGACGCCATTTGATCGATGGTTGGTGTGCTGTCCTTGTTGATCGGGTCCCCATAACATCCCATGAACGGAGAGAGATCTTCCGCCAAAATCCAGAGGATGTTCGGGCGAGAAAATTTAGCGTGGTCGTTTTCTGCGTCTTGAGCAACGACCTTACAGGGCACAGCGGCGTGTTGAAGAAGTAGCAAAAGAAACAGGCAGGTCGATAGGTAAAGTTTCATCTGTTTTTTTACCTTGCTCAGAAAGGATGCTTGGTCAGGGAAGCGATCTGCGAAAGACCAATTCTAAAGAAGTTGAAACCGGTTTGGCAATCAATCTTTGTTTTGGGTCACTGTTTCGATCGCTTAATGACACTTGCTCCCTGCGACGGCCTGGTGAAATAGCATTCGGGTTTCACGCCAGTACTGGTTGCGTAGCGATCGACAATCGTTTCGGTAACGGTTTCCAAATGTTCAGTCTTTATCAAGGAAACGGTGCAACCACCGAAGCCTCCACCTGTCATTCGCGACCCGATGACACCAGCTTCGTCGCCCATTTCGTTCGCCAAATCGACTAACAGATCAAGCTCGCGACAGCTGACTTCAAAATGGTCTCGCAGCGAACGGTGGCTTTCAAGCATTAATTCGCCCATGCGTTTCCAGTTCTTCTGGCGAATTGCAACGACGGCTTCCTGCGTTCGAACTATTTCGGTCACAACATGCAGAGCTCTTCGAAATTCAGTTTCGGTTAGTCTTGTTTTGTGATCGTTCAGCGTTTTCATTGAAATATCGCGCCAGCTTTCGAACTGCAGTTTCGCCAACGCTGAATCACAAGTCGCGCGACGCTGCGAATATTCGCTCCCGCCGAGTTGATGCTTTACGTTGCTGTTTGTGATCAGAACGGCGACGTCTGCATCGTCGAATGGTACGAAATCGATTTCGTTTGAGCGACAGTTGATAAGCATTAGCTGTCCGGACTTTCCAAACACACTGCTGAACTGATCCATGATGCCGCACGGGACTCCCGCGTATTCATGTTCAGCTTTCTGGCACAGCAAAGCCTTGTCCAGCGGTTCTAGGTGCAGCCCAAGGAATTCCTCCAGCATCGTGGCGGTAGCGACTTCGATTGCAGCGCTGCTCGATAGCCCTCCGCCGACGGGCACGCTCGAGTAAATCACCGCATCAAACGCAGGAATTTGGTGTCCCAATTCGATGAAGCCAGCAAAGACGCCACGGATGTATTTTATCCAGTTGCTTTCGTCAGAGCCTATCAAGTCGAGATCCAGAGTCTGCAGTTGATCGAAGTTTGAACTGTAGATCCGAGCGGAGCGACTTTTAGCGTTGGTGACTCGTTCTGCGGCAGCGATAACCACTTGTTGCTCAATCGCCATCGGCAACACGAACCCATCGTTGTAGTCGACGTGTTCACCGATCAGGTTGACACGTCCCGGAGCGGCGACAATGACGCTCGGGGTATAGCCGAACTGGGACAGGAACTCGTTTTCGGCGCGCTCGACTTCGTTTTCGGGTTGGCTTCGTGATTCCATTTGCTCACATCGTGGCGATATGTTGCTATTGAACGCGGTTGTTGCGTCGAGAGTTCATTCATTTTTTGCGACATGAAAGTGGCGAACGTTGTCGCGGTTCGCTCACGTCGAATACCGGATACGTTAGGATAATGGTCGCCGAAAGCTATCGTTAAAGAAATATTTTGAAGAGTTGCGCATGACAAATCTATCGAGGCACCGGAACATGCCGAAAAGAGGCGAGAGTCGGTCAACAGAACGGCCCAATTCTTACAGAGTCGCTGCGATTGCCCTCGCATCATGGTTGCTGGTTTTTTCCTGCATGTTTACCGAATTGCATGCTCAAGAACCGAGCGATGTGTTCGGTGATCAGTGGGCCGGAAAACTTGAGACGGTCGCGACAGGGCAGTGGTGGAAGAAAAAAACAAACAAGCGTCGCACCATGGACCTGAATGTGCCTCGCGATCAAGTCGTTGCGTTTGCTTTGTACACCCATGACCACGGCACGTTGAAACTTTCTGCACAGCTGTTTCCATTGATGCCCGATGAAGCGAAAAGAGTTTCGCTTGAGTTTGAAAACGAGGACGGCAGCTGGGAGAAAGTCGCCGAGCAGCCTGTGATTGAGCTCGGTTGGAGTGCTCATTTTCGTATCGAAGATTGGGACAATTCAAAAGACGTCGCGTATCGCGTTCGCCACGCCGAAAAGGCGGAATTCGTGGGCTTGATCCGGAAAGACCCCATTGAAAAAGAAGTTGTCGTGGTGGGAAATCTGTCGTGCAACAGTAGCAGGACGCCGGGGCCTCGTCCAAAAATGATTTCCAATTTGCAAAAGCTGGACCCCGATCTGCTTTTTTTTGCTGGTGACCAGTCGTATTGGCATTCCGAGCATACTTATGGTTGGCTTGAATTTGGGATGCAGTTTCGCGAAGTTCTGAAGGATCGTCCCGTCATCACGATTCCCGACGACCACGATATCGGGCAAGCGAACCTGTGGGGTGAATTTGGAAAGAAGGCGAGCAATTCCGCTGGTCCATCGGGAGGTTATTTCTACCCGGGCAAATACGTCAATATGGTGGAGCGGTGTCAGACGTGGCACTTGCCAGACGCTTTTGATCCGACACCGATTGGACAGGGAATCGGGACTTACTACACGGATTTGACGGTTGGCGGAGTCAATTTTGCGATTCTAGAAGATCGAAAATTCAAGAGCGGACCCGAAGGCAAAATTCCAAAAATGGGGCCTCGTCCGGATCACATCAATGATCCGAACTATGAAAGAAAAGCCGTCGATCTGCCAGAACTAAAATTACTTGGCGACCGTCAATTGAAGTTTTTGAATCAGTGGTCGCAAGACTGGACGGGTGCAGAAATGAAATGTGTGCTTTCGCAGACGGCGTTCTGCGGAGCCGTTCATCTGCATGGCAAAAAAGAGAATCGATTGCTTGCGGATTTGGACAGTAACGCATGGCCGCAAACAGGACGAAACAAGGCGCTGACAGAAATTCGTCGGGCATGGGCGCCTCATCTTTGTGGAGACCAGCATCTGGCCGTTTTTGTCAAACATGGTATCGATCGTTATGGCGACGGGCCGTATGCATTCACAAGTCCGGCGATCGTGAACACAATCTACGGTCGGTGGTGGTGGCCAGAAGACGAAAAAGCGGGCCCCAACGCAGTCGATGGAGGAGTCCTTCCTTGGACCGGAGACTTTTTGGATGGGCTCGGCAATCGGATCACCATGCTGGCTTACGCGAACCCGGAAAATCCCAAAGAGGAAACAAAGCGAGCCGACGGTTTTGGACTCGTTCGTTTCAATAAAAGAACTCAGGAAATCACGGTTGAGTGTTGGCCGCGATTTGCTGACGCCAGCGAAGGAGCGTCTGCGCAGTTTCCTGGCTGGCCAATCACTTTCAACTACCGCGACAACGATGGCAGAACGCCGACAGGTTTCTTGCCCGAAGTTGTGGCTCCCGAAGGAACCCGACCCGTGGTTCAGGTCGTCGAAGAGGCGACCGGCGAAATTCTTTACACCGTTCGAGCAACTTCCAATCGTTTCAAACCACCCGTTTATTCGACAGGGAAATTCAGTGTCAAGGTTGGCGTTAACAAACCGGATCAAGTGACTCATCAAGGTGTCACCACCGTTGTTGATGGTGACAAATCAGTCTTGAACGTGGAACTGTCGCTAAACGAAGAGGGGGCTGATAAGAAATCGACCAGTAATGAACAGTGGATCCAACGCTGAATCTTTGCACGCCAGGTACGAATGTGGTTTACAACGATAAACTGCAGTTGAAACATTGCCATTCCAGCACTTCGTCGACTTTTCATGGCGATCAATGGGTGACGGTTGAGGTCGAAATTCGCGGCAGCGAGGTGGTTCGTCATTTTGTCGATGAAAAACAGGTCATAGAGTATTTCCAGCCTCAACTGGATGCTCGCGACCCGGACGCCAAGAAATTTATCGTCGACGGCAAACTCTTGCTGGACCGAGGCACGATTTCGCTGCAGTCGGAAAGTGCTCCAATCGAGTTTCGCAAAATCGAGCTGTTGAAACTGAATTGAATAATTGCGAACAGAGCTGCGAGTGATTCAAGCTGCGAGTTATCCGCGAGATAAAGTCGCGGTTCCGCACGCTGGCGGTCCGATAGCAGGAAGCGTCAACCACCCCGTGCAACGCAGCAAATCTTCATGGCAATTCAACTGGTCTGGTACAAACGCGATTTGAGGGTCTGTGATCATGTTCCGTTAGTGCGGGCTACCGCTGCTGGACCATGCTTGGCGATTTATGTTTATGAACCCGAGCTGATAGAAGCGGAAGATAGTGATGCGGCTCATTTGGAGTTCGTCAATCAATCGCTGGTGGAATTGCGGCAGAAGCTACGTTCCATCGGTGGCGAATTGCTGCTTCGAACCGGCAGGATGCCAGATGTCTTGCAGGAACTTGATTCGCAATTCGGCATCGCCAAAATCTGGGCTCACGAAGAAACATTCAACGATCTTAGCTACCGGCGTGATCAGCGCGTTCGGGCGTGGGCGAAACAGAGCGGAGTCGCCTTTGAAGAGATTCCGCAATATGGCGTCGTAAGAAGATTGAAAAGTCGCAACGGCTGGGCGGCGGAACGAACAAAACGAATGAGCGAGCCGGTAGTTCAGTTGCCGTCAAAAATCAGTTTGCCCGATGCAATTCGCGAGCTCGATCCGGGAGAAATTCAGGGTTCTGGCAAATTCAAAGTGCGGTCGTTCAATCGGGCCAAGGTTCAAACCGGCGGCGAGCAGGAAGCGATTGAGTGCCTGGATTCGTTTCTTGAGTCTCGCGGCGTAAACTATCGATCCGACATGTCCAGCCCGGTGACTGGGGAGTCGGGCTGTAGTCGCTTGAGCCCTTACATCGCTTACGGCAATATTTCGATGCGAACGATTCACGATCGCACTCGAGAAAGAATCGCTCAGTTAAAACAGCTGCGAAAATCTGGAGCCGATGTTGAGCCGGCATGGCTCAAGTCACTTTCGTCTTTCGAGTCGCGGCTCAGTTGGCACTGTCACTTTATGCAGAAGATGGAAGACGAACCCGCGATCGAGTTTCAGAATTTCAATCGAGCGTACGACGGTCTGAGGGAGGACGATTTTAACCAGAGCTATTTTGAAGCGTGGTGTGAAGGGCGAACCGGATACCCGATGGTCGATGCGTGTATGCGAGCCCTGCATCAGACAGGCTGGATCAATTTTCGGATGCGAGCCATGCTTGTTTCTTTCTCCTCCTATCATTTGTGGCTTCATTGGCGGCAACCTGCCTTGTATTTGGCTCGATTGTTTCTCGATTATGAGCCGGGCATCCACTACAGCCAAATTCAGATGCAGTCGGGCGTGACCGGCATCAATACCTTGCGAATTTACTCGCCAATCAAGCAAGTCATTGATCAGGATCCCCAAGGAAAGTTTCTTCGAAGGTACTTGCCTGAATTGGCGGATGTTCCTGACAAGCATCTGGCCGAGCCATACAAAATGAACGCGATGGAGCAGACTCTGTTCAGATGCCAGATAGGCAAAGACTATCCGGCTCCCATCGTGGATCATGCCAGCCGATACCGGGCTGCTCGCGATCGGATGCATGCAATAAAAAAGCAGTCGCGAACTCAAAAGGAATCGGCAAAAGTGTTTGAAAAACATGGCAGCAGGAAAACGCCGATGAGCCGCAGGTAATTTCGAGGTCGCCAGAATCGGAAAAAATGATTCAGACCGAATTGGCACGCTACTTGCAAAATGTTCGGGTCGTGGACAGGCAAAACTGTCACTTTGTCAAATTCGACAATGTTTCCTTTTATCAATTGGAGGTTTCCATGAACGCTGTTTCAAATGGCTCAAGGTTCAATCTCTTGCCGATGAATGCATTCTCGCGTGAGATGAACCGTTGGATTGACGAACTTTCTGGAGAAGCGACCCACAAGGGCGTTGCACCAACAAGTGCGTGGGAAGACGACACCCACTACCATTTTGAATTCGATCTGCCTGGTGTCAGTATCGACCAGATCGATTTGCGAGTGGTCGAAAACGTCTTGCACCTTTCTGCAAATCGAACGGTAGATGAGGGCCGAAGCTTCATTCTGCAGGAGCGATCTTTCGGTGAGATTGAGCGACGTTTCTCTCTTCCGGTACGCATCGACGAAAGCGGGATCTCTGCTGAAATGCAATCCGGTGTGTTGAGCGTCAGTGTGCCCAAAGCTCCAGAAGCTCAGGTCAAAAAGATCGAGATTCGATCGAACGATTAAACCGTCTCTGACGTTTAATATTTCAACAGTCTTGCGGGAAGCCTTTGATTCAGGACCCGTAATTGAATCAGTGGTGCGGCGTTTTAAATGAGTCGTCGCACCGCTGATCTTTTCGATGAAATGTCTTTCAATCTGGAGGATTCAAATGAATCAATTCAAGTTAAGAATTGTTTTGCTTTTGTTCGCCGCATTGACCGTTGGCGGCTATTTCGCGTATCCCAAAAAAGCAACCAGTCCAGCGTATGCGCAATCCGCTCAGGAATCTGACGTCGCGTTTGAGCAGCTGCGAACTGCAACCAATTTATCTGATGCTTTCAAGCATGTCGCGAAAGCATTGCGGCCTTCGGTCGTTAGCATCAGCACCGAGTCGAAGCCGCAAAATGTTTCGGTGCGTCAGTTCAAGATCCCGTCGGTGCCTTTCGGGATGAGTCCGTTTGGCCCAGACAGTCTGTTCGAGCATTTTCAGTCTTTTGAGATGCCAAAACAGATTCCGGGCAAGCAAGGCTTGGGAAGTGGATTGGTAGTTAAATCGGATGGCCACATCCTGACCAATCACCATGTTGTCAAAGGTGCCGAAAAGATTGAAGTTACACTTTCGGACAACCAAACTTTTCAGGCAACCGTTATTGGGACTGACCCTGAAACAGATCTTGCAGTGTTGAAGATTGACGCTTCCGGACTACAGCCCGTCAAATGGGCTGACTCGGAACAGGCAGAAGTCGGCGAGTGGGTTGTCGCGATCGGTAGTCCATTTGGA
>CAYZPA010000106.1:0-15507 GCA_964479855.1 uncultured Pirellulaceae bacterium
GCGTGGATCGTGAACTTGGACTCTGGATCAAGCCAACCTGCCTGCCTCGATAATCCAACCCAGCAGTCGTGGACGTTCCATCGCTTGTCGTCAGGTAGGGGCGTGAGACACCGACGGCGTAGCCGAAGGTTGTAACCGAAGTGTCTTCTGCCACATTGGTCGAATCGATCAGGCCATCGGTTAGATCTGCATCGCGGCCATAGGCAGCGACGGTTGATGCCAGGCGCCCAGAAACGCCGTAGGCAGATTTGCTGACCACACCAACGCGGTTCTTGCGATAGATCGCAAGGTTGACGTCGTCGTAGCGTGTTTGATCTGTCGTGCCGTCAGAATACGACGTTCCAATCTGACGTCCCATAAAGTCGTAGGAGAACGTTTTCGTGTGCCCTGAAGGATCTGTTTCAGATGTCTTGTAGTTTCCGGTCCAGGCGTAGCTGACTTCCGGACGTACCGTTTGGCCGTTGGGGAGCGGTAACTTGGTTTTCACCAACCTCTGATTGGTGTCGTACTCGTAGTCGGTACGTTCGTTAGCTGCCGGAGCTGTAATCGAGCTGCTGTAAGCCGTTGTGGCCGACCAGGCCAACATGCCTTCGTTCGCATGCCCACTACCGTAGTAACCGCGAATATCCTGAACCGCTTCTGTCGTAGCAGTCGCAGTTCCGCTTCCTGACACATCGGTCATCCCGCGAGCAGTGCGAATCACACGACCATTGGAATCTCGTTCGGTCAGCTGCACGAAGCCAGCCCGGTCGCGATAGTAGGTCTCTGTGTTATTACTGTCGTAGAGCCACTTTTCGTAAGTACTATCTGGGTGATCAACTCGTGTCAGATTGCCATTGCTATCGTAAGTGTTGGTCTTGGAATACCCGGTTTCATCGACGGTTGTGGGTGGCTGCCTTTCAAGAATCTGTGTTGCGGTGACACTCGGGTTGTGCATGAACGAGGGTTCCAGCGTTCCCGTGATGTCATCGTAGCCGCCACCAGTCTGAGTGTAAGATTCGTACCAACGAACCGACTCACCTGCCTTGTACTCAATCATCTGCTGTTCATAGAGAATCTTGAACCAGCCCACGTTGTTTGAGTCGCTGTAAATCATGTACTTGACCTGACCAAGGCCATTGCGGGCACCATGCAGGATACTGGCGTACTGATTGACAACCGTTTCGTCGCCGTTTTGATAGTCTGTCGACAGCATGATGGTGTCGTTACGACTGTGACCATAAACATCACGGCGATCAGATTGAATGGTTGCAAATCCGTACTGTGAATCGATGCCGTATGTGTAGGTGCCGACAACTTCAGTGCCACGAGAAACGGTGTTCAACAGGCCATTGGTGTTGTAAGCGTAGTTGGAGATCGCTTCGCCAGTGTTGAGATTGACCTGCGAGATGACCCAACGTCCGCCTTGCTGCGCGCTGTTGTAGCTGACGGATGCTGAGTTGCCGTAGTCGTCAGTAATCGTGTCGATCTGAAGCTGACGAGAGGGTGAACTGTCGATTTGAGCTTGAGTGAATGTTTTGTAAGTGAGATCAACAGAACTGCCGTGGGGGTCAACGATGCTGGTCAGCTGAGAGATGAACTCGCCACCCTCAAGCGGAGTAGCTGCAACTTTCAGGTTGTAGACCCAGCCATTGCGTCGTGTGATCTTGGCAAAGACGTCTGAAGTAGCCGCATCACCGGGATCGGTGACTGCGTTACCATTGGTGTCAATGAGCTCAACAGAGCTGTAGTAGATATTGTGTTCCAGATCGTAGGCGCCGTTGGCACCGGTGTCTTCGAGGTAGAAGGTTGTTTCCAGTTTGGGATCGTAGAGAATCGCAACTGGATCATCGTTGTCCAAAGGATACAGCGTGAGGCGCATGTCGTAGTCGAGTGCCATACCACGTCCAAAGCTGAGTAGCTCAACTTGGTTGGCTGGAACGCGACGACGGGTGATGTTGATTGCAGGAAGTGCTGCAAGAGATTTTTGGGGCAAACTTGACCCAGTGCATTTCGATCAGCCGCCGCCACTGCCTCCGCCCGAGCCTCCGCAATCACCACCGCAGTCAGTTCCACCCCGGATTGGCAGGGCTTCCATATCAACGGTCGTTTCTGCACTGAATGCTGCCATGATTGCCGGATAGGCACATTCAATCGCGGTTCCGCCTACCATCGCCAGAGACTCGGCTCCACAATCACCGCCGTTGGGACATCCCCGTGGTGGCGGTTGAGGTGTTTCTGGTGGCAAGGGTGGCTCAGGACCCACCGGACAGGTGTGCATTTCAACCTCGTCGCCGCCGACACATTCGCAGCACTCCTCACCTTCGATGATGACGTTCTCGCAGGAAGGGCCGCCAAAGTTCGAGAAACAGAACTGGTCGGCTGAGCCGCCGGGACCGCCACCGCCAGTACCACCGGGACCGCCGAATTGTGCCTCAGCAGAACTCGAGACCAAAACAATCAGAGCCACAGCAAACGAAGCTCTAAAAAACTGTCTGAAGATAGAAACGTCCATGAAACCCTTGCCTCTGTTCACAAAGATAAGACTAGTTTGAGATCAGGTCTGTTCAGTTCCCTGATTCGGGCAATACCACGCGAACGCGGTACCTCAACTGCCCACTGTTGACCGGCGAGGCGGCCAAAATATCGACTAATCCCTGAGTTCCCGCTGTCGCGGTAAACGTGGCAGTCGCAATGCCTTCTGGTGAAGCCTCCACTGATTGGGTTGTCAGTCGATTGGAGAACTCACCAATTTGAGGGGTATAAAAAGTGACAGGTGAGCCTGGATCTGCCTTGACCGACAGAATCACTTTCTCCCCCTGCACGACTTGCTGAAAGGCTTTCGAAGCACTGGCGATTGGCTTTACGTCCGGACTCGGTTGAGCTGGTTCAAAGACACGGCCTGGAAGAACCTGCGTCAACCAGGCTTCCTTGTCGGCTTCGTACCTCTTCTGATCGAATGGCTCGGGAGCAAACAGCGAGCTAACGGCCGCTCGGTTCGGCTTTTCTTTCGCAAGCTCCGCGTATAAACCAACCACTTCGGGATTAGCATCTTTGGGGACCGCAGGAGCGTTGCCCGGATGCGGCAGAGGACTCTTCTCTGAAACCACTGGCTCGCGAAGCGTCTTGTCGAATGCCATGTCGCGCTTCGGACGATCAATACCGCCGACGCCAACAAAGTCGCCCTTACCGACCCCCAGGGACTCACTCAGTGGAGGCTGCTTGAGACGAAGGCTTTCTGCCAAAGCATCCGATGGCTCGACTGAGCTCGCCACAATGTCCGGAGAGTCAACAGGCTCATTCGCGAGACGATTATTGAAATTGCTTGCAACCAGAATCGCGATAACACAAACGCAACCCACCAAGGTCAACCACATCCAGCTCTTCACTATCGCACCTCGGAATAAAGTCTGTTCCAAAGACCCTCGCCAACCGTTCTAACGTTTCAAAAATCAGTTGCAAGAAAATTCCTGTTCATTATCGCAAATAATTTCAATCACGAAATTGATACGAATCTCACAATCCATATGGTGAAAAGCAAAGCTGATCACATACAGACTGCTTGGAAGGGGTTTCAGATTTGATGGAAACAAGTTGTGTATCGTTCAAGTCACAGCTTCATGCACCAAGACAATCTTAGTTGGTGCCAAACCCTCCCATTTGCTCGCTAGCAATAGGCAGCGTTTCAATATTGACCGGCGTTTCATCGTTCTTCACAAGCATCATTGAGAACTTCTCCCTTTGAGTACCCGATGCTTCGTTCCATCTTTTCCATCTTATATCTCGCATGCGCCGCCACACTGTTGGTAGGTACGAACAGCACGACACTCGGCCAAGATTCTCAGCCATCGCTCTTGGACGAAGATGATTCCAAACCTCTGATTACGATGTCCGAGAAAGGTGTGATTAGCCTGCAGGGTTTAGTGCAGTGGTTCGCTCAAGAGAAACAAATCACCATCACTGCGGACGCCAATACGCTCCCCGACAACACAAAAAATTCCGTTCGTTTTTATGGCCAGAACACAATCGAATTCACCCCTGATTCGGCACTGGAGATCGTTCAATCGATTCTGCGAACTAACGGTCTAGCTCTCGTCAACTCTGAGGTCAACAATATTCAGCGGATTGTCAAACTGGCCGACGTTCGCCCTTACGCACCGGTCGTCTCTGAGTTTGGCACCGGTGAGATCGCTCGAGGCACCTACGTAACAGGAGTGTTTTCCCTGGAACATGTGTCGCCGCAAGAAGCGGTCAACTACATCAAACAGATGCTTTACACTTCGGATAACAGCTTCACCAATTTTTCAACGCTTCCCAAACGAAAAGCCTTGATCGTTTCAGAAACAGATGAACGCCTCGTCCGAATCGCCGCTCTTCTCAAGACACTCGACGTGCCTGAAGCCACCGTTTTTCGTGAATTCTATTCGGTCAAAAATGTTCAGGCGATCGAACTAAAACAGCAGTTGGATGAGATCTTCAATTCACAGAACGACTCCGGAATTGCCGCTCCAAATCCGGTGAGTGCTGATTCAGTTGGAACTGCCAAATCACTGCGCATCAATGCGATTGTGCGAACCAATCAACTCCTGATTAGCGGCCCAAAAAGCGAGGTCCTCGGAGCACTCGAGATTGCCGCAAAGCTTGATGTCGAAACCAATTTAACGCTTGTCACGTACCGCTTTACCAACGTCTCTGCCAAACAGATCGATGAATTGCTAAAGCAATCCTTGCAAGGCATGGACGAGACTCAAATGCAGCGTGTCTACCAAGCCGAAGTCAACGAACAGGCAAACGAACTGGTCGCTAACACTCAGCCTCAAATCCATGCACGCGTTGAAGCGCTCAAAAATCAGCTCGACGTTGTCACTGAAAGTGGTCCCGAGCGGAGCCCCATGCGCTTCTACACCCTGAAGAACGTCAAAGCCATTGACATCGTTGATACGCTGCAATCAATCGATCAACCCTTTTCTGGGCTAAGACAACAGCAGAACCGAAGTGCTGCTTCGACCTCTGCGGGTCGTGGCATTACCAGTGTTGGCGGTTTCATTGATGATAGAGGGTTTCAGGATGGCGGTCAGACGAGTCCGTTTCCCGGTTTGGGGAACCGCCCCGGACTTGGACCTTTTGGCAACTCGTTCGATGGGAACCTGGCTGGCAACAATGCAAACCAACCTTTTGGTACCTCCGTTGTCGGAGATATTGCGCGGCTTGCTCTGGGATCCGAACGGCCGACCTCGGTTATTCCCGGAGATGCAAGAATCACCGTCGACGAAAACACCAATACGCTTATCATCGTTGCTGATCCAGCGACACAGCAACTCTACGCCAAACTGATTGAAAAACTGGACGTTCGTCGACCACAGGTTCTGATCGAAGTCACGATCGTCACCCTGACCCGACAGGACGATTACAACCTCGGTATCGAAATATCAGGCGGTGACCGGGACGGTGACCGCAGACTTTTGGGCTTTACGAATTTCGATAGTGGTCGCACGGTCGGAGAGAATGGGTTCTTAACCATCAATCCCAGCCTCGGATTCAATGGAGCCCTAATCGACCCACAAACCGCCGACCTCGTCATTAAAGCGCTCGCTCAACATCAAACGGCACGTGTGACTGCCGCGCCACGAATTCTCGTCAACGATAACGCAACCGGCTTGCTCAGTAGCACCGAAGAGGTTCCTTTTTCAGCCACGACCTCCAACAGCGTGGCGACCTCGACATCGGTCGGAGGATTCCTCCAAGCGGGAACTACGATTAATGTTACACCTCAGATTTCGGAAGATGATTATCTGAATCTTGATTTCGACATTCTGGTGAATGACTTTTCTGGCACCACGACCGCGGAAGGCTTGCCACCGGGTAGAAACACCAATCAGGTAACCAGTTCTGTGTCGATCCCCGACGGGCATACGGTCGTTGTTGGTGGTCTTTCGCGAAAAAGACGTGCCGACGACCTGACGGGGCTTCCGATCATCGAACATATTCCCATCCTCAATCGCCTGACCAGTAGTGAAGTTGACAGCGAAGATGAGTCGAAACTGTTTGTCTTTATCAAGCCGATCATTCTGCGGGATGACAAGTTTCGGGATCTGCGATTTCTTTCTGGTGAGGAACAAAAGCAAGCCTGTATTCCAGGTGACTTTCCTTCCAGTAGCCCAGTGCTCATTCGATAGCTAGCGACAGCAATCTTGACCCCTTTGGTGGTATTGAGTATTTACGAACTTCCAACCAGGTGAAACTGGGTTCTCGTTGCATCTCAAGATCTGAAAGTTCATGGCGAAATCGGCGACATTCGCTCTTCTGTTTCTGGCGTTCGCCTGTTCGCTACTGTCCGGATGCGCCCGTTTCCGTTCTGAAGCCAAGCCGAATTATCGAACCGTCGAGCATGGTTCTGCCAGAAACCCCCAGCGGGCCAAAAAGAAACATGAAAAGGGATTGAGCTATTTACGAGGTTGCTGCAACGACCTTGCCGAGCAGTCTTTTCAGGAAGCGCTCATTTGTGACGACTCCTTTGGGCCCGCGCACAACTCATTGGGAAAACTGTATTATGACCAAGGCAAGTACTATTTGAGTGCCTGGGAGTTTGAACACGCGATCAAAGAGATGCCTGATCGAGCCGAGCCCGTAAACAACCTCGGGCTCGTTTTTGAAGCCGTTGGGCAAATGGCAGAAGCAATCACGCAATACCAGAAAGCTCGCGAACTCGATTCAGAAAATGCTCAGTATCTGGGCAACTACCTGCGAGCTCGAATGAAACAGGGGGAACATTCCTCGATGATGAGAAACGAGCTGGAGGAACTAATCCTGTTGGATGACCGCGCCGAATGGGTGCGATGGGCCAAATTAAAGTTGACGACAGATCGCACATCGCAGGATTGGCAACATCCGGCCCCGGGGATTGAGATGCAAGGAGTATCACCTCCGCTTCTTATGGAACCCTTTACTGCGGACCCGCTTCCTTTCGAAAGTAACGTCATCAGCACAGAAAGTCCGCTCGTTCAACCTGATGCCTTTTCGGAATCCGAGATTAACGATTTCATCATGCCAGAGTAAGGGTGGAGTTGCGAGAATTCGATTGCATTCAGACCTGCATAGAAACGCGAATGACCTCTTCAACGGTTGTTTCACCCGCGAGGATCTTGGTCAGCCCATCCTCACTCAATAGCTTCATTCCTTTGGCACGCGAAGCCTCTCGAATCTCCGAGGCATTGGCTCGGTTCTGAATGAGCGAACGCGTTTCTTCCTGAACTTCCATAAACTCAAACACTCCAAGTCGCCCCTGATAGCCTGTCTCCCGGCATTGGGCACAACCTGTCCCACGGCAAGGCATGACTTCAGAGTCTGGGACTTCGCCAAATTGCGACAGCTGATCGGCCAACTCGGGAGCGGGTTGTTTGCAGTGTTTACAGATTCTACGCACCAAACGTTGCGCCAACACACCGATCAGACTACTGGCAACAAGGTAGGGCTCAACTCCAAGATCCAACAGCCGATTGATCGCACTGGGAGCATCATTGGTGTGCAAGGTTGAAAACACCATGTGACCGGTCAGGGCTGATTGAATGGCCATGTTCGCCGTCGCCTGGTCACGGATTTCACCCACCATGATCACATCTGGATCCTGTCGCAGAACACTGCGTAATCCATCTGCAAAGGTGAGGCCCTTCTTCTCACTGATCTGCGTTTGACTGATGCCTGGAAGTTGATACTCGATTGGATCTTCGAGCGTCACAATATTGCTGTAGTTGGTGTTGATTTCCTGTAGGCCTGCATAGAGCGTAGTGCTCTTACCACCGCCAGTGGGCCCCGTCACAAGTATCAGACCATGTTCCAGATGAATCAGTTTCCGAAAACGTGACAACAAAAGGGGAGGCATCCCCAACTCTTCAAGCGTATAGAGCCGGGCACTTTTGTCCAGCAATCGAATGACGATCCGTTCACCGTGGCTCGTTGGCAGCGATGCGATCCGTAGATCAATCAGTCGATCACCAATCTGAACCGAAGCGCGACCGTCTTGTGACAGGCGCTTTTCCGCAATATTCATCTCGCCGATGATCTTGATCCGGCTTAACACTTCCTCCTGAGAGGCACGGGGCACTTTGAACTGATCAAACAGCACACCATCAATTCGAAAACGAACGTCGAGCGTGTCTTCGGTTGGTTGAATGTGAATGTCCGAGGCACGAGCAAGGACGGCATCAAACAGAATGGAATTCACAAGCCGGATGACGGGTGAACGGCCAGACGAATCCAACAGGTCCTCGCGATTACTGGCCGACAGCGTCAGGATTCCTCCAGACGAATCCAGAGATTCAATTGTTTCTGTTGTCTGGCTGTCGCGCTGTTGCCATGCCGCATTGATGGCCGTTTCAATCTGCTGAACAGGTGCGAAAAACGGCTCGATGCGGCACTGAAAGAACCGTGATACCCCGTCGATTTGCTCGATCGATTCCCATCCGCCCAACGCAAGCGGCATGACGCCATTCTTTTTCTCAAAGCCCAGCAACTTACCATCCCGCGCCAGCCCAATTGGAAACCTGTCAATGAACTCCGCCGAAGGAATCATGCCTGCCAGACTAGCTTGCCATGGCAGTCCAAGACTGGTTGCCAACGCCTCGTTAAGTTTGTCAGGTTGCACTTTTAAAGCCCGAGCCAGGGCAACCAGATCTTCTGCCGTCGTGCAGAGTTCCAGCTTTTCTGGCACCTGCTGGAACAGTCTCTCCGCATGGCAGGCCTGAATCCAGTTTCGGAGCAAACCCTCCTGTTTTAGATGGGTTAAATTCATCGCGATTTGGTCGACTCCTTCAGATAGGTGATTTCCCGAAAGTCCGTTTGCCAAATCTCGTCGCCTTTTGGAGACAATACTTCTTCATTTCCATTGGGCCGTTTTAATTCGAGGTGCCCAACCTGAAACTTCATATCCGCATCCACCAGCGCTGCAACCAATGTGACCGTTCGTTTCAGCGAGGTCGAATATTCTGGCAGCGATACTCGCCACCGTTTAACCTGCGTTCCGTTGACAAACCCGATCGACGATTCACTCGTGGAGAACGTTTGATCGTAGAGCCCTGCGGATTTGACGGCAGCTGCCACCATGGCCGATGAGTCATAGTTCTTATCAGCAACGACCACTTTACCAACGGTGTTCGCTTTGAGTTGTTCGAACTCTTCAATCAGTTTTTGGCATCGTAGCTGCTTGCTTTGAGCTGACCGCACGGAACGTTTGGCTGTCTCAAACTGACTCCATGCCCAAGCTGCCGCCAGAAGGGCCAGAACATTGGCCAGCAGTATGAGTTGCATCCGTTTCATAGCGACACCTGCTGCACAGCTTCGCCTCTGGAATTGTTCACCAGTTTTTTACTGTTCAATGTCAGCGTCATGGTAAAGGGTTTGCCAAAACGACTACTGGGCTCAACCAGAAATCCCTGATCTACGAAGCCTCGTTTGAGAGTTTGAAAGTCTTCGAAATTGGCGACTTGACCAACAATCACGATTGAAGTCGGTTTCAGGGTTAGCGAATCGAATTGAAATCGCATTTGTTGCGGAGTCCCTTCGAGAAACCTACCCAGCGTCTCCAAAAGCTGGACCGAAGTGTTGGCATGTGACAGCAAGCCGTTGGTTCTGGTTTGCCGTTTCAATTCTTCCTGGATCAGTTTTTCTACCGGGCCATTGATCTTGCGTCCCGGAAAGGTTTCAAGAAAGTTCCGAATGATCGCACCTTCTGTTTTCCGCGCCTGATCGCTCACTTGCATCGACTGGTAGCCGAAGGCACCCGCCAGCGATATGAATAGAAACAAAGTTGCCAACAGGACGGGCTCCCACGCGGATTTCTTCTCGGCATACTCAAAGTCCAGCCGATCTGTAAAATTAAAGCGGTCACGGCCGCTCTTTTGGTTCTCGCATAACGCCTTAGCAAGGTACTGGCTTCGTGTTCGTTCGAGCAGTGTCGAGTGTGCCCCTTCCGGCAACAGGCTGGAATCAATGTCTGTTTCCAGCATCCAACTCATGTCCGCGGCAGATTGGCTTCCGGGCTCGCATCCGTACACGTAACTCCAGGCAACCAGTTCACCATCAGCAAACGAGATGAATTCGGTAGACTCGGCTCTTAACGAGGCCAGTGTGGATGTCTTGGCAATTTCTTTTTGAGCCAAGAGAGAATTGGCAATCAACAGCTCGGCGGGAACGAATGCCGAGAACGAAATTCCATATTCGTCTTTGAGATACGTCAATAACTCTCGGTTATCTCCAATCTGCCAAGCGAGGACACGATGATTCGGTGAATTTCCTATGACCAGGGGAATCATCGCTTCCGCATCAATGGGAATTTTCTCTTCCACCGCAAATCTCAAAGCGTCCTCGCTTTGCAAGGCAATCGGGTCCAGTGGAGAAGCGAGAAAGAATACATCCGCAGATGAAATGCCAAGGATCAGGTCATCACCAGCACATCCGCTACTTTGCAAAAGCTGCTCCACGGTTGCTGCGATCTCCTCCATCGAAGAACCGGGGGCAATCGGTAAGACACCAGAGCTTTCATCACTGCGATGATACTCCACAACAGTGTCAGTGATCGTTACAAGGCAGCGAGCTTTCATTTTTGCGTTCCCTTCGCCTTGGTCGGTTCCGACGTGTGAAAAGTACGCGTTTCTCCCATAAACTCCAACTCGGCACTGGTACTACCAATGGACTTCACCAACAGGCCCAGAAAACGGTCTCCCGACGAGCAGCTATAGGATTGATTGTTACTTGAAAAAATTGCCAGCTTGGCAGAGCGTCCCGCAATGACACAGTCGAGGGAAACGGATGGCCAGTTTCGTTTTTGTACTACCGCTGTCGGCAGAGTAGGGGGCTTCCTCGCGGGAGGTACCAAGGGGCCCTGCAGTTTTCGGCTTAATTTGGGGACAAGCTGCGCCAGTTCGTTGGATTGCCGGTCCATCGAGTCTTCCACAGACGCTGAATCACGCTTGCGTGACATGCCTTCAGAATCCAAACCTTGGGAAGAATCCAACTGAGTACCAATCGCGCCCCAGCCGACGGCTAAACAACCAAGCAGCATGACCACTGCCGCGGCACCGTTCGCGATATTTCGTTGAGTTCGAATTCGCATGTCGCGTTATTGAAAGGTCATTCGGAAACAGGTTGGGAAGATCATTCTACTCGTTTCCCATCGATCGTGAGAGATTTACCAATTGAAGGAGTGAATGCGTCTGATAGAAGAACTGATCTCTTCGGAAATCGTGAGCCAGATCCGATTGCTTTCGGCAGACTCGACCCAAACCGCTTGAGTTCTGGAGCTTGCGACCAGAAGAGGTTTCACCGCGTTGATCTGCTGAGCATTCGCACCAGCGGCGGCCAGTTCCGTTTCCCAGTCGCCAGCCTCTTCCCCACTGAGAATCTTTTGTAGCTTTTGCGTCAGGATAGCACCAATCAACGGTTTGACGGTTTCCACAAACACTTCCGGAGTTGCCGTTTTGTAGTTCAACTGCTGCCCCCAACAAGTCAATTCCTGGGTGACTTGAGGTAGCGCAAAATGAGTATCGGAACCGCTTGGCATTTGGAACACCTGAGCCCACGATTCGACCTGATCTTCCATCGGACCGCGCCCCCGTTGCAGGGTCCTGAGTTGCACGACCATGCCGTTACGATTTCTGGCAAATCGCCGTACGAGTGAAGCTGTGGCCTGCCGGCCTCTTGTATCGAGAGAACGATTGATATTGAATTTGCCGGACTCGTCTTCAATCACGACCGTGAACAGGCTTTCGCCCAGTTGAACGGTGTTGGCAGAGCGGGGGACCGGTATGGTTTTCCATTGGGACGATGCATCATCCCAGACCTGTTCGCTCAAGAGCGAGGAAGAACTCCCCATCGCAAAACGCTGACAACTGGCGGCTCCCCATTTCTGCTGGAGTTCTTTCTCTGACGTCCTCGCGGCAACCGCCAGGTTCAGGCTGTGCCGTGATAAGCCCACGGTTAACAAGCCCACCATGGCAATGATCAATAGCGTGGTCAGCAGGATAAAACCCTGTGGATTTCGCCTTACATATCGATTTTTACATCGATAGATACAACGTGTCTCTGCGCCTGCTCCACCGTGATTCTCGTTTAGCCTTCTCACGCCCAATTGCGGTTCTTGTTCTCGAATCATCCCGCACCTCCGTGCCGAACGACCGCCACCGTCATGCCTTCTGCCTCGTCCGTTGCGATTCGAAAACGAAGAACTCCCGGTGCCACATCCGTTGATAGCTGGGTTAACGCTTGAAACTGATTCACGCCGCGACAGACCAGTTCTCTTTGAGCTGTTGCCCCACCACGCTGCAGCAAATCAAACTCCTCACGAACTAACCAGTTCTCTTTTTGATTGGCGACGATACCGTATTCGATTCGAACCGGCCCTTGGTCGGAATATCCTTCCATTACGATCCGATTTGACTGAATCAACACGTGGCGACACCCCGCATAGTCCTGTTGCAATTGCTGTTGGAGCAAAGTCTTCCAAGGCGCGAACGGTTTCTTCTCGCGAAGCCGTCGATTGGTCCGCGTGTGCTGCGCGAGCGTGCTAAGTAAAACCGCCATCAGCATTGCAGACAGAGTCAAGGAGGTCAGCAACTCAATAAGCGTCATGGCCTCTCTACGAACAGCAATCGATGAATGTCCGGTCATGGCGATTGACCTCCAGTAGCACGCTCAGTCGTGGCGGGCTGACCTGCCAACTCCACCGATGCGACTGGCTGCTGCGTGATGGCGGAAATCGCTTCAACTCGAATCGTCGTCATCTGCCAATTCGAATTGGATGATCGTGTTGGTACGAGATTGGTTCGCCAATAAAACTCTTCGGTGCCTTCCAGGTTTCCGGTTTCGTTAACTGGGACCGTTCCCCCGAATTCAAACCATTGAGCCAGTTGCATATCGAGGGCTGCTGTTGCCTTCTGGGACTCAAAAGCCCGATTGGCCTGACGAACGAGGCTGGAGCGAATGGAAAGCATCATCACCAGTAAAGTTGCGAGGAGGGCGATACTGGCAATTACCTCAATTAGCGTCAGGCCTGGACGCCTCCCATTGAGCTCCTGTTTCCCCGACCACTTCCAGTGTCGCGAAAACCTCGTCCGCATCTTCGCTCTTTTCAAAGACTTCCGATTGTCCAGTTCTTCCAGCGAAAACAATCCAACGCTGTTCGTCTCCCTGTTTGATTTCCACACAGTAAGTTGGCGTGGCTCCAAGGTTTGAAATTGGTAGTTCGATAATTTCATCAGACGCCTTACTTCGTGCAGTTCGAATGCTTTCGATTCGATTCAGACTGTCAGTGTCCATGCTAATTCGTTTTTCAACGCCCCGTACCCATCGACTGGCTTTTAGAGTGCGGTGATTGTCCAAATTGTAAGACAATGTGCCGTTTCGATGCTGTTGAATGGCATGACGCCGCGCCTTGAAATCAAAATCAATCACCCGTTCCACGGTCGCTTTTAAACGAGACCGCTTATAGACGTCTCCCCAGCGGATCGATACGGTCACCATTACTAACGAAAGGATCGACAGAACGGCCAACATCTCAATCAGGGAGAACCCGTCGCGTGAATAATTGGCGTGGTGACGACTCACTCGACGCTCTGATTGGAAAGGTCATCGTCGGTTCCCGGGATCCCATCCATTCCACTGCTGGAAACTTCAAATGGCTCATCTCCATCAATCGTCACACGGTACATGTATGGATTGCCCCATGGGTCGTTCAAGGCGCCTTTCTTACTCAAGATTGGATCGAGGCCCCCGATCTTGGTCAGCAGTACGTCGAGGCCTTCTTCATTGGTGGGATAGCGGGTGATTTCGGTGTTGAATGCTTCAAGCCCCTCAACAATATTCTGAATTTCTATTTGAGCGGTTGTGATGCGGCCTTTATCTCGTGCACGGCGCACACCGACTGCTACCGCTGCGGTCAACAAACCGATAAGCGCCAACACGACCATCATTTCGATAAGTGAAAAACCGGCTTGAGTCCGGGGCAACTTTCTAGAATACATTTCCTGCCTCCATCATGGGCATTAAGGTTGCAAACATTATGAATCCGATAAAGAACGATAGAAGTAGGATTAGTGTTGGTTCAATCACCGTCGACAAACGACTTGAAATCGATTCCACCTGACTGTCGTAGTCTTTCGAAAGACGAAACAACATTTCTTCCAATCGTCCCGATTGCTGCCCCACCGTAAAGACTTGGGCAACCATTGGTGGAAAGTAGGATGACTTGCCCAGTGACTGGCCGATCTCTTTTCCCGATTCCACATCTCTCTCGCATTCTTCCAGTGCATCATACAATAGTGTGTTTTTGGTGGTGCCTTTTGCGATCGCAATCGACGGAAGAAATTCAACATTGCTTTTCATGAGCGTCGCGATCACCAAAGCAATGCGAGCGATCTCCTGCTTTCTTCCCATCATTCCCAATAAGGGAACGCGCAAAAACATTCGATCGCGAAAGCGACGACCACGATCCGTTTGTAGTGCTAGCCAGGCTCCAATCACAGATGACAGCAGCACGATTCCCAGCCACCAGCCGTGCTGGCTTAGGATGTTGCTCATGAACTGAAGGATTCGTGTTGGTAGAGGAAGTGTTTTTCCTGTTTCAGCCAGGCTTTCCAGCAACATGGGGACCACGACGGTCATCAGAAAAACAGATACACCAAGACTCACAATGACGATGATCATCGGGTAGAGCAGGGCGCTCATGACGCGATCACGAAACTCGTGAGATCTGCGTTTAAATTCGGAAACCTGTCTCAAGATCTCGTCGAGGTTGCCGGTGTTCTGGCCGACCTCCAACATTTTTACCGTCAGTGAGTCAAACACTTCAGGTTGTCGTTTCATGGATTCTGCGATGGATCGCCCAGAGGAAACATCATCCTTTAAATGCAACACGATGGATTTAGCTTTACCTTGGTGCTGTTCCGAAAGCGTCTCCAGTGCATCCAATAAAGGAACACCGACGGAAATCAGGGTTGCCAGTTCGCTTGTAAAGCCGGCCAGCCAATGGTTCCAGCTTCGCTTGAAGATTCCCGGCAGCGAGTAGCTACGCTCTTTCTTTTGCTTTGACTCGGACAGTTCGGTGACGCGCAGTCCCATTTCGCGCAGTTCCTGACGAGCTTGGCGTGGTGAGTCACTATCGATCGCGCCTTGGCGTACGGCTTGGCTTTGGTCGATCGCTTTGTAGGAAAAAACGGGCACGAGTAATCAGGACCGCATGGGAGGGCAGGGGCACTCTAATTGTATTCGTCTTACAGTCAGAATGTAACGGTTTGGCGACCATTATTCAGGACCGGCCAAGCGATCGAGCTGCTTCCTGCTGTCTGTTTGCCGCAAACGGAATGAGCCTCTCCCAAGCCAGCCTCCAGCCGTTATTGGCTTTCAGGTCCTACAAAGGGTTTTCGTGTCACAAGACTGTCTGGGCCATCACGGTTGCTCCGGGAGCATGCATCCAGTCTTGACCGCGCCGTTTGGCTTCTTCTTTTATCGAGTCGCTACTTCCTGCAGCACGCTTAAACA
>CAYZPA010000107.1:0-15394 GCA_964479855.1 uncultured Pirellulaceae bacterium
CAGAAAGCTCGATTTGATGCCAAATAGACGCCACTAAAAACCCGGAAGAACCCAAAAAAGCAACAAATAATGTCAAACGTCAACTTCAGCTATTGGCACTAAGTCATCAGACAGCCTTCGCCAAAAGGATATGGGCCTGAGGTCTGCAAGTGTGGATCGTGAACCAGAAGCGTGCGGTAAACCCGTTTCCCATCGCGATGCCCGTCGACCAGAAAACGGCTGGTCTTTTTGATGCTTTCAACGGGCAATGAGAGTTTGAAGCCGGCGGATGCGGCGTCCAGAAATTGCGGCATATTCACTCCAAGGTCAGAGCGAATGACTTTTTCCGCTTCGATTCGATCTCCATTTTCAGAAACCGCAGAAAGCTCAACCGGCTTCCCGTCGATCAGAATCCAGCCGCTCAGCACCATCGTCTTTCGGATCATGTTCAGGCTGTCGATACGCCCGCGAATTTCATGACCACAGGCGCCGGGCCCGATACCGATGTCCTTGAATGTCGAGTCAGTTGCTTCAGCGATCCACGACTCCAACGATTCAATTGCTCGCTCAAGCCCCAGCAAAGTTTCCTCAACCGCTCGATTGTCGTGAGCGACGTTGGGCCAGAATTCTCCGTAAGTGATCACGCCCTGTTCCAATGCGGCAAGCGAAAACGCTGCGGTCAATTCGTTGTGCTCAAACGATTCGTATTCGGCAAACTGAATTGACAAGTGAGATGGATGCCCAACCAGTTCGCATCGCAGCGAAGACTGTTTCGCAATGTGATTGAATTCTTCTTTCAGTTGCTTTCCCGCTCTTGCCAAGATCGCTGGAAGGTGGTTTTCGATTGCGAAATTAAGGGAAGCGTTCACAACATCCAGAGTCAGTCCGCCGGGTCGATCTTGAGTTCGCATCGTGGTTCGCCACGCTTTTTGCATAAGCTCCTTCTGGCCCAGAATTGCGGAAAACGAAAACGGTCCTGCGAGCGTATCGCCCGCGACGGTCAGGTCCGGATGAATTGAAAAATGTTCTTGAGCCCCGCCCATTTCCATGCGAAACGCGTTGCTCGATTCATCCAAAATTAAAAGGCAGCCATGCTGTTTCAATAGAGCTTCTATTTCAGAAAAACAGTCTGCGTTTGGATATTCGAACTCAAACGGATCGATCAGATAGGCGGCGATTTTGTCAGGGAAATTCTTGAGCGTCCATCTGAGCGACTTAAGATCGCCGACTGGAATGATTCGTTCGTTTTCCTCAGCAAAATGCGAACGACCGAAATGAAAACGTTGGTCCTGACAATGAAGATGCTTGGTCGGATGAACGGCATGAACCGCAATCATCGGGCGCTGCGTTATCGTTCTGGCGATTTCGGTCGCACAGTAGATGGCTTCGCGACGCCCACGAGTGAATCCGACCATCAAGTCGCCGTGAAAAAGTTCGCACAGTCGTCCCGCGATCGTGACCTCTTGCGGGTCCGTAAAAGGTGAATCGCTTGAAACCGGAGGATCCAATTCGTGGACCTGCTCGTCGATGGCCCAATACTTGATAGCGTCCACGACAGCGGGGTGTCGATGGCCGAGTAAATTGGAACTCTGGCCGCCGGTCCAATCCAAAAACTGATTGCCCTGCAAGTCCGTGACCCGACAGCCGCTGGCTTGACCAGAGAATTTTGGCAGGACGCGTTCACCAAAAAGAGGTTGTTGCAACTGCGGGTCGAAACGACTGAACAGCAATCGATCTCGCGATTCCTGTACCAACTTCGCGTGGCTTTCCAACAGCTTTAAGTCGATCATTGAATCGGAAGTCATCGTTTACGGCTTGATTTAGGTTTTGGCAAAACACCAATGATAGCGTTCAAGTTCGATTCCGTTGGTGCGGTAGCGAAAAACTGGCCGACGCGTTGGCGAGCGTGCAGCCGGGGCTCGCTCATTGTCCATCGCCATCAATTAGGGCTCAATTGGACCTGATTTAACCCTTTGACACAAAAAAACGGTCGGAGTTAACCTCCAACCGTTTGGTTCATTCTGTGCATTTTGCGTCGAGGTTGGAAAACTTAGTCTTCCATCACTTCCGACTCACGAGACTTGGCCATTTCGTTGGCTTGGTCTTCGTATTTTTTGGTCAGGTCCTGAACGTCACTTTTTACCGAATCGCGATCGTCTTCGGTCATCAGTTTGTCTTTTTGTTCCTGATCAGCCGCTTTGTTGGCGTCGCGACGTACGTTGCGAATTGAAATTTTGGCTTCTTCGGTCAGTTCCTTGATGCGACTGACCATTTTCTTTCGCACATCCGTCGAAAGCGCAGGGATGTTGATTCGAACCAGCTTTCCATCGCTCTGCGGGTTGAAACCAAGGTCGCTGCTGACGATCGCTTTTTCGATTTCCTTGATGATCGATGTGTCGTAGGGACGGATGACGATCTGAGTCGGTTCGGGAGCTCCCACAGAAGCGATTTGCTTAAGCGGCGTCGGCGAACCGTAAACGTCGACTCGGACCGAATCCACCAGCCCGGGGTTGGCGCGGCCAGTGCGAATGCCGCTGAGGTTCTTTTTCAGGACCTCGATCGCTTTGGTCATCCGTTCTTCTGCGTCGGTCAATATTTCGTCGGTAGGCATAATGCTAACCTCAACAATGTTGGTAGTATAATGGTGTTAAAGTTCACTGCCCGCATTGTAGCCGATTTTTTGGGCGAAGGGAAAAGGGGGCGACGCTGAAGATGAAGGCGGGTGAAAAGAAATAATCCACGGGTATGCAAACCGAATCTGTCGAATTTACAAGGTCTTCAGCAAGAGTGCTGAACTTACCTTCTGCCCGACTGAGCCGAGTTACCAATTCTGATGCTCTGGAAGATCGCGCAACCATTCAGCTGTCCTTTAGCCGTTCCATCAGGAAAAGAACAAGGTCTTGATTTCGAACGCCACGATGTAGACGGTGCAGCCAACCGCAAACACGACATGGATGCCAATCGCAGTAATGAAGTAAGGATAACCGTGCTCCAATTTGGGAGGCTTTCCTGAGTTGTGCGTGTTGAGCCAGATCGTTTCGAGCCCCTGAGTCGCAATGCAGGTTGTGATCAGATGCATGCCCAGAATGCCGCACCACATAAAAAGGAAGAAAGGTCGGGAAACTTCTTCGAAAGGCAAAGCCAGCATCACATTGGTCACCGACGCGAAGATCGTCGCGGATGCGACCGCACACAGGAAAAATTGAAACCACGACTTAAACAGGTAGGGACGTTTTTCAACGATCCACAGCGGAATGATGATTTTGAAGATTTCTTGCAGCAGTGGCGAGACCAGGCAAACAAGCACAACATTTGCAACTTGATACTGCGAACTAACCACTCCCGCGAACAGGGACAGCAATATCGCGCAAGGACCCGACAGAAGGATGACTCCCAGCGTTACCAGCCATGATTCCTTCGCCGAAAAACTGGAAGTTCTCTGGTTCAGCCAATTCGCATAAGTCAACGCTTCGTCGGGCGGATTCGAAGCGATTTCAGGTCGCAAAGATGGCTCGTCCCAAACGCTGTGGTCAATATCTTCTTCGGACTTGTCAGAAAAGGATCGAATGTTTGGCGACATGCCCAGCGGAGCATCGATCGCCGGATCGACCGGCGGCACTTGCTCGTAGCGAGCCCGCAAATGAGGCTCCATGTTGATGTCGGGATCGTTGGAAGGCTCCATGAGATCAGCCAAACTGTTCCAAAAAATGCAATAGACAGTCACAGATCGAAACTTCGCGACCCGAAGCGCTTTATTGGATCGCTTTTTCGTAGATCCTGAAAGTTTTGAATTTCTCAACTTTCGCGGCCCGAGCGATCGCACGCATCGAGCGCAAGTTATCCTCTTCCACCCAGGAAAACTCCCATTCATCGTACTCAAGACGAGCGTCAACGAGCCGTTTGATCAAGCTGGTGGATACGCCACGGTTTCGATAATCCTTTTTTACTCCCAGCAAGAACACGCGGGTGCGAGGAGTTCGTTTCAACCAGAAAAGAAGTTGGGGCAATCGAATCCAATCCCAGCGACCGATCGTTTTTCGCAACGCCCAGTTCACGTCCGGAATGTTGACGATGTAACCAACAAGTTCATCTTCCCAGTAAGCCACATGGATCATGTCGAATCGGACGACTTGTCGCAATGATTTGACCATGAACTGCAATTCAGCATCCGTGAAAGGAACGTAACCCCAATCGTCCTTTCGCACTTCGTTGGCCAGTTCGTTGATCTGTCGGAATGTCTCTTCGAAATTGCCTTTGTCGACGGTTCGCATTTTCAGCTGAGGAAACCGCTTGGCGATTTTCTCACGCGACGAATCAAGTTTGGCCCACTCGGCTTCCGAGCGATAATGGTGTTCTGTTTTGGTGCTGTGAAAAGCGTAAAACGATTTGGCGACTTCGAAACCACCTTGAGTGAACAGTTCGTCGTAGCGGGCCGGCGTGTGTGCGAGCATGACCGAAGGAGGAATATGATTCCCTTCGACGACGACGCCGAATTCACCCTTCATCGACGGATTGACGGGCCCTCTCATTCCATCGCAACCGCGTTCTTCAAGCCATTTCGAAGCTGCCGTCATTAGCGAATCATGAATCTTCGACGCGTCGTCAGATTCGATGACTTCGTAGAATCCAAAGAATCCAAGTTGATCTTTGTAGAAATCGTTGTGCAGATCGTCCTTGATCGCGACGATTCGCCCCACCGGCTGATTGTTGCCGTCGTAGCATAAAAAAGCTTCGCGCGACGCCGTTTGATAGAACGGATGTGCTTTCGTGTCGAGCGTTTGACGCTCCATGAACTTCAGAGGATGAACGACGGCCGGATCGTTGCGATAGACTCGTCGGCGAAGTTCAAAGAATTGACGCCACTGTTTCCGGGTAGTTACGGCAATCGTTTGCATTGTCATTAACTGGCCGCGGCGGTGAAGTTCATTGAGAGGCTAAAATATAATGCTTTACGGCTCAAAAAAAAACTTCACCCGTACTCTTTGCCGGGAATTTTATCCTGAAGGTGATTGTGGATCGCTACGACTGGCAAATCCGTCCAGCTCCTCCGATGAAGGCTTGTTGATTTAATAAGCCGTTTGGGCATTGGCCAATGGTACTTACTTTTGAGCATTTCAGCCACGAAGTGACGGCATGAGTTAGCCGCGGGTGTAAGCCCGGGGAATCGTTTCGAACGTTTTAGAAAGTCCCGAAGGGACGACATGAGCCTAGACTCTACAGATTCCTGGCGGACTTTTGGCGATCGACCATTTCAGCCCGGATTATTCACGATGCGCGGGCGTCAATATTGAGAAGGCTTGTTTCATCGGGGCATCGTTCCAAGTTTGTGGTTTCGACAGTTCACCCACGAGGTGAATTGGTGAAGCTGCAAAACTGTCGCCACTTCAGGAGAATCGCCTCAAACATCAAACCAGACGCCTGTCGTCGTGAATAATTCCGGTTTAACTCAAGGCGAAAAGACCGGAACATAATTCAACGGCATCTGCAGAATGATACCTCCCATCGCGGCTCCGAATTGAGGCCCCGCTTCGCTTGAACGCCACGACCCATCGTCGGCCTGATCTTTCAGCAGCACGTCACGAATCGCAGGATACCACGCGTTCCAGTACTCGCCGCCAGCGTGCCACATCGCCTGAACCGCGTAATAGTGAGTGTAAAAGAAATGTCCGCCGCGAGCCGACCTTGGTTTGGCGGCCAGCAAACGTTTAAGTGCCTTTTCAACCTGTTCGCCTTCGTAAATTCCGGCACTGTAAAGCGACGTGACTCCCGCCGCAGTCATCGCCATCGTCGAATGGCCTCCTCTAAGCGTGTACCGAAAGCTACCGTTTGCGTTCTGGCTTTTCTGAACGTATTCGATGCACTTTTTGCGAACTTCATCCGAAACATCGATGCCCGCATCACGAGCGCCTCGCAAGCCCATGATTTGGCAAACGGTGATCGAAAGGTCCGCGTCGCTTTTGACAGGTTCGTAGCGCCAGCCGCCATCGTTGTTCTGAGTCTTACAAGTAAGTTCAACCGCTTTGCGAAGTTTTTCTCCGATCGAAGCCTTCTTGGTCATACCGTAGACCTGCGACAGGAACAGCATGCTGAATCCATGTCCGTACATGCGTTCGCTGGGAAGTTCCCGCTTGGAAATGTAGCCGCTGTCTTGCACATTATTCATGACAAACTGAGCCGCATTGTCGATGGCTTTCCCGAACTTGCCGAAGCCCGGAGCGTAGCCTCCACACATCATTGCCAATCCCGCCATGGACGCCGTGGCGACGCCAGACTGCAAACCAGTCGTTGAAAACGCTCCACGGTTCCGTCCCGTCGTGATCTGCGCGTTGAGCAGATAGTTCAAGGCACGATCGATACTGGCTTTCGTTTCGTCCGTCATCAGTTCCGCCGGCGGTTTCTCGTTCGCCGAATTTTTTCGGTCCAGAGTCGGCGATGAAGCGGCAGGCCGCGCAAAAGAGCTACGAGTCAGGCAGGTGCCGGCACCGACGGAGGCGAGGGCTCCGCCGAGCATCATTTTTTGAAAATCGCGTCGGTTGTTCATGGTTCTTTCCGAATTGGATTGAGCGACGTTTTTGTCGGCCTTCCTTTATATATTAGCTGCGCAGTCCAATTGAAGCAGCATCACTATCTTGCAAACTCAAGTTCCTGATCCAAACCTCAATTCCAGACCTTCACGGGAACGATCGTCATTCACGACGACAGGCTCGGGCGCGTCGGCTTTGCTCTGTAACCGGAATTATTCACGACGATAGGTGTCTGGTATGCCCTTCGAAGCAATTCTCCGGACGCGGAGGCAAGGCAAGTTTTGCAAATTCGTCAGTTTCACGTCGTGGGTGACCTGTCGAAACCACAAACTTGGAACAATACCAAATTGAAACAAGCTTTCTCTACATCGACGCCCACGCATCGTGAGTAATCCGGGTTTAATTGAGGCAATTCTCCTGAAGTCACGACAAGTTTTGCAAATCACGTTAATTTCAAATCGCAGTTTAAACTTCGAAAACACACAATTGGATCAATACTCCAATGAAAAAAGTCATCTTCATTTCGACGCCGTCGCCTCGTGAATAATCCGGGCTTAAATTGCGTCCCCGAATTGACCGGGAAGGATTAAACCCCATAATCGAGCAGTCAAATTGGATCAAAGCAAAAATAATCTGGGACGTTGTCGCCCTTGAGTCGCAGTGGCAACCCAAGTCGCATCATACAGCCCAACCCGACGGACCGCGAAACAGGAAAAAGCATGTCAAATTCTACAGTCACCATCGACCAACTCGCTATCAACACGATTCGCACGCTGTCGATGGACGCCGTTCAACAGGCCAACAGCGGCCATCCGGGAACGCCAATGGCTCTGGCGCCGTTGACTTATTCACTGTGGACTGATTTCCTGAACTACGACCCTGCCAATCCAACCTGGATCGGCCGCGATCGTTTCGTTCTTTCTTGTGGCCACGCGTCGATGCTGTTGTATTCGGTATTGCATCTGGCGGAAGTCGCGAAAATCGACGACGCAGGGAACCCGACCAGTGACCCCGCGATTTCACTAGACGACATTCGAAACTTTCGCCAGTTGGTATCACCGTGTGCCGGCCACCCCGAATACGGATATGCGGCCGGTATCGAAACAACCACCGGGCCGCTGGGACAGGGCTTGGGCAACAGCGTCGGAATGGCGATCGCCGGAAAATGGCTCGGTGCGAACTACGATCGACCGGGATACGAGCTTTTTGATTTCGATACTTACGTTGTTTGCAGTGACGGCGACATCATGGAAGGCATCGGCTGCGAAGCCGCGTCTCTCGCAGGCCATCTGAAACTGTCGAACTTATGTTGGATCTATGACGACAACGAAATCACGATCGAAGGTCGCACCGAATTGGCGTTCAGCGAAGACGTCGCCGGTCGCTTCGCAAGCCTCGGATGGAATGTGGTCACGGTCGATGACGCAAATGATCTCGGAAGTCTCGCCGCAGCCTATGAGAACTTCCGCAATACTTCCGACAAACCGACTTTGATTATCGTCAAAAGCGTTATCGGATACGGAGCTCCCAACAAGCAGGATACTTCGGGTGCTCACGGCTCTCCGCTGGGCGACGACGAAATCAAATTGGCGAAAGAATACTACGGCTGGCCAGCGGACGAAAAATTCCTTGTCCCTGACGAAGTGTTGGAAAAGTTCCGCAGCACCATCGGGAAACGCGGGAGTGAATCTTACGCTGCGTGGGCCGAAAAGTTCGAAGCTTATAAATCTGAGTATCCGGAACAGGCGAAGCAGCTCCAACAGATGAAGGATCGCGAACTGCCGGAGGGTTGGGAATCATCGCTTCCGAAGTTCGACGCTGACGAAAAAGGGATGGCTTCGCGAGCTTCCAGCGGCAAGGTGCTGAACGCGGTTTGTAAGAGCATTCCATGGTTGATTGGTGGTTCGGCGGACCTCGCAGGATCAAACAAATCCAACAATGACGATCCAGCAGCCGGCCATTTCGGCGCAAACGATTACTCTGGAAACAACTTCCATTTTGGCATTCGTGAACATGTGATGGCAGCGGCCAGCAACGGCATGTCGCTGTGTGGAATTCGTCCTTATTGCGCGACGTTCTTTGTGTTTACCGATTACCTGCGACCATCGTTGCGGCTCAGCAGCATCATGCATCAGCCTGTTGTGTACATCATGACCCACGATTCAATCGGGCTGGGCGAAGACGGGCCGACTCACCAGCCAGTCGAACACATGGCAGCTTGCCGTTCGATTCCAGGCGTATTGGTGATGAGACCTGCGGACGCGAATGAAGTATCAGCCTGTTATAAAGCAGCTCTTTCGGACAAAAAGCGTCCCAGCGTTCTTGTTTTGTCTCGCCAGAACCTTCCAACTTTTGCGGGCGACACTTCGCAGGCGGAAAAAGGAGCCTACGTTTTGCAGGATTGCGACGGGACTCCTGACGTCATCCTGATGGGAAGCGGCAGCGAAGTCGCGATCTGTGTCGACGCTGCCAAGAAGCTTACCGAATCAGGCAAAAAGGTACGCGTTGTCAGCGTTCCGTGTTGGGAACTGTTCGACGATCAGTCTGCGGACTATCGCGAATCCGTGTTGCCATCGGCGGTCACCAACCGTGTCGCGGTCGAAGCCGGTATCAAGATGGGATGGGAGAAGTACATCGGAGCCCACGGCAAATTCGTCGGCATGGATTCCTTTGGCGCATCGGGCCCATTTGAAGAGCTCTACGAAAAGTTCGGCATCACGGCCGATAACGTTGCCAAGGTCGCAACGTCATAGTTGTGCATGGACCAAAATTCGCGTGTCGATCTGAGGAAACATTCTCGTAGCCGACGTCGCCAAACTTCGGTGGGCACAACACTCTCGTAGCCGATGTCGCCAGACTTCGGTGGGCACTGGTGTGCCCTTTGGTTGGGACGGTCTGAACTCTGGTGAGTCCAGCTACAACACTCTTGTAGCCGACCGTGTTCACGCGACGCTAAGCGTTACGATCTCTGGCGAGTCACGTTACAGTCGAAGCCAACGACTATCCTTTGGCATCGCGATCCTGCCAGCAAAAAGCCCGCCGAAAAAATCGACGGGCATCAGTTTAAGGTCCGCTTTCGCGGGCGACATGAATCCTCTACAAGGCCGACTTAAAGTCGCACGATTTCGTCGCTGGGAGTGTTCGCTGCGAAGGTGTTTGACTGGTCACCGAAGAAACCGCCTCGCGATACCAAAACGACGCCGAGCTCCTCCGAATCGTCTTCTGATTCAATCGAGTTCGATTCAAAAGTTGAATTGGCTGCGGTCACCAAACCCGCCGCTTGCACGTTGACGGCCGAGCCGTTGCCAGTTGCTACGTTTGATGTGAAGCTGGAGTTCTGAACAAAAACTTGTCCAGCAAATGCTGCGCTGATTGCTCCACCCAAGGCGGCCCGATTCGACTCAAAAACTGAATCAAATGCGAAGGCTCGAGCGTCCATTGCGTAGATCGCTCCACCTTGGCTGGCCGTGTTCGAGGAGAAAACCGTTCCATCTCGCGACACGAGCCGTCCTTCTTGTGCAACCGCGGCACCACCGCCTGAACTGGCTGAATTTCCATTGACGGATGTGCCAGCCAAAGCAGCTGCGGAACCAGTAAACACTCCACCACCCGATCTGGCAGAATTGGATGCGATACTACCACCTGAAACCAAAAGGTAGTCGCCTCGGTGATGGATGCCACCGCCCTGCCCTCCGCTTTCGTTATCGGAAATCGTCGAATCGAACACCAGCGTGTTCGTACTGCCTCTGGCGTCGATTCCTCCACCATTGCCATTGCTGGCAGTCGAATTCCCACTGATTTCACTATCGCGAATGACCGTCAGCCCATCAAAGAATGTCGAAATCGCTCCGCCACTTCGCGCGGTATTCAAACTCAACCTCGAATCAAAAATCCGTAGCGCCGTCGATTCGAGGCTGCCGAATGAAATAGCTCCCCCGTCAAAATCTGCATTGTTGGAAAGCAATTCCGAGTTTCTCAAAACGACATTGGCTCCGTTGGCGAAAATGCCGCCGCCGTTTCGACCTGAGGAATTCTCGGAAAGCGACGAATTGGTCAGGAACAACGAGGTCCCGTTTGCCATAACGATTGCTCCGCCCGATGAAACCGCAGAATTCTCATTGAATTCGGCGTCTTGCAGAATAGCCGTTCCCGTCGCAACGAAGATTGCACCGCCTCCATTTTCAACCGCCACGTTGTTGTTAAAGGTGGCTTGCGAAGAGAAAAACGAAGTGCCCGCAAATGAGACGGCTCCGCCAGCGTTTGCAGAATTTGCGGAGAAAACGCCTCCATAGACATTGATGCTCGCGTCTGCGGAAACGCGGATCGCTCCGCCGGAGGAAGCAGAAGTATTGCCCGTGAACGAGCTATTCGAGTTCAATTGAGCGGGTCCGGAAATGAAAATTGCTCCTCCCGCGCCCTCGGCGCGGTTTCCATCCAAACCGTCGAATGCTCCGAACGAAGAATTGTGCGCGGTCACGACGCTTTCCCCGATAGCAAAAATCGCTCCACCATTTTCAGTCGCAACGTTACCACCGAACAGGCTATCGATCAAACGAACTCGAGCGTTATCAACATGCAAAGCGCCGCCGGATTCGGCCTCGCCGTTGGTGAAACTTGTGTTCACAAAAACTGCTGTGCTTTGGGGTGCCAGTTTTCCAATCCCGCCTTCGGTTGCAGATCCTGAATCAAAATTCAGGTCTCGAACATAAAATCGCTCGTCGGTCTCGACGGTGAAAATCCGACTTGAGCCACCCGAAGAAATCGAAGTCCTCTCGAATTCAGTTCCAACATTGCCTCGCAAGACAAGGTCGTCAGTGATTTCCAAAGGACCATCGTTGAGCGTCACGACGCCGGTGTTTAGAGACTCTGCAAACACGATTCGATCACCATTCGCATCGCCAGCTGCGGCGTCGCTGAAAGACTCATTGGCGTTCGCGGCGGTGACGGCTTCGCGAAGTGACAGAAGTCCGTCTTCTGCGTCCACGATGTCATCAAGAGTTGTGACCACAAAAGTTGTTAGAGGTAGCTTTTTTTCAAGCCTGTCGTAATTGAGGTGTGATTGTTTTACTGTTCGTCGTTTGGAAGTGTTTCGACGAGGTTTTCGTTTACGTGGGGTGGGAACAAGCATGGAACCTTCCTTCACTAATTGATACGTAGAACGAGATCCTCCAGTAGGAATCTCGGATTATGCTGCAATCGCAGAAAAAATCCGGTATTGGTGATATCTATGAGCCAAATCAGCTCGAATGAATAAACGAATATAATCGCTGCGAAAAACCTCTGCAACCGCATGGCCGGAAGGTGCCGGCTTGGCCTCTATTTTCCTGTTGTCTATTTTCCTCACTCAGCAGAACTGCATGTTTTGCGATATTGACCGGAATTATTCACGACGACAGGCGTCTGGTTTGATGTTTGAGCCGATTCTCCTGATGTGGCGACAGTTTTTGCAGATTCACCAATTCACGTCGTGGGTGAAGTGTCGAAACCACAAACTTGGAACAATGCTCCAATGAAACAAGCCTTCTCAATTTTGACGCCCACGCACCGTGAACAATCCGGGTTCTAAACGAATTACCGCCGGACAGCATTCGCTTGCATTCGCTCGGTGCCGTTGCTGCGTCCGAAAACAAACACAACTAACTCACCAGCCAAGAAAGTTTATCTCGCAATGGCCTCGAAAGATCTGGGAGCTCTTGTAGATCTTCGCATGGAACGATTGATCAACTAGACGTGGTTTCCCTCACCTCGCCCGAGATGCGCCGCCAGACACGCGTCTCAGCGACAGGGTGTTTTTTGTAATCCAGATGTGCAAGGTTGCGGGATGTTCACCAACCGTTAGCGGCGGCCAATGAACAGGAAGCACACGAGTTTGTGACGAGTCTATGCAAACGGCCTCACTGGCCACGTGCCTCACTCGTCAAGTGATGTAATTCGTTGAGCAAATCATCGAACTGAATGTCATCCGAATCGGGAGCAACCTGAACAAAGTAATCTTCTTCAATCCCGTGGAATGCTTTGATCTCCCGAACCTTCTCCGGATCGGCATCCAAAAACAGCTCTTCCAAACGCCAGTCCTCGTCGGGCAATACCTCAATTTGCAATCGGTCAATCGCCAGCTCCCATTCCTCAAACGGGACACACTCAGCAGACGGCCATGACGTGTCCGGATCAACCTGCTCGGCCGCTCTGGCGACAAGCTCTCGCAACGAAGTGCTCACCAGCTCGGGATCCACTTCATCAGACTGGCAATCGAGCTCATGTTCTATCCATTGCTTCAGATACGCGAACAGAGCTCCGCAAGTGCTCTCGAAAATTGAAGCACGCCGAAACCACGGCTCCCCTTTACACCCCGGATTATTCACGATGCGTGGGCGTCAACCCGCAGAAAGCTTGTTTCATTGGGATATTGTTCTAGGTTTGTGGTTTCGACAAGTCACCCACGACGTGAAATTGACGAATTTGCAAAACTTGCCTCCGCGTCCAGAGACTCGATTCAAAAGACAAACCAGACGCCTGTCGTCGTGAATAATTCCGGTACACAACAGACTTTTCGATACCCGGTGCAGGGACCACAACTTTTGATTCGGTGTCAGTTGGTCAAAGGCACCGCACCCAAGCCTCAGCTCGGTTTCAGTATCTTTCTCTGCCCGAATTCCGTCAATCAGGAGCTCGATTGCTTCACTTACCAGTGTTCTGAAATCGCCTGTAAACGCTTTGTATTCTTGTGGATCATCAGCCATCGTTGCCAACCCTGTCCAATGGACTCTTGATGTTCAACCCCGGCTTGTTCATGACATGCAGATAGATCTGCGTCGTGGCAATGTCCTTGTGCCCCATCAGCTCCTGCACGGTGCGAATATCCGCGCCGTCCTCCAACAGGTGTGTCGCAAAACTGTGGCGTAGCGAATGAGGCACCGCGTTTTTGTCAATTTCCGCCCGCGAAAGAGCACGACCGAACTCGTTTGCAAAATAGGCCGAACCAACGTGGTGCCGCATCAACTTTCCCGACCTCGGATCGTTCGAAAGTCTGTGCGACGGAAACAGCCATTGCCATCCAAACTTCTGACTCTCATTGGGATACTTTCGCTCCAACGCATAAGGCAAATACACCTCGCCGTAGCCATTTTTCAAATCCGAACGATGTTGAGAGCGAACGCGTTCGATCTGCTCAATCAAAGCCTGCCTCGTTCGCTGCGGCATCATCGTGATGCGATCCTTCTCGCCTTTTCCTGATCGTACCAAGATCGTGCCTTCATCAATGCCGATCTCCTTGATTCGCAACCGCCGACACTCCAGGTGCCGCAAACCCGCTCCGTACATCAGCGAAAACATCAACTGCTTGTTGCCCTGAAACTGAACCATCAATCGATCGATCTCGTCGCGATTAAGCACCACCGGCAGCTTCGGAGCCTTCGATGCTGGAGCAAAATCAAGAAACTCCAACTCCCGCTGGAGGACGCGCTGAAACAGAAACAACAGAGCCGACTTGGCCTGATTCTGAGTCGATACCGCCACATTTCTTTCAACTGCCAGATGAGTCAAAAACTCGCGGATCGATTTTTCGTCCAACCCCTGGGGGTCGTCCGTTGCGAAATGGTTCAGAAATCGCTGCACCCATTTCACATAGGCCAGCTCAGTTCGCATCAGTTTGCCCTGCAAGCGAAGTTCTCGCCGCAAGTCCTGAATGATCTGCGGAGCATCGGGATCGATCACACCAACGATCTGCGCCTCGTCCCGCACGCCGGGAGAAGCATCCTTTTCCTGGGCGACGATTCGTTCGAGCGTTCTTTTGATTTCAAGCAATGAAGGGTGACCGTCAAGACAAACCAGATCGCGATAGGCCTCAACAGCACGAACCGCTTGCAGCCTCTGCCATGCCGGGGAGCCATTGTTCAACAGTGACTTGCTAAACGAGACAACTCGATCAACCGAAACGACAAGCACCTCGGTTCTCGACTGCTTTGTCGCCGAAGCATATCTGGCAATCCACTTTGGAAACCACGTTTTGTCGTCGCTTCGATACGCCGCAACAGCTAATTCTTTTTCGAACTGTTTAATGCTCACCTGATTCTCATCATTCTGGCCATCTGGCACCACCAACGAAGTCTCGCTCAAGTCCCGAGGTTGGTGTCTGATTTAGATGCCTCGACGCAACCTGAGTCGCCGAGCCCGCGATTCAAAATGCCATCAACTAAAAAGCCATGCCAAAACAGCTTGAAAACCGCTCAAGAAGCATATAAGATTTGAGACCGATCGCAATGACCATATTGACAATCTGCTCCAATATGGTTTTATATTGCGAGGTCAATTATATTGTTATCCGCCTTAGATATGAGCTGCTCGTATGTCTGATGCGAATCCGTACAAACCCCGCCAACTCAAGACAAGACGCCTGATGAAAGCACTGGTGGTTCAAATATTACAACCTACCTGACGTCGCTGGGAATTCTGGTTTTCCTTACGCTAGTCTTCCAGCCCGGCGACACTGGAATCTGGTCGCGACAGGCAATTGCGATTGAGCTCTTGGTCTATCTTGGATTCGTTGTCTACGAATTCTGCCAGCCGTACAGTGAATTGAAAATGAACTCAACGCGACCCGCTACTTGCCTCGTTTTTACCATTGTATGTGTTGTGGGAATGACGATACTGTACTCCAATAACGCTTGGACCAAATTACTTGGCTGAACTACATTATCCAACTGGGCATCCATGGAACCGAAATCCAGCAACTGACATACACAAAACGAATCGGCGGATAACAAAGGGTTGCACGCGGAGCACTCATTCGGGCGGGTGTGAAGTGGTTAGTTTTTCGTTCGTGCCCGGTGAACCCAGACGTTATCGTCCTCAATCGAATCGTTCGTTATTTGGCGATTGCTTCATTTTCATTA
>CAYZPA010000108.1:0-15134 GCA_964479855.1 uncultured Pirellulaceae bacterium
TTGATTGTAGCCCATTCGGTGAAGGCAAATGTGATCAGCCCTCTCCAGCATGATTCCCCATTTTTTAGAATCAATATCAAAGCCCAACTCGAAAAACTCCATTGCAAACTCGTTAGGGAGGATGTGATGCCAGTTCCATCCGTATGACAAGCCCAAGGGGTCAGTTCCTCCAATTGCAAAGTACCCTCGATAGAGTGACATCCCATCTACGTACCCGAGAGGATCTCGGCTGATGAATTCCCCGGTCGCTGGGGCGTACACCCGCAAACGGAAGTACATTAGGCCTGTTTCGTCTTCATGCCGCCTCGAAGTGTATCCGTAGGGGTTATCGAACGCACTTACCGTTCTTCCGGTTGTGCCGTTACTGTAAAGAATCGTCCGCTTTCCAAAGATGTCGTACGTATAACGCTCAACAACATAGCCTCCAAGGTTGACCAGAGCCGTGATGCTCCATTGCTGATTTCGCGTCACAGCTAATTTCTGCGAACCATTGTTCCGCGCCACCATCACCAGTGAGTCGATCCCGTCCGCATAGGCGAACTCAACCTTCGCAGAAGTCGGAGCGTTGCCCGCAATGTACTCCGCAACACAATTTGGGCCATCGTGAACGAAAACTGTCTCGGTAGCTGTGCTTCCGTCAATGACCTTCTTCCAGACTCGAGTTCCGGCGGCATCGTAGCCGTACTGAACCGTTGCGCCGCCCGAGACCAGTGCCTCGGTAAGTCTTCCTCGCTCATCCCACGTGAATACGTCACTGTCAGTATTGCTGCTGAGGTTTCCATCGGCATCGAAGACCTGATTGTTCGGGCTGCCAATACCGGTTAGCTCGTGAACGTTAGAATAAGTCCGCGCTGAATTGCTTCCGTTGAAACTAACATTGCTGATATTGCCAATGTTCGACCGAGTCAAAATTGACTCTTCGGCTCCCGTTGGAACCGAAGGACGGATGAAGTTCGTAAATCGATCTTCAGCATCGTAGCCGTCAGGGTTGGCGGCACCTGCCTTATTGGTCGTGAAGCTCCATGGGGACATCACACCAGACCAGGTTTCAGAGAGTTTGTTGCCATTATCATCGTAGCTGTAAGTCAGGTTGCCGACAGCTGGATTATTAATGTTCGTGACCCGATTGGCAGCGTCGTAAGTCCACGTATCATCGATGTTGGCCGGTCGATTGATCGCAGTCAACAAGCCGTCATCGTCATAGTCGCGGTTCTCAAGTTGGACTCCACCCCATTTGATAGTGTCCAACAAGCTTCGCTCTTCATAGGTGTACTCTGTTTTTCGACCCGAAGGATAAACTACTTCGTCACGGCGACCGCGATCGTCGTATACCTTGGTCACCGTATAGGTTTGGCCTGCATAGGTTGTGGACTCTGTCCCAACCTGACCACGATCGTTGTAGCTGATGCCACGTCCAACGCCATAACGGCTGGAGGATCCGGTCGGTCTGAGAAAGTCATCGTAACTGAAGGAGTCAGTACCAGTTTGCGAATTGGTGTTGTCGAAATACTTAACAGATCGCATCACACCGGCAATGTCCGCAGGGTCACTCTGGTAAACGTTTTCGTGATACTTCCCTGTCGGCAAATCAATTTTTGTGACTCTGCCCGCCGCATCGTAGGTCATCGCCCGCGCAGAACCATCCGCGAGGGCCGCCGATGTTCGTTGCCCAAGTTTGTCGTAGCCATAAGTTGTGACGCGGTTTTCAGCATCGGTGATCGTACTGAGTCGACCAGCACCGTCGTATGCATAGTAGGTCGACTTTCCAGTCCGATCCTTTGTCTCTTCTAGCCGACCGAGGTCGTCAAAGTAACGCCAAGTGTCATTTCCTTTGGGGTCTTTGGTGCGATTCAATCGCCCGGCGAAATCGTAATACTGTCGCGTGATCTCATTCGCGTGATTCTTGATCCAATAAGGACGCCCTAATTCATCATGTGACGTCGAAATTTTCTGCCCTTTGGCGTCCTCGGCGACTCGCGTGTTGCCCTTGGCATCGACAAAGGCTTTTCGCAAATTGCCTAACTCGTCGACTGAACCAGTGCTGAACCCGAAGCCGTCAGCAAGTGATTTTGAGAATTTGCCGTCCATGTCAATCAGGTGCGTCGCTACAACTTGCCCGAATCCGAAGACAGAAAGCACGTTATTGTGAGTGACGCAATTCCAGGTAATGAGCGTGTTCGGGGCTGAACTACGAGGGCCATACATTTGAGCTGACATTACACTGCGACCGAGGCCATCAGAGATAGAAACTCTCATTGTTTTCTCGTCGGGACTGATGGTCACGCTTGCCGTTCCACCTCGAGAAGTGCTGAATGAAATTGCGGCGCCGCCATTGGCCACCGCCTCGCTAAGTTTATTCAACGCAGCCTCGATGCTGATGTTGGCATTGCCGCCACCGAGCAGACTGACAGCTACACCTCCGGCACTATCCAAGCCGATGCCGTCCCCAATCACATCGTCATAGACGTTTTGTGTCGTAACTCCATCAATCGCAGGGACATTGTCGATCCCAGCAATGGGAACGTTCTTGGAATCAATGACACCCAGAGGCTCCTTCCATAGCGTCTGAAACTTAACCCGTCCATTGGCGAAGTGCTGCGTTGTCGTCTCGCGAAGTGTCAGGTTATTCACCGGATTCGAAAGATTGCCGCTGTGAGCATCGTAGTTTTCGACAGTCGCAGTATGGACAGTTCGTCCACCGGGGTCTTGCGTCACGATCTGCCCGTGCCCCAAAGCATTCTTTGAACCCTGAATCCTGCCGCAACAATCATCGCGAAAGAACTCTGAAACCGCATTGGTCGTCGTGTCAATTCGAGTAATCGTTTTATTTCGCGTTCCGTCTTGGTCATACTCGTAGGTCGTCAGCATCTCACCCGAAACTCCAGGACCACGCGTGACCGTTGAAACATTGTCAGCAGCGTCAAATGTCGAGACCGTTTCGATCCCGGCTGGATCGGTTGTTTTAAACTGATTGCCAGAAGTATCGAATTCATAGGTTGTGGTTAATGCGACGGAAGTTCCATGCGCCTGTGTTAGACTGACGACTCGAGAATGTTCGTCGTAGACGCTAAGGGTTTTTGTTCCCAGTTCGTCAACCATTTCGACAACATTACCGCGAAGATCCTTGATCGCATCGACGATGATATGGTTAGGATTTTGCTGAAAACGGCTGAGCCGCTGCGCAGCTAACACCGCACCATTATTCGCGAAGGTGATCCAGGGAACACGTGTCCTGATGGTTCGCACTGTTTGACGATCCGCAGAATAGCCGCGATAAGTGCGGCTGGAGAAACCGGGAAACGACTTCTCTACACATAACAGCATGTTGTCTTCGTAGAAATTGGCCGTCCGCTCCCAAGAGTTGGCTGCCGCGTTGGCATATCGCGTAACCTGCTTGGCGCGAAAACGTTCATCGTAAGTATAGTTGGTGACAGAGCGATTCATTCGCATAAAGAAAGGTCGGACCTGACCTGTGCTGTACGCATAAACGGTTGCCGTTTGCTCATGAATAGGGAGAGTACTGTCAATCGCTTCGTCAAGAAGACTGGCATCAAGTCCATACGGGCTGGTTTGGGACGAGCGCCTCCAAGCCGTATCAAAAACGTCTCTGGACACAATGTTGTTGCGGTCTTTCCTGTAGATAGTTCGATTGGTATCGTCGTACCAAACCTGCTCACTAGAGCCGCCACTAATGTAGTCTGTGCTTTTTACTCGTCCCAGTGAATCATAGAGGTAAGACGTCACGTAGCCACGTTCATCAGTCATCGAGGCCAATCTGGTGCCCTCCCAGACATAAAGGACTTCTGGACGCTGCGTCTGACCAGCTGGCAGAGGCTTCTCTATTTTGACGAGACGATCGTTCGCGTTGTAAGTGTAGTCGGTTCTCTCATTAACGGGCGGTGATTGAATTGGACCGGCAACATAAGCACCATCACCCATCCACTGAACCTGTCCCTCGCCTTGCTGACCCGGAGGAACGTAGCCAAAAATGGTTTGCAATGGTTTGCCACCAGCCGGTACGACAAAGCCCTGGTCATCCAGAGCGTCATCATCATCTTTCAAGCCAGTGATCTGACGAAGGACACGCCCTGCAGAGTCACGCTCAACCACCGTCACAAAACCCTCGCGGTCGCGAGAGTAAACCAAAAGGCTCATATCGTTGTAAATTGAGAGCTCGTAGGATCCATCCGGATGTATTACCCGCCTCAGATTCCCATTTGAATCATAGGTGTTTTGTACAACGTAGCCAGTTTCATCCTCGTACTGCTCTGGCCGTCCCATATCAACCGCTGACGGACTTGAACCAGCCATCGTTGCAAACTTCGATTCCGTTCCGTAACGCAGTGAGTACCGCGGCACCCACTCCAGGGACGAGCCGCGATAGGTGACATTGTACATTCCTGGTGTAGAAGACAGCGTGAGATCGCTGTAGACGTGACCCGTTGCATCCATTCGTCTGACGACAACTCCGGCATACTGAGTGTAAACAAGCCCCGCCCCCGTTTCATACTCGCCGGTGAATTCCATCTGGGAGGACCGGTCTGGACCCCAAATAAGTGTATTGTCCCATGTCATCAATGTGTTGTTTCCTATCGGCGAATAGGAATAGCTCATAACTTGAACACCGTCTTGACTGACTGAGGTCAAATTGTCGCCGGTATACGTGAAGTCTATGACGATAGGGCCAGTGGCATAGCCAGTAATATCCAGCTTGTCCCAAACATAACCAGAAGGGTGACTGACGTAGGTTGGCACTGCAATAACACCGAGGCCATCGTCAATCGACGAAACCAACATCTGATCCGCAACAGATCCCGAACGATCGTCCTTTTGATAGGTAAAGACCGTCGCTGGATTTCCGGGATACTGCAGCTTAACCACCCGTCCATCGAACACAGGAGCGTCGTCGCCGTTGCTAAAGGATGACGTGTTTTTGAGCTCTAAAGACACTTGTAGTCCGTCACTCCGACGAGAAAGATTCATACGATAGTCTGTCAAATCTTCTAATGAGCTGGCAGCTACAGGCTGCCCGCCCGCATCAACGATAGAGAAGTCTGCGTATCCATCCCCCTTAACAGATTGGAAATCCGATTCACCACCAATGTTGAAGAATTCTTGCGAGTCCCCGGTTATTGGGTCAAATACAAAAGCACGATACCTGTCGGGCGTGTCGGGAGCGCCGCTGCCACCAGCAGGCTTGTCGAGTCGATAAACCTTCACCGAGTAGTCGTGATTACTAAAAAATGCCGTGCCAAGGCTGGAACGTTCTGAGATGCGATCGGGCCACAAACCAGCCTGAAGAACAAACGAGTTGCCTCCCGGTGCACGTGACGCTGAACCACAACTGTCGCAACCAGCACTATTGCTATCAGGCGAAATCAATGTCATCAAGCCGGGGTTATCCGCGTCTGACGGGAGATTGACGTCGAATAAACTACAGCTCTCGCCGCCGATGCCAGAATGCGGGTTCTCTGTAAACTTGGGCGGCTCGGGCTCCCAGATAACTGCTCCATCAAAAGATGCTTGTGTAAATACGGATGATGACGCCGATATGGCCGCATCGCCACTTTGTACCTTTAGGGTCAATGAGCGAGATACAGTGGTCCCGCTTGGAACTATGACCGCGCTCAAGTCTCCAGATACGACCGTGAAGCCTCCGACACTAAAGTTCACATTCGCATGCCCCGGCTGACCCTGCGGATTGGGTACCGACATCTGACTGACGTAATCAACACTAACGACGACCTCAACTTCAATAATCTCGTCCTTGTCGAGTACCGCCGCCGCTTCGTCATCTGCAAACGTAAACTCTATTCCGCCATTTAGAAAATTTGAAGTTCCGCTGAAGGACTGAGATGGCGAGGAAAAATCGTACTCGTTCGTGCTTACAGGGGGAGAACTTCCGTTGGGAACACTACCGATGCTGAAATCTGTCCGCCAAAAGTAGCCAACCGGGTCACTTTGACAGCCAGTGGCGGGAGAACCGGCGAAGGCTAGTGAAGCAAATACACAGAGTGCCGCCAGGTTAGTCAGACAGTAAAAACGAGTACAAAAAGCCATCTTTGTTCCAGACGTTTTAGTTTGGTAGAGAAACTTTAACTACATAGTTGAGCCGGTTGGAGTGAACCGGCGAAGCCGCAAGGATTTTGATATTGCCGTGAACGCCAGATACAGCGCTGAAATTTACTCTAGCAAGACCCTCCGACGAACTTGCTACTGTCATAGTCTTAAGCTTGTTGTCAAATTGCCCAAGCTGGGCATGAAAGGTCACTGGCATCCCCGCTTCGGCCTGCACCTCCAGGATGACCTTCTCGCCCTGTAAAATTTCACGAAACAGCCCCCCCTTCGGCCTTAAGGGTTCTACACCTGGACCGGGCTCCAACGCTTGCAATGCGCGATTCGGGCGTATCTTCGAAAGATAACTGTTGGGATCCGCCGTATACTTCTCGCGATCAAACGGCTCAGGGGCGATGAGAATACTTCTTGCTTCAGGTACTTCACCACCATCCTCAAGGTCTTTATAAAGTCCAGAGACTTGTGGACTTGATTCACGAGGGACGCCCTCCGTCTCACCAGTAATTGGAAGAGACGCAAGGTAGGTTGCACGCTCGACAATTGAATCTTTAGATTTCGCGGAGGCCAGATCTCGCTTTGGGCGATTGACACCCCCCACTGACACCATGTCTTCCTCAGTGAGCCCTAACGTCTCGGCTAACGATTTGGTTTCGACGAAAGGCCGCGTCGTTATCGAATCATCCGCATCAGGCATGACAACGGGCTTTGCATCCTGCCCTCTTTTTATCGCACTCGCCCCAAAGACGACTGCTATGCAAACAGTGATACTCAGAATCCACCAAAATTTTGGCTTCACGTCGTTCCCTCGTGCTTTTGAGCATGCTACCTATAACGTCCCGGATCGTTCTATCAAAGCGAAGGTTTGTTATCAACAAGTTGAAATCATTTTTTCTCATTTGCATCGATGAATTTATCGGAGGCAACCGCGCTCGAATGTCCGAAAGAGCTCTTGTTTAACAACGCAACACCCCTCCCGACAATCAAAAAAAAACGTTTATGCCGATGATGAAATTCGAATGGCGAGGATACTGTATCCCGGTTTTGGGCTACTTGAAATTGGTTTCAGGAACTTAACATTGGCAACAAGACAAAATGTCCGCGCGATCCAATCCATCATTGTTAAATAAATGAGAATTTTTTGGTGGCATTGGCCAAGCGACCAAGACAAAAAGTAACGGCGGTGGTCGCCATGAAAATCAGGTCATGCGTTTGAGATCACATGACGCAGGCTGAGGGTCGTTGCACTATGGCTCAGAAGAATCGAGCTTTTTTAGAGCCTATTGTCTTCCAGTTTCAAGTTCCAGCTTATCGCCAGTCTCAGCAGGCAGTTGAAAGACAGGCAATTCGTCCGAAGTGGTAATTTCTACACCAGCTGGAACGGGTTCGAAAGAAAGGCTCTCGGCATGATTGGATTCAACTGGAAGCTCGTTTGTCAAACCGACTGAAGGGTGTCGCCAGTCTTGCATAGTGCGGTCGGTCGTCAGCTGCAGTTTCGCCCATTGAACCCATTCCTTCCGTGGATCCAATTCAATCAGAGTCTGTAACTCCGTTCGCATGATGGAAGGATGTTCGCCCTGCCTGATGCGAGCTCTCAACAGATTACCAAGGTATTGAGAGTTTTCAGGATCAATGAGCCGGGCGTTCTGGTATTGAATGATGGCTTCACCCATCTTCCCGACTGCTTCATAAACCAGGCCAAGATTGTTGACCGGCTCGGCACGGTCTGGCATCTCCTTGATCGCGTGTTCAAACTCCCATGCGCTCAAATAGTATTTGCCTTGGTCGAAGTAAAGTTTCCCTAGCGAATTATGAGCTGGACCAAACGAACTGTCGCAAATCAATGCTTCCTGAAACGCCTGTTCTGCCAGATCGAGACAGCAACCCTGTAGGTAATCGATCCCTTTTTCGTGCTTCTTTCTGGCACGCTTGGGATTTCGCGCGGACCCATTTTCCACGGTTCGGTAGTCTGGTTTGGCTCGGCCAGAAAAACGAGCGCACCCCGGCAATAGTATGCTCAAGCCTAAAACGGCCAAGATCAGGATTGACGCTTTTTTCACCATGGGAATTCAAAGCTATCGATACAAGGTAGCGATTCATCTGCTTAGTCTGGTAAGTACTCAAACCGCAGCGGAAGAGCAATATCGGTGCAGTCTGCTATCGGATGAGAATCGGACCACTGGCAGGAAAATCTTCAGGGAGGCAAGCTCGCTTTTGGTCTTCTTCGGAAAGGAACCTGAGATCTCGAAACTTGTCGTCGCGAAGAATCACCGGCTTGATGAAAATGAACAGTTTGGACTCGTCTTCGCTATCCACCTCGTTGCTTGTCAGTCGATTGAGAATGGGAATTCGCTCGATGAACGGCAACCCCGTCAAATCGTCGGCTCGTCGCTTTCGGGATAGCCCGCCGACAACGACTGAGTGACCGTCTGGAATCGATACCGAGCTCGTAACCTGATTGGTGTTCCTGCCTGGCGGCAATCCTTCTGCGGAAGTTGTGCCGGAAAAATCGTTGACCAGAATATCAAATTCCAGATTTAGATAGTCGTCTTCGGATATCTGCGGAGTCACATTGATCGTTGTACCCGCTTGAAGAAAACCACCCACCGACGTGGAAGTTGCCACGCTGTTGGATGTTGTGGCAGCAAATGGAACCTCTTCAGTGCTGCTCAGCAACCCAGTCGCGTTGTCGTTGACAAGAATTCGAGGCGCTGCCGTAACCCGGGCAGTTTGATGTTGCGCAAGAGCTTTCAGGACAATATCGGCCGTCTGCGGATCAATCAATGCCCCGTTAAACCCAAGACTTGGATTGATTGTCAGGATACCGCTTTCCCCGACCGTCCGGCCTGTGTCAAAATTCGTAAACCCAAACAGTCGGCGATCACCATCACGGTCACCTCCCGAAATATCAATGCCGAGGTTATAGTCATCCTGGCGACTTAGGGTCACCACGGTGACTTCAATGAGAACCTGTGGTCTTCGTACGTCGAGCCGTTCAATGAGTTCGGCATAGAGTTGTTGTGTGGCGGGTTCGGCAACAATGATCAGCGTGTTGGTATTTTCATCGACAGTGATTTTTGCGTCGCCCGGGATGACTGAGGTTGCGCGGTCGGTCCCGATCGCGAGTCTGGCAATGTCTCCGACAACTGAAGTCCCAAAATCGGATGATTGATCATTTCGGGTCGGCCCTCCGTTGGGCGAGTTTCCAAATGCGTTAAGGCCTGTTCGGCTTCCCAGTCCCGGGAAAGCGCCAGCTCGTCCGCCGTCTTGAAATCCACGGTCATCAATGAATCCACCGACGCTGGTAATGCCTCTTCCGGCGGTTGATAGGGTTCCGCGGCGGTTGCCACGTTGCCTCGACGAGGACAGTGGCTGATCGATTGACTGGAGCGTGTCAACAATGTCGATGGCTTTCACGTTTTTTAGCGTATAGAAGCGCATTGGGCTGCGTTCAGACCCGGGCTCGGCCGCTACGTCCAGTTGCTTCTTCAACGCTTCAATTTTTGCATGCGTTTGAGGTTGTGTATTGGCAACCAGCTCGTTCGCCTGTTCGTTTACATCGGCTTGGTAAACCCGTTCGAGCTGCTTGTCTTCCATCCCACGGAAAGACTGGCGAACAAGTTCGTCGATCTGCTTGGCGGAAACATTTGTGAATCGATAGGTGACGAGAGTGAGGTTCGTTTTGACGTCAATTTTTCTGGCGATGTCGAGCGCATTGATCACTTCGTACTTTGGCCCGCCTATCAAAAGTTGATTAGTGCGAACAATCACTGTGATCCTGAGACTATTGCTTGCTGCGTTGTTCTGTGTTGCAGGATTTTGGCCAGATAACTCGAGAGGATCCTTAGAATTGAAGATCTCATCCAGTTGCTGTTTGAGTTCCGTCGCTTGCAGGTTCTCTACTTTATAGAACTCGCGAAACACGGGAGCATCTGGCGTATCGAGGGACTTGAGCAGCGTCGCGATACGAGTTAAGCGATCGGCTGTTTCAGTAACGATGAGTGCTTTTCGGTTTCCAAGTGTGGCGAAATTGGAGAACTGGTTTTCCGTTGTGTACAGTGTTTGCTGAATGTAAGTCAGGGCTTCCTGAGGTGTAACATGCTCCAGCGTAAATACTCCAGTCAGGTAAGTGCCGCGGGCAGCATTCTGTTGCTCAAACTCGGTGGCAACGGGAGCGTAGGGACGGATATCGGAAAGCTTGACAATGCGTAGAACACCTTTGACTTCAGACTGAACCAAAGCCAAGCCATTCGTTCTGAGGATAGATTGAACTATTTCCAGTGCTGAGTCGGGTGTGAACTCGATCGTGTTCTGACCGTAAAATTTAATTGAGCTTGCGAGGTTCTCAGGGAAGGTTGTGTTGTCAGCGGTGATGGTGAATTGTTTTTCCTTCGCCAGCCACTGCACCAAGCTCTGCAAGCTGATGACGCCCTTTTCGGACATTGCAATTTTAAGTTTGGGATCTTCTTCGGTACGGAGTGGTGTTTGGTTTTGTTCTTGCCCATCGGCGTTCTGTGCGTTACTTGCGTTTGCAGTAAGCGCGATCAAAAGTAAGGCAATTTTGAAACAACGAAACATCACATACTCACGAGCGGAGGGTTCGCTGGACTTATGGTGAACGTCGCCTATCGCGTCAATGTCAAACAGTGGTATCGCTAGCAAGTTTGAGGCAGTTTGCAATGTGTGACAGCCTTGGGTCTTCTATCATTCAAAATCGGGGAGGTCGCGGAGTTGGTTGGGCATTGGCTTTGACAATTTAGTGCGCGCTTGTGACGTTCATTCACACGTCAGTAAACAGGTCAGTAAATGTGTCCAGCTCTGTGGAAATAATAGAAACAATCCAAGGAGTGGAATTCGAAAACCGCGTTTTTTCTCGATTAACGCTGGATTTGAAAACCGGCATATCGAGTTGTTTAGTCGCCATTACTTCAAATGGTTAAGTCCCAAAATTGGGAAGGAGATGATCAGGAGACGTTAGTGAAATTGTCATTGCGAAGACTCTTTTATACAACGTTCAAGAAAGCGATTTTGCCAACGGCGAATGATCGCGAGTTATGCCATCAATTCCATTCATCTAGTGCGGGTGAGTTCAACAATTGGCCCAGCGAGTCACAAACAATCGCATCGGCAAAACAGATTGCCTTTCTGTCCGGCCTGACTTATTACGCCATGCTGCCTGCGCCTTAAAGCCTAACATTCCACGCAACCTAAATCACCACGACCCCCTAAGCTGTCAACAATTTCGCGATTCTTTTTGAACCGTTCTAACACTGTCGTCCGAAACTCTCAAAGAACCACCGTTTGTTGGGTGAGAAAGTTTAAAGGTTGGGACCTGACGATGAAAAGTTGGCTAATTTTCTTGCTGCTTGTTTCTGCTTCAATTCTTGCGACGGCCGGATGCAAGCAATGGCCAACACGATCCTCAAGCCCAGCCATTCAAAAGATCAAAAAATCAGTTGGGTTTGAACTCAAAGGTCGGGATGCAATCCGAACGGCCAATCATCCTATCTATGAGGTAGCACGTTCGTTAACTGACTTCGAAGATCGACTTAGGGTGGACGGGACGATCACTGTCAAGTCGCCAGACGTCTGGACTGACAGCAGCCTGATGCATTCGATTCAAGAGTTTGACAACATCATGGAGGGATCAGCCAAAGGTTTCAAGGAAACGATTCAAGCCTACATTGCGGAGTCGCATCGCTCCGGTTTTGCATCGGAAACAAGTGGTGGATTCGGAGACATCGATGGCAAAGAAGTCACACCACCAGATTTCACTGCAGACAACGTCAACAACACTTCAAATATAACTAAAGCAAGTTCAGAGCTGTTTTCGGCATTAAAAGCAGCTGAAACATACATGTCTGACGACGTATCACTCCGCCTTGAGCCTACTCAGCTTGAGCGCCAGCGAGCAACTTTTGTTAACGTGAATCAATCGCTAAGACGCAGGAAGCTTGGTGGAGATAATATTCGAAAACCGGGCTACGGATTGTATCTTTTCCGGATTCCGGTTTCAGTCTTACCTGGTCAAGAAACATCCGTGGGATATTCGGCCGTCGCATCGCTTCGAGCACGAATGGTCGTCACCGCGTCAGACGTGAAATACTCGCTTCCTCGAATGGCGATAGCTGAACTCGTTGATGTCATGGCACCTGCTGTTTACGCTCACTGGGAAAAACAGGTTGGTGCGGCAATGCCGATCATGATCAATCGCCTTAAGCGAGCCAGAGTGTTCTTGCCAACACAAGTCGCGCAACCGGAAGTGAAAGATGCTGGAGCTCTTGTTCAGGAAGGGCATTTTTCACAACCAGTGATGGCAACTGCGATAATGCTCGATCTTGCTCCGGAAACAGACAATACTCAAGCGACCGGCAAAGCCGCTCCTGTCGTTGTTGGTCCGGCTGGGTCAGACAGAACAGCTCCCGATTCATCCGGAAAATTTAGTTCCAAAGACATCAAGGCCATTTACGAGTTCATAAAAAAAGAGCGAGAACAATTCGGATTCACTGGTCTCCCCCAGATGCACGAGTTGAGGGAATTCATGTTTGATCGTTTCGTTCAAATGAGCATCCACCTGCAAACATACAATGCGTTTGACTATTTGGCCGACACTGTTCAAGGTCCGCAAAATGCTATCCAGCTTGCAAGCGAGTATCTACTGAGAAAGAAATCGACAGCAATGATCCAGTCGCAGTGGATGGCTCGTCTCAACCAAGATGCAGACCACTTATCTGGAAACGAATTGGACGTAGCGTGGCTTGTGGCTCGTCATTGCGGTCTAACTGACTTAAACATCAAACGACTGATCCACGATATGGTTTTACGTAAAGTGATCGACCATCAGCTGGAAGCCGACGCAAGCTGCATTAACTTCATGAGCGAGCAGGATATTGCAGAAGCAACTAGGATTTGGCAAGTCGTTTTGCAAAAAGAGTATCCTCTTCAAGTATTTACACTTGAGCCAGTCGTTGAAGAGCAAAATTTGCTTGACGCTCAGTCTCGCCTGCGTCAGTTGCAAGTCGCGCTCGCCGCAAGCGTCGCCAACGGCGGCTGGAACGTTCGGCAACGTGTTCAAATGGCACGTGAGATTGCCCGTGACTCTGCCGCGATTGGGCTCAACCGGACTGCTGTTGGCTTCATCCATGGCTTGGACTCTTTCGGTTGGTATTTCCATCCTCGAGTTCAATCTCCAGATCGACGAGAATCTCCGTTTCCAGTACTGAGCAATGCCTTTAATCCAGAGACGCGAAAAGAGGACCGGAGTACGTATCGACTTGAGCCCGGAATTCGCGAGTGCGAAGTCTTGATTGCGATGCCTAGCTTTGTTTCCCAAGTCAAATTTGACGTTACAACTAACTGGGAAAGTCTTGCCAATCCTGGCCAAACAAAGCGCAGCTACGAAGAGCTAATTGCTGAAGGCTGCCACTTGCAACAAATGAAATCGTGTCTGGACAATCAATGCACAGAAGAGTGTCGCGAAGGTGACATAGAAAGACTGCATAGCCGCGTTGATCAGCTTGAGCAAATGCTCGGCATGCAAACACATCGCGTGAATGTTCCTTTCGACTACGATCATCCGGCGAGCCAATTGTTCACTCAAGGCCGACGAAGCCTTAAGCCAGAGCTGTTTGGCTATCACGGCCTTCAATTTGTCGTCCCGCCACAGAAAAATGTAAAGGAAGGAGAGCCAAACGATGAATTCACCGCGGAGTTCTTCCTGACGGGCCGAAACTTCCATCCAACCCTGACACATGTAGTCGTTGGCGGACATGAGGTGCATTCAATGGGTGACAAACCTCGAGTCGAGATTCTCAGTCGCGAACTCATTCAGGTTAACGTTACAATCAAAACCGAAAAGATGTCGGAGGATGGAAAACTCGAAGTTCGAGTCGGAACTCCAGACGGCATGACATCGCCGCTTCAGATATCGGCGTACGCTGCGAAGAAGGCTGCTCCACCCAAAAGTCAGTTTGATTGGACAAAGGCTCCAACAATCGCTTTGAGGCTCTTCAATCCGCTTGTTCTAGGGGCTAATCCTCAATGGGACATTGATACACCGCCTGCGAAGCAGAAGAACGTCTCGATCGGAATTGGGCCGAAGAACCCTATTTCGGAAAGTCAATTCAACAGAGCCTCATTCAGGCTGCAGATGGCCTATGAAGTCACATTCGAAGGCGACAAGAAAGCTCAGCCAGCGTTCAAAGGAGCACAAGGAGACTTGTTGAACAATCCAAAGGACATTCCTTGGAGTTCAATCGCAAACCAAGTCGCAAAAGACATTGCAGCGAACTATCCCGGGTCAGAAACTAGGAAGGCGAAAGTGAAAGTCACGACATGGTTCATTGTCGACGATTGGCCACTGGAAAAGATGGACAAGACTTTCGAGGTCGCGATCACTCCTGCCAAAGCTCCAAAGTAGCCGCGTAGCCAAAAGCAGAAAAGCAGTGCCGTTCGTTTTCGCAGCACAACGAATGCTGACGTTATCATCAGGGTGTTAGCAGTGTTCATGCAAGGCTGCTCACTGATATCGATTGACCTAGATCGCTCCCATAGCCATTGCGGAGTGCAACCTAGAGTTCGCCACTCAAACGCAGAGGGCCGCCCCCAACTGGGAGCGGCTCTTTTGTTGCAAAGAACAGATTGCAAGTGATCAACTTGGCTCTATCGAATCAGAATCAACTCCAATCTTCTCCTGGAAATGCAAACTTCGCGCATTCCGTTTGCGCTGCTTCGAGTTTGGCTAAGCTCGTCGATGAAGTCACCATAATCCCTTGGGCTTGTTTCGGATGAAGAGGAGTATGTTTGACGCGATTGTAGTCTCGATACTTTCTAGAAGGCGGGATCGAACCTTTCTCCGGTTTGCCGTAGCACAAAGCAAAGATCCTCTCTGATTTCAGCATCACGGGCAAAACACTCTTCCAATACTCCGAGTCAAACCCGAGGCTTGCAGACAACAATGCAAATTCGGCCCAATAAAAAAAGCCACCGCTATCTGGTTCTGGCTCCCAAAAATCGGTTGAATCTATTTGAGCCTTTTGCCTCGAGTCACTTGGGAGCGGGTA
>CAYZPA010000109.1:0-15009 GCA_964479855.1 uncultured Pirellulaceae bacterium
GGGGAATCGCCTCAAACATCAAACCAGACGCCTGTCGTCGTGAATAATTCCGGTTAATGTGATCGCGAACAAGTCGAACCAGTTGAGCCACCTAAAAACATTTGCGAAAAAAAAGGCGATGATCAATTTGAAACTGATCATCGCCATAAAGACTCGTGATTGTAGGCTTTCGCTTACTTGTTCTTTTCTTCTTTTTCCTTGCGGCGTTTCTCAACGACCTCTTCCTGAATGTTTCCAGGTACCTGACGGTAACCCTTAACTTCCATAGAGAACGTCGCTTGACCCTGCGACATCGATCGTAGATCAGTCGCATAACCGAATGTCTCGCTTAGCGGGACTTCGCACATGATCGTGACCGAGCCGTCAGCTTTGACATCTGTCGATTCGACGATTCCGCGACGCGATGTCAAGTCACCAACGATACCACCTTGGAACTGCTCAGGCGATTCAATTTCAACCAGCATCACAGGCTCAAGAAGAACCGGCTTCGTCTTCGGCATGTACTCGCGGAACATACCGCGTGCAGCCGTTTGGAAAGCCATCTCCGAAGAGTCAACATCGTGGTAGGAACCGTCCTGAAGGTGGCACTTAAGGCCAACCACAGGGTACTCCGCCAAAACGCCCTTAACGATCGAAGTCCGAAGACCTTTTTCTACCGCAGGAATGAACTGCTTTGGAATTCGGCCGCTAACGATGGAATCTTCGAATACGAATCGCTCCTCGCCGCCCTCTTCGCTGTCCTCGGGAAGAACTTCAAGTGCTCCCTTGATGTGAGCGAACTGTCCAGAACCACCGGACTGCTTTTTGTGCTTGTAGTCAAAAGTAGCTTCTTTGGTTGGCATTTCGCGGTAAGAAACCTTAGGGGCACCAACATTCACTTCCAGCTTGTACTCACGGCGAATACGCTCAACGTAAATATCGAGGTGAAGCTCACCCATTCCAGCGATCAATGTCTCGCCAGTTTCCTCATCGGTTGAAACCCGGAACGTCGGATCTTCTTTGCGGAAACGCTGAAGAGCCTTACCCAGCTTTTCGCTGCTTGAACGCTCAGCCGGTTCCACTGCAACGGTGATCACGGCTTCTGGAACGAAGATGTTTTCCAAAGAGCACGTCTTCGAGGCGTCAGCGTAAGTATCACCGGAGGCAGCATCGATACCCATGATGGCAACGATGTCGCCAGCTTCTGCGGAATCAAGCTCTTCGCGTTTGTCTGAGTGCATTCGAACGATTCTACTGAAACGCTCTTTACGACCAGTACGCTGGTTGAAGTAGGTACCGCCTTTTTCGATGGTGCCCTGATAAATACGCATGTAAGTCAGCTGGCCGAAGGCGTCTTCTACCAGTTTGAATCCCATGCCGACAAAAGGCTTGCTCTTATCGGGCTCAAGCGGATATTCCTGATCCGGGTCATCATAAGCCTTGGCTTTGATGTCACGTTCAAGCGGTGAAGGCAAGTACTGACAAACCGCGTCGATCAGCGGTTGAACTCCCTTGTTGCCCAGAGCGGTTCCCATGTAGACGGGCGTGATTTCCTGAGCCTGAATTGCCTGCTTGGCAACTTTGTAAATCAGCTCTGACGAAACTTCTTCCTCACTGAGAAGCAATTCCATCAATTCATCGCTGAACATGGAAAGAGCTTCCAGCATTTCCTGACGCTTTTCCGCGACTTTATCTTTGAGCTCTTCCGGGCAGTCTTTTTCGATGACCTTTTCACCTTTTGCGCCTTCATGGTAGTACGCTTTCAAGGTGATCAGATCAACGCAACCCTCAAACGTTTCGCCAGCACCGATTGGGAACTGGAACATAACGGCGTTCGCGTTGAGTTTGTCTCGCATTTGCTCAACAACACTGAAAGGATCCGCACCGGTTCGGTCCATTTTGTTGATGAACGCAAGACGCGGAACACCGTAACGACGCATCTGTCGGTCGACGGTCAGCGATTGAGCCTGAACACCGCCAACAGAACATAGGACCAGTACTGCACCGTCGAGGACACGAAGCGAACGCTCAACTTCGACGGTGAAATCGACGTGACCAGGCGTGTCGATCAAGTTAATTGAATGATCACCCCAAGTCACCGATGTCGCGGCACTGGTAATGGTGATGCCACGCTCCTTCTCAAGTTCCATGTGGTCCATTGTCGCGCCGTCGCCACCGCCACGCACTTCTTCGATTTTGTGAATGCGGCCCGTGTAGAAAAGGATACGCTCACTGAGTGTCGTTTTTCCGGAGTCAATGTGGGCGGAGATACCGATGTTTCGGACTTTTTTCAGGTTCATTAAAGCACCATCAACAGGGGGTTGTCCTGTGAGTTTGAGGAACAAATTACGCCAACATGGTTGGCTACAAGTTGGTCTTTCGACCACGAGCGAAATGAGATCACGGTCGTTCTGGACCGATAACGCAACAAGTACATTCTTGATCGAGGAACCGAAGATAAGCGAAGCCGGTTTGAAGAAATGTCGATCGGCAAAGTCGAAAATTGACTTTACCAACGAACTTAAAACTCAAACCAAATGTGGTTCCCTGCCGAAGCCTGTCCAAAACAGTTAAAGGCCGTGATTATTCCGCTCCAGAATCTTAGTTAATTCCTCGATTTAGGAAAGACCATTTGCCCCTTTTCGGTGTTCGGTACATGGGTTTCGACGTGACTGACCGAGCTTTTGCGTGACAAGCCGCTGAGATGCGTTGGGGGAAGACGAAAACGTTGCCGCTACATTCGATTCAATCCTTGAATTAAATTTCTGGCCCCAAAACTCCCCTGAAGGCAGGCATCCTGACATTGCGTTACCTGGGAGGCCAGAGGAAACTATGGTTATACAAGCCGAACAGTCTGTATTTACTGGAAAACTATCTGATGCGTATTTCTTCCGCTGCCGCCCATCGCCAGCCCCTGAACAACTTGGTCCTGTCGATGATGGGCATTGTTTGTGGAACCCTTTTGACGGCTCTCGTTTTCGTCAGCTCAGCAACAGCCAACGACGACGAGCAACCTGCGACCCCGGAACCCAAGGAGCCTGTCTTGGCGGCCGCCAGCGGAGAAGGTTTTGCCGCGATCGGAACTTTCAAGTTTCCCGGGCTGAAGTGCGAGCTTTTCGCCGCAGAACCAGATATTGGAAACCCGGTCGCGATCCACCGAGATTATCAAGGTCGACTGTTCGTGTGCGAGTCCTATCGTCAGGAAAAAGGAATCGAAGACAATCGCAACCATGTTTACTGGATGGACGATGAACTACAGGCTCAAACAGTTCAGGATCGTATCGACTACATTCTCAAACATCACCCCGACGCCAAACAGACCTACACTGAATTCGACGATCGAATCCGAATGCTGACGGACTCCGATGGCGACGGAAAAGCGGACCAATCGAACGTCTTTGCCAATCGATTCAACGATCTGGAAATGGGTACCGGTGCCGGAGTTCTTTCTTACCGAGACAGCGTTTATTACACGTGCATCCCGCACCTGTTCAAGCTCAACGACACCAATGGCGATTCAATTGCCGACAAACGCGAATCGCTGCACAGCGGTTACGGAGTTCGATTTGCTTTTCGCGGACACGATTCACATGGTCTGATCGTTGGGCCCGATGGACGTTTGTATTTCAGCATCGGCGATCGAGGCTACAACATCTCGGACACGATTCGTGACCCTGAATCGGGAGCCGTTTTTCGTTGTGAACTCGATGGTAGCAACCTCGAAGTTTTCGCAACTGGACTTCGCAATCCGCAAGAGTTAGCTTTCGACGAATTTGGCAACCTGTTCACAGGAGACAATAACTCTGACGGCGGCGACGAAGCGCGTTGGACGTATGTGGTTCCCGGTGGAGATTCTGGCTGGCGAATGTACTACCAGTATCTTGGCGATCGAGGCCCCTGGAATCGGGAGATGATTTGGGACGACGAAAACAAAGAGAAACCGGCTTACGTGATTCCCTGCGTCAAAAACATTTCCGATGGCCCATCCGGCTTGGAATACTACCCTGGCACGGGTTTTTCGAAAGACTTCGACGGCCGATTCTTCCTTTGTGACTTCCGCGGCGGTCCCTCAAACAGCGGCGTTCGGTCGTTTCGAAACAAACCAGCGGGTGCTTTCTTTGAACTGGTGGATGACGAGAAACCGATTTGGCAAACCTTGTGCACAGACATCGATTTTGGTTCCGACGGAAAACTGTATCTCTCTGACTGGGTCTTTGGCTGGGTTGGCGAAGAAAAGGGACGCGTTTACACGTTCTTCGATGAACAGCATGTTGGATCCCCGATTGTAAAAGAAGTGGAGTCCTTACTTCGCAACGGGATGAGCGAAAAAAGCCTGGACGAACTTGCCAAACTGCTCCAGCACAAAGATCAACGGGTGCGTCAGGAAGCACAGTTTGAGATCGTTTCACGAAAGGAACTTGAACTATTGCAAAACGTCGTCGATTCAAACGACGATACGCTGTCTCGCATTCATTCCATCTGGGGTGTCGAACAGCTGTTACGTTCTGGCTCGGCGCCTTCGAAAAACCTTGAGGCTCAAGCGATGAAGTGGTTGGCTGATTCCGATGCTCATGTCGTTCGGGAAGCCATTAAACTTGCGGCCGTTCATTTCCCACAGTTCAAAACTCAAATCGAAAAACTTTGCATTCACGAAAGCGCCATCGTTCGATACGAAGCAGCTTTCGCGCTGGGTGCGATTGGCGATTCTGAATCTGCCGACGAAGTTCTGAGTTTATTGGCGGCGAATGCTGACAAAGATCCAATCGTTCGTCACGGTGGAATCATGGCGATTAAAGGCCTCGCGATACGGGAGGCCGAAGCTGGCGGCTCCGAAACGGTGGCCTCTCTGGTCAATCACGAATCTGATGCTGTGAAACTGGCTGCGGTTGTTGCCTTACGGAAACAATTTGAATTCAACCTGTTGCACAAAAACGATTCGGCAACCGTTGTTGGATTGTTGGCGAAATTCCTCGCTGACGACAATTCGACGATCGTGCTTGAGGCTGCTCGTGCGGTTCACGATCTGCAAATGGATTCCGCGATGGAGCCGCTTGCGAAAATGGTCAGCAAGTCGAACCTTTCGGACCATTTGCTTCGTCGCGCAATTAGCGCCAACAATCGAATCGGCGATTCGGCATCGGCAAAACGACTCGCACAGTTTGCCGCAATGTCTTCAGCGCCGGTCGATCGTCGCCTCGGTGCTTTGCGTTTGCTTGGCCAATGGGCCGATCCTGATCCACACGATCCGGTAACCAATGCATGGCGTGAAGTCGATCGTAGCCAACGAAATGTAGCCCATGCGAAGTCTGCCATTAGCGATGTGTTTGCGAAACTGATTCAGTCAGATTCGGCAGTCGTTGCCGCCGCCGTCGATGTCGCGGCGAAGCTTGAAGTCGAAGGCGTTGGACAGCAAGTCGAGTCCATCGTCTTTAACGAGAAGGAGTCTTCCCAAACGCGAGCGTCCGCTTTGGCGTCGCTTGAGAAGTTGAAATATGAAGGATTGAACAAAGTTTTGGCTCGAATGGCGAAATCAGATTTTGCTGCTCCACCCGAATTGGAGGCAGTGAAAGTCGATGTGATGTCACGAACCAATCCGGTGGCAGCCGTAAAAATGCTGGCGTCCACTTTGAAAAACGACAGCGCGGAAGCCAATGTCATTGCACAAAAGCAGAAAGCGTTTGCAACTCTGGGGCAGATGGGCGATCAGGAAAGTGAAAAGCTTCTTCAGGAATCGATCGCGATGTTGGAATCAGGAAAGCTACCGGCTTCGCTGCAACTTGACTTGATATCTTCCGCTGAAAAACGCGGCGGGAAACTATCGGAACTTGCAAACGCATGGCTTGATCAGCTCGCAACGGGACCTGCAATAGCAGATAAATATGTATGGGCTATGAATGGAGGCAACCCGGAACGCGGCAAGGTTGTATTCTATGAAAAGACGGCAGTGTCCTGCGTAAGGTGTCATCGAATCGATGGAACTGGCGGGAAGGTCGGACCCAACCTATCTGGTATCGGAGTCCAATACGATCGTCTGGGCGTTCTTGAATCGGTCGTTGACCCCAACAAGAAAATCGCGGTCGGACACGGTCAGATCATCGTCGCTACTGATGATGGAATGATGCACACCGGTATCGTGAAAGAGGAAACGGAAACTCAACTTGCATTGATGGATCCTGATGGAGTCGTAACCCGTTTGGACATCGACACGATCGAAGATCGCAAAGAAGGCAAGTCATCGATGCCGGAAGGGTTGGCGGAACAATTAACTCGCGACGAACTTCGCGATTTGATTGAGTACCTTTGTCGACGTACAACTCCTGTCACACCGGCGGGAGACCAACACGAATAGAGTTTTCGCGTTACGGAAACTTTTGCAATCAAACAGAGGCGATCCTCAAAGGGTCGCCTCAATTTTTGACAGTGGCATTCAATATGACTTCGATTTCCAGATTCGCCAACTGTCGCAGCGTTACGTTCGCGGTGCTTTTGCTTTTCGTTTTTGGTGCACTTCCATCTGGATTCGCAAAGGCTCAGGACGCCGAAAACCGCAAGCTCCCTGAAACGGTTTCTTTTAACGCTCATATTCGACCGATCATGTCGAACACCTGCTTCGCTTGCCATGGGCCGGACGAGGAAGAGAACCACAGCAGTTTGCGTCTTGATTCGTTTGAGGCCGTAGTCGAAGAAGACGCCGCAATCGTCCCCGGCAACGCTGAAGAATCCTCGATCTATCAGCGGATGATCGATGAAGATGATCCAATGCCGCCCGCAGAATTCCTGCACCAATTGAGCGACTACGATAAAGCGTTGTTCAAAAAATGGATTCAACAAGGGGCCAAGTATCAGGATCACTGGTCTTACGCTTCGATTCAAAAAATTGATCCGCCCACGCTTTTGAAGTTTGAGGATTGCGCTGCCAACGAGATCGATCGTTTTGTGCTTTCGAGACTGGAATCCGAGGGGCTTACTCCGTCAAGAACCGCAGACAGAGTTTCCTTGATCCGGCGGCTAAGCCTCGATTTGATCGGCTTGCCACCGACTCCTGACGAAGTCGACGAATTCCTTTCAGACACATCCGAGGACGCTTACGAAAAACTGGTCGATCGATTGATGAGCTCGCCCAAGTACGGAGAACGAATGGCGTCTCAGTGGCTGGACATTGTTCGTTTTAGCGACACCGTAGGGTTCCATGGTGATCAGAACCAGCGAATTTTTCCGTATCGCGACTACGTCATCAATGCTCTCAACAACAACAAACCTTTCGACGAATTCACTCGCGAACAATTGGCGGGCGACCTGCTGAATGATCCTACTGAAGAGCAGCTCGCGGCTACAGGGCTGGTTCGGCTAAACATGATGACGCGAGAAGGCGGTGCCCAACCAGAGGAGTACATGGCGAAGTACGCCGCAGATCGAGTCCGGATGCTTGGCACGGCATGGCTCGGATCAACGACAGGTTGTTGTGAGTGCCACAATCACAAGTTCGACCCGTTCACCATCAAGGATTTTTACGCCATGGGCGCCTTCTTTGATGACTTGCGTCAGTGGGGAGTCTATTCGCACTATGGCTACACTCCGAATCCAGACCTCGCCGGATTTAACAACAACTATCCCTTTCCACCAGAAATGAGGCTGGCCAGTGATTCGCTTCAAAATCAAATTCGCTTCCTTGAAGCGTCACTCGATCGTGCGGCGGTGAGTCAATGCTGTGCTGGCAAAGCGAAAGCCGACGTTTTGACGGATGTCGAATTCAAAAATTGGGTCAAACTTGTTTCTGAGTTGGTCGATCAACATGGCGATGGCTGGTTTCCTGTCACGACCGGATCAGCAACCTCCGCAAACGGAACACCTATCCAAAAATTGGAAGACGGATCTTTCTTGCTGACTGGCGATTCGCGGGACGACCAGATAAGCCTTTCAATTGCTGACCTTCCATTTGCTCCCAAATCGATTCGATTCGAGGTTCTTCCTCACGAATCCAATCAAGGGTTTGTCGGTCGTGGCAAAGAAGGTCGATTCTCAATGAGCCTGTCTTCGACGATTGATCGCAGTGGCTCAAAACCTGATTTTGAGCCTGTTGCCAAATCCACGCGGGCCCAATTCGTTCGAATCGAACTGCCCAAAAAGTCAATTTTGTCGCTCGCGGAAGTACAGATTTTTGCAAAAGATGATTCGGGTGATCTGGTGAACGTCGCACCCCAAGGAACAGCTTCGCAGGTTTCGACATCGCATGAAGGAGTTGCCGCGTTGGCGATCGATGGTGAAACGGATGGCGATTACCATCGATCCAAATCTGTGACGCACACGGCCGGAAACGGGATGCCGTGGTGGGAAGTCGATCTGGGCAGCGAGACCAAAATCGAAAAAATCGTAATCTGGAACCGCACCGACAACGGCTATAGTTCGCGACTCAAAGGTTTCTCTTTGTCCTTACTCGGCAGCAATCGTTCGAAAGTTTGGCAAACGAAGCCCGATCTTCCCAAACCTTCAGTCGAGATCGTTCCTCCCGAAACGACCATCACGAACCCGCACATTAAAGACCTGAATTTCGTTCTCGGACAAGCCGACCGCTTCACGAGCAAAACTTTTTCCAGCGGACAGCCACCGCTTTGGCTCGGAAAATCGTGGCATTCAGGGTCCTACCGATTTCAACTCCCCAAAGACGAAACCAAATTGAAGCACACGGCAGTTTTCCAGTTCGAAGCGCCAATTGAGTTTTCTCAAGGGGATAAAATCGACTTGAAGCTTAACTCTGCCGACATTGGCCGCGTACGAATTTCGGCTTCACCTTTGACTCGATTCGTTGCAGGAGATGCCGCCAGCAATCGGTTGAAAGGTGCTCTACGAGCGTTTTCGGCAAACAAAGAATTGGCTTCGGAACATACCGAAGTTCTGATCGCAGCATGGCATCTTGCAAAATCGAATCCGCAGAGTCTCGCCGGCGATGTAGGTCGATTGAGAGACGAAATTGCGAAGTGTCGCTCCGGGCTTGCGATGACATTGGTGGCTCAACAAACCGATCCCGACAAGTTTCGCAAATCGCGTGTGCTTCCGCGAGGCGATTGGCAGTCGACCGATGGCGATGAGGTTGATCCGGCAACGCCTTCATTCCTCCCGCAACTTGAGGTCGCCAGTGAGCGGAAACTCAACCGCTTGGATCTTGCCAATTGGCTCACCGCAGCAAACAACCCGTTAACGGCTCGTCACTACGTGAATCGGACGTGGAAACATTTTTTCGGTACGGCGCTTTCCGCGAAAGCTGACGACCTCGGCAACCAGGGAGAATGGCCGAGCCACCCAGAACTTCTTGATTGGCTCGCCAATTCGTTTCGAAGCGACTGGGACATGAAAAAGATCACTTATCTGATCGTCACCAGTAATACTTATCGACAGCAAGCATCCGTTCGAACCGACCTGTCAGAAATCGATCCTTACAACCGTTTGCTGTCTCAACAGTCTGCCCGTCGGCTGGAAGCCGAAGCCGTTCGCGATAACGCGCTGGCGATTTCGGGACTGCTGTTCGACGACTATGTCGGAGGCCCCAGCGTTAAGCCGTATCAACCCGACGGTCACTATCGCAACATTCAGTTCCCAAACCGAGGTTACACCGCCAGTCCCGATTTCCTGCAGTATCGGCGCGGTGTTTATATGCACTGGCAACGGACTTTCCTGCATCCGATGTTGGTCAACTTTGATGCTCCATCGCGCGACGAATGTGTCGCCGATCGAACGCCATCAAATAGCCCGCAACAAGCGTTGACGCTGTTGAACGATCCTCAGTTTATGGAAGCGAGCAAGGCTTTTGCGAGTCGCGTCCTTCGTGAATCGAGCGACAAGTCTTTCGATGCGCGAATCGAATGGGCTTTCAAAGTTGCGATATCAAGGGAACCGAACGAACTGGAAACCACAGGTTTGAAAACCTTCTTCGACAAACAGTTGAAACATTACTCAGACAATTTGGATGACGCCAAGTCTCTGCTTTCGAAAAACGGGAATTTCAATCCACAAGAAAACGAGGCGGACGATGCCACGCTGGCAGCGTGGACTCAAGTCTGCCGCGTGATTCTCAACCTTCACGAAACCATTACTCGATACTAGACGCAATAAACTGAATTGAAGTTGAACACTGCTTGACGCGTCTTCGACAGAAAGAATCGCATGTCAACGAATCTCAGTAACGTCACACTGCAACCTCCAGCATCAGTCAGAACATCATGACTCAACCAACCGCAGACCAAATTCGCGACTGGAACCGAAGAACGTTCCTTTCCAGATCGTTCGCCGGTATCGGCTCATTCGCTCTCGCTTCACTTGCAGGCGCACAGGCATTTTCTGCGACCACCGATGAAGAACAAAAGCAGCCTCCTTGGCCATCGCTCGAATCGCTGCCGCACTTCGCTCCGAAAGCAAAACGGATCGTTCACTTGTGCATGGCAGGCGGCCCAAGCCATCTCGAATCGCTTGATCCCAAACCGGAGCTGGATAAGCTCGACGGCAATCCGTTTCCGGATTCGTTCACCGCTGGCGAACAATTGGCTCAACTGCAGGGTTCCAAACTGATCGCGCGAAAATCATTCGCCAAATTCAAAAAGTGGGGAGAGTCAGGCCTCGAAATCTCTGAGCTATTTCCTCATCTCGGTTCGATCGCAGACAAAATGTGCATCATTCGATCGATGACAACCGAGCAGATCAATCACGATACGGCGCACGCATTCATGAACACCGGCTCGATCATCAAAGGTCGTCCGTGCATGGGTTCGTGGTTGCTTTATGGTTTGGGCGCCGAAACGGAAAACCTTCCCGGCTACGTGGTCATGACTTCTCAGGGCCCGGGGGCTCAACCTGTTTCGGCTCGCCAGTGGAGCGCCGGTTTTCTTCCCAGCAAGTATCAGGGTGTCGCTTTTCAAAGTCGAGGCAACCCGGTTCACTACATTGGAAATCCAGAAGGCGTCTGTCAATCGACTCAACGGCAAGTCGTCAGCGAAGTTCAACGGATCAATGGCCTGATAAGCCAGCGCCACTTCGACCCGGAAGTCGCGACTCGAATTTCACAGTACGAGATGGCCTTCAAAATGCAGACTGCGGTTCCTGAGTTGGTCGACATGAAGACCGAGACGCAGGACACGCTGGACATGTATGGTGTCAAGAAACCCGGCGACGGATCGTTTGCCTCAAATTGCCTGCTGGCAAGACGCTTGTTGGAACGAGGAGTTCGATTCGTCCAGCTTTTCCATCGAGGCTGGGATCACCACAGCGACCTTGAAAAGAATTTTACGATTTCGGCCAAGGCATGTGATCAACCGAGTGCTGCGCTAGTGAAAGACCTTGAGCAGCGAGGATTGTTGAAAGACACATTGGTCGTTTGGGGTGGCGAGTTTGGTCGTACTCCGATGGCTCAGGGTTCGGGCCGTGACCACCACATCAATGCTTTCAGCCTTTGGATGGCGGGTGGCGGCATCAAACCGGGAATAAGCTTCGGATCGACGGACGAATTGGGCTATCGCAGCATCGAAGACGTGGTGACCGTTCATGATCTGCACGCCACCATCCTGCATCTGTTCGGCGTCGATCACGCGAGGTTCGTCGAAAGGTTTCAGGGCTTGGATTTGAAACTGACAGGTGTCGAACCGGCCGAAGCGGTAAAAGCAATCATTGCATGACCGGGCTCTTGATGAATTTGGTTCGCTTAATGTTGGGGGCGGGCCAAACCGACGCCACAGAGTTCGAGTAAGTAATTTAGTGAGTGCAACACTTGATCCCGGATTATTCACGATGCGCGGGCGTCAAAATTGAGAAGGCTTGTTTTATTGGGGAATTGTTCCAAGTTTGTGGTTTCGATAGTTCACCCATGACGGGAATTGGTGAATTTGTAAAAATCTGTCGCCACTTCGGGAGAATCACCTCAAACATCAAACCAGACGCCTGTCGTCGTGAATAATTCAGGTTGATAAACACAAAGTTTAGTAAGTGCAAATCACTCAGCGCTATACGACCCAAGTTCATTTCCAAATTTCGATTTTCTCGATATCGTTTTTGGAATCGGGACCGTCAGTACTTCGACCTCGTTCTACGTCATGCTCGAGAAACTTCAGAATATTCTCATAGACCTTCGGACGAACTGCGATCAAGTTCGTTATCTCTGATGGATCGGCGGTCAATTGATAAAGCTGGGCACGATGCGACGAATCGCTGACTTGCTCCTCAGTTGGACTGCTCCAGCCTCCCGAACCGCGAGCCAAAATCAACTTCCAGTCTTTGTGTCGGTAAGCGAAATGACCACTGATTGAATGATGAACGATTCCATTCCGCGTCGATTCAATTTTCTTTCCAGATAACGCCGCCGCGAAACTCACACTGTCCTGACAGCTGTTGGCAGGAGTATCGAAGCCAACGCACTCGGCAACCGTTGCGAAAATGTCATTGAGACAAATGGTCTGATCGCATTCTGTGTTCGGTGTCACCTTTGAGGGCCACCGAAGGACAAAGGGGACGCGATGACCTCCTTCCCAAATGTCAGCTTTGGATCCCCGGAACCCGGCACTGACGTCGTGGCCTGCCTTTTTTAGCTGACTGATTTTCGCCTGCCGTGAACAACCATTGTCGCTGGTCACAATCAACAAGGTGTTTTCACCAAGCCCCTCCGCATCAAGGCAATCAACGATGTTTCCAATCACGTCATCGGTTTGCAGCACAAAATCGGCGTAGTCGCCCAAGCCACTGGCTCCTTTCCATTTTTGCGTCGGGACGATTGGAGTATGAGGCGAGCTTAGTGGCACATACAAAAAGAATGGTTTTGAATCGCGGCTTCGTCGCTTGATGTATTCAATCGATTTTTGCTCCAATGCCGGCAATAAATTGACGACGTTGTCGTGCCGTATCACCTGATCCTGCTCGATCATCGCTTTCGCACTTCGAGCGTGATGAATGCCGTAAAAGTAATCAAAGCCTCGATCGATCGGGCCGTCAGGCGACCTTGCCCCGACGGGCGGCGTGAATTTGAAGTCTCGACCATTGAGTTCCGTGACACCGTCTTCAGGATCCAGAAACCTCATGTTCAGATGCCACTTGCCAATGATCGCCGTGTGGAAACCATTGGCTCGAAGCACATCCTGCAGCGTAGAGCGTTTTGGACTGATCAGGCATGGTTGAAATCCCTGTACGACTCCAGATTGCAACTTCGTCCGCCAAGCGTATCTTCCAGTCAGCAGTCCGTACCGTGTTGGGGTACAAACTGACGATGCGGAATGAGCATCAACAAAACGCATCCCTTGGGATGCAATTCGATCAATGCTGGGCGTCCTGATTTTTCCAAGTTTCGAGTTGAAGCATTGAACATCGCCGATGCCGAGGTCATCGCAAAGAATCACGACTACATTGGTTTGGATATCGCACGCGAAAGTCATGCTATCGTTGAACGTCGCAAAAATGGCAACCAACAGGACAATCATCGTTCGCATGATTTGAAGCTCCCTCGATTCGATGCAACACAAACGCCGCTCTGTGCTCGCCACAGCAAAATCTCAAATGGCTCTGGTAGCGACCGAATCACAATCGCCCCAGAAAAACCAAGAGCGATGTTCTGTGAACGGGACCAAACTAATTATGGCATCTCGTTGTCGCCAACATCGGATTACAAGGCGACCGGTTTTCCGGAAGCCGCTGATTCGTAAATCGCGTCGATGACTTTCATCAATGTCAGCGACTGGCTCGGTACGTTCAAAGGCTCTTCTTTCCCTTCGAGCGTGGCGATGAAGTTTTGAGCGGAACGAGCACGCCCCATGTCCTCGCAATCTTCGACTTCGATCGTTTTATTGACTGCCTTTCCGTCTTCCTGAACGTAAATCTCACAGGTATCAATCGCTGTGTCGTCCAATCCATCGGTACCAAACAATCGCTCGACCTTCCCACCGCCTTTGTTACCCTGGAATACGACTGAAACCTCTTCGCGTTTGACCATCTCGGCCCACGAGACCTGCAACGATAAAACTTGCCCGGTTTTGAAAGTTACGAATCCGTGTGCGGCGGCTTCGACGTCGGTGACACCATCGGCTTTGTCCGGAATGCCCCACGGTCCCTTAAACTGTTTGTCGTCGATGAAATCATTAAACGTCTGACCGATCACGTACGCTGGCTCCGGATAGCCCATAAAGTGCATGGCTAAATCGATCATGTGGAGCAAGTCGATCACTGGTCCTCCGCCAGAAAGGGCTTTGGTCGTAAACCAACCGCCGAACCCCGGAATTCCTGTCCTACGAATCCATTTCGCCTGAGCCGAGTTGACGGTGCCCAGCGTTCCATCCGCCAGCAGCTCCATCATCTTGTACGACTCTGGACGAGCACGGTTGTTGAAGTTGAACATCAGCTTTTTCCCAGCCGCATCCGCCGCCGCAATCATCTCTTCGACTTGTGCCGCGCTAAGCGCAGGCGGTTTTTCGCAAAAAACATGCTTGCCGGCTTTCAGGCACTGGATCGCCAAGGGAGCATGAAACTTGTTCGGAACGATAATGCTGACCGCGTCCGCATCTGATTCCGCAAGCATCGTTTCAACGTCAGAGAAAACGTTCGCAATATTCCATTCTTTTGCAGCAAGGTTCGCTGCTTCCTGATTCATGTCAGCAATCGCAACAATCTGGGCTCCTGCGTCTTGGAAGCCTTTTGCGTGATACTGGAGCATGCCACCGGCGCCGATGATTGCTACTTTAGTTGCCATAACAGTCTCTCTTTTGAAAATGAACCGATCGCCTTGGAAGCGTCCCAAAAATTGTTAGAAGTTGAAAAGTGGTCTCCCGAAGGCGACACTGTCGCCCTTCGAAATATTCAACTTTGACGTCGGCAGCAACCGACGGGGAGACCACAATGGACGACCTTACCCTTATCGAGACCCTTGGACAAGTTTCATCGAGTGAAGCTGGATCTATCTTTCGCAATTTTCTTCGCGGCGATTGACGCTGCGATGTTGGTGCGATGTTGGTGCGATGTTGGTGCGTTACGGCGAGGTCGTCAAGCCATCGCCGAGCGTCTTAAAATCCA
>CAYZPA010000110.1:0-14940 GCA_964479855.1 uncultured Pirellulaceae bacterium
TCCGCGTCCAAGTCGTTTCTTTCTAGTCACGTTCCAGCACCTCCATGCACAGTTCAGTATAAGCTCGGCTTCCTCTCGATCGCGGCGCATAGTCCAGCACGCTCAAGCCGTGGCTTGGCGCTTCGGCGACTTTGACGTCACGAGGGATCACCGTGTCGAAAACGACTTCTCCAAAAAATTGTCTCAAATCAGCATCGACTTCGGCGGTCAGCTCCAACGACGAGTCGTACATCGTCAGAACGATTCCACCAAAAGTAAGCTCGCCAGGCCGATCCTTCATCACCTCTTTGATCACGCCGATCATCTGAGCCAGCCCTTCCATCGCAAAGTACTCGCACTGGATCGGCAGCAACACTTCGGTCGATGCGGAAAGCGCAGTTTTCGTCAGCGTTCCCAATGATGGCGGGCAGTCGATCAGCACGTAGTCGTAAACCAACATGCCGCTGGTCAAGTGTTCCACGAGCATCCTTGCGGATGATGATTCCGAATTGGCCAGCATGTCGACGTCGCGAAAAGAACCGCTGCCCGGCAACACATCCAGCCCTTCAACTGTTGTCGCTAGCACACTGTGTCGTATCGGAGTGTCGACAATCAGCGGGTGGCGATCGACGGGACGCTGGCCGAGCCCCGTGGTCGCATTGCATTGCGGGTCCATGTCGACCAGCAAGGTTCGATTTCCAGCGTACGCAAGACTGGTCGCAAGATTGATCGAAGTCGTCGTTTTACCGACCCCGCCTTTCTGATTGACCACGCAAAGCGTCCTGCTCACGATCGTCCCTGTCGCTAGCACCTTGTTGTTTTAACGGCCGGTTATCGTTTCGACCACGTGGAGAAAATAACGCAGAACCCGTTCGGGTCAAACGTCAATGTTGCGTGGTAGCGTCAGAATCGCCGTGCAATGAGGGTTTGTTTTTAGTGCGTTTCGGCAGATAACGTTCAAAAATGACGAAATGACAACGTTAGAAAGGCTAACTTTTTTTTAAGTCGCAATGTCGTTGGGGTGAGGAGCTACTCGCTGAGACAACCGTTCGGACACACGGTAAAAGGGTGAACAGAAAACATAATAACGCAAGCATTTGGAAAATTTTCTTCCCTCACCCCCCAGCGCCCTCTCCCAAAAAATCGGTCAACGCATGATTTCAATGGAAAGCTCCCGAGTCCGAATTTTCGGGAGAGGGGGAGTTCGGTTGATAGATTTTTGGTCGATCGGCTGTACAAAACTTCTAACGCAAGTGCTGTTTTGGCGATAGCCACGGTTTCGGTTAAGCAGAGACAACCTACGCCTCGGAGAGGCGAGCTACTTTACGATCGCAACAGCAAACTGTTTCACATGGAACGCACGACGAAGCCCCCACCTTCAACGCTTGCCTACGCACTTAGACAAAGTCTCTTAACGACGGTCCGGGAACTCAAAGCCCACGGTCATTTCCCGCAGCGCATTCTTCCCTGTACCCGACTCAGCCAAGCGTTCACATACTGCGCGAAACAAACAACCCGGAAGTTTCACGTGGAACGCGCAACCCTCCCAACGTTCCATGTGAAACATACGTGCGGCACACGTCATTCAAGCGGATTGATCACCAGGCCGCTGAGCAACTTCGGATAAAAGTAAGTGCTCTTGGCCGGCATCCGAAGTCCCTGCTCAGAGATACACTTCACGTCATCAACGCTGGCTGGCATCACCAACGCCACAAGCTCAAAAGGCTCTCCCGTTCCGGCTTGCCCCGTCGCATCACGGCCCGAACTGTCGCCGTTTTGAATCCCTTCGATGACTTCGGTTATCTCATGGACGTATTTGGGCGCCGGAAGATCAACCAGCCCAAGCTTCTCCTCGATCAGCAAACGATGCAGCAACGAAACCCCAAGCGATCGCCAATCATCGCTTTTGTCAGGCTCCAATGATTCCATCGATGCCATGCCTTCGACGGTCAATTTCGCTAGCACCCAGCAGTCGTCGGCCCGGCAGTAAAGCCCAATATTCGACTGCTCAGCCTCGAGCTGGATCCGCTCCCAAACTTCGGACGCCAGAGAAGCTCCGTTGCCAATCACCTCAACTTCGAACGCATCTCCAACGCGTTTGATCAGCTCATCAGAACTCAAAGCCCCAACGCCACGAAACAAACGATGGGTCGGAAGCACCGCCAAACCACGATCGCTCATACTGACAAACATCATCATCGCGTAGTCGGTCGGGTCCGGCTCGTCACTGCCGACGGCGTCCTTTGCCTCTTTGGCGATCCGACAAGAGGTCTCGTAACGGTGATGGCCATCGGCAATGTAAACGGGAACTGATCCCAGCACCGTCGCCGCGGCCGCGATGGCCTCGGGGTTCGTGACTTGCCACAGCTCATGCGTCACTCCATCTGGATCAATGGCCGTCAGCGGGGTTCGGTCCTCGATCGCAGCTTCCAGAATCTCTTGGGCTCGGTTTTCCGGATCCGGATAGATGCCGAAAATTGGGCTGAGGTTAGCCTTGCAGCGAGTCATCATCCGGTAACGATCTTCTTTCGCCTTCGAGTGAGTTTGCTCGTGCGGATAGATGTCGCCTTCACCGAAAGGCTCCAGCCGAACGCGGCTTATGAATCCATGGCGTTCAAACTGCTGGCCCTCGAACTCAAATCGCTGGTGGTAGACGTAAACCGTCGCCACTCCATCAGCTCGAAGCACTCCGTCTCGCCGCCAATCTTTCAGATGACCTGCTGCCCGATCGTAGATGGTTTCCTCTCCGATCAGATCGTCACTGCGAGGAAGAATTAGCCGGACGACATTAAATTCGTTTGCGTCGTAGAGTGCCGATTGCTGTTCAGCGGAAATCACATCGTAGGGTGGCGCGACGACTTCGCTTAAAGAGCCAACCTGGGACAGGTCGTACCGAAGCCCGCGAAATGCCTGAATGTCTGCCATTGAAAATTCCTGATGCTTACACGATGTCGATGTGGCTACCGTCGTTGGTAACCGGCTCGACATTGTCAGCTCGAATTTGCTAGCAGTCCATTGCAGCGATGTCTTTTTTAGCGATTTGGTTCCGCCCGCCCGTTGCCGCAATGTAAGCTTGTGGCAGTTCGGGGTTTTCCCAAAGCACATGGATTACGGCGGGCTAGCCGTTGAGTTCGTCGAAGTCGTAAAAATCCTCACAATTTCGCGGGAATAGATACGTTCCGCGATGCTTCGATTGAAGTCCGACAAAAGAAGGGTTAAGATAGGAAAATTCGGTAGCCAACAAAAACGGAACCTTGGCTCGGGATGGGAAATGGATTCATATGGGTCGAAAGATGAATCAAAACGTTAGCTGGAGCCTGAGTATTGGACGGTGGGTCGGAGTCCCGGTTCGGGTGCACGCTCTACTCATTCTGTTCGTCGTGCTGATCTTCGGTGTCGACTTCAATTCGTCCAGCCAACTTCCGGGCTTGTTAAGTACCGCTCTGGTGACGTCAGCGATTCTGGTGTTGAGCATCGTCATCCACGAACTGGCACATGTTTTTGCGTTGCACAATGTCGGCGGCCAAGTTCATTCTGTCACGCTGATGCCTTGGGGGGGGAACTCCAATTTCGAGTATCCGGCTCAACGTTCATTGCGAGCGATCTCGGTATTGGCAGGTCCGTTCGTTAATTTGGCGATCTTTCTTTTCGGCATCGCGTTGCTTTTGCAATCGACCGACGAAGGATTCCTGAGCCTCGTTCATCCGTTTCGGCCACATCATTTCTTGGCGTCCGATCCAGCCGCGTCACTGGTCCAGATTGTTACCTGGATCAATTTTCAACTGTTGCTGGTCAACCTGATTCCCTGCTTTCCGTTCGACGGAGCCGAATTGATCCGAACGGGATTTTCGTTCCTGAACAAAAGCCTGCCGCAGTATCGAATTGAATCTGCTATACGTGTAAGCGGGACGGCGGTTGCGTTGACGATGATGGGATTCGCGTGGCTGGCTCGCGACATGCAAGTCGGGCCTGTTCAGCCGACGTGGGCGGTTTGGCTTATTTGCGGAATCTGCCTTTACTTCGCCGCGAGGTATTCCTTTTTCGCGGAAACGACTCCCGAGACCGAGCCTTGGTCAGATTCTCAGGTAGCGTTGCACAATTCAGATTCGTGGTCTGGAGACATGCCATCGTTTTTTGTCTTTGGTGATTCAGAAGATCCTGAGTATTCCAAATGGCTTGTTGAAAAGCAGGAAGAGCGAATTCGTGACGAGCTTGAGTTGGAGCAACAGGAAATCGAACGGGCGGACGAGATCCTCGAGAAACTTCACCACGAAGGCATTGACAGCATTTCATCTGACGAGCGACTCGTTCTTCAAAGAGTCAGCGAACGATTGCGTCGCAAGCGAAAACTTGACGTCATCGACTGAGGCTCGATCTGAATCCGCGACCTTTCGGTATTCGTTTGGCGGATCCCAATTCCATCCGAGCTTGTGACGGCTGCGTGTAAGAAACGCACGAAAAAAGCCGGGCACGATTCAAATCGCCCGGCTTCTTTATTTTTCTGCTTTTGTTTCTCAGTCGTCGTAGACGGTGCGATACCGTTTCCTGCGACGATGTCTTTGGCTCGTTTGCTCGCCTTCGACAAACCAGTATCCGCCCAGTACTTTGTACATCGCCAACAGCGTAAACGCTCCAACGGAACCGACAGCAAAACCTTCACCGCTGATAGGCTGAACCGCGTTTTCACCCCCGGTTGTGTACTGAAGAAATGCACAGCCGATCAAAGTTCCGACGATGCCGATCAGCACCGTGGCGATCGCACCACCCGGATCGCGGCCCGGCATGACAGCTTTTGCGGCGAGCCCGACGACCGTCCCAAACCCGATCCAGGTGAGGGCAAGGTTGGCGTACTGGGCCATATTTTCTAATTCGATCATGCTATCGTTCCACGTTTTCGTCTGGTCCGCATTTCGTCCGAACGGTTTCTAGCAAAATCGTTGGCTATTTGGCAACGTCAGTATTTTTCTTTCGAATTTGCATCGCGACTGGTTTGGCATGCCATGAGCCAACCATGCAGTTGCCGTCAGAGCTGATCAGCGTCCAAATGCGTTCAAGCAGAATTCAGCGGCGGAAATTGTGAACCGACAAAAGTGAGGTTCCGCGTTTCCAAACACGGCTGCTTAGGCGTCGCGTATCACAAACTGGACAAACCACTAACCTAAGGAAACGATAGCTTGGATACCCAAGCTTCCCAATCCTTTTGAAACTGGACTAAGTCCTTTTTCTGCATGACTCGCTTCAAAGTCTTGATACCGGTTTGGTCGCTTTCAGCCGCCGAAGAAAATTCGTGATAGTACTTTCGAAGCAAACCTGCTTCCTGGAGCCAATAACACAGGTATCGAGCCTGGCCGTAGTTGGCATCATCACCTTCATAGAATTCGCGATCACTTGTTGTCATCAAATCCGTAAAAGTTCCTAGCCGACGATCCTTGATCGCAAATTGTAGGCCTCGCAAACGCCAGTTCGTCAAACCAACAATTTTTCCGTTTCGTTCAGCCGACTGCTCGTAAAGTGAGGCCAGTCCTTCATTGAACCATGACGGGCATCGCGGAAAATTCGCGGCCATGAACGGATGCGCAATTTCGTGAACAAGGGTTCCACCTCCCGTACTGATGTTCATGACGAGGGCTTTGTCCGACGGCGAGTAATATCCGTAGGGTGTTGTCGGTTTCCGTCCGAACAGTTGGACAGCTCCCTCTTCGTAGCTTTTGGCATCCTTGAACAGCCAGATGTTGATGATGTGGTCGGGATCGTTTTTGAAGTAGGATTTCTTCAGATGCGATACCGCCCATCGAATCGTGCCTTGAGCCCATCGCTCCACTTCCTTTTGGGACTGATTCCCGATAATCACAAATGGCTTTTCGACAACGATCGTAAAGTCACCATCGGGCAAGTTGGCTCGGAGTTGCTGTACATGCGATTCGAAATCCAGCTTCACATCCGGTGCGCGAATCGGAGTTGGCTTCAATAGTTGGTCGGTTTCGGATAATTGATCGGTTTCCGAAAGCGAATCGCTATCTTGCTGGTCAGAACCGGCAGTAACAACTGCCCTGTTCCGCGAAAGAGAATCCGTACTCATGGATAAAAGTGGTTTCGCTGATCGCTCGGAATGTTGCCACGCGAACGCTCCACCGCAAATGGCAGCAAACAGAAGGCTCAGGCGAAGCCTTAAATTTTGTTGATGCATCGTATTTCGCCGTAATGAACCAGAAAGACCATCAACAGACGAAAAAGCCTCGATGTTAGTTCCACGGAAATTGACGCGGCAGCACAAGGGCCACGCTTTATCTTGTCACGCGGTATCGTTCCGCGCTGACAAGATCTGCGAAAACAACTATTGCGGGTTGCCGTCTTCGCTCATGATCATCGGCCGCTGTTTCGCAAATTTAGGAACCGGCGCTGCGACTGGCTGAAGCTGATCAGATGTCGTTCTCGCCTTGTGCGGTTGCGGCACAACATTTGTTGATGCTTTGGAAACAACGGGAGCCGCAGAATCTGTTTTCGACATCGCCGACGCTGTTGCTTTTTTCAGCTTCACGGTTCGTGATCCGTTTCGCATGAAATGATTGTACAGAACGCTCGACTGACGTTCGGTCAACAAACCGCAATCGACTGCAAGTGCCTGAATCGTCTGACCACTTCGTTCCTGCATTCGAGCAAGCCGATTGGCATCGGTCCTGTCGAGCAGCTTTTCCGAAATGGCGATGTCGAGAAAATGCTTCTCTCCTTTTTGCTCGATATCCAAAATCTTGCTGACCTGCTTCATGGTCAAAAAATTGTGGGTGATCGCAATCGAAGAGAGGGTGCGAGTCGACTCCTGCTGAATCTTTATCAGACCGCAAAACTGCTCGGGCGAAATAATTCGTTGCTCGACAAGATAGATACCGAATTTGAGGCTCATTTTTTCGATCCAGAATGCGTTTCGTTAATAGACAAATCTAGCATCCGCTTCCAGCATCATCGTCGTATTCCCCTTAGTTACTGGACTCTTCTAATTTCCGTCGCTACGAACCGGAAACGCTGCGCATTGCACACGGCATGAGGCAGGACCCAACATGCTGCGCTGCGGTCCTTCAACCACGTTTTGGGGCCTGTTCGTATTGCACTGGTTTTCCGGATCAATAGGTCAACGCAAAGTTTTCTTACGATGAAAAGTTTACGTTTTTGCTTCGACTCGTTAGGCGTGTCGTACTTTTCAATAGCTGTGAAGAGAATACGCACAGCATGACAAGCACAAAAAAAAGGCATTTTGCTGTAGTAAAAGGCAACTGACTATGAAACACAAACGAACACAGAATTTCGTCGACACAAAAGTTCAAGGCGCGCTTCTGCGCAGAATCCTCTTTCACTGGGTCGCGTTTTTCGTCGTCACCGGGATGTCGATCATCCTTTTACAGGCCATGTTAAGCGGGCCAGATGGCTTCACTTTGGCTGAGCGAATCACCAAGGAGGCCGGCGAGTTTACTCTGGTTGCGATCGTCATGGTGTGCCTGTTCCCGGCGTTCCTTTTAGACACCGTCCGCTTCAGCAACCGTTTTGTCGGGCCGGTTGGACGTCTCCGTCGCTACCTGAAACAGCTTGGAAAAGACCAAAACACGGAACACTGTGCTTTCCGAGGCAATGACTTTTGGTCAGAAATGGCAGCGGAATTCAATGACGTAGCGGACCTTGTTGAGTCGCAGAAACAAGAAATCGATCGCCTGAAAACGCAGCTTGGCAAAGCCGGCGTCACCGCTCGCAGCTAACGGTTTGCATATACCCAAACGTATTCGCAAAGACGCACTCCAGTCATCAAAAGCAGTCCTATCATGTTACGCAATCGCTCCTCAAATCGCCGAAACCGCTGCACTCGAAAAGGTGCGGCAGTGGTCGAGTTTGCCGTCTGCCTTCCTGTAATCATTCTTGTCGTGTTCGGAGGAATCGAAGCTGCGAGCATGCTTTTCCTACGCCAGACGCTGGTACAAGCTTCCTATGAAGGGGCGAAAACAGCGATCAAAAACCGTGGAACGACCGATCTGGCAATCAATTCCGCGACGCAGGTCTTAAACGGCCGAAGCCTCAACAATTTCACGATCGAAGTCGATCCGCCAAACGTTGAACTCGCACCCAGCGGCCAGCTGGTCACGATTACCGTCACCGCTCCGGGTGATGAAAACAGCCTGTTCCCATTTGGTCCTTTCAAAAATCAGAATGTCGTCGCATCGGCCTCGATGGTGAAAGAATAATTGTTGTTCCGAAGAATCAACGAAATCGAACCATGAAAAAATTCAAAAAATCGAACTTCCAGTTCGGCACTAACGCATCATCGCAGGACTCAAACCGCGACGGAGCCATGCTTCCGATCCTTGCTGTGGTTTTGATCATTCTGTTTGTCGCCGTTTCGCTTGGCGTCGACATCGCAAGGATGCACGTGACTCGAAGCGAACTCAGAACCGCTTCCGATGCGGCAGCTCGAGCCGGTGTTGAAGCCCTTGGCCGTTTGCAAAGCCGCCAAGCAGCCATCGATGCGGCGATCGCGACGGCAGCGCAAAATCGTGTCGCTGGTAAAAGCCTGACGCTTCTGCCAAGTCAAATCGAACTGGGAAAGTCCGATCAAAATGCGGACGGTTCTTTCTCTTTCGACCCCGACGACAACCCTATCAATTCAATGCGAGTTCTCGCGAGCCGCGATTCTGGTTCTGCGGACGGCAGCGTCAATCTTCTGTTTGGGCCACTATTTGGCGTCACCGATTTCGAACCGGTGCAGCTATCGACTGCGATGCGAACCGACCGCGATATTGCGTTGGTTTTGGACGTCTCAGGATCGATGGCAAGCGGCGGACGTTTCGAGGCGTTGTCGCAAGGAGTCAACGAATTCCTCAACATTCTTGACAACTCGCCTCAAAACGAAACCGTTTCGTTGACCGTTTACAGCACGACGGACCGAAAACTTGTCGATATGACTCAAAACACCCAGGCTATCCGCGACGCGTTTGCCGCTGAAAGCCCGGGAGGTCGGACGGCGATTGGGTTGGGACTGCGAACCGGTCTCGACTCGGTTCTCAACGATGTCAACAATCGTCCATTCGCTTTGAAATCGATCGTTGTGATGACCGACGGACGACACAACGAAGGCATTGCACCAGACGTTGTTGCCTTGGACGCGGCCGCAGCAGGAATCACCGTCCACACACTCACCTTCGGTAGCGGTGCCAATCAGGCATTGATGCAGGAAGTCGCTGCTCTGACCGGTGGCGACCATCGACAAGCAGACACAAACGCGGAACTGATCGAAGCATTCGAAGAAATCGCTCGGCAGCTTTCAGTCTTGCTAATTGAGTAATCTCAAACGCGTCATCCATACAGCTTCATTTTACAACTCAGCGACCGATGAAAAAAAGAAACCGATCCAATCAAAAACGCGGCGGAGCCCTCACGGTTGAAGTCGCAATCGTCCTGCCGATCCTGCTCACGTTTCTTTTCGCGTGCTACGAATTGTCACGTGCCAACATGATTCGACATGGCACCGAAAGCGCAGCTTACGAAGGTGCAAGAACGGGGATTGTCCCCGGAGCAACGCAGCAGAGCATCGAAAACTCAACCGCGTTTGTATTGCGTTCCATCGGAATCAGCGATTTCACCGTCACGGTGACTCCGGCGGTGATCACCAACACGACCGAAACCGTCACCGTCGAAGTAGCTGTTCCGTTCCGCACCAACACGAACATTCCCGAATTTTTCGTTGGCGACCCAACCTTTCGAGCTACCTGTACGCTTGGCCGTGAAACGTTGTAACTGGCAATAAACTGACTGCCTGACAGACTTGATCGAAACTTGATCGACAGAAAACGGCAGACCGTTTTGCATGACAATAAAAAAAGCCGCCGTTCGAATGTTCGAGCGGCGGCTTTCTTTTTAGCTAGTTACAGTCCGAATTAGTATCGGTAGTGATCTGGCTTGTACGGACCATCGACAGGAACGCCAATGTAGTCCGCTTGATCCTGCGACAGAGTCGTCAGCTTGACACCGATCTTCTCAAGGTGCAGTCGCGCGACTTCTTCGTCCAAACGCTTTGGCAGCATGTAGACTTTAACTTCGTACTTGTCGTTTTCACGGTTTTCCCAAAGCTCAAGCTGAGCCAAAACCTGATTCGTAAACGAAGTGCTCATCACGAAGCTTGGATGACCAGTCGCACAGCCCAAGTTCACCAAACGGCCTTTTGCCAGAATGATGACGCTGCGTCCAGAATCGGCAAACGTATAACGCTCAACCGCTCCGATGTCAGCAGGTTTGATCTCAGACTTTTCGACCTTGCCCGCTTCGACTTGCTCTTCCAGCCACGCGACATCGATTTCAGTATCGAAGTGACCGATGTTGCAAAGGATGGCATCGTCGGGCATGTTCACGATGTGGTCGCCAAGGATAATGTCCTTGTTACCGGTCGTGGTGACATACAAGTTACCTTCTTTGGAAGCTTCTTCCATGGTGGTAACTTCGTAGCCTTCCATCGCAGCCTGCAGAGCGTTGATTGGATCGATTTCCGTCACGATAACGCGGCAACCGTAGCTGCGAAGGCTGTGAGCACAACCTTTGCCAACGTCTCCGTAACCGCAAACGACGGCAACTTTACCGGCAAGCATCACGTCTGTCGCACGCTTGACGCCATCAGCAAGTGATTCACGACAACCGTACAGGTTGTCGAACTTACTTTTGGTCGCACTGTCGTTGATGTTGATCGCTGGAACTTTCAGCTTGGCTTCTTTGACCAACGCATCCAGACGATGAACGCCGGCGGTGGTTTCTTCGCTGATTCCGAAAACACCACTAAGCAGCTCAGGATATTTGTCGTGAACCATGGCGGTCAAGTCACCACCATCGTCAAGAATCATGTTCAGCGGCTTGCCAGACGGGAAGAACAAAGTTTGCTCGATGCACCAATCAAATTCTTCGTCGGTTTCACCCTTCCAAGCGTAAACTGGAATTCCAGCTGCAGCGATCGCAGCCGCGGCATGATCCTGAGTACTGAAAATGTTGCAGCTTGACCAGGTAACTTCAGCACCAAGCTCGACCAGCGTTTCGATCAGAACAGCAGTCTGAATCGTCATGTGAAGGCAACCAGCGATGCGGGCACCCGCAAGTGGCTTGCTCTCGCCGTACTTCTCGCGAAGAGCCATCAAGCCAGGCATTTCGTTTTCAGCAAGCTGGATCTCTTTGCGACCGAATTCTGCGAGTGAAATATCTTTGACTTTATAAGGTAGTCGTTCAACCTGTTTCTCTACACTTGCCACGAGTCTCTCCTCTTTTTGGCGTTGTGTCGCGACTGCGACGAAATCATCAAAAGCCGGATTTGCGGACTCGCAACGGACGGCACCATGTGGTTATTAACCGGTCACCATTCTAGACGGCAACAGGGGATTTTGGCAATGGTCCAAATCACGCCCAACCGAAGTTGCTATCGCGTGGCCGTCTGACAGACCGTCATTTTCAGCGATGGAATCGACCGTAACACAATCCCTTCGACATCGATTTTGCTGACGCCGTTGCATCACGATTCGTGAGGTAGCTGACTGTTCTGAAGCACCGAAAACGCGAGCTGTTCCAGTTCACGAGCGAGATCTACTTCGACCAAACCAACGTTTTTTGGCAACGAAAGCGTTACCGGTGCGAAGTTCAGGATCCCTGTGATTCCGGCTTCCAAAATCGACTCCACCGCCGATTCCGCGGCTTTCGCAGGAACCGCTAAAATCGCCACACGAATTTTTTTCGTCTCAACGATCTGGGTTAAATCAGAAAGTCGCTCGATGTCCAGTCCTTCGATTTGTTTTCCGATCAGCGACTCGTCCACATCCACCGCAGCGACAACTTCGAAGCCCTGCGTCGAAAAGCCGCGGTATCCCAAAAGAGCCTGGCCAAGGTTTCCGCAACCCACCAGAACGACAGGCCATGTTCGATCGGTCCCCAAAATCGATCGAATCTTTGTGACCAATTCTTCACACTTGTACCCGATGCCGGGGTAACCAAATTGGCCAAAGTAAGCGAAGTCTTTGCGAACCTGCGACGCCGTAAAGCCCAGTCGACGGCCAAGTTTGGTTGAGCTGATCGTACGAGTGTCTTCCCGCAGAAGCTGCTGCAATTCGCGCAGGTAAAGACTCAGACGCGAAACGACTGCTTTGGGAATCTTCGAATCGATGGAGTGTTTATTGCTCAAAGTTAACCGCGAAGGCCAGATGCAGGACGGCCCAATTGTAACCACTCCTCCCCCAAATGAGAGAGGGAACTCGCGGCCATCAATGTCGATGAAAACCCTACCACGATACCTCGAACCGACCAGAACTATCCGCCATTCCGCGGACCATTCCAGGCGTGTTCGTTCCAGTCGCGATATTGCCCTCATGATCGACGGCAATCAAACCACCGTCGTTTTTATCCAGACGGTTTTCGAGATTATCCTTTACGGCAGCCGCTAACGATGCTTTCGCGTACTGCATCTGAGCCGCCACATTGTAGGCGACGGCGTTGCGAATGTACTGTTCGCCGATTCCCGTTCCGGAAACGGCACACGTCTTGTTGTCGGCGTAAGTCCCGGCTCCAACAATCGGGCTGTCGCCGACTCGACCGAACTTTTTGTTGGACATTCCTCCGGTCGAAGTTCCCGCCGCAAGATTGCCGTGTGAATCGAGAGCAACACAGCCAACGGTTCCCATTCGATCGACCTTCGATTCCATAGAGTCAATTTGCGAACTACTGTTTTGCAATTCTGCCTTCCGTTTCTTCATTCGCTGTTGCTGTTTCGCTCGCCGCGGAGTCGTGAAATACGAATTGGGGACTCGTTCGATCACTTCGGAGCCCAAAGAATCAGCAAACGCTTCGGCCCCAGCGGAAGCCAGAAGCACATGCCTTGTGTCGGTCATCACGCGTCGAGCCGCAATGATCGGGTTCTTGACGGTGGAAACGCCAGCAACCGCTCCGCATTGCAAATCTTTTCCGTTCATGATCGAAGCATCCAGTTCGTGAGCTCCTTCGGCATTCAGGACAGCTCCCTTTCCAGCATTAAATTGCGGGTCGTTTTCCAAAAAGACAATCACCGATTCGACGGCGTCCAATGACGTACCGCCTTCAGCAAGAATCTTTTTCCCTAACGTCAACGCTTCGTTCATCGACGCTTCGATCGCCGCAACAGCTTTGGGGCTCATCCCATCTTTGGACGAACCAGCACCGCCGTGGATCGCGATTGCAAACTTTGATTCCTGTGCGATGACGTAAGGAACCAACATGCAGACCATTGCTGCGGCCAAGACCATTGTTTTTAACTTCATTGAATCGTTTTCCAATTTACAACGTTTGCGAAATACAACGTTTGCGAAACCTGAATCTGTCCAGCTCCTGATTACTCGCCGATCAGCCACCAACGCAAGGCATCACCGGCTTTTCTAACAGATGACGAATAAGTACGTGAATCGTCCATCAGCGTCCAGTTTAAGTTTTCAGTGCTGGAGTTAGCGGATTTGAATTTGGGATCTTTCACAAAAGGAGCCGACGATTTCGTGATCAAATCCGGATGCTTCTGTGCGATCGCTTTGGTTAACACCGCTTCTGAAAAGTACTTACCGTTGACCGTACGAGGGTGCAGTCGAAAAACTGGCTTCCGCCCCTTCGCCATCCGGGCGATGTAACGCCCTTGCTTGTCCGTCGTCAAAAAGTCGACCTCCAAGTTCCCGTGCTCCGTCTCCCAACCGAACTCGATGGTCGACCCTGCAGCTGGATTGCCAAAAGGATCCTGAACTTTTCCAGCAAGTGAAACAGATTCTGCCTCTTTTAAACTCAATTCGAACTTACGCCCCTTGCCATCAAGCTCAAGTTCCACGGAATCAAAAACAGGAAGCTCGCCATCCGTCTTCAAGACTTCCCGAGAGCCATCGATGATGCGTTGACTTCGACAGGCTTTCAAAACCAAGATAGAACATTTTCCGCTCCGCGGAGGCAACTGAAACTTTCCATGCTGATCCGTTTTGGCAGAGCCGACCGCTCCGTAGTCCCCGTCTTTCCATTCAATAATGCCGACCACAACACCAGACGCTGGATCTCCATTTTCAAGTGTTGCGGTACCGAAAACCGTGACGCCTTCGTCGAGCGTCAGCTTCCCCAAATCCAGCTGCGGGATTTTGCCTGTTTCAACTTCGCCAGCGATTTTGATTTCGCGTTCCAAATTCGTCGAGCGATAGTTCTGTGCAGCGATCGTCAGCTCGCCGGTCCCTTCGGGCACGATCAGTTTGAAATTTCCTTTTTGATCACAAGCGATTTCTTTGAAAAACGAACTTGCTTCATCCTGTCGGACAGCGCTGCGACGCAGCATCATTTCGACTGTTGGATTCAAGGGCTGATCCTTTCCTGGTGGCGCGGCGACCTGCCCCGAAACCAAAACGCCTCGCCGAAGCTCCATTGGATCAAGCGTTCCATCGTTCGATCGAAGATCTTTGTCGCCGACAAAAAAGTACCTGTTGTAATGCAATTCCGACTGCGCCCAGACCTGCAGATTGAGTTCGCCATTATCCGGAACAGCATTGGCTACGTCGAAGTGAAATTTTCCGTTTGAATCAGTCTCTGCCTTCCATTCCCCGAGCTCAATTCTGTCAACGATTCCCCCGTCATTTCGACTACAAGAAAAACGGGCGTTGACTGCCGCATCTTTGATCGGCGAACCTTCAGAATTGACGATCTGTCCCGAGAGTTTCCAGTCAGACTGTTGTTCTGTTTGACCTTGAGCGACCGCAAAATGGCAGTTCGCCAAACCAAGTAACACGACGACGTAAAAGATCGCTTTCATTGCAACACCTTTAACAGAACCGGATTCACTTTTTTCCAAATGCGTACAACGCCTCGAACGTTCGAATAAAAATTTTACCATTAGAAATGGCGGGAGACGAAAGTGTTTCTTCACCCAGTTCGATCGAAGACAGCATTTCCAAATCCTGATCGGCCCGT
>CAYZPA010000111.1:0-14633 GCA_964479855.1 uncultured Pirellulaceae bacterium
GCGTTAGCCCAGTACCGGTGGACACCGGTACTGGGCTAACGCATCGAGCACACCCACGGCCTTAACGACCACCCCAAAGAAATGAAATTGGCAGATCTTGTTGCCCGACAATCGGTAGTGTAACTTGTTCAAAATTAATAAGATTGGTTAGTGTTATTTGGGTTGCCGCAGAGATCTTTTAATGAAGTCTATCCACCGTGTAGTCGAATCATTTCGGCGAATCTATCGCTCAACTTACATGCTTCACACGTCGAGCAAAAATTGGCCTGAAAAAAAGGGGGGTGGCGGTCCTGCTCTTGGCCTCAAGTTTCCTTTGGCCTATATGGATAAGGAAACAAACGAAGTGGTTTCGGGAAAACGCAACACTACCTTAAAGCTCAAAATCGACTCGGAACTCCGAGGTTCGCAAATTTGGGCTTACAATGTGATCTATCGATCGGAACCGACCCCAGGCGGTGCATACACCATAACCTCACGAGTACCCACTTACGTAGTAACGTTGCTAGTCAATCCAGAGCTAATCGAAAAATCTCAAACATTTAGGAAAGAAGTATTTGGACAAGAGCTAGTTGAAATAGCAATCGGACTTGATAGGTTTGAAGATCGCCGCAAACGTAGGATCTTGGATGGAAGAATCGACTCATTAAGGGCAGGAATGTCACTCGATGCAACAATGATTATGATAGACAACTCGCTTGAAGCAGCGGAAGTCAAAGAAGGATTGTTTGACTTGCTTTTGTCAGATGCCTCTATCGAAAAATGTGTTCGAGAAGATTTCAGAATGGACCTATCTCAACTCATCGAACATGTGCTGGAAAATGGCGGCGGGCAACTAGTTGAAAGGCTATGTGCTAGATACAAGCTTCGAGACGAAATAGCAAGAAATCGACTCAAGCTGCATCTGCGAAAAATATTTAAGCACTGATTAGCAGCAAAAATCGCACTTGGATATTGGTAAGTAGCTCCTCTAAGCACTGCTTAGGAGACAAGCCTATTACTTCATTTTGCATATCTGGAGGCACTGCTTAGGGGCACGATCCTACGTCATTCTTCTCGCGTGCCAGCTTGCTTCATTCTCTCCCCTATACACTGCCATACTGCTTCGTCGTCCTTGCTCTCTTGTCCGTTTCCCAAATTTGGGAATTCACTTTACGACCATAGCCAGGTGCCGTCCCAAATTTGGGACGCACAAATCGAACTCCGTTGTATCGGTCGTTTGGGCGGTCGTGAAATTGAACGATCACCAACAATCTGATGAGTACTGAGCCTGCTTCGTTTTGATGTTCGGAAGGCAACAACGCTTCACGATGTTCTGTCGCTGCGGCGAGGCCGATTGATGAATTCCCAAATTTGGGAATTTGAAATCCGCTTTATCGACGCCAGTCCCAAATTTGGGACTGATGGTTTGAGATAGCTGTGGATTCTTTCTAGCAATCAGATCGGAAACGTTGCCTCGGCTAATTTTTGTTGCCAGAGTTACATAGCCGCCCTCTTCTACGTGGCGTGAATAGATCCGAATCTGGGTCGACGAGTTTCTGAGTTTGTCTCCTCGAACCCAACTCCGTATCTTTCCATATGCTGATAGCCACCCAAGGAAAAAGCGTCGCCGGCACGCAGAAATACTTCGAGCAAGTTCTCACGCGAGGAGACTACTACCTCGGCCAGGAAGTCGCTGGCCAATGGCATGGCAAAGGTGCCGAGATCCTTGGCCTTGGCAAGGGATCCAACGTCACCAAAGAACAATTCAACCGCCTACTTGAAGGAAAGCACCCCGAGAGTGGTAAAAACCTGATGCAGCGGGTTCGCAAAGATCGCCGCCCCGGAACGGATCTGACTTTCAGCGTCCCCAAGAGTGTTTCGCTGGCCTGGGCCATCAACAAAGATGAGCAAATCCTGAAAGCGTTACAGGAATCCGTTCGAGAAACGATGCAACGCGATGTTGAACCCTTGATGCAGCGACGCGTACGCAAAGGTAAACATGCTCAAACCAGACAGAAAACGCACACCGGCAAACTGATCTACGCTGACTTCCTGCATAAAACGGCTCGTCCGATCAACGGCAAAGCCGATCCACATTTGCACGTTCACGCCTTCGTCATCAACTGGACGCAGCAGGATGGCAAGAACTATGCTGGCGAACTCGAAGAGATCGTCCGGCAGCGTCCCAGTCTACAGGCCAAATTTGAGGCTCGGCTTGCCCGCAAACTCAATCATGAGTTGGGCTACAAAGTTGAGCACACGCGATTCTTGCAATCCGGCCGGATGAAAAACGGCTGGGAGATCAAAGGCATTGAGCGATCTACCATCGATAAGTTCAGCCGGCGGACGGCACAGGTAGAGCAACATGCACTGGAAAACAATGTTAAAGATGCCGAGGCCAAGGGCAAACTCGGCAAACTCACCCGTGAACAAAAGGACACCGGTCGATCCGTCAATCAACTTCGAAAGGAGTGGCAAAGCCGTCTTTCGGATCAGGAAAAGAAGGCATTCCAAAACCTGAAGAAACGTTCTAGCGAACAGGGCGGTAAGTCCGAGGAACAAGCCGCGATGCGATCGGTGAAATATGCTCTTGAGCATCATCTCTACCGTCAGTCAACGGTCGAACGCCACCAGATCGCCGGAACGGCACTGGAACATGGGCTTACGTTGAGCCCAGAACACATCGCAGCAGCGATTGGCCGTTCAGGCGTCATCGAGAAGACTTTTGATGCCGAAGGCTCCAAGCGTCAAATAATCACGACGCGAGAAGTGCTGCAGGCAGAACGGAAGATGATTGCCTTTGCTCGTGACGGGCGAGGTACTCGCAAGGCCATCACCAGCAACGAGCGAAACTTTGATCGCCAATGGCTCAATGATCAACAGAAGAATGCCGTTCAGCATGTTCTTCATTCACGCGACACCGTGATGGCGATCACCGGTGGCGCAGGTACCGGTAAATCATCACTGATGCAGGAAGCCGTCGACGCGGTACGCGATAATGGCAAACAGGTCTTTACCTTTGCACCCAGTACGGGAGCAAAGGAAGTCCTCGAAGAAAAAGGCTTTGCCATTGCCAAGACGGTAGAACACCTGCTGCGCAATACAAAATTGCATCCAGAATTAAAAGACCACGTCCTCTGGATTGACGAAGCAGGCTTGCTGGATGTTCGGTCCATGAACGGCATCTTTGACATCGCCAAAGAACAGAATTGTCGAGTGGTTCTCTCTGGAGATACAAAACAGCATTCCTCACCACGGCGTGGTGAAGCCATGCGGCTGCTGGAAAATGAAGCAGGCCTGAACATTGCCCGAATTGAGATGATTCAACGTCAGAAAGGCCGCTACAAGCGAGCCGTCGAGTTGATCAGTCGCGGCCATGAAGTTATGGACTCACGAACAGGCCGATCCGGTTTGTTGGTCGGGTTCGACATGCTCGATTCCATGGGCAAGGTAAAAGAAATCTCCGGTGGCGATCGTCATGCTGCTCTTGCAGAAGCCTATCTCAAATCAACCAATAAACGAAAATCCACTCTGGTCGTCGCTCCAACTCATGCCGAAGCAGCCAAGGTCACCGAACATATTCGCGATAGCCTGCGTGAAGACGGAAAGCTTCCAAAAGAAGAAAATACGCTGACGCAGCTTCGCTCTTTGAACCTAACCAAAGCGGAGAAGAGTAACACCGCTTCGTACCGAGACCAGGACGGCCTGATCATTCAGTTCCATCAGAATATCACCGGCGGTTTCAAGAAAGGAGATCGATACCTGGTTGAATCGGTGAGTGACAAAGGCGTTCAACTGCAAAGCCTAAGCAAGAAGCAGACAACCTCCCTCCCCTTACAGCATGGCGATCGCTTCGAAGTCTATTCCCAACACGAACTTGGCATCTCGCAGGGCGACAAGGTCCGCTTCAGCCTGGGCGGTACAACCAAGGACGGTAAAGGCAGGATCAGCAATGGACGTCTCGACGAAGTCAAAGGCTTTGACAAACGGGGTAACTTGATTCTGAAGAATGGCAAAGTCATCGACAAAAACTACGGCCATTTGGATCTGGGATATGTGGTCACCAGTCACGCCAGTCAGGGGAAGGATCGTCAGTTTGCGATTGCGGCCATGGGTTCGACTTCCCTTCCAGCAATTAATGCCAAGCAGTTTTACGTCACGGTGTCACGCGGAAGTGAAGACGTGGCCATCTATGTCGATGACAAAGCCAAGGTACGTCGCAGCATTGAACGATCTGGTCATCAGATGTCCGCAACGGAGTTGCTTGGCGAAACCGTCAAGGACGCCTTTGATCGATCGGCACCGCCGGAAAGAGAGAGCGCTCTCTCCGCCGCATTTCACCATGGGCGTCGTGCTGCGTATAGTTTTCGGGATCGGCTCGTGCAATGGTGGCAACGCAACGCAGAAGCGTCGAAAGCCAGAGAGCCGCTGGGGCGACATCGTAGCGAAGCCGCACAGAGTATGGGAATGGGCATTCCAAGTTCAATGGAGAGGGGCAGAACCTGATGGCAGAAATTTCACGAGCCTTTGATGAAAACACCGGGCGCAACATCCTGCATCAATTGCCACAGAGCATTGCGAATGCGGCAAACGAACCACACAGTCCATGGCAGGCGATCCGGGACGGAGAGCTGCCGCCGATGATGTTTCAGTTGCGGTTTCGCGACGGCCACATGGAAAGCTACGCCTATAGCGACATTCGCGAAGTGCATTGTCGTGATGCGGGATGTGTCCAGATATTGCTGCATTCGATCTGCAAGAAATGCATTACTTTCGAAGGCCGTCATTTGAAAGAGTTGGCCAACCTGTTCTGTATCGCTTCCCTTCGCTCCATCCATGAAGCCGATGATCGGGATCTCAATCGGCCTGAGAGTTCGCCAGAGGTAACTCAGATTGTCGTGGAAGCCATTGAAACCAATGGATAGGCTTGAACCGCTTCGCGGGGCGATTGGAAAAAGACTCTATGTAACTGCCGTCCCAAATTTGGGACTGAGTCTATTTGCCCATTACCATGTCGCTCCAGTCGCTGCCTTTTTTGCGAGGCCGGCGGCGAACGATCTTTCCGTTGTACAGCGAACGATCAACGGCTTCAAAGATTCTGCGTCCGATGCGGTCGCCACCTTTGTCGTTGTCCGTAGCAACAATCACGTCTGAAATCGTTTCACTGGATTCAAGAAGTCTCACCAACAGATCGCATTGCCGGGCCGAAACCCCTCCTCCGGTGGCCAGATAAAAGCAATTCGTTGGATTGACTATCTTGTGATAGCTCAAGGCATCAATCACGGATTCGGTCACGACAATCGTGTTATCCAAAGCTTTCGTATTGGAGCGCCAGAATGTTTTCTGGCTTCCCTTCACCAGCAAACCGCGATCTGCATTCTTGAGCTCAAGGCCACAGGTTTTTCCTTTTGAATAGTGAGGAAATACCAGATTGTTATGGCGGTCTACAAATACGCGACCCTTGAAACGATCAGAGTGCAGCAGGTCATATCCAAGGCCCCTGCTCTCAAGATAGTCACTGGTTTCAACAGGTTTGCACCTGTTGAAGATTGCTTTCACCCGCTGCTGATCGTAAGCTTGATCCTTGATTTGGTAAGTCGGATGTGGAATGGCTCCCAGCCCCGACCACTGGGACAACAGTTCACCGATCTCTGGGATGGTCTTACTGGAGCGATTGGCGACGAAGTCAACAATGGTACCGCTGTCAGCTTCATCGTTGACCGAGAAGTAGACCCACTTTCCTCCTTTCTTTGTAATGATCACTTTGTCGTTGCTGGACTTCATCGCAATCGATGTTCTGGTTGATTTCTTCCTGTCGAGTTCGTAGCCATACAGAGCTGCGTAGGTCGCCAGATTGATGTCGCGTTTGAAGGTTGAAAAGTCGTAATTGATTGATTGCATTTGGTTTCCTTTCTTTTTGAAAAGCTGATTGGGAGGCGAAAAAAGTGACTGTCACAAGTCATGATTGATCGCTGATTTGAACGCGTGCATCGCGGTTCCAGAATTAAGGAATGAGCTCCATATGGCTTTGATCGTTTCATCGTTGGAGCAATCAACGCTTTGCCCGGTGAACCAGTCCAGTAACCAAAACTCTGCTTTGACAAGCTGCCGCTCGAGGTCCACGAAAAATCGGAATTCTTCACTCGGTCCGCCGTAGGAGAGTTGATATCGAAAATATCCGTGTCGTTGGTCATCAAACGTACCGGCTGGCACATAGTCAAAGGCCAAGCCATATTCAGATTGCCTAATTTCGATTTCTCCCCACACTTCTTGCGTGGTTCGGTTGGCCAATTCAGTTTGTTCGCAACCATAGTCGTCGACGAGGTAGTCAATTAGTGTCTCCGTGCCGTAGTCAGCGTACTGATAGAGCATTTTCAAGTCATGAATCCTCGCGGCAAACATGGCCGCCGTTTTATTGGGTTGAGTGGTTCTTGTTGTGGTCATTGATTTTTTCCTTTTTCTGTATTTGAGAATGCGAAGCCGCCGGAACGGCTTCGCGGGTTTGCTTAGTGTTCGCTGGGCAAGTACAGCGTCCAATGGCTGCCATCGAAGCCAGCCCAGATGCTGATTTCATCCAACGGGAAGCCCGTGTGTGGGATGCTCTGCACGATGAATGCATCGACATCCTTGTCGGCTTCCGCATGTAGGACCGCCGTGGAGTCTTCGCGATTGACGGTCAGAACCCAAAAGTGCAGACTCCCAATTCGGGGGTCTTTCTTTTCTGCATCCGCAAATGCACTGGTGCCGATCCAGCTGGCGATGGCGTCGATGAGCCAGAAGGCCTGCGTCTCATTGGCCAGATGTCGCACGCCGGGCGTGTAGATCACCTTGCGATTGAATGCGTGCTGATATCTCAGGATGTCCCCTGTGAAGTACCGCAGCTCCTCTTTGAGTTTTGTTGCTGTTACTTTTCTATCTTTGGTTTCTTTAGTCATGTCCTTTTCCTTTCTTTTAATTGGACTTTGGTTTTTGGTGGGAGCCTGTAACGGCTTCTTAGCCGTGGAAGGTGCCCGTCCATAAAATCAATGGGAGCAGCAGATTTTGGCGGGAGGAGTTTTCTCAAGATCCAAGTCGACGGAGGGGGATCACCCGGGATTTTTTTCAGCGCAGCGGTTAAGAAAAAATTTTGGGGAGACCGACGACTTGCCGTAGGCCTTTTTCAGGCCGGAGGTGAGCCCTTGCGAAGGTCTTGAGAAAGCGGGCCGAAGGGGCCTTTTCTGAAACAGGCTGAGTCGCAGACGAATCAATCCTCGGCGTTCTGAATTACAGCTTGCGCCGTTGGTTCAATGGCGACAGGTTTGCCAAACGCAACCATGCAGAGTCGACATCATGAGCATCGCCCTTCGAGCCGTGACTTCGAAATAGACTCAGAAGACTGTCATGATTTGGGAGACCTATTCCGCACTGCTGAAGTACTTCGCCAGTGATCTCCAGTCTGACATACGAAAGTAGCGACAATCGGGTATCTCGACCCCTTGATTACGGGCCTCCTGCAACACAAACCACTCAGGCCAATGTGAAACAACCGCAATAGGAATGCTTGAGCATTCCGAAATCGCCCTCAAATTCTCGACCAAACAAAATCCCTGGATCGACGTCTTTACTGAAATTTCTGGCTCCACCTTGAGTGTGAGATCAACGATCACGCCTTCATACTCGCGAGACTCGGAGGCCAGTTCCAAGGTCGCCAATTTGCCAGAAATGTGCGTCAACTCGAAGCGAGCTCCAAGGAGTTCGGCGAGCCAAGGATAGACGGACCCACCATCTATGAGCATTAACTTGATCTTCGGGGCAGGAGTCTGGTGATCCATCGGAAGGACTTGATAAAGTTTGATCGGAAGGCTGCTCCCCGAGTGTGTTTGGACGTGTGATTTCTGCTCAGTAAACCTCATCAAACTCTCAGAATCTGACAATTCGAGAGCCGGTTGGAAGATCATTTCGAAATGTGAGGGGTGGTCGTCAAGAAGAACTCACTACTTGTGGGTGATTTAAATATTGGGAGATTTATAGAGATCACAGAGTTTTTCATCGGACGTTTGAGCAAAAGGTACTATGTTGCACTTGTAAAAACACAACAATTCAATTCTTAAGACGCAACATGGCCAAACGAAAAATCAATAAGTCAGAAGCAATACGTGAGTTTGTGAGGGCGAATGGCCATGTACCTACCAAAGAGGTAGTAAGGGCCTTGAAGGCAAAAGGAATTTCCGTGAACGCAGCGATGGTATCCAACGTGAAGTCCAAGGCAGGTTTGACACGCGGCGGCCGAGGCAGACCAAAGAAAACCGCGGTCCGCAATGTAGGTCGGCCAGCCAAGTCTGCGGATACGATCTCGCTGGAATCCATCATTCAGGCAAAGCGATTTGTCGCGTTGGCGGGTTCGGCCCCAAAAGCAGTTGAATTGATCCGTGCGATTGAAAAACTGGACGCCATTACCGGTGCCTGATTCGCGACGGTGACAGACTAAAAGACGGCTGACCAGAATGTACAGGCAGCCGTTTTTCATGGATTCACGCTATTGGAAAAGGACATCCCACGGATTCACGATCTCAATGTCCGCCATGCGAAAGTCTTTGACGTTGCGAGTGGCCAGCGAGGCACCTTTCGCGGCGACAATGCCCGCGATTTGCATGTCGCGAACATCCGATCCCTGCCCGGCTCGCTTGTAGACCGCAGAAATCTCTGCGGCCGCGCTCGCTGCGACGGTATCGAAATCCATAATGCGGTCGTTGAATTCATGGCTCAGCGTGAGCTCAAACTGCTGAACCAGGCTACGCTTTCGCTTACCTTCCGGAAGAATGTTTAGGCCAAATTGAATTTCAAACACCGTGATGCTGGTCATCCAGATCTCATCGGATGGCTGTTGATGCAACCACCGAACAACTGTCTCGTCAGGTTGAACTTTCATGAACTCGGACACCACGTTGGTGTCGAGGACGATCACTGATCGAAATCAGGAGAGCGGACTCCCTGCCCCTTGAGTTCTTCGATCGTTTCGTCATCCCGGAGACCCAAATCAGCAAATCGATCCATCAACCGGGTGGCCAAGTGGGGACGTTGTTTCTCTTCGATCGCCTGCCGGAGCATGGACTGAACCACTTCTTCGACACTACATCCCTCCTCCTTCGCGATTTCGCAAAGTTGGATGTGCAGGTCGGAATCGATGTTGTTTAAATTCAATTCTGTCATCAGATGGCTCCTCTGTTCAATAGTAGCACTGAACGACCACGAAAGTCCAGAATTTCGTTGGTGAGGAATTTATGACAATCGACGAACCGCAACTTGATTGCGATTCGTCGTTGGTAGTTAATCAGGAAGGCTCCGGACCCGTCGTCTTCTGTGAACGATCCGCCTGTTCCTGTTGCAGGATCCAGCTATTGGCGAGGTCGGAGACCTTGGAGACGTAAAGCAGATCATCACGATTGTAGTTTTTCGTATGCTTCCACTCTTCACCATCCTTGTAGCTGCGATCAATCACCGCACTGTAAGAGGTGATGCCCTCCTGAGATGTGTTCTTGAAGATTGCCGCCGCAATCGTACTCAATCGAATACGATGAACGGGAGAGTTGTTTTCCTGTGACATGATGTTTTCCTTTCTGTTCAGGTTGGGAAGAAAGCCTAAGCGGCTTCTTCGGTTTCAAAGTTGTTGTCAGATACCGTGTTTTGACGATCGGCCAACTTGAGCTCAGCCATTCGATCGGCGACTTTTGATATCAGGTGTCCAAGTTTCAGGTTGTCCATCTCGCTCAGTGAGGACGTATCTTTCCAGTCGCCGTCTGCATTCTTGTAGCTGCGAATGTAGTTGACGGTGTAGCGAACTTTCTGAGCCTCATCATTGCTGACATTACGCCAGATGGATGCCTTGAGTCCGCCGTAACGGAGGGTGTCTGCCGGTGGTTGGTTAGTCTGTGTCATCGTTTTCTCCTTTTCGATGCTTGGTTTTCGTTTGAGTTACACGAGTACGCTAGTTCTTAAAACAGGTCCAACTGCGATGGTTTGGCCGCGTGATCTTGCGTGGAGTGTCCCAGTTTGGCTTGATTTTCAGCCGGCTTTTCTGCTTGTTCGTGGATACCCTCCCCCAGAATCAGATCCGCCGATTTCTGAGCGGCGCCTGCCGCCGAAACCACCAAACGCTTGTCGCCTTTAAGCACATTGATCCATCCCTGCATGTAGGCAGCTGACTGTTCGATCGTCGGTGGGCTGATGCCGCTGGCGGCGCAGAGAAACGAAGCCGACAATTCGGCGACCAACTCTTCGCGGCTGTAGTCAGGACTCCCAAACGGCTGCGGCTCTGTATCGAGGCCACGGTCTAAACGTTTGCTGTGTCCTGTCGAGTGCGATAGTTCATGGAATAGCGTGGAGTAGAAAATTTCACTGGACTCAAATTGCTGAGGTAACGGCAAACAAACGGTATCGATTGCCGGGCGATAGAAGGCCCGTGATCCCTTTGTTTCGATGTTGGGGCCATTAAGGTAGCCCGCAACAATTTCTTCGGCCTTCTCGAGCGGCGTAAACGAAATTAGATCCTTTTCGTCAGGTGCGTCAGGAATCGGAATGCCATCGATCTGTTCCAGATTGAAAGCGTGGTAATGTTTTAGAACCGGTAACGTGGTTTCAGTGTTGGTTGCTGGATCTTTCTTCTCGTAGAGCTTCCAAAAGGTGACCAAGCTCCCCTGCTCGCCTTGGCGAACGGTTCCGCCACGCTGAGCAGCCTGTTTGTAGGTCAACCAGTAGTCGGAGCTATATCCGCTTTCCCAAGCTCGCATTCCCAACAGAATGATGTTGATACCGCGATAGCGTTTACCGCTACCAAGATTCTTGGGCCAACCGTCACCTGATCCACGATTGATTGGGTTGCGCCATGGAGCGATGCCGTCTTCGAGGTAGCCAACGATTTTGTCGGTGACTTCCTGATAGATGTCGCGTCTGCGACGCGATGGTTTTCTGGCCTGTGGCAAGAGAGCCTCTTCAATCGTTGGTTGTTGACACTTGATTCGTGCCACAACTTGAAGGACGAGGCAATCATTTTCTACGAGCTGGCTTGGGAAAGTGGTGCATGTTTTTGAGGCGGGGCGATTGGAAAACAGGGGCGCGTTTACGCACAGCAACTCAACGATGAACTCTGTCCCAAATTTGAGATTGGAGAGCGATGGCGTTGCGAAACGATGTTAGACACTTGGGCCAAACGCTTGATCTGAAAGAGAAACCTTGGGTTTGGAATGTTTCGGAGCATGGCGGAGGACATCATTCCAGTCCCAGTTTTCCTGAACCGGAAGTTTGAGAACAATCCGTTTCGAATCGATAGCTTGTTTGATCATTACATCGCGTATTTCGGCGGCCATCTTCCTACCGCTCTCGTCGTTGTCGAGACAAAGCCATACCATCGAATGCTCCGGCATTTTCTTCGCAGCGGCAACCAACAGTTTGATTTGATACGGAGCACATTTGCCAGCGATACTGAAGAAACGTTTTCCATCACTACGATGAGCCGCGGCGACGCTCAGGGCATCGATCGTGGATTCAGCCACAATCATGATGTTGTCTGAGCTTCTGGCACGCGAGTACCAGAGCCCCTTTTCACCTCCGGGTGCGAAACCGGTAAAGCCGTTGTTTTTTAGCTCAAAGCCGCAGAGATATCCTGTTTCGTTCCAATGCGGGAAGACGGTGTTGCCACGCGCGTCGATGCGAATCCGATCTTCAAAAATGGGGTCTTGCAGAACCGAATCCGGGATACCGCGATCGCGAAGATAACGATCCGTTTCCCGTAACGGCCTGGCCTTGGACCATTGCTGAGTGACTTTGAGCAAGTCCGGCTTCACGGGTTTGGGCTCAAAGGCCTGCTCGGGGATGCTGTGTCGCCGCGCTGGCGATTCCCCTCCTCCGATCCATGGCCTCAGTTCACGTCTTACCTGACCGATGGAAAGTGATAGCCGAGTTGCCGCAAAGTCGATGATGGTTCCCTTGTCAGCTTCCGATCCACGAACGTTGATGTAGGTCCAATGACCGTTTGCTTTGCGGGAGACTGCGATCTTTTCTCCACTGGCGTTCCGCATCACTGCATTGGATTTACAGCTCTGTTTTCGATCCAAAACGAACCCGTGCGAGGCAGCGTATTCACAGAGATTGATCTGCGTCTTGAATTGCAGCAGCTCTTCATTTCCCGTCGCCATAGTTGGACGATAGCCCGATTCCTGTTCCCAGTTCAAGTGCTGACGGCAAGAGATCTTATTCCAATTGTCCTGTTTCAAGTAACCAGAACACCCGATTATTGCTGAACCTCTCCTTTCAAAGAATGATCCAAGGTTGGTGCGTGCTTCTGTTGCAGCTTGATTTTAGTGAACCGAAGCTCCTGCAAGGCCCGATCAGTAATGGCGTTCATGCATTTGAGTGTCCAACTCAATCTTGAGATCCGATGTTTGGCTTTGTAGATAGTTTTATAAAATTGAATCTGTTTCTGGGGCAGCGATGACGCTGCTGGATTTCCGCCGTTTTTCGAACGTTTGGATTCTTTGGATTGCGCTGGCCATTTTTCGCGGTGATGTTTGGGGAACAATGATCCCATCAAATGGATGATCAAACCAACACACATGCGTGTGGTGTCCCCTTTGGCGACTTCACAGCGAAAATAGCCTCGCGTTTCCAACAGCGTTAATGAACGCTGTACCGTGCGGCGCGACAATGACAATCCTTTCATGATGAAAGACACGGTCATCCCAATGAAACGCTGGCTGCGGTTGTCTTGATACGCTTTTTGGAGCACAAACATGGCGATTCTGCGGCTGCTGTCGGTCAAGTTGCGATCCCGTATCAGTTTCATGTCGACCTGTGGTGCGTATTCACCGGTTTCCGCTGGCTCTGCGTAGCGAGCTTCTTCCAGCCATGAGAATCGCTCCATCGAAAAACGCTGCGAAAATTGGCGGGCCCGCTGGCGTTTGACTTCGTGCGCGGCAGTATCAGCTGCCAACTCTTCGTCACTGATCCAGCCGCAGTTGCGCGCCAGAAAATAATCGAAGTCTCCAAACCTGGGCTTGGTCCAATTGGACGGACGTTTTCCGGCCAGTTTGGCGATCTCGTTTAAGGCATCAATACGATGTGGACTACCGTTTCGCATGATGGGCGCGATGGCGGCTGCGATCTTGCGGGCGCTGGGACGTGGGGGTTTGATGTGCTCGCGCCCCCTACCGATGCCGGGTCTCAAAACGGATGGATGAAATTTCGAAGCACCCTCCTCCCGCCTGAAATGTTGCATCGATGTGGCTGGTTTGATTGGGTTTGAAACGTCCATTGCATGCAGTGACGCCTTACCAGCTGGCTCGAGAATCGAGACGAAAAAAAGTGTTTGCAACATGAAATAATCAGTTGCATTGAGGAGCAATGAGCGCTAACGTGGATTTATTGAATTGATCACGTGAGCGAATTGCTCATTCAGAAAACCCGCCGCGCCAACGGTGGGTTTTTTTTATGGCAGCTGTTCGGTCGTCATCCTCCTTGGGGTTTGAGTTGGTTTGGAGACCGTCAGAACGACGTGTCCCGGAAAGATGATGTCCCGATTCGGACATCGTGCAGACAACACTACAGCATTTATCAACAGAATTGTACCGAAAACTGCATGGCGACATGTTGTAGTCGGCTGATCAATCGCCATCGGGCGCCACAACAATCTACATGGATCGCCACTGCATTGCCCGCGAAAGCAAGGGATACCAGTGCTTGCACGGCGATACACCGCTGGAGCGTGTTGTAGTCCTGACAATGATCGACACTGCAAGGCTCCGACATGTGCTGCATGCAGTGTCGGCTGCAGGATTTTGCTACGGAGTTGGAGTGGAGTGGGGTGCAAGTGGCTTCATGTTCGACATGCTCAATCGACATGGCGAAAGGGGAAGTAGGGCGCTCAAAGCAAGGAAAGACAGTGCATAGACGAAACGAAGCGTATCTGAAGTATTCCGGAGTGGAGGCAACATTCGCCAGTGTCACGCTCCAGCGAAGACCTGTCGTTTGTCATGTTGTGCCATGGTCGGTTGGATGGTGGATAGTTGAATGGCAATGTCATCAAAGGGTTGCGCTGCGGTGCGCGAGTGTAGTAGGGTGAAGTCAGCCTCGGGAGGAGGGGGCTTCAATATGGAACAGACAAAGTATTCGATCTCTGCGGTGCACCGCATGACAAAGAAGGCACGCTCAACGATCACCAAACACATCAAAGAGGGGAAACTTTCATGCACGGTCGAGGACGATGGAAAGAAGATGATCGATGCCTCGGAGCTGGTTCGTGTTTACGGCGACCTGTTGGAGCTTGATAGTGACGGGAAACTAAAGCCCATCGCCAGCAAGAATGAAAAACTGTCTCCTGCGACGACAGCCTCCGCTGGTGATCATTCTGAAAAACTGCTGGACGTGATGAAGCTGGAGCGGGAGCGTGAACGCAAGCAGCTTGAAACCACGATTGAACATTTACGATCCGATCTCGAGAAGTCGCAGCAGCGTGAGAGTAGGGCGACTCAGTTACTCGAATACCAAACCAAAGAATCCGATCGAGGCAGCAAGCAAATGTCAGAGATTGAAGAGAAGATCGCCAAGCAGGGAGCGGAGATGGAAAAGTACAAAAAACTGCTCATCAAGGAACGCAACAAAACTCTCTGGCAGAAAATGTTTGG